>CAOJJB010000039.1 GCA_948436975.1 uncultured Clostridium sp. | reverse complement strand
TCTATTACTATTATGATTTACTTTTAATACAATTTGCATTTGCCAACCGACAATGCTTACAATAAATCAATCCTCTCAATAAATAATCATATTGCTTTACTACTTTTTTTGCTCTTTCTTTATATATTATTTGAGCTTTTTCAAATACATCTTTATCAATAATTGCCTCATGCGTATTATTAACTCTTATATATCTTTCTTTTTCAACTTTACGAAGTTTCTTTACTTTATATGAAACAACAGACACCTTATTTTGAACTGTATTACCTATATAAACTTCGTTTCTAAGCATATCACATAAAGTAGTTGCATTCCAAAAATAATTCGTTTTATTTTCACTTTGAATAATTCCCATTTTTCTATAACCTAATGGACTTAAGTAATGATTTCTATTTAGATATTCAACAATAAGTTTACTTCCTTTACCATTCACATACATATCAAATATTTTTCTTACTATATCTGCAACATTATTATCAATTACTAATTTGTTTTTATTAATTAAATCTTTCTTATATCCGATATGCTGGTATACTACACAAATATTCTCCTTGTTTTTGTTTTTCTTTAAAAACACTTCTAATCTTTTTTGATATATCCTTTGCATACATATCATTTAAAATAGCTTTAAATGGTGTTATATCATTATTTACTGTTTCACTATATGTATCTATTCCATCAAGTATTGAAACATATCTAACTTCCTTATCTGGAAAATAATTTTCTATGTAGTAACCTGTTTTTATATAATCTCTTCCAAGTCTTGATAAATCTTTTGTTATTACCATATTAATTTTTTGATTTTCAATATCTGTAATTAGTCTATTAAACTGTGGTCTGTTAAATGTAGTTCCGTGATACTCCATCATCAACATATTCATCCAAAATATTTAATTCATTCTCTTTTACATATCTTTCAATTATCTTTCTTTGATTACTAATACTTTCACTTTCTTGTTTATCTCCATCTTCTCTTGATAGCCTTATATACATGCCGTACTTTATAGTTTTTAGTTATTAGTTTAAACATTTCACTCCTTCCTATAAAAATATTTACATTAAAACTATTTTAACGTGTCCTTTTCATTTTGTTTATTCTTCAATTCAATATTTTTATTTTGAGAGTAATCTTTAAACATCTTGCAGATAACTTCATCTATCGTTTCTTTATTATTATCAAATTTGCAATATACTTTTAAGTCATCTTTTTTCAATTGCCACACCTCTTTTAATGTCTATTAATTTTTTGAAAAATTATTCATATAATATTTTTTTACTATTAGAAACAATTGAAAATGAAGCAAGATATTTATTTCTATGCTCCATTTATTTTATTAATATATTCTCCATAATTGATATTTGACAGTTATCTAATCAACATCTTGTTTTTCAGTTATATAAAAAAATATAATTTATTTCTTAAACATATTTTTTAAAAATTTAAATATTTTCATAAATATACTTTCTTTATATACAGTCATTTGTGTATCAATATTCTCTAACTTTATAGTATTTTCAATATTTTTACTAAAAATTTCATCTAAATTATATAATTCTCTCTTTTGATTTTCGAACTTAATACTATTTTCTTTCAATACCTCATCTATTTTTTTATTTTCATTTTCATCAAATAGGTACCTTTTTGAAATAGCAGTTAAAATTATTATTGCATCTTTAGAATATTGTTGATCACTTAAAGTAAACCTTGTATCTATTTCAAAATAATATTCTTTATCCATATTATTTTTATAATATTCAACTACAGCATGTGGAATTTTACTTAATTGCCACTTGGGCATATATTCTAATGTCTTTACAACTTGACTACAAGCAGTTTTATATGAGTTGGTTATGGTCTCCATATTATTTTTCCCTCGTTTCTGTTTGTTTTTGTCCTATTCCCTTCTCAGCAGCAATTAATTTATCTGTTTCCTTTGCTACATCTTCTTTAGTAATACCATTATTTTTTACTAGTTCTGTTATTTCTTCTAAAGTAATAGTAAGAAAATCTGACATTTTTACTTTAGTAAATGGCAAATTAAGTTCATTTTGACTCTTATATAATTCCGTTTCTGATTCCAAAATATCTTTTAATGCCACTAAATCTTTAATAGAAGCATTTTGCTGAAATTCAGATAATATTCCTCGAATTTTTTTCCCTAAATTTTTAAAAATTTCAGCAAATTGTATATGTTGTATTCCTTCTGTAAAAGTTTCATCTTTTTCATCAACTCTATTTAATAGCCAACCAGCCTTATTAGTTTCAAAAGTTTTAATTATTCTTTCTAAATCTTTAATAGAATGAGATTCTTGGTATTTATCCATTAAATTTTGCAAGTTTTCTTCTTGATTTCTAACAATTTCTTTTTTATCCATAAATATAACTGGTATTTCAAACTCAGAAGCTGCTTTATATGCATTTTTTAACTTAGTTCCATCCATGTCATCAAAAATAATTACATAGTCAGGTATAGCTTTTTCTATTGCAAATTCACTATAAACTCTTCTAGAACTATATGACATTTTTTCTTGTGATATATATTTTGGATACTGAGCTGTATAACTAGAGTTTCTTACATTTGAATTTATATCATGGTTTCCCATCAAATTTACATCTTCAGGGTTATTTGGAACAAACCCGTAATATACCCCACTATTTTCTAGTGGTGCCATTCCCATAAAATTTTCATCAATATTAGTAGTAGCAATCAAATGATGTGATGTGTCTTTACTGTTTGTCCAAGTTTCTCTAAAACTATCATTTATTAATTCCTTATCTCCTTTAAATCCAGTATCTGAACTGTGAATAAGAAAATTAAATGGACTAGTAAGTTTTACAACTGGAACTTGTTTCCCATCAAATTCTACTAATCTAACATTACCATTTTGCATTTTCTTTGAAATTCTACTTGCTGTAGAATTAAATGATCTTGTATATGTTTTTGCATAAGCTTCTCTATATGAGCTTTCTATAGCAATCATTTTCTTAGCAGATATAATTTCTGTCGTAATATTAGGATGTTTTCCTATAAACAACTGGTTTAACTCTTCAAGATTTTCTAAACTAAGTATAGATTTTATCTTTCCTAAAATTTCTTTACTTAAGTCATCTAAGTTTCCCTCTATACTAGAAAAATCACCATCATATGCTTCTACAATTTTTTCAGCATCTTCTATAGAAATAGAAAAATATTTATTAAAAATAATTTCACATTTATCTATTTTTAAAGATTCTTGTGTAAATGGACTGTATTTTTTTCCTATCATAGATTCATTTTCAATTGACTTTTCAAATTCTTCATCTAAAAATTCTTCTATTGATTGTTCTTTTTCTCCATTTTTTAAATATTTTTCACAGAGTTTAAATTTTTTTAAACTTAAATCAATCGACTTTTTTGAACCTCTTCCATTTAGAAATTTATAATTTTGAGCAAAAGAACTTGCCATACGTTTCATTTCTTCATATACTGTTGATATATGTTCATTACCTTGTATGCTATTAGCCTCATTAATAAAAGCCTCTAATAATTGTGGTGCATTATCTTTTAGTAATAACAATTTACTTGATAAATTTGGATATTTTAAAACATGTATTAAAGAATCTTCATTAAGATTTAAAAATTCATCTTGCATCATGTTAAAGTTCATTGAATTAAAAACATTCAAGTATTTAGCAAGAATTTTTTCCATAATAGATACAGCTTTTTCAGAAAAAACACCTCTATCATAACAGCTTAAAAAATTAGAAATATTAAGATAATCATATAAATTATCAGCAATATCATACATTGCTTTATTTTCCGATTTTAAATTATCAAATCTTTCTTTAATAGTTTCTAATATTTCAGATTGATTTTCTTCTGAAAAATTGGAAAACATAGCATTCCAAGTAGTATTATTGTAAACTTGTAAATAATCATATTCAGCATTAATTCCAGAAAAAATATTTTCTCCTGCTCTTACTTTAGTCATTAGAATATCTTCAATTTTAGATTTTTCCTCACTATCTAATAACAAACTAGAAAAAATCAATACTAAATTATTTGTAGATAAGTTACTTAATACCTCTTCACTTTCAATCACCATTTTAGAAATCTCTGTATAATCTTCTCCTATCTCAGGATCTTGTTCTACCTGCTCTGCAAATGAATTTGTCATAAAATAAACTACTCTATCTTGATTTTTAATTATTTCTAATAATTCTTTTTTCATATTTCTTTCCATTATATAATAACTAATTTTTTTTATTATATCAAACAACTAAATTATGTACAATAAAGATTTCAACTTTTTAACATTGATTATTTTTAGTAATAGTATTGATATACTGTACTTGAAATATTTTAAAAATATGCTAATACCTATATATAATATTTCCTATATGGAAGTTAATCAGCCTCACAGG
>CAOJJB010000038.1 GCA_948436975.1 uncultured Clostridium sp. | reverse complement strand
AAAATTATATGTACCACATACAGAAGGAGTAGACAGTTGTAACGGATATTGGTTGGCTTCGCCTTATGCTGACGGCACTAGCAGCGTATGGTACGTGAGCTATAACGGCAACGTGAACAACAACAACTATAACAACGAGAACTTGCGGGGTGCGTCCTGTAGCTTCTAAAAAACTGGGGTTGTATCTGACCAAATGTAATGAAAAATTACAAAGTAGTACAAGAGAAGTTTTAGATAGAAACAAACCATGTCCATTAATTTAAACTGAAAATGGTTTAGATTATAAAATAAAAATATATAGTTGAATTTGTTAGTAAATTTAAATATTGAAAGGGAGTTCTTCTTATGAATATTTTTAGTAATATCTCTAATTATAGAGGTATTATTTTTTTATTTAATAGGAAAGTCCTTTGGACTTCCTATTAAATAAAGGCTTACGCCAACATTTGCACACAAATTTATTTCATAAATTTGGCGCTTCGAACAATGACGTGGACAATTCAATATAGTTTTGGCTTTTACAGATTATATATTGTCCACTATTGTTCTATAGATTCTTTATTTTTTACTATTAAATATATTAGAAAAGCTTTTATTACATAAGTTTTTATAGCAAATAATACTAGAACTTAAACTATTTAAAGAGATTTTATTATTTTTATATAAATATTCTCTTGACTTTAATTTTCGTTTTACATTTCTATATCTAGCATATTTGCCATTAAAATTTCTACCTAAAAATAAGAAATTATTAGTGTTTTTATAAACTCTAGTTTTTGCATTTAAAGTAAGTTTTTCTTTTTGTAAAAAAGTTTCTATTTCTTTTAAGCAATATTGTAAATATTTTTTTGATTTGTGAAATAATAAGAAGTCATCTTGATAACGTACATAATATTTTATTTTTAAGGTTTCTTTTATAAAGTGATCCATATCATTTAAATAGAATATAGCAAATACTTGATTTGTCATAGATCCAATAAAAAGGCCTTCTTTATTACTATCTATAATGTCGAAAATAATTTTCAAACTATCTTTATCTTTAATTCTTTTTAATATTTTTTGTTTTAGAATATTATGATTAATACTAGCAAAAAATTTACTAATATCACATTTTAGAATATAATAACTCTTATATTTTGTATTGCAAATTTTTTTATAAGTTTGAGCAAGTTCTAAACCTTTTTTAGTACCCATATTTTTTCTACTAGCGACATTTACGTCTAATAAACATGGTAAAATAGCAGGATATAAAATGTATCTTGAAACCAAGTGATTTATAATTTTATCTTCAATATTTTGACTAAAAATAATTCTTTCTTTAGGTTCATATATGACAAATCTATTATATGGGCCAACAATATAATTTTTTTCAGTTAAAACTTTATATACTCTATAAATATAAATAGATTTGTAATCCTTAAGTTTTGCAACTCTACTTTTATTATGAGTATTTCTTACTACTTCGTTATAAGCTGATTTTATATTGTTTATATTACATATATTCTTATATAAATTATTTTTTCTTTTCATAAAAACTCCTTATATTATAATATTTGCAGCTTAACATTATAAAAAGAAATTTTTTTAAAAAAAAGTGAAAAAAGGTGCTAAAAATTAATTTTAAATGTATATGAAATAAATTATAATATAAAGACTTTGACAAAATTTACATATAATTTTATGGCATAAATTAAGGTAAAATGTAAAATAAAGTAATTGATATAGAATTGAAATAAAAAAAGACTTGAAAAATTTTAAGAAATGATATAGAATAATTTTGGTCAAATAGACTAAAATATATGAAAAGATACTATAGAAATTAAAGTAAAAAAATAGTATCAGAATTGGAGGAAATATATTATGTCAGTTAAAGTAGCTATAAACGGTTTTGGACGTATAGGACGTCTTGCATTTAGACAAATGTTTGGAGCAGAAGGATATGAAATTGTCGCAATAAACGATTTAACAAGTCCAGATATGCTAGCACATTTGCTAAAATATGACTCAGCACAAAAAAGATATGAAAAAGCAGATACAGTAGTAGCAGGAGAAAACTCTATTACAGTTGATGGAAAAACAATTAGAATATATGCAGAAAAAGATGCAGCAGACTTACCATGGGGAGAAATAGGAGTAGATGTAGTATTAGAATGTACAGGATTTTATACAACAAAAGAAAAAGCTTCAGCACATATTACAGCAGGAGCAAAAAAAGTTGTTATTTCAGCACCAGCAGGAAAAGACTTACCAACAGTAGTATTTGGAGTAAATGAAGGAATATTAACATCAGAAGACAAAATAATATCAGCAGCATCTTGTACAACAAACTGTCTAGCACCAATGGCAAAAGCATTAAATGATTATGCACCAATACAATCAGGAATAATGACAACAGTTCATGCATATACAGGGGACCAAATGTTACTTGACGGACCACACAGAAAAGCAGACTTAAGAAGAGCTAGAGCAGCAGCAATTAATATAGTACCAAACTCAACAGGAGCAGCAAAAGCAATAGGATTAGTTATACCAGAATTAAATGGAAAATTAATAGGATCAGCACAAAGAGTACCAGTTCCAACAGGATCTTCAACAATATTAATAGCAACAGTAAAAGGAAATGACATAACACCAGAATCAATAAATGCAGCAATGAAAGCACAAGAAAGTGCATCATTTGGATATACAGAAGAACCATTAGTATCATCAGACATAATAGGAATTACAAATGGATCTTTATTTGACGCAACACAAACAATGGTTACAAAAGTAGAAGAAGGATTATATCAAGTACAAGTAGTTTCTTGGTATGATAATGAAAACTCATATACTAGCCAAATGGTTAGAACAATAAAATATTTTGCAGAATTAGGTTAATTTATATATACAAAAGCTAGTGGTGGAGGACGGCCTTTATTACTAGCTTTTATGTATTAAAAGAATACTTTGTATTTTATAATATATAATGAAAATAAAATTTATTTATGAAAGGAAGACAAAAATGAATAAAAAAACAGTAAAAGATATAGATGTAAAAGGAAAAAAAGTATTAGTAAGATGTGATTTTAATGTACCATATAATGAAAATAGAGTAATTATAGATAATAGAAGAATAGTAGCAGCTTTACCAACCATAAAATATTTATTAGAAAATGAATGTAAAGTAATATTATGCTCACATTTAGGAAGACCAAAAGGAGAAGTAAAACGAGAATTTTCACTAAATATAGTAGCAGAAGAACTTTCAAAACTATTAGGAAAAGAAGTAAAACTTGCTAAAGATGTTGTAGGAGAAGATGCAAAGAATTTAGCATCAAACTTGCAAGCAGGAGAAATAATGCTTCTTGAAAATGTAAGATATGAAGCTGGAGAAGAAAAAAATGATGAAGAGCTATCAAAAGCATTTGCATCATTAGCAGAAATATATGTAAATGATGCTTTTGGAACAGCACATAGAGCACATAGTTCAACAACAGGTGTAGCAAATTATTTACCAGCAGTATCTGGATTTTTAATTGAAAAAGAATTAAACTTTTTAGGAACAGCGTTGGAAAATCCTGAAAGACCATTTGTTGCAATTTTAGGAGGAAAAAAAGTTTCTGACAAAATTGGAGTTATAGATAGCTTATTAGAAAAAGTAGATGTTTTAATGATAGGTGGAGCAATGGCTTACACATTCTTTAAATCAATGGGATATGATGTTGGTAACTCAATATGTGAGTTAGATAAATTAGATTTAGCAAAAGAAGTAGTAGAAAAAGCTAAAGCAAAAGGAGTTAAATTTTTATTACCAGTAGATACAAAAGTAGGTAAAGAATTTGATCCAAATACAGAAAGTAAAACAGTAAAATATACAGAAATTCCTGAAGGTTGGGAAGGATTTGATATAGGACAAGAAACAATAAATATGTATTCAAAAGAATTACAAAATGCCAAAACAGTTATATGGAATGGACCATTAGGACTATTTGAATTTGACCAATTTGCAGTTGGAACAAATAGTATAGCAAAAGTTTTAGCAGATGTAGATGCAGTAAAAATAATAGGAGGTGGAGATTCAGCAGCAGCTGTTGAAAAAGCAGGATTAGCTGAAAAATTCACACACATTTCTACTGGTGGAGGAGCATCACTAGAATTTTTAGAAGGAAAGAAGTTACCAGGAATAGAAGCTTTACAAAATAAATAATAATTAAAATAGTAAATTGAAAGAGAGTTAGGAATAGAAAATGGAAAATAGTTTAATTATTCCTACAAAAGATTATACAAATAATGAAGAAATACTTATGTTTACTGAATATAGGGATCCTATTGGAGTAATTAGTATAAGTGATTATAATAAATTAAATACAGTAGAATTTAAAGGAATGAGAGTTCATCCATGGATAGATTATGTAACTTGCTTTATAATTGATCCAAAAGATAAAAAAGTTGCTGTTCAATTAAGAGGACAAAATGAAATTGATCCAGGAGAATTTGATTTATGTTCAGGGCATGTAAGAAATAATAAATTAAAAAATATGGCTATGTCTAGAGAAATGATAGAAGAAGATACAATGGAAGGGTGTAGTAAACTTGATATACTAAAAAAATTAATTTTTGTTGGAAAAATTAAAATGGATTTTTCTACTCTTTCAGATAATAGAAAAAATAATTTAAGAACTTTTGTTTCTGTATATGCTTATAAAGTAAAAGATAAAAGTATAGTAAAACCAAATGAATTATCTGTACAAAAAATTTCTTGGGTAGATCTAGAAGATTTAAAAAATGCTATAAGAACATCTATGTTTAGATTTCCATATACTGAAGATACAAAAGAAGTATATGAAAAAATTTTCCAAAATATTGATAGAATGTTAGAAAATAAACTATTTATTGGAATACAAGAATATGAAGAATTTTGGAAATAGAAAAGGAGATTAAAATATGAGAAAAAAAGTAATTGCAGGAAACTGGAAAATGAATATGCTTCCAAATGAAGCAATAGAATATATTCAAGCATTCGAACCAATGGTTAAAGATTCAAAATCAGAAGTTATATTATGTGTTCCATATACAGACTTATTTTATTGTTTAATGAATACACAAGGAACTAATATAAAAATTGGTGCACAAAATATGCATTTTGCAGAAACAGGAGCATATACAGGAGAAGTATCTGGAAAAATGTTAAAATCTATAGGAGTAGAATATGTTATAATAGGACATTCTGAAAGAAGACAATATTACAATGAAACAGATGAAACTGTAAACAAGAAAATAAAAGCAGCATTTCAAAATGAATTAAAACCAATAGTATGTGTTGGAGAAACTTTAGAAGAAAGAGAAGCAGGTAAAACAGAACAAATAATAACAACACAAACACGTTTAGCATTAGATGGATTAACAAAAGAACAAGTAAAAAATACAATAATAGCATATGAACCAATATGGGCTATTGGAACAGGAAAAACTGCTACATCGGAAGATGCAAATAATTCTATAAAGGCAATAAGAGAAGAAATAAAAAAAATATATGGTGAAGATATATCAAGTGAAGTTATTATTCAATATGGTGGAAGTGTAAAATCATCAAATGCAAAAGAACTATTTTCAACATCTGATATAGATGGTGGATTAGTAGGTGGAGCAAGTTTAAAGCCTGATGAATTTAGTAAAATAGTAAATTACGAAGAATAGAAGAAAGAGGGAAGTGAAACAAAATGAGTAACAAATTAACAATACTAATGATATTAGATGGTTTTGGAATAAATGAGAAACAAGAAGGAAATGCTGTTAAATTAGCTAATATTCCAAACTTAAATGAAATCTTATCAAAAAATCCAAATACAATAATTCATACAAGTGGATTACAAGTAGGTTTACCAGAAGGACAAATGGGGAACTCAGAAGTAGGACATACAAATATTGGTGCAGGAAGAATAGTATATCAAGATTTGGCTAAAATAACAAAATCAATAGAAGATGGAGATTTTTTCAGTATACCAGAATTTGTAAAAGCAATAGAAAATTGTAAATCAAATAATTCAAAATTACACATTATGGGATTATTATCAGATGGAGGAGTTCATAGTCATAACAGACATTTATATGGATTATTGGAACTTGCCAAAAGAAAAGATTTTGAAAATGTATATGTACATTGTTTTATGGATGGTAGAGATACACCTCCAGCATCAGGTGAAGCATATCTTACAGAATTAGAAGAAAAGATGAAAGAAAAAGGTGTTGGACAAATAGCAACGATATCTGGTAGATTTTATAGTATGGATAGAGATAAAAGATGGGAAAGAGTAAGTCAAGCATATAATGCACTAGTAAATGGAGAAGGAGAAAAAGCAACTTCTGTAATATCTGCAATAGAGGAATCTTATCAAAAAGAAGTATTTGATGAATTTGTAAAACCAACAGTTATTACAAATAAAAATGGAGATCCAATAGCCAAAATAGAAAATGGAGATTCAGTTATATTTTTTAATTTTAGACCAGATAGAGCTAGAGAAATTACAAGAAGTATTGTAGATAATGAATTTGATGGATTTGAAACAAAAGAATTAAAAACATATTTTGTTTGTATGACCCCATATGACGAAACAATGCCAAATGTAGAAATTGCATTTAGAAAAGAAGAAATAAAAAATACATTTGGAGAATATATAAGTAAAAGAGGTTTAAAGCAATTAAGAATAGCAGAAACAGAAAAATATGCACATGTAACATTCTTCTTTAATGGTGGAGAAGAAAAACAATATGAAGGTGAGGATAGAATATTAGTTCCATCACCAAAAGTTGAAACATATGATTTAAAACCTGAAATGAGTGCGCATGAAGTATGTGATAAAGTTGTAGAAGCAATAAAATCAGAAAAATATGATTGTATAATATTAAATTTTGCTAATCCAGATATGGTAGGACATACTGGAAGTATAGAAGCAGCAGCAAAAGCATTAGAGTCAATAGATGAATGTGTAATAAAAGTAGTAGATGCAGTAAACCAAGTAAATGGTGTTTTATTAATAACAGCAGATCACGGAAATTGTGAGCAAATGATTGATTATAAAACAGGAGAACCACATACTGCACATACAACAAATCCAGTACCTTTAACAATTGTAGGATTACCTGCTAATAAAAAAATAAAAGAAGGCTGCTTAGCTGATCTAGCTCCTACAATGTTAGATATAATGGGATTAGAAAAACCAGAAGAAATGACAGGTAGTAGTTTATTAGAAAACTAAATTTAACAATAATTAAAGTTCAATATAAAACTAGGAGAATTTTATGATAGTAACACAAGAAGAAAAAAGAATATATTCAGAAATACAAAAAAAATTGTTTTATATAATACCAGAAAAATGGGAAAGTATATATTTATATGCTTCAATAATTGATGTACCAAATCAAAAACCAATTGGAGAAATGTATTTTTATTACTTGCCAAAAGGAATAATAAAAAAGAAATTTGTTAATGGATATGAAATACCAAATTTATTTAATATAGATGATGAACAATATTCTAAATTAATAACTGATGTATATAATACAATAAAACTTTTAAGACAAATATATATAAAAGCTGGAAAAAATATTTGGAGTAATATTAGTATTACTATTGAAAATTTTCAGTTCAAAATAGAATTTGATTATGAAAATTTAAGAAGATCTGAATTTAATTCATATGAACGTCATGTAATTTGGAGATATAATAATTTAAAAGAAGGAAAAGATGTTTTAAGTAGAAAAGATAAAGGAATTATAGAAACATATAATGAATATTTGCAATTTCATGAACTTCCTAAAAGAGATATTTATGTTGAAGGAATATATGCTAAACCAGTTAAAAATATTATAGATTTTGAAAAGACATTAACTGTTGAAGAGGCAATAGCACAATCTAAAAGTGAAAATATAAATATATCTAAAGAAAAGAAGAAAACTGGTTTATTTAAGAAAAAGAAAATTGATGATATTATAGAGGAAGATGAAGATAATGAAATAACATATAATAATCAGATATTAAATTGGAAAGATAAATAATTTTCATTTAAAATATTAATAAATTTTTGAGGCTTTAAGAATTATCTATTTTTTATAATATGAAAATTCTCTAGAATTCTTAATATATAAAGTTTTCAAATAATTTTGCACACAAAATTATTTAATAATGTAATAAAAATGTATTAGAAAAGTAATATAAAAGAAATTGGAAGCTGTCGAATATTGGTGTAAAATTAATATAAATATAAATGCATATATAAGTGCAAAACAAAGTGTAGGAGGAACAGCGATGAAAAGAACAAACAGAGGAAACAAAAATGCAGTAATAATAGTATTAATAGTGTTGTTATTGCTACTTGCAGTAGGATATGCAGCATTTTCAGATATTTTGACAATATCAGGAACAGCAAATGCGAAAGGAACATTTAACTTAGAATTCCAAAATGCAGAAATAGTAACAGCTGTAGGAATAAATGAAGAAGGAACAAAAGCAGAAATATCAGAAGACAAAAATACATTAAATGTAAGTGTAGTAGATTTAGCATACCCAGGAGCAGGAGTAGAATTTTCAGTAGATATAGTAAATGTAGGGTCAATACCAGCACAGGTAAATGCGGTAACACCAACAAATATAACAGGAAGTGAACATATAAAAATAGAAGGATTAGAAGCTATAACAACAGATCATCCAACAATAGAAGCAGGAGGAAAATGTAATATACATTTTACAGTAGAATGGCCAG
>CAOJJB010000037.1 GCA_948436975.1 uncultured Clostridium sp. | reverse complement strand
GACGTTCCAGGAAACATAGTAGATAATACAGTAAACAATACAGTAGATAACACAACAACAAACAATACAGTAAATAATAGTACAACAAATAATACAGTAGATAACACAATAGCTAACAATACAATAAATAATAGTACAACAAATAATACAGTAGATAACACAATATCTAATAACACAGTAAATAATAATACAACAAATAACAATACAACAAACAACACAACAAATAATACTACAAATAATGTAACAAACAATGCAACTGTAAATGATATAATAGACAATAATACAAGTAATAAAGTGCAAAATGAAGAAAAACCAAATAACAACATAAATAAAGCACCAAGTAATGATAAACTTCAAACAAATACAACAAGTACAGATAAAGGAATAAAAACACCATATACAGGAGATGTAACAGTAATAATAGCAATAGGAGTAATATTAATAGTAGTATCAATAAATGCATATATAATAATAAAGCAAAAAAATGAAAATCATGACATAAATAAAAAATAGTATATATGAATAATATAAAAGCACCTCATTTAGTAAGGTGCTTTTAATATTAGAATTTATTAAACCCGCCTAAAATTGTTTTAAAATAGAAGAGCCAATTATTACGAACTAAGTTATTATCAATAATAATATTTAAAGTACAAAGTAGATTATTATTATTGTATAATTCTAAAGTACCAATTTTAGAATTTTTTTCAATTGTAGAAGAGAATGTATTTATAGTATAAATCTTAGTATTTAATTGGATGCTATTATTTTTAGAAAGAGGAAATTTGTAATTATCTAAATCTTGTAGTTTTAGAATTGGAATAGTAGAAGTCTTTTCCAAAATACAATTATTATTAAAATAAGAAATATATTCATTAAAAGCATCATGTATAGTAGAAGAAACATCAATATAATCATAAGCATTAAAAATGTAGTTTATTAATGAAGAACTATCTTTGGTTCTAATTTTTTTTGTATCAGCACCTAAAACAACTACAATAATATCTAAATTACCACGTTTGCAAGCAGAAACTAAACAACGACCAGCTTCAAAAGTAAAACCTGTTTTAACACCATAAACTCCATCCAAATTTCCAAGTAATTCATTTGTATTAGAAATACTTCTAGGTGATCCATTAAAAGAAATAGTATAAGTTTTTGTAGAAACTATTGATTTAAATTTATCATTATGCAAAGCATAATCTGTTAAAATTGCTAAATCATAAGCAGTTGTATAATGATTAGAATCATCAAGACCATGAGGAGTTACAAAATTTGTATTAGATAATCCTAATTCTTGAGTTTTTTTATTCATTAAAACAGAAAAATTTTCCACAGATCCACTTATATGTTCAGCCAAAGCAATAGCACAATCATTTCCGGGAACGTAACATTAAACCATACAATAAGTCATGTACAGTAATTTTCATATCAGTAACTAAACCTAAAGTAGAACCAGAAACAGAAGCAGCATTTTTGGAAACAGTAACAACTTCATCTAAAGAACAATTTTCTAAAACGACTATACAAGTCATAATTTTAGTAGTAGAAGCCATAGCAACTTTATCATATGCATTTTTTTCATATAAAACAGACAAAGTTTTTCTATCAATAGCAATAATATTTTTAGAATAAGTTTGTGGTTCAGTAGAAGGGTTTGATGAAACTTCTGAAAAAGAATAATTTTCTAAATCCTCTAAATCTAAATTTTCATCTGCAAAAGTAAATCCATTTAAAATAAAAATAAAAATAAAAAACAGTGATAATATTTTTTTCATAACTAATTTTCTCCTAAGTAAATCTATGTTAGAAAATAATAATATATTCTAAAAAATAAAAAATAAAAAATAAAGAAAATAAAGGAAAAACCTTAAAAATTCACATAAAGTATTGATTTTTAGGCAAAAATGTAATATAATTGATATGTGATGTAAACTTAGGACAGCCCTAAGTTTACACAAATATATGACAATAACTAATATTGACATATAAACTTTTAAGGTTAAAATATATTATATAATAATATAACTATGTAAATTTAATATAAAAGGAAGGTAGAATTTATGTTAAAGAAAAGAATTATAAAAATAGTATTGGTATTAGCATGTATAACAACATTAATTGCGCCATACACAACAGTATTTGCACAATTAAGTCAAACAGACACCACTGCTAACTTACAATCTCTTATAATGCATGAAGGAGGAGAAGAAGCAAGTGGAACTTTAACAGAAGAACAACAACAAGTATATGATGAAAGACCACATGGATATGAAGTTGGAGGAACACAAGTTTATAAAATAATAGAAGAAGGAGATTACGATTATTCAAATGCATTTTATTGTTTAAATGCATTAAAATCATTTCCAGGAGTTTCACAAACAGGAAATAAAAGCTTAGAATACCAAAATGTAGCAGATTTTAAAGACTCTACAAACTCAGAAGTAAAATCATTACATTTAAGTACATCATCTACACAAAATAGTGCAACATGGACAGCAAATTATAAAGCATTAAATTGGTTATTTAATAATTACTACTTAAAGAAACAAGCACCAGCACAAAAAGATGACTATTTATCAAAAGCTTTTGCAGATTATGAAGAATATGATATAGATGCTGTAAAAGGTTTCTTAACAGATGATGATATAGAAGTTGTACAACAATATGCAATATGGTATTTCACAAATAGAGATACAGATAAATTTAATGTAACTACTATACCAGCAATAACTTTAAGTGGATTTAATACAGATGGAACAACATATGAAGGATCATATGGAGATATAGGAAGTAATATAGTACGTCAATCAATGGCTAATCACTTATATCAATATTTAATAACAAAAGCACAAGAAGGAAAAGAAACATCAACAGAAACAACATATCCATCAATAGTAGACACAAAACCAGCAATGACAGAAAATGATGAATATTATGTAGTAGGACCATTTAATGTAACAGCAGGAACAGTGGCACCAACAGAATATACAATAAAATTATTAGATCAAGCAAATAAAGAAATATCAAGAAATGAATATAAAATATTAGTAGATGGGGAACAAGATTTTACAAATAAAAATGTAAATGAAATATTCGGAAAAAATTATTACATATATCTACCAAAAACAAATACAACAATAACAAATATTAGCTTAGAATTAAATTACTCAACATTTGGAACACAAGCTTCAGTTTGGAAAAATAAAACAACAAATGATGAAGGAGTAGAAATATATCAACCATTAGTATTATTAACAAGAGAAAATACACCACATAAAGTAACAGTACCAGTAGAAATAAAGAGAACATCAGCAGACTTAGCATTAAGAAAATACATAGTATCAGTAACAAAAGAAAATAAAACAACAAAAGTAGACAGAACACCAAAAGTAGATATAGAAAATTTAAAAAATGGAACAAGTGAAACAGCAACATATAAACATCCAAAAAATGCAGTATCAGTATCAACAGGTGATACAGTTATATATGAAATAAGAGTATATAATGAAGGTGATGTGGATGCAGAAGGAACAGTAATAATAGATGCATTACCAAAAGGATTAGAATTTATAGAAGACAGTAAAATAAACGAAACATATGGATGGAAAAAAGTTTCAGAAGGAACTAATTCTACAGTATATTCAACAGACTATTTAAAAAATAAAAAAATAGGATTATTTGATAAAGAAAATGCTACAGAATTAGAAAGTGCATATGTACAGATTGAATGTAAAATATCAGAAACAGCAAACGCATCAGCAGTATTAACAAACATAGCTGAAATATCAGAAGATGGAATTATAGACAGAGATTCTACACCAAACAACAATGATTATATACAAAAAGATAATAACACATCAAATTATACTGGAGATAAAAATAATAAAAAAGATTTAACAGATGGAGATTACTTTTATAAAGGACTAGAAGATGATGATGACTTTGAAAAAGTTCAAGTTGAAGGAAAAGTATTTGACTTAAGTTTACAAAAATTTATAACAAAAATAAATGGAAAAGCTCCATCAAAAAGTAGAGAACCAGAAGTAGATGTTTCAAAACTAAAAGATGGAACAAGTACAAACGCAACATATACAAATCAAAAGTCAGCACTTTCAGTAGAACCAGGAGATATTGTATTATATACAATAAGAGTATATAATGAAGGTGATATAGCTGGATATGCAGAAGAAGTAGCAGACTATATACCAGAAGGATTAGGATTTTTAGTAAATTACACAACAAATGTAGACAATTATTGGTCAATACCAGAAAATGCAAAAACAGTTAAATTAAATTCTATAACAAATGGAATAAAGAATTTATCAGTAGATGATTTTAATGATGTAAAAAATTTATCAGATGTAGATGTTGTAGTAGGAAGTGCTAAATTGATATCAACAAAACTAAAATCATCAGAAACAGATACAAAAAATTTAATACAAGCATTTGATAAAGAAAAATCTACAAAATTAGATTATAAAGATATACAAG
Source organism: uncultured Clostridium sp. (assembly GCA_948436975.1). Classification (GTDB taxonomy): domain Bacteria; phylum Bacillota; class Clostridia; order TANB77; family CAG-508; genus Scatovivens. Next base: position 4,983 of record CAOJJB010000037.1, on the reverse strand, counting down.
TTGCATGTATAGTATTAGCAAATGAATCAACAGGAACTAATTTAAGAAATATAGCAGAAATAACAGAAGATTCTGATGAAAACAGAGAAGAAGTAATAGATAGAGATTCAACACCAAATACAGTAGATCCAAACAAATATCCTGGAGATGATGAAAACCAAGATGATAACGACTATGAGAACTTAACACAAGAGGAATTTGACTTAAGTTTACAAAAATTTATAACAGGAGTAAATGAAGAAAAAGTTGAAGGAAGAGAACCTAAAGTATCAATAAATTCAGAAGGAAAAGTACAATTTGCTTCAACAGTAGAACCATTACAAGTAGAAAATAATGATGTAATAACATATACAATAAGAGTATATAATGAAGGAAATATAGCAGGGTATGCAAAAGAAGTATCAGATGATTTACCAGAAGGATTGGAATTCTTACCAGACAATGATATAAACAAAAAATATGGTTGGAAGTTATATGACAAAAACGGAAATGAAACTTCAGATGTAAGTCAAGCAACATCAGTAAAAACAGATTATTTATCAAAAGCAAAATCAGAAGAAAGAAAAGATAATTGTTTAATACAAGCATTTGATAATAAAACATTAGATTATAAAGATGTTGAAATAGCATTTAAAGTTGTAGAAAACAAAGTAACAGAAAAAACAAGAATAATTAAAAATATAGCAGAAATAGCAGATGATGAAGACGAAAATGGTAATCCAATAGATGATATAGATTCAACACCAGGAAATAATAAAGAAGGTGAAGATGATATAGATGATGAACAAGTATATGTAAAATATTTTGATTTAGCATTAAAGAAAGATTTAGTAAAAATAATAATAAATGAAGATGGAACAACTAGAGAAATATCATTATCAGAAACAGATCCATTACAAAAAGTAGAAATACACAGAAAGAAATTAAATAAAACAACAGTTAAATTTGTTTATAATATTACAGTTATAAATGAAGGAGAAATAGCTGGAACAGCAACAGAAATTACCGATTATATACCAGAGGGACTAGAATTTATTGCAGAAGAAAATAAATCATGGACACAAATTTCTACAAATGTAATTACAACAAATGCATTATCAACAACACGTTTAGAACCAGGACAGTCAGCATCTGTACAAGTAGTATTAAAATGGATTAACTCAGAAAATAATATGGGATTAAAAGTAAATACAGCAGAAATTAGTAAAGATCAAAATGATAGTAACACACCAGACATAGATTCTACACCAAATAATAGAGTACCAGGTGAAGATGATATAGATACAGCAGAAGTATTTTTAGGTATATCAACAGGTACAGCACCAACATATATTGTATTAACAACAACAGTTCTTGCAATAATGGCAACAGGTGTAATATTAATTAAGAAATATGTATTATAATAGAATATAAAGTATAAATACAAAAAAAGAACTTTGAATTATCAAAGTTCTTTTTTTGTATTTTAGTTTCTACTATTATTTTTTTATTATCTTAATAAATCTTTAAATCTCGTACAAGTTCCTTTTGTTCTCCATTTCTTCTTCTAAATATTCTTGGTATTGTTTAAAACTATCCCATTCATCATAATTCCATGGCTTTGGCTTTTTATTATATTTTTCTTCATATTTTTTTATTAAATCTAATATTTCATTAGGTATAATCATTATATTTTTTCACCACATTTTAATATATTTTAACGATTTTATACTATTTATAATTTTTAATGTATCTTCATTATTATTTAAATATGCTGACATTATTAAGTATATTAAATTCAGTTCTTCGCAATTTTTATTTTTTAATAGTTAGCTTACTTCTTTATTTATTTTGAGTATTTCTAAATTAGTATACTTGTTTTTTTCTTGTTTTTCAATAGAAATTGATAAAAATTTCTAAATAACATAAAGATTAGATAATATTAAAGTAATAAAAATGATATAAAACAAAATGAAGAAGGAAAAGTAGAAACAGAAATAATAGTAAAATACTACTATGTAAAAGAAGCTGGAGGAGTAAGAGAAGAGCATATAGACAAAGAAACAGGGAACGTAATGGAAGAAAGAATATATACAGGATATGAAGGAGAAAGATATAGTACAGAAGTAAAGAAAATAGAAGGATATAAAGTAGTAGAAGAAGAAAGACCGGAAAATGTAGAAGGAATAATGAAAGAAGAAATAATTGTAAAAACAACTCCTCCATATTAAGTTCGAATATGAAGGAGTTAGTTTTATTATATTATTGTATTAAATTAGTTTCAATTTCTATAAAATGTATTCAATAAAATCAAAAAAATGCTATATAATTTTTTGATAAGCAAATAAAAACTATATGATTTGAAATATTCATTATATACAGTAATCATAAAATGTATTAGTATATGAAATGTAAAAAAAATTATATAAAAGGTAATTTTTGGTGTTTACAATAAAAAAACGATATGTTATAATTTAGCTTGAAGTAAGTTAAATGAGGTGTTACATATATGAATCAAATATTAGATTATAATCCAAATAAAAACTCAGGAAAGAAATCATCAGGTTCTGATAAAATAGTAAAAATATTTGCAATTATACTAGCTATATTTGCAGTATGTTTATTAGGTGGAGGAGCCTATGGGTTATATAAAAATCAAAGTAAATCAGAAATTCCAACAGAAGCTGCAACAAAAGCACAAATTAATATAGAGCAAAAAGAAACAACAGCAATAATCAAAGTAACACATGATAAAATAATAGAGAAATTAATATATAGTTGGGATGAAGAAAAAGAAACAACAATAAAGGGTAGTGGAGAATCAGCAATGGAAGAAGAAATATCTTTATTTGCAGGAGAACACACTTTAAATATAAAAGTAACAGATGTAGAAGGGAATGAAACAGCATTTCAACAATCTATCACATCTGAAAATGGAGAGGACAAACTATATCCAGTAATAGACTTAAAAGTTACAGAAGAGAAAAAACTAAGAATAACAGCAACAGATGAAACAGCAATAGACTATGTAACATATAGATGGAATAATGATGAAGAACAAAAAGTTGAAGTATCAGAAGATGAGAAAAAAATAGAATTTGACATAGAAATTTTAAGAGGAAATAATGATCTAACAATAGTAGCAGTTGATAAAAATATGAATACAACAACAGAAGTAAAAAGTTTTGCTGGAGTTACAAAACCAGATGTAAAAATAACAATATCAGCAGATAAAAAATTAGCTAAAGTAGAAGCATCTCACGAAAATGGAATAAAAGAAATAAAATTAAAAGTAAATAATGAAGATTATACAGTAGAGTTACCAGCAGAAGATCCAACACCAAAAGAAATTTCATTTGATGTTGAACTACCAAATGAAAGCAGTAATGTTATTAAGGTAACAGCAATAAGTGTAGATGAAACTGAAACAGAAGCAACCGAAAATGTAGAAATAGAAGAAGGAAATAATAATTCAAATAATAATGATGAAATAAACATTTCTATTAAAAAATCTGAACAAGATGAAACAAAAGCAAGCATAAAAGCAAGTTGTGAAGCAGGAATAAAAGAGGTAAAACTTAATGTAAACGATGTTGACTATACAGTAGATTTACAAGGAAAAACAGAACCAGAATTATCATTTGATTTTGATTTAGTAGAAGGAAACAATAAATTTACCCTAACAATAATATCTGTAAACGGAACAGAAAAACAAGAAAAACAAGAGATTTCTCGTTAAATACTAAAATAACAATAAAGTGGGCTTACAGAGAAAAAGCCCACTATTTTTATAAATATAAGAGGTATATATGATACACGAAATATATGTAATAGAAAATGAAACTGAATTAAAAGATAGATTAACACAAAATTTTTCAAGAGAACTAGACGAATATAAATTTAAAACAATAATACCATCAGAATTAGAAATAGCACTTAGAAATATACCAGCTCTAATTATAATAGATGAAGACAATACAGATGTTGATATTGTAGAGTTTTGTAAAAGTATTAGATCAAATGAAGATAATAGTATAACTCCAATAATAGTAGTAAGTTCTAATATAGATATAAATCATAAAATAGATGTATTAAAAGCAAATGTTGAGTATTATATAAAAAGACCAATAGATGACGAATGTTTTTATTATACAATAAAAAATATAATAGGTTTATTATCAAAAAATAGAAGAATTAGCCCACTTACAGGATTACCTGGAAATGTACAAATACAAGCAGAAATGAAAAAGAGATTATTAAATAAAGAAACTTTTGCAATACTTTATTTTGATTTAGATAATTTTAAAGCATATAATGATGTATATGGGTTTTCCAATGGAGATGAAATAATAAAATTTACAGCAAGAACAATTACCAAGCACATACACCAAATAAAAGAAAGTAACAATTTTATTGGACACATAGGAGGAGATGACTTTGTAGCTATAATAAGTAGAACAGATTATGATAAAGTATGTCAAAATATAATAGCCGAATTTGATAAATTTGCAGTGGACTTCTATAATGATATTGATATAGATAGAGGATATGTAGAAGTTGCAAATAGAAGGGGAATAATAGAACAATTTCCATTAACATCAATTTCAATAGCAGTATTAGAAGTAGATTCTAGAGTATATAAAACAACTCTAGAAATAGGGGAGGTTGCAGGTCAAATAAAACACCAAGCTAAAGCAATTTTAGGAAGTACATATGTAATAAATAGAAGAAGATTTTAACTATATAAATAAGAAAATTAAAAAAAACAATAAAGTAACAAAAATGAAAAAAACAGGAAACCAAGTGTGCGTAGAAAAGTACAAAAAAATGTAAGATTATTTTTATATGCAAAAGCAAAGAAAAGTAGTATATTAAAATAAAATAGAGCAAAGGAAAAAGAAGATAATGAAAATATACTATGAAACACTTGGTGCTGTACACACACACACACACACACACACACACACACATGTATTATTTAAAAGAGAAAAAAAGAGTAGCTAT
>CAOJJB010000036.1 GCA_948436975.1 uncultured Clostridium sp. | reverse complement strand
GTGGCTGGTTTGATTCTTGTGGTATTGGTTAAGCTTTTATTGGATTGCTATAGATAAATATTTTTTGGCATAATTCCAAAAGATGAACTAATAACTATAATATCAGGAGAATACGATTTTTCTAATTCATATATAAAAAAATTAAAAAGCTTTACCTTTTTATCAAAACTTAACATATCAGAATACATAAAATCTGGTAAGATTTCACCACCCAAAACTTTGCCTAAAGAGTTTGCAAATACATTTAAACATTTATACCCCTTTGATTCTATTCTATCTGCTAAAGCTATATGTGTATTAAATTTATCACAATTACTATCAAATCCAAATATACTTATTATAGGTGTTTTTATTGGATACAAAGTTCTTTTATTTTTTACCAATTCTTTCACATATTTATTTTGAAGAATCTCAATATCTAATGTTTTTTCAAGTAATATATCTGATGTCTTTGATAATTCATCAAATAAACTTTTACTCATCATTATTTTCTTTTTATTTTTTAAAGCTATTTCAATTTTAGAATTATATCCTTTAGGATCTACTTTTAAAATATTATCACAAAAAAGAATTACTTGTATCTTATCTAATGCTGCTTCAAAATCTACAGTTACAGTTACTCCTGCAATATTCACATTTTGATAAATAATATTACTGTCTTCTTTAAATGAACATACTACTTTTAACTCATACGAAACAATTTTATTACGATTTTCAATTATCGAAACTGAATCTTGATTGTATGGAAATACCATCATACTCTTTTGTTCCATTATTATTCATCCTCCATATCAATTTGATAACCCAGTTCACAAATAGAAATTAATTCATATAGATCATATAATGCTGCATTTCGACTGGATTCACATACTTTTAACTTTTCTTCTTTTAAAAAACATCCCTGCAAACAATCTAGTTCACTAATGCACATACTACACATACCTATAGCCCAACATCTTTTACATTGTTCCTCACTCAATTTTCCAATATTTAATATTTCCTTTACTTTCTTAACATTAATTCCATCATTGATTGTACCAATACAACTACATGGTAATTCTGGTACCCTTTCACATGGATAAAATTCGCCATTTACATTCACAAAAAGCCTAGCACAACCAGGAACACAAGGTCCCGAATGATGATTAATGATAGAAACTTTTTTATGTCTCTTAAGTTTTCGATATAATTTTTTAATATCACTTTCTGAATTTATTACTAATTTACTTACACTTTCTTTTTTAATTTTACCTAGCATAGATAGAAGTAATTTGAAATGTTCATACTCCCTCTTAACTATATAATCGTATTCTATTTTAACAGAATCTTTTAGTCCCGTCAGACTTAAAGGAGTAAAATTAATCTGCTCATCCTCTAAAAAATCACTTGCAGAAAAAAAATCTTCTACACAAGTATTTTTCATCCTAGGACTAACTACTGCATTAATTCGAAGTTGCTCACTAACATACTTTGGATACTTTTTCTTAAATTTTTTAATGTTATCAATAATAATATTAAAAGTTCCCTCTCCTGATTTAAATTTTCTATTTAAATCATGTTCTTCTTTTGAACCATCTAAACTTATTAATGTAGAAAAATTATACTTTTCAAGGAACTCCATTATCTCATCTGTTAATAATGTTCCATTAGTAGTAACAGTATATAGAACATCTTTTCCATCAACATTTTCAGAAACATACTCCACACATTGTTTCATTAATTTAATATTTAATAAAGGTTCACCACCATAAAAAGAAACTACCAAATTATTTGTTTCATATGAATGTTGAAGAAAGAAATCAATACTTTTTTTTGCTAATTCAAATGACATTGATTTATTAGTATGATGTCTATTTTCATACATACCACCATATACACAATATGAACATCTTAAATTACATTGTTGTGTTACTTGTAATATTAATTGTGATAAACGCCTATCCACTAAATAATCAACATAATCTGAATCTGGATGTTTTATCTCTTTTATAGTATGTGGAACAAGCAAATCTCTATCCTGAAAATTTTTTAATATATTACTATTTTCTGTATTTTCCTTATTTTCTTCTATCTTTTTTAGTTCAATAAATTCCTTTTTAGACACAGAAATTATACTACCTGAATACCTGTCAAAAACATAGTATCCTCTTGGTGTACTTATACATTTAAAACATACTTCTTGTTTCATTTACTACTCCCCTTATCTTTTACTATATTTATTCTTCCATTATTAAATTCTATTATTTTATCCATCTGATTTAAAATACATTCATCATGAGTAACTAATATACAAATGTTATTTTTAATAATCTCTTGCATTAATTTATTAAATATACTTTTTGCATTTTTATCATACGCAGAAGTTCCCTCATCTAAAATCAAAATTTTTGCTTTCCTCTGTAGTGCTCTCGCTAATGCTATTTTTTGTTTTTCTCCTCCTGAAAGATTATTACCCTCTATTCCTATATTTGTATCCCACCGATATGGTAAATGCTCTACAAATTGAAATAACTTTTGGTTTTTAGTCATAATTATATCTTCAAAAGATGCTAATAAAATATTTTCTTTTATAGATTTATTAAATAAATGAACATCTTGACTAACAACACCTAAATTTCTTCTGTAATCTATTATATTAAAATCAGAGATATTTATATTATTAATATATATATTTCCTGATGTTGGTTCCATCATTCTTTCTATCAAATTTAAACAACTTGTTTTCCCACTTCCATTTTCCCCAATAAATGCAACTTTCTCTCCATCATTTATTTCAAAATTAATATTTTCTAAAATCGTAGTTTTATCTATTGATAAACAAACATTTTCAAACTTTATTGTTTCTACTTTTAAATTAGTTATGTTTTTTCCAGTATTTACATTTTCTTCTTCAAATTCCATAAATTTTTTAAAGCTTATTATAGAAGGCTCAATTTCCTTTAAAATCACTCTTAAATGTAAAAATACATCCACTGGGTTTAATAAATATGAAGAAAATGTAACAAACGACAATAATTGCCCTATACTAAGTTCATTTCTGAAAATATATTTTGCACCTATAATATATAATAAATTTAATCCTATTGTTTGTATACATTCTATTGTTTCATTATATTTTTTATGTAGTAAGCCTTTTCCTATATTATTATCTATAGTTTTTCTTTCAAATTCATTATATTCATTCTCTATTACTTGATATAAACCCCATCGCTTAATATCCAAAGCACCATCAACAACATCCTCAAACCATATATTATATTCTTCATTAATTCTTTTTAAATTAGAACTAAAAAAAGTAGTTTTAACTTTTAAAAAATAATTCAATATTAATTTAATTGGTATAATTAGCAACACATATATAGCAAGTCTCCAATCTAAATAAAATAATGCAATACAAGCACCCAATGTCTTAAACATTGTAATAAATATTGTTAAAAAACTATTTTCAGTAATATTTATTATTTCTTGAATATCATAAAATACATTATCTAAAATAGTAACCAAACTACTCTTTTTTAAATAACTTGCTTTCAATTTTAGTGCATGAGAAAAGGCTTTTTTCATTAAATCAAATTCCATTTGTCCTTTTATAAACATTTCTATATGGAATTGCATATAATTAAGAATAGAATATATAAGTATAATAATAGATAATAATATAGTATAAAATATAATTTTTTTTATATTATAATTGTATAAACCTTCATCAATTAACTTTTGACTTATAATAGGCATTACTATACTTATACTTAAAATTAATATTGCTATCAAAAACATCTCAAATATTTGCAAACGATATTTTTTATACATTTTATATAACTGCAAAAAAATACTCACTAAATCACCCTAACCTAAACTTTAAAACCCATTTAAAATTCTCTAAGTTGAAAAAATTTACACAAGGCTTACCTTAATTATAATTGCACAAAAAATCATATACCATTTTCTTTTATCTATATTAAAATACTATATTTTTATAAATTTTCACTAATATAAACACTCACACGATTTTGAATTACCTGTGCAACTTCCTCCTCTGTTTTATCTCCCTTATAAAAACTCTCTACTTCCTCTGTTATAATTTTCTCAATTTTATCTGTCATTACATCAATAGAGCCATATTTATCAATACGATCAATGATAGAATATATCAAAGAAATTTCCTCTTTATGTAATTCTTTCAGTTTAACCTTTTTTAATTCATAGCCATCATAAAAATAATCTGATTCTACTGCTTTTACTTTTGTACCATCTTCATCTATATAGTTTTTTGTTGCTGTAGCATATTCCAATTTTTTCTTCAAGGCATCTTTTCTTGTCGGCAAAGCATAATTTATCTTTTTTTGATAATCATATGTCAAAAATCGGCTTAAAAATTCCCATGCTCCTTCTTTATTATGACATGCTTCTGTAATTGCCATAGTAAATCCCTCAAACGACATAGAAAGGCCATCATTACCATTAAGAGATGGCCACGATACTACTGTAAAACCACCTATATTTTTATATCGTTTTGTAAGCATCTGTATTTCTTTTATATTATACAAACTGCCCCTACTTAGCATCAGCTTCTTTTTTTCTACCATTGTAGATAAATCTTCTTGATTCTCACGAATAATATTTTTTTCATCTGGAAAATTTTTAGAAAACTTTATTATATCTATAAAATTTTCAGAATCCATAGTTACTTCTCCAGTTTTCCAATTAATATAATCTTCTGGACAGTATTCAAAACTTCTTTGAATAAATCCCTGTCGTGTCATACGTTCTATTAACAGTCCATCTTTTTCCATGTCATTATAAAGATCCTTCATATCTTCAAATGTCAAAGATTTCTTATCCCCCAAATCTCTTTTGCTTCCAAGTAAAAAATTAACATTAAATACATAATCTATATAATAAAGTTTTTTATCAATTTCTATGGTATCTATAATGGAATTAATAAAATCTTCTTTTTTTATTTCCTTATCTTTTTCCATAAATGGATACAAATCTGCCAACAGTCCTTTTTTTATATACTGTAATGCAGGTAAAAAAGACATATCTAATATATCAGGAATATCTCCTGAAGCAATATCCAAATTCAATTGTGTTTGAGCATCTGCATAAACAGAATAATCTCTCAATTCTATTTGATAATTTGCATTTGTCCTATTAAAGGAAAGAACTTCCTCTTTCATATCTTCTTGTGCATTAACACAAAAAAGCTTTAAAAATGTTTTTTCTTTAATAGAATTCATTTTAACTTTTTCTAAAGAAATCAATTCTAACTTTGTTCCTTTATTACTATAAGATGTATTGATAACTAGAAAACTGCCATCTTTTTTTAGAAAGTAATCCTGAATATTATCACAGGTGATACCATTATTAATCCAAGAAAACAATATTGTAAGATTACCAGAACTTAGTTCTAAACAATACATATTATTTTCATCACTAATATAAATTTCATTTTCCCTGCCAGCACACATAGTAATTCCATTATGAATATTATATGAGTCAAAACTAATATCTTCCTTAAATGTTTCCGTTTCTATATCTAATTTTTTTAACATCCATTTATTATTAAATTTTCCATATAAATATACTTGTCCATTTTCCATTTGTACAAAGTCATTAATATCACTTTTAAAATCATACCTTTTTTTCTGTTTCCCTTGTAAATCAAAAATATAAAATTTAGAACCAGAACTAATAAGAATACTTTCTCTTTTTAATAAAATATTATCGATTTTCTGTTTATTCCATTGAAGTTTATAAATTTCTACTATATCTCCTTCTTTATTAATTGTATACACAAAATATTTCTGTTTATTCTTATGTTTTTCTTTATCATATTTCTCTTTTCCTATTAAAATATGAAATTGGTTTTTATTATCCATTTCTAAACAATAAACATATTCATTTTTCTTTAGCATAATTTCTATTTGTTCTTTTTTTCTTCCATCTAATGTATAACCTACTAAAAAAGTTTTGCATATGATATTTTGTTCTTTTTTTCCTTCCTCATAAATTTTACCAATAATATAAATGCAGTCATTTTTCATACAACTATCAGCAATCTCATCAAAAAACACGCCAGTATCTTGAAAAGATGCTTGATAAATATCCCTATCTTCCATATTATTTAATGATGCGTTCCTTTTTTCTTTTTTCTCACAAGCTGTAAAAATAATACTCAAAACTACCATCAATATAAATAAGGTTGCTAATTTTTTGCATTTATTCATATTTTCTCCCCTTATAGAACTTATGTTTATCTTTGATGCCTTGTATGCCTTGTAACCGAAAATTATATTCTTTTGTGTTGCATTGTTATAAGGATTCTCCAAATATTATACCTAAAATGCAAAGGGAAATTAGAAGTATTCAATTTTCGATATTTTCGCACACCTTCCCAATAAAGTTCTATCAAAAACTAGTATGATGACCTATTTACACTAATTGATCAAACTTTTAACTGTCCAGTTTATAAAAACATATCAAAATCTTTTTCAAAAAGTTCTTGGTACATTAAAATTATTTCATATATACAATACATTTCAAATACATATTGGAAGATATACTTTCTTTTTATAAATATATCTTCCATTGTATAATTCTACATCTCTAATTTTCCTACGAGATCTTTTTTAATTTATTAGCCTCTGTCGGAAACTCTGGCTGATGTACTACCCATACACAGGTCGAATTAGCAGTCTGCACAACCATTAACATTGCCAATACATTAACACATCTTAATATCATTCTTTTTAACGCTCTTTTCAACTTCATCTTCAAATCCTCCTTAGATTCTTTCAATATATATTTAATAATAAATAATTCTATTTGAACAGTAATTGTCCGAATTTTGTTGAATTATGTCCAAATTTTGTTTTTGACAATAAAAAAATAGCACAATTATTTGAGCTATTTTTCATCATCCTTCTATTCAACTGGTAAAATCAATACTGCATAAAACTTTTTATTTTCTGTATAATAACTAAAATTTCCTTCATATTTTTCAACCGTTTTTGCGATACTCTTTAAACCTATGCCATGAATACCTTTTTCTTTTTTAGTAGTTTGAATTATCCCATTTTTTTCTATTATATCTTCTACATAGTCATTAACAACTTTAATTATACACATTTTTCCTTTTTCATGCATAAACATCCGAAATACTATTGATGCATAATCTACTTTACTGGCTGCCTCAAATGCATTATCTAATATATTTCCAAACATTGATACTATATCTATGTCTTTTACTTGTTTTATAATGCAACCAGGTTCTACATACACATCAAATTTAATTTTATTTTTCTCTGCTTTTGCTACACATTCAAATAATATGGTATTTATCATTTTATGATTACTGTACTCATATATTTCTTGTTGTATTAACCTGCCTGTTAATTCTTCCACAATTTCTCGTATATTTTCTACATTATTTTCCATAGCTAGTTGCCCTATTACTTTTAGAGAATGTGTCATATTGTGAACTACCTCACTATAATCATCATTTATTTCAGCTATTTTGGTAAGTCTCTCTATTTCTGCATTTTTATGAATCAATGCAACTTCTCGTCTTGTAGATTCATTTATATCTTCCGTATGCTTTTGAAATGCATAAAACAACACCATATTTCCCAATAACATAAAGATAAAAAACAAAGTCATTACAATTCGCAATACTACATACCTAGCAAAATCCACTCCTGAATAAAATATAGTTATCATTATTCCCAATGTAGCAATTGGAACACATAAATATGTAAAGAATAACTTATTTGTCATTTTGCTATGTGACTTATCTGATGTTTGTTTTAAAATTAAGAATACTATAAAATTTATAAACTTTATAACTACTATCTGCCATCCATAATCAGATACTGGAACTACACCTGTTTTTAATAACAATTTTGATGTAGTTTGTGATAATATTAAAAACAGGAATTCAACACCAATCATAACTATATATGCAGTCACAAAATACTCTATTCTAACACTTGGTCTGCTTTCAAACAACACACTTACAAATATCCACATTAACAACGGAAACATAATAAGATTTACAGTTGCATTTTCAATCATATTAATTCCAAACAATACAAAACATATTGTTATAAAAATAATAATTATCGTTCTCTTTTTTAATCTGAATTCAAAAAAATTCCGAAAATAATCAAATAGCAAAAACACTTCTACTATACATCCAAATAAAACAACACACTTATCAAACCATATCACTTCGTTTCCTCACAATCTAATCATATTTATTGGTGAATCTCTTAATAAAAACATCTCTAAAACTCTTTTGATATGCTCTTGCTATTTTCATAATTTCTCCATTATCAAATTGAAAATCTTGAACATGCAATACCTCTATATGGTTCATATTAACTAGATATGTACTTTGAGCTAACGCAAATCCATATCGTCCGTATTTTTCCAATAATTGCCCTGGTTTTTCATCTACAAGAAGTTTGTCTACATACTTTGCTTCTTCACATTTTGGGCATACTACTACTCTCCCACCTCGTTTGTAATTTTCTATATACAGAATATTATTTATTTTTATCTTCATAATACTCCATCTATAATGTGCTATAATAGCAGGCTCTTTGGATCTTTTTTCAACCTCATCTAAAATCTCTTTTATCGTTTCAATAAATTCTTTATAATCTTGTTGTTTTAATAGGTATCGAAAAGGTGTTGCTTTAAAAGAGTGAATGGTTGGTCGATAAATTCCTGAGCAAAAAACAAGTACAGCATATGGAAATTTTTTACGAAACTGTTCTGCTACCTGATTTCCATCCATCTCTCCAAGCTGCATATCAAGAATCAGTAAATCATAATCAATTCCTCTATCCAAATTATAAACGAATTCTTCTCCTGATATAAATTCATATATTTTAAAATCAATATTTTTATCCCCTTTAGCCTTATTAAGTACACCTTTGAGATAAGAAATAAATTTATTACTATCATCACATATTGCTATATGATACATAAGGTTTCACCCTTTACTTCTTTTTTTATAACTATTTTATTATATTCTTTATTATTCTTCAATATGTTTCTTCTTTTTTCTACATATTTTCTCAATAAACAACATTATCACCTGTATTACATATGAAAAAGTAATTAAATACACAATTTCATTCCAATCCATCAACATCATCATTATATAAACGATAAAATGTAATAACACTATTATCTTTATCTTTTTACGATATACTTTTTTTCATCTATTGATATTAGTTTATTCTTTGTGTCCACAGGAGCAAAGCAAAATATACATATAGAACATATAATAAAATTACTCAAAAATACAATATCATTAACCTTATTTATTATATACTCTATATTTATGAGCATTAATACAATAATCAAATTAGAATATATGGTACATTTCCAAAACTTATCTGCATGCCATCCACCACAAAAGCTTCTTAATGGTATGTATATGATCAAAAATAAAATTACCAACAACCATTTTCCTGAAATCCCTGCAATAATCAAGGCAATAATTATATTTACAAATACCTCACAAACTAGTATATAACCATACTTATAAATATTTACTTCCTCTATTAATATTATATTTTCTTCTAACTGCTTATTAATAATTTTATCTACTAGATTTTCTATCATATTATACACCCTATAAAGTCATATTTTAAATTTTATATAATATCCTAAACCATTTATAAGCTATATGTCTATATTTTATATTTACTTAACATCCTCTGAAGTAAGTTTACTTGTTTTCTTATACCTTAATTCTTCAGCCAAACCATATATTTATATTTCTTCTCCAAATAAATAATTACTATGATAAAATCTTGAAACATCCATTTCTAATGTTTCTATTATTTCATATGCGACTTTAAATAAACTTGTTATTATATTTCCTTCTTTATTAATTGTATATACAAAATATTTCTATTTTTCTTTATCATATTTCTTTTTGTTATACTAGCGAACGAAAAATATTTCCTATATTAAATAACACTTTTTTTGCA
>CAOJJB010000035.1 GCA_948436975.1 uncultured Clostridium sp. | reverse complement strand
TAACAGCAACAGATCCATTAGGAGAAAATGGAGAAAGTACAAGTTTTGGATTAGAAATCGAGTATACACAAAGTACAGGAAAAGAATTTGAAGGAAGTACGAAACATGAAGATGAAGCAATAGGAAACACAACACCAGTAGAACCAGCAGAGCCTAAATTAGTAGAAACAATAACAGGAAGTGATTATGGAAAAGCAATAAATTATAGTGTGGCAGTAAAAGGAGAACAAGTAAATAATTGGAAAGTATTCTATAATGATGGAACAAATGTATATATAATATTAGATGATTATTTAGAAAATAGATTATTACCAACAGCGACAGGATTACAAACAAAGAACAAATATAGTGTGTATTCAAACACAGATAGAGATACATTAGTAACAGCATTAACAACACAGAGTAATTGGAGCGAATTTGCAAATGGAGTAGCAGGAGCAACAGCCACAGGAGGAGCAACAAATGAAATGTTTGTAAATAGTTGGAATGGAAATCCATTAGTAAATTCAAGACAATTAGAAGCAGGAAAATATTATTCTGGAAGTACAGGCCCAATAAGTGATCCAACAAAATTATATGTACCACATACAGAAGGAGTAGACAGTTGTAATGGCTATTGGTTGGTTTCGCCTTATGGATACGCTGACAGCGTATGGTACGTGAACTATGATGGCAGCGTGGACTACGGCAACTATAACGACGAGGGCTTGCGGGGTGCGTCCTGTAGTTTGTTTACCATCAGACATCACAGGAACAGTAGGAGATACAATAGAAATATAATAAAATTAAAAAAACAGTAATAAAATTCTATAGCTTTATTACTGTTTTTTTTATGTATTCTATAAAATTCCTATTATATAAAGCTTTCGGTCAATTTGTACACAAAATTATTTCATAATTTTGGCACGACGAACAAAGATGAGAACATCTGCAATTAGTATTGTCTTTTGCAATTTTTTTAATGTCCTATTTTGTGCTATTATAATGTTTATTAATTATAAAATAAACTCTGAAATGTAACAACTACATGGAGATCTGTCTAGAAATTTACATAAAATGTAGATTCTGATGTATTTATTAGAAATTGATGATGTTGATAATAATCCATTAAAAATTTAGACACAACAAAACAAAAAATTTTTTCTAAATTTTTAATTGAAGATTTAGAAGAAGTATTTAAGCAATATAACCGTTTAGAATATTATGAAGATATATTTAATCAGAATGATTTTAATATTCTGAATATGATGTTAGAAGAGATAGAAAAGCAAACAACAAATGCATCTGTATTAGAAGATTTTTCATTTAGCCAATTATTTGATAGTAATAATCTAGAAAGTAAATCTTTTGAATTTTTAAAAGAATTTATAAGAGCAAAACTCAAAATAAATGAAATAGCAAGAGCAAAAGGTCTATTAGATAGTGAAAAATTTTTTCAAAATGATGAATTAGAATATCATACTGACAATATAAATATATTATATAAAAAGATAGAAAAAGCTGATGAATCAGGTTTAAATTATTTAGTTTTACCAAATACACAAGAAAATACAGATGGAAAAATGTTTACTTTTGTATGTTCAAAAGATGATGCAAAATTACTCTAGATAGATGAAGAAAAAGTACCATTTCGAGAAACCTATTTTGGCTGGAACAAAGAAAGTAGTTTAGGTAAATATGATGTTACTGTTCTTAATATGCTAAAAAAATATATGGATGAAAAAAGATTTGATTATATGTATAGAAATTTAGCAGTTATTGAATTAAAAAATGGTTTGTATGATTTAGAAATAGGTTATGTATCAGGTAACTATTCAGAAATTAATAATAATAGAAAAAAATTAATACTAGAAATAATAGAAGGTATATTTTATTATTTAAGATCTTATGAAGGAAAAAGAAATACAAAAAATATATTACCATATATAAGAATACCTACAAGAACAAATATTATTCCTATTTTAGAACAATTTAAAGAAATTGGAGTAACACCATACATAGAACCAATTATAGGAGAAGATAGAAAACAAAATTTAAATTATTAGAAAATATTTAATAATTTAGATTTTGTTTTTATTTTAGTTCTAAACATAAAAAAAATGAATATATATATTTTAAGTACAAATAAAGAAAGGGAAAAGATGAATAATATTTTAAAATACTTTCCAGATAAAATAAGAGATATTATAAAAAAAGAAATTCAAGAGACGAATAGTAATTTAGAAGAAATTCGAATAAGAGTGGACAAACCAATAATTTTAAAATTTAATAATTTAGAAAAAATAGTACGATATAAAGTAAATTCAGATGAAATATTAAATATATTACAAGCAGTATGTGAAAATTCAATTTATTCATATCAAAATCAAATAGCAAATGGATTTGTAACAATAAAAGGAGGACACAGAGTAGGAATAAGTGGATCATGTGTTATAGAAAATGGAAAAGTAATAAATATTAATTATATAAATAGTTTAAATTTTAGAATATCAAGACAAATTTTAGATTGTAGTAAAAACATATTAAAACATATTTTAAATTTAAAACAAAACACAGTATACAATACTTTAATTGTATCACCACCAGGGAGTGGAAAAACAACAATTTTAAGAGATATAGTAAAGCAAGTATCTAATGGGATAAAACACTTGAATTTTCAAGGAATAAATGTAGGTGTAGTAGATGAAAGAGGAGAAATAGCATCATTATATAAAGGTTCACCTCAAAATGATATTGGGATAAAAACAGATGTAATTGAAAATGTTTCAAAAAGTATAGGAATGAAAATGTTAATTAGATCTATGGCACCTAAAGTAGTAGTAGCTGACGAAATAGGAAGTTTTGAAGATATTGAAGTAATTAATTATGCAATGTGTTCAGGATGTAAAGGAATATTTACAGCACATGGATTAAATTTAGAAGATATATATTTAAATCCAGTTTTAAGAAATTTAATAAATGCCCATATTTTTGAAATAATAATTTTTTTAAGTACAAAAGAAAAAGGCACATATAAAAATATATATTTGCTAAATAGAAGAAATTTACAATATGAAGAATATTTTGAAGAAGAAAATCTTGTAAATATAGGAAGAGGAATATGATTTTTTTAAAAGGAATAACTTTAATAGGAATACTTGGTATCTGTTCATATATTGGAATACTAAAAGCAAAAACTTATGAAAATAGAGTTATAGAATTAAATAAATTTCAAAATGCATTAGTAATGTTTAAAAGCAAAATAGAATTTACATATGAACCATTAAAAAATATATTTGAAGATATATCAAATGTAATATATTCAAATAATAGTAATATATTTTTAATGACTATACAAAAAAATAAAAATATATATGAAGCATGGTCAGAAGCAATAAATGAAGATACAAATAATTTAATACAAGAAGACAAAGAGATAATAAGAATGATGGGGAAATTATTAGGAAAAACAGACATAAAAGGACAAGTCAATGAAATAGTTTTAACACAAGGATTAATAGAAAAACAACTTGAAAAAGCTGAAATAGAAAAAAATAAAAACATGAAATTATACAAAACAATGGGAGTAGTTTTAGGAATTGGAATTTGTATAATTTTAATTTAGGAGATAATTATGAATATTGATTTATTACTAAAAATAGCAGGTGTAGGAATTTTGGTTGCTGTCTTACATCAGATTTTAACTAAAGCAGGAAGAGATGATCAAGCAATGATGACAACTTTAGCTGGAATGGTAATTGTACTTACAATAGTAGTAAAAGAAATAAGTTCATTATTTGAAACAGTTAGGACGGTGTTTAACTTATAATGGAAATTATTAAAATTATAGGAATTGGATTTTTAACTTTGATAATTACAATTATTTTAAAAGAGACCAAAAAAGAATATGCAATTTATGCTGTTTTAATTGGTGGAGCAATAATAATTTTTTATGCAATAGATACAATAAGATCAATAATTACATTTATACAAGACTTATCTAATAATTCTAATTATAATAATGCATTTATATCTTTATTATTAAAAATTACAGGAATTTCAATTTTAACAGAATATGCAGTTAGTATTTGTAAAGATGTAGGAGAAAGTTCAATAGCAAATAAAATAGATTTTGGAGGAAAGATAATAGTTATTTCATTATCAATCCCAGTAATTTCAACAACATTGGAAACACTTACAAAACTTTTACCATAGGAGAAATTAATGAATGAAATTATAAATTCTCAAACAAATGCACTTGGAATTAATGATTTTTTAAATTCAGCAAAAAAGTATACAGAAAGTGCTTTTCCAAATTTAGATATAACAAAAATGTTTACAGACAGCATATCTGGTAATATAGGAAATATTTTTCAAATTGGAAATATTGGAAAAATGTTTTTAAATGAATTATCTACAGCAGTGCAATTAATGATAAGTGTTGTAATTATAATAATAATACACAGTATTTTTAAAGCAATAATAGAAAATCTTGGAAATTCAAGTTCAAGTAAAGTAGTATATTTTGTCCAATATTTAATAATTGTTACTATTATTACAAATAGTTTTATTTCAATTTTAGGAGTAACAAAGGAAAGTATAAGTAATATTGTAGGATTTATGAATTTATTAATACCACTTATGATAACTTTAATGCTTACAACTGGAACAATTGTAACAACAAGTGTAACACAACCAATATTATTATTTATGGTAAATTTTATTGGAAACTTTATAACCAACTTTCTAATACCATTATTATTAGTAGCTATAACAATATCAATAATTTCAAATATTTCTGACAAAATACAAATAGACAGGCTATCAAAATTTTTAAAATCTTCAATTGTTTGGATACTGGGAATTGTTTTAACAATTTTCTCATGTACTTTATCACTTGAAGGAACATTAAGTAGTTCAGTTGATGGACTTACAGGAAAAACTGCTAAAGCAGCTGTTTCAAGTTTTATACCAGTAGTTGGAAAAATTTTAGGAGATACGGTAGATAGTGTAATAGGGTGTGGAAATATTTTAAAGAATTCTGTTGGAATAATAGGAGTTTTTATAATAGTTGGAATAGTAATTATTCCAATAATTAGAATATTAATTTTATGGTTTGCATTTAAAATGACATCAGCTGTATGTGAAGTTGTTGCAGATGTAAAAATTGTTAAATTAATAGATCAAATAGCAGATAGTTATAAAATTTTACTTGCTATATTAATTTCTGTATCTGTAATGTTTATTATTGGAATAACAATAGTAATTAAGATTACAAACAGTGCTTTAATGTATAGATAAATTGTTTAGAAAAGGTAAAAAATGATAGGAGTAATAAGACAATGGTGTGAGGGAATAATAGTAGCAATAATTATTTCTGTAATTATTGAATTATTAATTCCAGAAGGAAACAATAAAAAATATGTAAAAGTAGTAGTTGGAGTGTATATTATTTTTATTGTTGTAAATCCAATTTTGAAGTTAATAGATTATGATTTTAATTTTCAAAATGTTTTTGATTTTGAAACACAAGAAACACATGCAAATTTAGATACAGATATAAAAGATGTTTATATTTTAGGAATAGAACAAACAATAAAAAGTGAGATTATAAATTTAGGTTATGAAGTAAATAATGTTAGTGTACAAGTTGATAAAAATTATGAAAATATAGAAAATATAGAAATTAGTATAAAAGGAAGAATAGATAATACAATTTCAGTTGAGCCAGTAATTATTGGAAATACAGTAAAATCACAAATAAATTATGATGATATTATTAAGTTTTTAAAAGAAAATTATTTAGTCAAAGAAAATCAAATTGTTTTTAGATAAAAGATATTATTTATTTATATTCAAGTAAATATAGAAAGGGATAAATTTTATATGATTGAAAAATTTAAAAAAATTTTTAATAACAAAGAGAAAAGGACGGAAAATTTGGTTTCCTTTTTAATAATTTTAGTAATAACTTTAATTGTTATAAATAAAATATTGAAAGGTGATAATAAAAGTAAAGAAGATTATAAAAATCAAGCAGGGGTTGAACTTGCAAGTGAAACAATAAATACAAATGCAGATGTAGATGATTTAGAATTAAGATTGGAAAAAATTTTAAGTAAAATTAATGGAGTTGGAAAAGTTTCTGTACTTATTACATATTCAGAAAGTAGTACATTAGTTCCAATTTATAATGTAAGTACAAGTACAAGCATTGTTGAAGAAAAAGATACATCAGGTGGTACAAGGACTACTGAAACAGAAAATAATCAAAAAGATGTTATAACAGATAGTAGTTCAAATGTAATAACAGAAAAAATGATTATGCCAACAGTTGAAGGAGCAATAATAACTGCACAAGGAGTATCAGACGCAACAGTAAAAACTAATATAATATCAGCTGTTGAAGCAGTAACAGGAATTGCAACACATAAAATACAAGTTTTTGAGATGGGAGATGATTAATTTTGAAGTTTAACAAAGAAAAAACAAAACAAGTAATATTAACAGGTATTGCTTTTTCATTAATACTAGTTGGATATTTTAATTATAATTTAGATAATAAACAAAATAAAAGTATAGAAGTATCATCAGAAACAAATGATATAAATATAGGAGATGTTCAATTAGTAAATAGTGAACCAGTTGAAAGTGGAGCTATAGTTTCAAATGATGAATTAGTACAAGAAAATAGTAGTATACAAAATAAAGAAAAAATGGAAAATAATGACAGCTATTTTGAAGAAACCAAAATACAAAGAGATAGAATGTATTCAGAAATGATTGAAACATATCAAAAAATTATAAATTCATCAGAAACTCCATCAGATCAAAGAGCAATAGCAGCACAAGAAATTTCCAATATAACAACAGCCAAAAATGGAATAATGATAGCTGAAAATTTAATAAAGAATAAGGGCTTTGAAAATGTTGTAATTTTAATAAATAATGAAATTGTAAGTGTTGTTGTAAAATCTTCTAATTTAAAAAAGGAAGAAATTTCAAAAATTCAAAATATAGTTGCAAGGGAATTGAAAACAGATATTTCAAATATAAATATAAGTAATAAATAATAAAAATATTTGTAAAATATAATTGAGAATTATTATATAAGTAGAAAAAATTGGAGTGTTTTTTTTTCAAATATTGCTAGCATATTTTTTCTTTTAAGATTAATAATAAGAATATATGAAAAATTATTTTTCATATGACTTCGCTAAATATAGTGAGCGAAGTATTCTTTTTACTAGAAAGGGAAAAAATTATGGCAAAGAAAAGTTTTATATGTGTTTTCGCTATAATAGTCCTTTCTCTATGTTGTGGAATGTGTTTTGCTGCTGAAGAAGGTAGTTCAGTTAATTTAGGAAATGAAATTATGCAATCTTTAAATAAAACAGGTGATAGTGCTAAAAACGTGGTTTCAGGTAATATAGTAGGTGATACTGCTAATACTGTAAAAAAAGGTGTAGATAATGTAGGAAATGCAGTTAGAGATGTTGGTAATGATGTACAAAATGGTGTAGAAGATGTAGATGGAAATGGTAATAATAATGGTGATAATAGAAGAACAGGAGATTATAATGTAACTAGAACAGTAACAGAAGCAACTACTGATGCTGGTAATGGATTTGGTACAATGACAACAACAACGTGGATGTGGATTATTTTAGTAGTAGCTGCTATTATTATAATTGCTGCTATATGGTATTATGCGACACAAAATAATAGTTAGTAATTAAAAAAGTATTATATAAGATGTAAATTTTATATAATACTTTTTTCTATAATATAATTTTCTATGTAATCCTATTATTTAGCAAATTTTAATATATATAACAAAAACAAGTAGTTTTGTTTTTTGTATTAGATATTGTAATTTTTGCTATAATTTATTTTTTTAGTCTTATTAAAATTGCGATTGCTAATAATATAATTAAAGTTCCAATTGCAATTAATATAATACAAAGTATATTGTTTAGTTCTAGATTTGCTTGTTCATAACTATTTACAGGTGATATGCTAGTTACTGAAGATGGAGATAATGTGGATAAACCACTATTTGAAGTTTCATTTACAATTTCGTTTTCTTGATTTTTCTCGTTGTTTGAGTTATCTTCACTTTCGTTACTAATATTTTCATTATGAGATTTGTTAGTAGAAGAAGTTGCTTGTACAAAATTAATATTAATTGATAATGTTAAGATACATACTAATATTATAAATACTTTAAGTATTTTTGACATAAAGACCTCCTAAATAATACTTTAATACAATATTAATATAATATACAAAAAAAAATAAAAAGTCTATAGAAATAAAAAAATTTAATAAAAAAGTTATAAAGATTTTTTTATGATAGTTAAATATTATAAGAAATATTAGATTAAATAGAGAGAGTTATGAAGATAATATAAATAAATTTTTATTATAATTTATTTATATATTTGCAAAAAAGTATTGTAAAAAATTAATGTACAATATATAATAACAAAATAATTAGGTGCTCATAATGTAATGATGTTACTCAGTTTAAAGGAGTTACAAAATTAGTATGAAAATATTAGACATCTACTTTAATATTCGGGTGTCGCCAAGCGGTAAGGCATCGGACTCTGACTCCGACATGCGTAAGTTCGAATCTTACCACCCGAGCCAAAAAAAAAACATTTACATAAAAAATTACTTTTTTAATTCCAAAAATTGACTTTTTTACAAAAATGTTTTATAATATAAATAGTATGAGCGCTGGAGTACGCTCATTTATATATAAAAAGTGCTATTATAATTGGAGCACAAAGAACGATCTTTTTGGACATTGAAAATTTAAAAATTAAACCAATTAAGGAGGAACCGATATGACAGGAAAGAAGAAATGGTTTACGTTTGGGGCAGCTATTATTGTGTTACTTATTGCAGCAGGACTGGCAGCAACACAGTTAAAAGGGTGTCATGGAGAAAATGAGTATGAGATGAGATTTGCAGCTAACATTCCGTTAGAGGAAACAGTTACAGTTTCACCAGATGATGCTACTGCAATTCGGCAGCCATCAGCAGATGATGTTGAATTTTTAAGAAAAGGTACTTTGGTATCAAAAAAGGAGCAGGATGCGCAGCGGAAAAAAGTTAATGTCAATATCAAGAAGATTGGCAAAGACGAAAGGAATGTAAAACGATTAAAAGAAGCAGGCTCATATGAAGTATACTATTCCTATAAGGATAAGATACTTAACCGAAGGATAATTGTTAAGGTAAATGAGAAACAATCAGAATCTTCTGAAAATCAGGATAAGGAAAACAAAAAAGATAAAAAAGACAAAAAAGATAAAGAAGAAGATGATGATGAACCACCACATGCGGAAAAAACTGCGAGAAAAAATAAAAAGGATGATAAGAAGACCGATGAGGAGTCATCTGATACATCAGATAAGCAGAATGATTCTCAGAAGTCAGATGAAAATCCTGAAACTCCGCAGAAACCAGCAGACGAAAAGCCTGAAACACCTGAAACTCCGCAAAATCCAGAAGATCCAAAAAAACCTGATGAATTAAAGGAATACGATATATCAGGATTAAAGGTTAAAAACGTTGTTTCTGTCTTTGATGGAAAGGTGCACAGAGTAAAAGCGGAAGGTGTGCCAAAAGGCGTTAAGGTAAAATATTTTAACAATGGTCGCAGAAATGCGGGTACAAGTACTGTTAGGATAAAATTTATTGGAAAAGCTGGATATAAAAGAATTCCTGATATGTGGGCAACCATAACTATAAAGAAGGCGCCATCAAATGAACCCAAATTTGAAGGGTTTACCGTTGATTATAATGGTAAGTATCATTGGGTCGAAGCCACAAACCTTGATCCATGGGTTAAAGTTTCTTATACTTCTTCTTATGAAGATGTTAAGATTATGAAGAAAAAAGCAGGTGCCAAAGATAGTGGAATATATGCCATTACAGCGCATTTTGAAGTGGATGCCAACCATAAGGAAATTGATTCTAAAACAGTGTATGTGAATGTTTTACCAGTTGCTTTAAATGCATCTGAGTATCAGTTAGTTGATAAAGTCATTGAATATGATGGAAAATTGCATACACTTCAGATTGATGGTTTAAATAATCTGGACGAAAGGTTAAAGGTTACCTATGTAGGAATAAATTCTTATAAGGAAGCGGGAGAACATACAATAAAGCTTAAAATAGAACCGAAGGATAAACGGAATTATGTTGTATATTTTCCAAATAGAGAGGGAACATTAACGATTGAGAAACGTTATGTTGGTATTGTAACAGATGATCAACATAGCAAGTATGATGAAGAGATCCTGACACCAACCTATAGAGTTGTAGAAGGTTCTTTGATAGAAGGAGATGATTTAGGCATAACTGTTACTACAGAGGCTTTTAAGGGAGCCAATGTAGGTTATTATCCAATTCATGTTGGTGGAAAGCCAAATGCTAATTATGATGTAAGGCTGTTAAGCGGTGGGACATATTACATTGATCCCGCATCATACCCGATGGACTGGTTTGAAATAGATGGTCAGACTGTTGAGGCAGATGGAAAAGCTCATAAGATAGAGTTGAAGGTCAAAGATGGAATGGAAGCTCCCAAGGGTTTAACTTGGGAGGTTAATGGGCAGGCTGAAATTATGCCAGGTGAGTACAATTATGAGGTTGTATTTGTTGGAG
>CAOJJB010000034.1 GCA_948436975.1 uncultured Clostridium sp. | reverse complement strand
AATAGAAGAAAAGGGATATAAAAAACTAGTAAGAAGAAACAAAAAGAAATAAATATTAAAAACAAAGTAAAAGCACATCATATATAACGTATGATGTGCTTTTAGATTTTGAAATAAATATTAAGGTTTAAAATAATCCATAATACCAATATAAATACTCCAAGCAAGTTCATCTTGATAAGAATTAGTTTGAAGAAGTTTGTTCTCATCAGGATTAGAAAGAAAACCACATTCCACAATAACAAGAGGAATAGTAACATTTTTAGTCAAATAGATACTAGATATAGATTTAATTGTTCTATTGTTATCTTTTTTTAAAAAATGATTTAAACTAGTTTGAATATTTTCAGCAATAATTTTACTTGCATTATCTTTATTTTTAAAAAAAGTTTGCCAACCATTATACTGAGATTGGTCAAGTTTGTTCATATGAATAGATAAAAAAAGTTCAGCATCAGAATTATTGGCAATATCAACTCTATTTTTCATATCAGAAATTTTTTTCTCTCTTATAGTATCAGCAGAAGATTCGTAAATACCATTTTCGTCAGAACGAGTTAAAATAACATTACAATTAGAACTCTCAAATAAATTTTGTAATTTTAGAACAATATCTAAATTAATATCAGACTCAATAGAACCATCATCACCAACAGCACCACCATCAGGATTTCCATGACCAGCATCTAAAATAATAGTATGATTAGAAACTGGAGTAGAAGAAACAGGTTCAAAATAAGATGAATTATTAGAAAATAAACTATAATAAAAAATAGAAAAAACAATAATAAAATTAATAAAGACCAATCTTTTTTTATTAAAAACAACCATATACTAACCTCAATAAAAATAAAATTTATTATTAAAATATATGAATAAAATAAAAAAATATGTCCTTTAGTAAATATCAATATTATATATTAGTTATTAAAAAATATATAAACTATATATATTTTTTTTATAGTGAAATTATTCATAAAAATTTGTATAAATGCTAAATTTTTGGAGAAAATACCTTAAAAAAGCATAAGGGGATTTTTATGAAAAAGTACAAAAAATTAAATATTAAAGGAACATTGTTAGATAGAAATCAATTAGCCAATCACTTAGAAAAAACAGCAGCAGATCATATTACAAGAAGTTATTCTAATAAAATTACGTATCCAATTTCAAATTTAATAGATGATTATAAGTTTATTCTAGAAACTTATAATTTACTCACAAAACATATGAAACTTGGTATAAAAATTCATTCTGCTGGTGAATGGATTTTAGACAATTTTTATGTTATTGAAGAAACAGTTAAAACTATACAAAAAGAGTTATCTATTAGAAAATATAAAAATATGATTGGATTATCAAATGACAGATATTTAGGATTTGCTAGAAGTTTTGTATTAACAGAGGAAATTGTAGCTTTTTCAGATTGCAAGATAGATAGAGATTTAATAGATATTGCACTACATGGATATCAAAGAAAGAAACTTCTTAGTATGGAAGAATTAGCTAGTATGGGTATTTTTTTAAGAATATCTTTGATTTCACATATTAGAGAACTTTGTGAAAAAATTTATTCTTCACAAATCCAAAAGTATAGAGCAGAAAGCATTATTGAAAGAATTGTTGAAAAGAAAAATAGCAATTTAAAATTTAATAGTAATACTAAGTATTTAAAACTTAATGATGAAAATATTAGATATGCATTTATAGAATATATGTCTTATAAATTAAAATTATATGGAAAAGAAGCTGTTGCATACCAAAATATATTATCAAAAGAAGTTCAAAAATTAGGAGTTTCAATATCAGAAGTAATTCAGAAAGAACATTTTCAAATAGCAAATATAAAAATTACAATTGGAAATTGTATAACAAGTATAAAAGAAATAAATAGAATTGACTTTTGTGAACTATTTAATTATATGAATGCCACAGAAGAAATTTTAAAATTAGATCCAGCAGGAATATATACTAAAATGGATGAAGCAAGTAAAAGTTATTTTAGACAGATAATAGAGAAAAAAGCTAAGAAAACTAAAATTTCTGAAATTTATATAACTGAAAAAATAGTTGAACTTTGTAAAAAATATGAGAATTCAGATAATATAGAAGATATAAAAAAATCACATGTTGGATATTATCTAATGAGAGATGAAGGAATAAAAGAATTAGATAATATTTTAGAAATAAAAATTCATAAAAAAATGAACAATACATCAAAAGCAAAATTGTATATAGCATCTAATTTAATATTACCAATATACTTTTGTTTGCTTATGTACTTTTTATATTTTAATATAAGTAAAAATATTATAATATCAATAATAGTAGCTATATTATCATATCCACCAATAGCTGAAATATTTCTAAGAATTCAAAATTATTTTATGAGTAAATTTAAAGAACCAACATTAATAGCAAAAATGGATTATGAAGATGGAATACCAGAAGATAAAAGTACCTTTGTAGTAATACCAACAATATTAAAGTCTAAAGAAAAAGTAAAAGAAATGTTTGAAAAGCTAGAAGTATATTATTTAGCCAATAAATCAGAAAATATATATTTCGCATTATTAGGGGATTGTTCAGAAGAAGATAAACCTAGAAAAGGATTTGATAATGAGGTAATATCAAGTGGTATAGAAATATGTAAAAAATTAAATGAAAAGTATAGAACAGATAAATTTAATAAATTTCACTTTTTATATAGAAAAAGAGTATGGAATGAATGTGAAAATTCTTATATTGGATGGGAGAGAAAAAGAGGTTTATTAACAACATTTAACAAGTATATAAAAAGGAAAGTAGAAAATGATTTTTTGGAAAATACAATTGAAAAACAAAAAGATAAATTGCCAAATATCAAATATATTATAACTTTAGATAGTGATACAAACTTAAACTTAAGAACAGCTCCACAACTTATAGGAGCTATGAGTTATATACTAAATGTACCAATAGTAAAAGATTATAAAGTTGTAGAAGGCTATGGAATTATGCAACCTAGAATTGGTATGGATTTATCTATTGCACAAAAAACTACTTTTATAGAACTATACAGTATGAAAGGTGGAGTTGATTGCTATACAAATGCTATTTCAGATATATATCAAGATTATTTTGATGAAGGGATTTTTACAGGAAAAGGAATATATGATGTAGATGTATATAATGAAATATTAAATAGCGAATTTCCAGAAAATACAATATTAAGCCATGACTTATTAGAAGGAAATTTTTTAAGATGTGCTCTTTTGACTGATGTAATGCTTTTAGATGGATATCCATCTAAATATATACCATATATTTTAAGAAATCATAGATGGACAAGAGGAGATTGGCAAATAATAAAATGGTTAAAAAATTATAGACTAAACGAAATATCAAAATTTAAAATATATGATAACTTAAGAAGAAGTTTGTTACCAATATTTAGTTTTTTACTAATAATCTTAAGTGTTTTAAATATATTTAATAGTAATTTGCAAAAAAGCATTTTATTAGAAATAGCATTGGTATCTATAACAATACCATATATAATTGATATAATAAATTATATTATTTTTAAAGAAAGCAATATGACAGGAGCAGTATATGCTTCTAAAAAGTTTTCTAAAGAATTAAACAGCATAAAAGTAAGTATTATTAGAATATTTCTTCAAATATTATTTTTACCATATGAAGCAATAAAAAATTTAGATGCTATTATAAGAAGTTTATATAGAATGAAAAGAAAAACAAAATTGCTACAATGGGTAACAGCAGAAGATGCAGAGAGAAATTCAAAAACAGACTTAATATCATATTTTTCTGAAATGAATTCTAATATTATAATAGGAATTTTATTTATATTAGTATCAGGAATTATAGGAAAAATTTTAGGATTAGTATGGATAATATCACCAGCAATTGCTTGGTATATAAGTTTAGATAAGCAAAAAGAATATGAAATTTCTCAGAATAATAAAAAATATCTAACAGAAGTTGCAAAAAGAACATGGAACTTTTTTGAAAAATATGCAACTGAAGAAAATAATTATTTAATAACAGATAATTATCAGGAAGAAAGAAACAATGATATAGTAAACAGAACTTCATCAACAAACATTGGATTAGAATTATTAGCAGTATTATCAGCATACGATTTAGGATTTATAAACTTTAAAAAAGCTATAGATTATTTAAATAAGATAATGAGAACAGTAAGTAGTCTTAGTAAATGGAATGGGCACTTATATAATTGGTACAATATAGATACTTTAATGCCATTAATACCACGATTTATATCAACAGTAGATAGTGGAAATTTTATAGGATATTTATATATAGTAAAAGATTTTCTCATAGAAAATAGAAGTAAAGCAGATGTAGAAAATCTTATAAATACAATAACAGATCTTATAAATAATACAGATTTTTCAAAATTATATAGTGAAAAAACAAGATTATTATCAATAGGATATAATTTAGAAGAAAATGAATTAGTAAATTCTTATTATGACTTTTTAGCATCAGAGGCAAGACAAGCAAGTATTGTAGCAATTGCAAAAGGAGATATACCAGTAAAGCATTGGAATAACTTAAGCAGAACTTTAACAACCTTAAATGGATATAAAGGATTAGTATCTTGGACAGGAACAGCATTTGAATATTTAATGCCAAATATAAATTTAAGAATATATAAAGGAAGTCTTTTAGATGAAGCAAGCAAATTTGCTATAATGAGTCAAATGGAATATTGTAAAAAATTAGGTATTCCATGGGGAATATCAGAATCAGCTTTTAATATAAAAGATTTAAATAATAATTATCAATATAAAGCATTTGGAATTCCTTGGTTAGGATTGAAAAGAGGATTAGAAGAAGATGCAGTAGTATCACCATATAGCACATGTTTATCATTAGAATATGAATTAGAAAATGGAATAAAAAATTTAAAAAAATTAGAAGCAGATGGAGCATTAGGAAAGTATGGTTTTTATGAGGCAGTAGATTATACACCATCAAGAGTAAAAAATAGTAGAAAAGCAGTAGTAAAAACTTATATGGCACATCATCAAGGGTTAATATTATTGTCTATAAATAATGTTTTAAATAATCAAATTTTAAAGCAAAGATTTAATAATAACCCAGAAATAGAAGCAACAAACATTCTTTTACAAGAAAGAATGCCAATTAAAATGATAATAACAAAAGAGAAAAAAGAAAAAATAAGTAAGATTAAGAACTTGAATTTAGGATCTTATTTAGAAAGAAGTATAGAAAGACCAAATAAGATATTTAGAAATATAAATGTAATAGCAAATGAAAGATATAAGATAACAATAGATGATTATGGTGATAGTATAAGTGAATTTGATGGATTAATGGTAAATAATTTCAAAAAAACTTCTGAACTAAAACAAAGAGTTAATGTTTATATAAAAAATGTAAGAACTAGAAAAGTAATTGATACCAAAGAAAATGCTAAAGTAGTATTTACACCAGATAAGGCGAAATTTTTAAAACAAGAAAATAATTTAAAAGTTGAAGAAATTGTCAGTTTAGATCCAAATAGAGCCATAGAAATTAGAAGAATAAAAATAGAAAATTTGGGAAACCAAGATGAAGTATTAGAAGTAGTAACAGATTTTGAACCATCATTATCAAAAAAGATGCAAGAATATTCACATCCAGCATTTAATAAATTATTTATGAAAATGGATGAAGTAAATGAGAATATTGTATTTGAGAAAAAAGATCGAGATTTAGGTCAAAATAAATATTTAGCAACAACTTTATACACAGAAAATGAACAAATTGTGAATTTTGAATATGAAATTAACAAAGAAAAATATTTAGGAAGAGAAAATCTAGATACCTCTAAAATATTACAAAATCAAAGAAGTTTTTCAAAAGAAACTATGCAAGTAACAGATCCAATAATAGCAATGAAAAGAACTATAAAAGTAGGATCTAGAGAAATAGCTAATGTTAATTTCATAATATCTGCATCAGATAATAGAGAAGTTGCAATAGAGAATATAGAAAATGTTAAAAGTGAAGAAGAAATTATTAGAATATTTAATATAGCAAGAGCAAGAAGTGAAGAGGAGAGTAAATATTTACAAGTAGATTATAAAAAGTTATATTTATATGCAAGATTATTAAAATATATATTAAAATTAAATCCATTAAAAAATGTAAAACAATTGAAAACAGCACAAATGGATAGCTTATGGAAATATGGTATTTCAGGAGATAATCCAATTATACTAGTTAAAATAAAAAATATAGAAGATATGTATGTAATAGAAGAAATAATGAATTGCTATGAATATTATAGAGCTAAAAAGATATTTTTTGATTTAGTAATATTAGATATAGAAACAGATGCATATGACAGATATGTAAAAGAAAGTATAAATGAAGTAATTTCAAATAAACAATTAGCATATTTGAAGAATATAAATGCAGGAATTTTTGTATTAAACAAAGATGAAATGCAAAAAGAGGATGTAGATGTAATAGAATTTAAATCTAGTCTAATAATAGATTCACAAAATGGTGGAATAGAAAGTCATTTAAAAGAATTAGAAGAAGCAGAGAAGGATATTGAAAAAGTAAAAAGAGATAGAGTTTTAAATCAAGAAACAGAAATATATCCATTGAAAAAAGAAGAATTATTATATGATAATTCTTATGGAGGTTTTGCTCTAGATGGACAAGAATATATAATATATAAAAATAGTGAAAATTTACTACCATCAGTATGGTGTAATATTATTGCAAATAGTTTTTTTGGAACAGTAGTAACAGATAATTTGGGAGGATATACTTGGAGCAAAAATAGTAGATTAAATAGATTGACAGCATGGAATAATGATAGAGTTATAGATTTCCCATCAGAAATATTTTATATAAAAGATGAAGATAATAAAATAATTTGGACACTAAATTCTGGTGTTATTCCAAATAAGAACTATTATTATGTAACACATGGATTTGGATATACAAAATTAAAAAATCTTAATGATAATTTTAATCAAGAATTAGAAATTTTTGTACCAAATGAAGAATCACTTAAAGTTCTTAAATTTAGAATAAAAAATATTATTAATGAAGAAAGAAAAATAAAATTGTTAGTATATATAAAAACAGTATTAGGAGAAGATGAGTTTTTAAGTAATGGAAATCTTTTTGTAGAAGAAAATGAAAATATATTAACAGTAAAAAATATATTTACAGAAGAAAGTTTTAAAAATAAAATAATGTATATAACAAGTGATTTAGAAATAAAGAGTTTTACAGGTGATAAAGATAACTTTTTTGGAGAAGGAAATATTTTAGATCCAGATAGTTTATATAAAAGATTAAATAATAAATCTGGTTTTGGAAAAAACTCTTGTGTTGGAATAGAATTCGACTTAAAATTTGATAAATTTGAAGAAAAGAATTTTAATTTAATAATAGGAGAAGAAAATAATTTTGATGAAATCTTAAAAATAAAAGAAAAGTATAGTAATATTAATAATATAGAAAATGAATTACAAAGAAGTAAAGCAAAATGGAATGATATATTAAATACAATAAAAGTAAGAACACCTTCTGAATCATTAAATATAATTATGAATGGTTGGCTGGTATATCAAACTTTATCAAGTAGACTTTTAGGTAGAACTGGGTACCATCAATCAGGAGGAGCATTTGGATTTAGAGATCAATTGCAAGATACTTTAGGGATTAGATATATAGACTCTAGTTATCTAAAAGAACAATTAATAAATTGTGCAAGACATCAGTTTATAGAAGGAGATGTTCTTCATTGGTGGCATAATGAAACAAAAAGAGGAATAAGAACAAGATTTTCAGATGACTTATTATGGTTAGCATATGGAACAATTGAATATGTAAATTTAGAAAATGATGAAAGTATATTAGATGAACAAATAGAATATTTAAAAGGAGAACTTCTTGAAGAAGGTGAAGAAGAAAAATATAATCTTTACCATGCAAGTCAAGAAAAAGAAAGTTTATTTGAACATTGTGTAAGAGCGATAAATCATACAATAGATAAAGGAATAGAGCCTTTCCCTAAAATAGGAGTAGGAGATTGGAATGATGGATTTAGTAAAGTAGGAGCAAAAGGAGAAGGACAAAGTATATGGTTAGCATTTTTCTTATATGATATTTTAAATAGATTTATACCAATATGTGAAAATAGAAATAGAAAAGATTTAGTAGATAAATACACAGAAATTAAGGAAAAAATAAGAAGAAATGTTAATACAAAAGGATGGGATGGACGTTGGTTTAAAAGAGCAATTACAGATGAAGGCCAAGAAATTGGAAGTATAAACTCAGAAGAATGTAGAATAGATAGTATAGCACAAAGCTGGTCAGTTATTTCAGGTGCTGGAGATAATGACAAAAAATTTATAGCACTACAAGAAGTAGAAAATTATTTAGTAGACAAAGAAAATAAAATTATAAAATTATTTGACCCACCATTTGAAAAATCAAATGTAAATCCAGGATATATAAAATCTTATCCACCAGGAATACGAGAAAATGGGGGACAGTATACTCATGGAGCATGTTGGCTAGTTATAGCAGAAGCATTGTTAGGTTTTGGAGATAAAGCAGTAGAACTAGCACAAATTATAAATCCAATAGAACATTCAAGAAATAAAGAAGAAGCGAAAAGATTTAAATTAGAACCATATATTATACCAGCAGATGTATATAGCAATAAAGATTTAGTTGGAAGAGGAGGTTGGAATTGGTATACAGGATCAAGTAGTTGGTATTATAAAGCAATATTAGAGTATATATTAGGATTAAAAATAGAAAAAGGATATTTAAGAATAGAACCTTGTATATCAAAAGAATGGAAAGAATACGAAATTTCATACAAATATAAAACTAGTTTATATAAAATAAAAGTAAGAAATAATAACAGTAAAAACACAGGAGTAGAAAAATTTATAGTAAATGGAGAAGAAATACGAGATAAAAAAATATTACTTCAAGATAATTGTAAGATTTATAATATAGAAGTCTTTATGTAAAAAATTATATATTATTTAGTAAATTCCATTTTGAAATTAATATTTAATAATTTATAAAATTTAAGTTTAAATTTAACACAAAAGAAATTAATTTGAAAAAAAACTTGTACAAAAATGTTAAATATGATATAAGTTAAGTAATAAAACGAAAATCATTTAGAAAGGCGGTAATTCTGTGGAGGAAATGGTTGAAAAAGATAAAAAAACTATATTAGTAGTAGATGATGAACAAAGTATAATGGAATTATTAGTATTTAATTTACAAAAAGAAGGATATAACACATTAGAAGCATATGATGGTGTAACAGCTGTTGATATGGCTATAAATGAAAAACCAGATTTAATATTATTAGATGTTATGATTCCAAAATTAGATGGAATATCTGTATGTAAAAAAATAAGATATGCACTAAATATATCAAATATACCAATCCTAATGATATCTGCAAAAGATACAGAATCAGACAAAATAGTTGGATTAGAAATGGGAGCAGATGACTATATTACAAAGCCTTTTCAAATAAGAGAAGTAATGGCAAGAATAAAAGCAAACTTGAGAAAAGCAGAATTAAACTCAAATATAGAATTAAACTCACAAAAAAATGAAGACAGAGAGAATATAATAAAAGTAGGAGATTTAACTTTAGATCTTAAGAAAGTAGAAGCAAAAGTAAAAGGAGAAGTAATAAATCTAACCAAAAAGGAATTTGATGTTTTAAAATATTTAGCTAGCCAACCAGGACAAGTAGTAACAAGAGAAATGTTACTACGTGAAGTTTGGGAATATGAAGAATATGTAGGGGCAATCAGAACAATAGATGTTACAATGAATAGAATTAGAGATAAAATAGAAAAAGACAAAGCAAATCCTAAAATTCTTATTACGAAAAGAGGAGTAGGATACTATGTAACAGATAGAAATTAAAAGTAATATAATAATGACATGTTAAAACATGTATACAAAAATACCAGAATAAATAAGTTCTGGTATTTTTGTTTGTAAGTTTGAATACATTATATATTTATAAAAATTAAATTAATTAGAAAAAGTTATTTAAGTAATAAAAATGATAAAAAGCTAGAAAAGCTATGTGCGTAGTAAAAGTATAAAAAATACTAAAATTTGTAAAATTATTTTTATATTCAAATAAGTACAAAAGTAGTATATTAGAAAAAACAAAAGTAAGAGGAAAGAGAAATGAAAGTAAACGATGGAATAGTTGGGGCTGTACACACACACACACACACACACACACACACACACATGTATTAATTTAATAGATGAAAAAAGAGCAGTAGAAAGCTACTCTAAAAATGTTGTGAATTTTTATAATAGACTTTTATTTAGTAAACATAGTCATTGTGTTTATTAAGTAAAGGTTTATTTTTCTTTTTAAATAGAGGAAAATGTTTCCATGTAAAAACTTATGTAAAAGTTTTATTATTAAATAGAGAAGATAAAAGAGGTATTAAAATGAAAGAAAAAACTAAAATATGGAGAAAATTAATAATATTTTTTATAGTAGTAAGTATATCAATGTTTATACAAAATAAAAGTTTAGCAATAGAAAACAATATAGTAAAAGATGAGAAAAATATAATTCCAAAAATAAGTATTTCTAAAAGACTAAGAAGCACACTTGATGTAACAACAATAGATTTAACAGGGTTAACAACAGGGGAAGAAATACAAGAACATACATGTATATGGACAAGAAAATATAATTCAGAATTACATTGGCAAGAATGTATGATATGTAAAGCTAAAAGAGATCAAAATAATCATAATACAACAAGAACTTGGGCAAAGGGAGTGGAAACATGTTGGAATGATAATTATTATATAGATATATGTAATGATTGTGGATATCAAACAACTGGACATAAGCCATGTGAGTGGGATGGAAAATCATATGTACAATATAGTAGTATGGATAGATATAATCATGTAAAAGCATGTAGTAAATGTTGGGTTGTTGCACATGAATATTATTATAATGGTAATTTATATAAAGATGATTACTGGAGAGAGTATTGTTATTATTATGAAAATGGAGAAAAAATATATCCAACATGTAGTACAACGGGGAAATCTTGTGCAGTTTGTGGACAAACTTTTACAGGAAAACATATACCTGTATGGATTACTACAAAATCATTAACTTCATCAGATGGATTAACTAGTACAGGAGAGGCAAAGTTTTCTTGTGCTAGTTGTGGTGAAATTTTTGCCACTACAAATAATAGAAAAACTCATGAGTATAAATCAGGTTCTTGGTATTCAACACTTACTTCAGTTGTTACATTAAGTTCAGGAGTAACATATTCTAATGCTAATGCTGGAAGTTCTACACATGCATCATGGTTTGATAATACATCTTTTAATGCTACACCAGGAATAGAAAATGGAAAGAATATAGTTACTTTGGTTACTCAAAGAAGATTAAAAACTAATGATATTAAAGAAAATACATATAGTGATTATCAAGGAATTAATCTAAAATTACAAGATGGAAATAATTATGGTTTTGTTACAGGAGCAGGTCATGAAAAACCAGAATATTTTCTACCAGTAATAACAAATATAAAAGAAACAGAGTTAAATGTATCAAGTGAAGGATGGGTAACAAATAAAAAAATAGTAGTAACAGGAACAGAAGATCATGCAAATAATGTAACATATTATTTGAAAGATGAAAATGGAAAAACAATAAACACAGGAAGTGCAGTAGTAACAAATAAGAATTTCACATTTGAAATAATCCCAAATATAGAAGCAGATGAATTAGGAAAAACATTTACAATAACAGTAACAGATTATGGATTAATATATGGAAGTAAAAGTTTTAGACTAGAAAAAATGGATAGTAAAGCGCCAGAAATGACATCAAAGACGAATATAGCAGAAGAATGGAAACAAAGTAAAGAATTAATAATAACAGCAATAGATGAAGGAATAGGAAATGTACAAATAGGATTTAACAGTGAAACAGATTTACAAGAAGCAAGCAAAAATGAAAATGTATATTCAAGAGCATACAAATTTGTAGGAGATGTATATGAAACAGTAAATGGAGCAGTATACTTAAAAGATGGATTAGGAAATGTAACAACAAAAATGATAGAAATAGGGAAAATAGACAATACAGAGCCGAAAATAACAAGAGGAAGAATAAGAAATAATGAAGTAATAATAGAAGGAAAAGATG
>CAOJJB010000033.1 GCA_948436975.1 uncultured Clostridium sp. | reverse complement strand
CTGCATTTTGGAATTCTAAGTTAAATGTTCCTTTTGCATTTGCTGTTCCTGATATAGTTAAAATATCTGAAAATGCTGCATATCCTACTGCTAATAATAGCAATAATAATATTAATATTATTATCACTATATTTTTTACTTTACTTTTTCTCATTTTTTTCTCCTATATTAAATATCTTTATAATTTTATTGTATTTCTATTGTTTCTCCTACTGTTCCTGTTATGTTGGCTGGTAGTTTTACTAATGGACGTACTCCGCATAACAACACCATTATAAGCATAGTTACCAATATTTCCACCATAACTTATATGCCAAACATGACCATCATTATTAACACAAGGAGATGCCAACCAATATGCTAAGCAATTTTCTATTCCTTCAGTATGTGGTACATATAATTTCGTTGGATCATTTATTGGTGAACCTCCATTAACAGCACCATTATAATAATATTTTTCAATCTCCAATTGTCTTGTATTTACTTTTGGATTTCCATTCCAACTATTTATAAACATTTCATTTGTTGCTCCTCCTGTGGCTACTGCTCCTTCTATTCCACTTGCAAATTCACTCCAATAGTTTTCTGTTGTTAAACCTTCTAATAATGTTTCTCTGTTTGTATTTGAATAAACATTATATTTTCCATTTGTTTGTAATCCTGTTTCTGCTGGTAATAATCTGTTTTCTAAATAATCATCTAATATTATATATATATTTGTACCATCATTATAAAATACTTTCCAGTTATCTACTATTTCTCCTTTTACTTCCACACTATAATTTATTGCTTTTCCATAATCACTTCCTGTTATTATTTCTGCTAATTTAGGCCCTGTTGGTTCTACTGGTGTTGTGTTTCCTATTGCTTCATCTTCATGTTTTGCACTTCCTTCAAATTCTTTTCCTGTTCCTTGTGTATATTCTATTTCTAATTCAAAGCTTGTACTTTCTCCATTTTCTCCTAATGGATCTGTTGCTGTTACTGGCCATTCTACTGTAAAATGTATATTACATTTTCCTCCTGCTTCTATTATTGGATGATCTGTTGTTATAGCTTCCAATCCTTCTATTTTTATATGTTCACTTCCTGTTATATTTGTTGGTGTTACTGCATTTACCATAGCTGGTATTGTTCCTACATTTACTATGTCTACTGAAAATTCTACTCCTGCTCCTGGGTATGCTAAATCTGCTACATTTACTTGTAATGTATTCTTATCTTCTGATATTTCTGCTTTTGTTCCTTCTTCATTTACTCCAACCATTGTTACTATTTCCGCATTTTGAAATTCTAAGTTAAATGTTCCTTTTGCATTTGCTGTTCCTGATATTGTTAAAATATCTGAAAATGCTGCATATCCTACTGTTAGTAGTAATAATAACACTATTAATACTATTATTACTGCATTTTTGTTTCCTCTATTTGTTCTTTTCATTCATTCCTCCTAAACTTTTATATGCACTTGTATTTATATTCATTTTACACTAATATAAGACATTTTTCAATCTCTTTTATATTATTTTTTTAATACATTTTTATTACAATTCTAATTATATTATTTAAATACTTAATATCTTATATGCTTAATCTGTAACAACCAAATTCTAACATTTCAGGTAATGTCAATGTATATTTTTTTATAATTTGCCAATACTACTATAAATTAGGAGTAGATTTATGAAAAATAATTTTTTTAATAATATTTTTAAATATAATGAACAAGAAGAATATGACTTTATATTGTCTGATGCTCAAAATAATATCAATGAGCAAGAATTTAGTTCTGAAGATAATCAGACTGTTTCTTCATCTTTAAATGAAAATTTAGATTACTTAAAAATCAAGTATAATATGTTAATCAATAGTGATATAAAAGTTAGAGATTTTACTTTAACTATTCGTAATAAAAAGTTTGCTGCTTTTCTTATTTTTATAGATGGTATGGTTCAAGATGATGCTATTAATAATTTTATTATGCAGCCTTTACTTTTAAAAAATTCTATAAAAATGAGAGATTCTTTAAAGCCTAGTAACCAAATTATGGATGATGGTAAACAAAAATTTGTAAAGTTCAATTTAGAAAATTTTTTATATTCTAGCTTGATTCCTCAAAATAGTGTTAATAAATCAACTAAATTTTCAGAAATTGTTTCTATGATAAATGCAGGTTTTTGCGCTTTATTTGTTGATTCACTAAATGTTGCTTTATGTGTAGAAACTAAAGGATTTAAAGGACGTAGTGTTGACAATCCAAAAACTGAAGCTGTTGTAAAAGGAGCTCATGAAGGATTTGTAGAAAATTTAAGAATAAATACATCTATGCTTAGAAAAATTATAAATAATGAAAATTTAGTAATTGAAGAAACTACTGTTGGAAAGATTAGTAAAACAAAAGTTGCTATTTGTTATATAAAAAATATAACTAATGATGATTTAGTGGCTGAAGCTAAATATAGAATAAATAATTTAGAAATTGATTATTTATTGTCTTCTGGTCAATTATCACAATTTATTAAAGATTCTTCTACCACACCTTTTCCACAAGCTATATCTACTGAAAGACCTGATAAAACTTCAAACTATCTTTTACTTGGAAGAGTGGCAATAATTATAAATGGTTCTCCATTTGCTTTAATAGTACCAACTGTTTTAATTGACTTTTTATCTTCACCAGAAGATTTTAATTTAAATTATCATTATGCAAATTTTTTAAGAATACTTAGGTCTATTGCATTAGTATTTGCTTTACTACTTCCTGGACTATATATAGCAATAACTATGTACCATTATGAACTCATTCCTTCTGAATTATTATTTGCTATAATTTCCGCTCGTGAGGCAATTCCATTTCCTATAATTTTTGAAATTATAATTATGGAGATTTCATTTGAGTTAATACAAGAAGCTAGTATTCGTGTTCCTGCTACTTTTAGTACCACTGTGCGGTATAATAGGTGCTTTAATTTTAGGTGATGCAGCAGTTTCTGCAAATATAGTAAGTCCTATACTTATTATTATTGTTGCATCTTCTGGTATATGTTCTTTTGCTATACCAGATAACGCATTACGTTTTACAATTAAACTGTTTAGATTTATGTATATAATACTAGGCTATTTAGCAGGCTTTTTGGGTATTGCTTTAGGGGCTTTTATACACTTTATTCTACTATCTAGTCAAAGTTCATTTGGTATACCTTTCTTTTCACCTTATATACCTTATTATGATGTGAAATCAAATGATACTATGTATATGAATCCAGTTTGGAGACGTGAAAAAAGAAACTCATTTTTAAATACTAAAAAACCTAATGTTGAAAATCATATTAGTATGAAATGGAGGCAAAATGAAAAATAGTTACAGATTAAGCACAATTGAAGCTATTGCTCTAATCATAATCATTATGATGAACAAGCTAATCCTTAATGTTCCTTATTATATTATTGAAGTTACTGGA
The DNA here is from genome assembly GCA_948436975.1 of uncultured Clostridium sp. Classification (GTDB taxonomy): domain Bacteria; phylum Bacillota; class Clostridia; order TANB77; family CAG-508; genus Scatovivens. Next base: position 9,324 of record CAOJJB010000033.1, on the reverse strand, counting down.
ACAGGTTCTATTATAAATATTCTTTATGTAGGAATAATTGATTTTATAGTTTTGCTAATTATTATAAAATTATTTGATAAATTTCATAATTCAGATATATTAGATATTTCTGAATTTTTTGCAGGAACTAAATTAAAAATTATTATTGGAATATTAGCTATTGCATTATTTCTACTAGTAACATTTGTAACTTTAATAAATTTCTCTAATGTTTTACACACAATATATTTTTCTAATTTTGACATGATGTATATTCTACTAATTTTTATTATTGGTATATTTGTAGCAAATATTGTTGGATTTAAGTCAATAACTCGTACTATTTGCTTTGCTGTACCTTTTGCTATATTTAGTGTATTAATTTCTTTTTTTGCTGTTTGCGATAGTTTCGATCTAGAGCATTTAACACCAATTTTAGGAAAAGATTATTATACCACTTTTATATTAGGTTTAAGTAATGGATTTAGTATGTATGTAATTGTTTACTATTACTTTATAAAACCATTACTTAGAGAACCTAAGGATTTTAAAAAAATATGTATAATTTCATATATTATATCTTTTATATTATTACTACTTACTGTAACATCTATGCTTACTTTATTTAATAGCACTTCTGATAGTGAACCTATTAATTCATTATTTTTATTAGTAAGACAAATTGAATTAGGAGATTTTATTCGTAGAGTTGATTCTTTATTTATATTACTATGGATTTTCTCTATATTTTCTTATTTAAGTTTAATAGTTTTTACAATTAATAAAATTATAAAAAAACTATTAAATGTTACTAACGAAAAAATGCTTTCATTTTCAACATGTAGTATACTTTTTGGATTAACTATAATCCCTGTAAATGTATCTCAAATTCATTTTATTGAAAATACTATTTATAGATATTTAATTTTATCTTTTATGTTTGGGCTTGGTATTATTATATTAATTGGAGCAAACATAAAAAAATTGAAAGGTAATAAATAATATGAAGAAAACGATCTTATTAATATTTATTATAATAATTTCATTATTTACTTTGACTGGTTGCTATTATACAAATGGAATTGATAACTATTATTTTATAATTTCTTTAGGTTTAGATTTAACTGATGAAGGACGATTAAAATTAAGTGTTCAAACTTCTTCTAATTCTTCTGGAGAAAGTGGTTCTAGTGGTTCTACTCAACCAAGTAATTACAAAATATATTCTGTTGAAGCAAATACTATTGATGAAGGATTAAATATTTTAGATAATTATTTAAATAAAAAAATTAATTTATCTCATTGTTCTGCTTTAATTATTTCAGAAGAACTAGCTAAAAAAGGAATTAAAACATATATGAATACTTTAAGTAATAATCCTGAATTAAGACATAGTTGCCAAATTATAATTAGTTCTACTACTGCTTACGATGTTATGGAAAAAGTTTCTAACTCTGGAGAAGTTTTTTCTGCAAGACTTTATGATTATCTAACTGAAACTACTGAGTATACTGGTTTTACAATAGAAACATCTTTTGGTCAATTTTTTCAAGCTTTAGATAATGATTACTATCAACCTACTGCTGTATATACTTTAGTTTCTGATGATACTGTTCAAACTGCTGGTTTTGCTATTTTTAAAGATGAATTTATGCTTGATTATATGGATGTATCAAACTCAATTGCACATTTAATAGTTACTAATGATTTAAATACTTGTGTTATTACAACAGATAGTCCTTTTGAAGAAGGTTCTGAAATTGATTTAAAAGTTAGTTTATATAAAAAAACAGATATTGATATAGATATAATAAATGGTACACCTCTTATTTCTGTAACAATATATCCTGAGGGAACAGTTAATAGTTCTGGTAGCACTTTTAATTATATAGATAATAATAATATAAAAATTCTCGAAAATACTGTTAATTCATACTTTGAAAATTTAGTAAAAAATTATTTATATACTATTTCAAAAAAATATAATTCTGATGTAACTGGTTTTAAAGCTTTATATAAAGGTAACTTTTTTACTAGAGAAGAATTTGATAAAATTCACTGGGATGATGTTTTTCAAGATTCATTTTTTGATGTAACTATAAATAGTAAAATAAATTCTAGTAATCTATTTAATAAAGAATAAGGAGAAAATTTTATGAAATATTTAGTATCTCTTATTTTAATATTTTCATTTTTAAAAAGCTTATATTATGGAATTTATGAAATGAATGATAAAAAAAATAAGCCTGCTGGAATTACTATAATAATCTTAGCAATTCTAGGACTTATTTTCCCAATAGGTTTATTATTTATAATATATTGATTATAGTTTATTAATTTCTAATCTTTTTCTTTTTTTAGTTGTATTTTTAATAGTAGCTGAAATTAATATACCTATAACTCCACAAACTATAAACACATTTCCATGATCAGATAATTTATACAAATTCTCTTTTATAATAGTAATAATTAAATTACTTAAAGATGTCGCTAATACAACTAAATTATCTATATCAATTTGTGTAAATATAGAATTTGTTATTGCTTTTAATAATATACCAACTGTTAATGCTGCTATTCCTAAAAAGTTTACAGCTACTAATAAATCTGTTATATTAATCAATAATAGAATTATTATTAATACAATTAATATAACAGTTGGTATATTTCCAACTTTATTACTTACATCTTGTAATTGTTTAATTAATGTGTTTCCTTTAATATACAATTCTTCTGAAACATTTACATTATTAGTATATTCATTTACAATTAAATCCTCAAATTCTTTTATATTTGCTTTGCCTTGTTCATTTAAATTCATATTCTCAGATATTATATATTCTTCTATTCGTTTACTTAAATTTTTTCTTAATAAATTATCATTTAAAGATATTTCTGTACCTTCATATAAAGCATTTATTAGACTATTTACATCTTCTTTTATCATATCTTCTGTAAATAGTTCTTTTATTGTTTCTTTTGGTAATCCAGATTGATATATATAATTTTCAAATCCACTTTCTACTTCTCTTGAAAGTTGTAAATTAAATTCTGTTTCTTCCATTTTAGATAATATATAGTTTTTATTTAGTATAATATTATTTAAAATATTACTAGATATTATTAAAAATACTGTAATTACTATTAAAAAAGATAAAATTATACTTGCAAAATATCTTAATATTTTCATTTTTTACTCCTCTATTTTATTGGCATAAACTACATATCTTTCATCAGCATGTCCTATGTTATTTATTGGCCAACATGTATATATCATTAAGATTTCCTTTTCTTCTTGAATTGGAACTTCTTCTACTGCTGTTTCTTCAACTATTTTAGTTTCATATATTTGGTAATTAAATTTACCATATGTTGTATCTAATTGTATTATATCTCCCACTTGTGCTTGTGGTAAATTAGCTAAAAAAGTTTTGAAATTGTGTCCTGCAAGTATTATACTTCCACCTTCTCCTGGAAAAAAAGACGTTTCATCATGTGCTATTCCACTTTTTAATATTGTATAATTTGCTCCGTAATATACTGGTAATTCTAATCCTATACTTTCTATTTTAAGTGTAGCATATTTAGTACCATATGTAGGATAATTTATTAATACATTTCCTTCTAATACAGGTTTTATTGTTTGTATATTATTTTCATTTACTGTTATTATGTTTAAAAGATATATTGCCATATCAATTTTTTCTTTTCCTATCTTCATTAAACTAAAACAGATTATTATTACAAACAAAAAAGCAACTATTAAAGATAAAATAGCTGCTTTAAATATTTTTACAATGTTATTGACCATTTATTTTGCTCTTTTTTTAACAAATATTGCAATGGCGGCAACTATTGTTAAAGCTGGCAATGCATACACTGCATAGTTTGCACCTGTATATAATAATTTTGATCCTGTTGAACTTGTTGCTGTTGCTTTTGAACTACTGCTTGTTCCTGAACTTTTTAATATTGTTGTATAATTTCCTGATATTAATACTTCTCCACTTGATTTTACTAATTTGAATGTATTAGTTTTTGTATTAACTGTTAATGTTAAACCTGCTTTTTTAGCTGTTTCTGTTGCTTTTTCTAATATTTCTGATTTTACAGTTTCACTTATTTCTGAAACATTTTTAGCTCCTGTATTTTTTATTGTTTCTTCAATAGATATTATATCTGAATAAACAGTTTCTGCTGTTTTTTCATCTAATGTTTTAACATAATTTACTAATGAATTTTTTTGACTATTTGTTAATTCGAAAACCATTCCATTTACATTGTGTGATGCTTTTATATAGTTTGTTAAGTTTTCATTTGCTGTTGCAGCATTTACATTTAATGACATTGTAATTACAGCTAAAACTACAATTGCCATAACTAATATTTTTGATACTTTTCTCATTATTTTCCCCTTTCGATATTAAAAGTAATATATATTAATTATAAGGATAATTTTTTTCTTTTGCAATACTTTTTTTACTTTTTTTGTATAAATTTGTATTTTTTTATTTTATTTGGAATTTTTATTCATTATATTGTTTGAAAGTTAAGTATATTATTTTTTGAAATACTTTGTAATATACAAAAAAGTGGTATTTTGTGCAATATACAATGTATAAAAATAATATACTTAACTTTTAAACTAAAATTTATATAAAACTTAAAAATAAAATTATTATAATTCATTAATATTATTTTTAAAATTCACTTGAATTATAAAATATTATATGCTAAAATAATTATTGTCAATTAAATATAGGGGTATAGTGTCAATGGTAGCACATCGGTCTCCAAAACCGCCTGTGAGGGTTCGAATCCTTCTACCCCTGCCATTTAAAATAACTTGAACTTAATCAGGTTATTTTTTTTATTAATTTAAATTTCAATGAAAGAAGTGATTTATATCAATAAATTTTTATATTATATTTACATTATTATTGTAGTTCTCACTATTTATATTTCTATTTTTCATTTTATACAAACTACTTCTACAGCTTTCAATAATTCTCAATCTATTTCATCTGATTACCATTTTTCAAATTCTGATTTTTGTTGGCCTGTTCCTGGTTATCACAACATTACATCTCCTTTTGGGCCTAGAATTTCTCCTACTACTGGTGCCTCTCGTAATCATTCTGGAATTGATATTGGTGCTGCTGAAAATAGTAATATATACTCTATTACTAATGGAATAGTGGTATTTGTAGGTTTTCAAGGTGCTAATGGTTGTACTATTATGGTTGAAAGTAATAATTTACATATTTCATATTGCCACGTTTCTCCAAATTTTATTGTTTCTGTTGGACAAATTGTTACTACTGGTGAGCATATTGCAAATGTTGGTCCTAAAAATGTTTATGGCATTCCTAATAATCCTTATAAAGACTTTAAGGGAAATCCTACTAATGGTGCTACTACTGGTTGTCATTTGCATTTTGGTATAAAAAAAGACGGCATAGCCGTCAATCCATTAGATTTCTTTTAATATAGTAAGAAATTACTATAGAGTTTTTTCTAATAAAAATTTTCTAAATTCTTTCCATATATAGTCCTGTTCTTGTATCTATTCTTATCTTATCTCCAATATTTACAAATAGTGGTACTGATATTTCTAATCCATTTTCTAGTGTTGCTGGTTTTCCTGATGTTGTAGTTGTGTTTCCACTAAATCCTGGTTCTGTATATGTAACCTCTAATTCTACAAACATAGGAGGTTCAACATTAAATACTTTTCCTTTAAATGATAATACTGTAACATTCATGTTTTCTTTTATATATTTTAACGCATCTCCTAATTGTTCTTCATTTAATGGTATTTGTTCATATGTTGAATTATCCATTAAATAATATAATCCTGAGTCATTATATAAGTATTGCATTTCTCTTTTTTCTATTTCAGCTCCTTGTAATTTTTCTGATGGATTAAATGTTCTTTCAATTACAGCTCCTGTTATAACATTTTTCATTTTTACTCTTACAAATGCTGCTCCTTTTCCTGGTTTTACATGTTGAAATTCAACAACTTTAAAAACATTTCCATCTAATTCAAATGTTGTATTATTTCTTAAATCTCCTGCCATATATACTTCAGCCATACTATATTTCTCCTTTTCTATTTATTATTTTAATTATATATTATATTACCATATTATTACTTTTTACGCAACCTTTTAATCTAATTTTATTACTGTACAGTCTTTTTTGCATTTTGTTATATTTTCACATTTTGTTTTTGTTACTAAATATGTATCTTCAATTCTTATACCAAATTTTTCTGGTATATAAACACCTGGTTCTATTGCAATTATTGCATTTTCTTTTAATATATTATCTTTTTTTGCATTTATTACTGGTAGTTCATGTATATCTAGTCCTACTCCATGTCCAAATGCATGCATTATTTTATAATTTTTTAATTTATAATCTGTTTCTCTATCTTTAACTACTGTTTTTATATTTGATCCTTCTTTTAGATATTCTGACATTCTTTTTTGCTCTTCTAATATAAAATCATATACTTCCTTATATTCTTCTTTCATTTCTTCAACAAATACAACTCTTGATAAATCTGAACAATATCCTTTATATTTACATCCTATATCAAATTGAACTATATCTCCTTTTTGTATTACTCTATCTGTTGGTACTGCATGTGGCATAGACGTATTTTCTCCAAAAGCCACAATAGAATCAAATGCTAAACTGTCTGCTCCATTTTTTATCATATATTTTTCTATTTCAAAAGCTACTTCTTTTTCTGTCATTCCTTCTTTTATATTTCTTATTATATATTCATATGCTTCATCTGTAATTTCACAAGCTTTTTTTATTAATTCTATTTCTTCTTTTTCTTTAACTATTCTTTGGTTTTCAATTATTCCTTCTGTTTCTACTAAATTTACTTGGTATGTATGTAAAAACTTTTTATAATTTTCATACGTAACATAATTTTCTTCAAAACCTACATTTTCACGTAGTAAAAATATATTTTCATAATCATATTTGTCTAAATCTCTTGAATCATAAGCTACAATTTCATCTGCTATTGTTAATTTTCTATTAACACTTTCTATATATCTGCTATCTGTTACAAAGATGTTTTCTTTTGGTGCTATTATTAAGGTTCCTTCTTCTGAAAGTCCTGTTAAATACATAATATTAACAGGATTTGTAATTATCATTCCATCCATTTTTAATGATGATAATTGATCTCTTAACCATTTTATTTTTACATTCATATAAAATCTCCCCCTAAAACATCAATATTCTATCACTTATGCCTTTACATATACCTAAAAATGTATCCCATACAATACCAGATGGTATAAATATATATATTATTGTTGCTATTACTAAGAATGGTCCAAATGCTATATATTCATCTTTATTTTTAAATATTAATAATCTTACTATTAGTATTAAAATTGAGGAAATTCCTGCTATTACAAATGAAAGTAGTGAAATTTCAGAAATACCATTTGTTCTAAAGTATAATCCTAATCCAGCCATAAATTTCACATCACCTAGTCCCATTGCTTCTTTTCCAGATATTATTTTTCCTAATGCAGTAATTACTAAAAATATAATTGCTCCTGCAAACATACCAATAATATAATCTTTTGCCATATTTACATTACTTATTCCATAAATAAATGTAATCAATAATCCAAATTGAAATATTGTTAAATTTAATCTGTTTGGTATTATTCGTTTTTTAAAATCTATAAAAAATACTAATAATAGCATTGGTATTATTATAATATATTTTATTAAATCTAAATTTTTTAATATATCATTCTTTTTTAATCCAAACTTGTATAATAAAGCTATATATATAATTGCTGTAAGTATCATAAATATGTAATTATATTCTAGTCCTTCTTTATTATATTTGAAAAATTCTTTACTAAATATTTTTTTCTTTTCTGGTATTCTAATATTACACCAGGCAATAAATTTTCCAACAATTAATCCTATTGCTGCTATTAATACAAAATTTAGTATATGTACATTATTAAAATACATTATTTACCTTCCTGATTTTTTAAATATTTTTTTATTACAATTTCTTCTAATGGTCTTTTTATTTTAGTTAAAAATAAATCTTTTTCTTTAAGTGGTTGTACTAATATTGAGTACATGTTTGAACGATTTGCGCCTATTACATCTGTAAAAATTTGATCTCCTATTACTGCAATATTCTCATTTGGTATATTCAATTCTTTTTGTGCTTTTTTAAATCCTCTTTTAAATGGTTTTGTTGCAAATTTTATAAATGGTATTTTTAATAAGTCTGCTACCATTTTCACTTTTGTTAATTTATTACTATTTGATAATATTATACATTTTATATTGTTTTTTTTCATTACTTCATACCACTTCTCTAATCCTTCTACAATTTTTAAGTCAAAGTCTAATAAAGTATTATCTACATCTAAAATTAAACCTTTTATATTATTTTCTTGTAAATATTCTATTTTTATATCTGTTATTTTTTTACAATATAGTTTTGGATAAATTTTCATTGTTTTTCTCCTATTTTTATTCAAATCTTAGTAATATTTATATATTATCTTATATCTCTTTTATTAATTTTTTTATATATTCTAAGGTAAATTTTTGTGATAATAATGCTTGATGTTCATCATGTTAATATAAATTTAACTAATTAACTAATAATTACAAAAAAATTATAAATCAAAATTAGTTAAAAATCAATAATTTTTTACTATTATATGTTTTTAGAAAATTTCCTATAATAAAAAAATAATACCTATATATTTTAGAGGTATTATTTTTGGGATCTATTCTTTTTTACTATATTTGTATTGTATCTCCTACTGTTGCTGTAATACTAGATGGTAATTTTACTACAGGACGTACTCCGTACATGTTCATTAGCAAACCATAATTGATTACTTAAACTACTTCTAAAATTTACACCCCACATAAAGCTAGTATCAACTGGTGTTGTAATTAGCCAATAATTTCTACATCCTTCTATTTCTGTTGTGTGTGGGATATATAGTCCTGTTTGATCATTTATTGCTGTTTCATCTTGATATACTGTTTCTTTCTCTAATATTTTTGAATTAACCTTTGGATTTTCATTCCAACTATCTACAAACATTGAATTTGTTGTTCCTCCTATTGCTGTTGCTCCCTCTACTCCATTTGCAAATTCGCTCCAATTGCTCTCTTTTGTTAATGCTGTTACTAATATACTTCTATCTGTAGTTGAATATACACTATATTTACCAGCTATTTGCAATCCAGTTTCATTTGGAAATAATCTATTTTCTAAATAATCATCTAATATTATATATACATTTGTTCCATCAT
>CAOJJB010000032.1 GCA_948436975.1 uncultured Clostridium sp. | reverse complement strand
GGATATAAAAAACTAGTAAGAAGAAACAAAAAGAAATAAATAAAGTATAAAGAAATTCTCTATGTAATTTTTACATAGAGAATTTCTTTATTTTACCTAATAACAGAATTACTTGAAATTTACTGATAAATGTTATACAATATACAAAATTTATGAGCAAATTATATAATAATGATATCTGAAAATTAAAAACAAAGGAGGAGAAAAAATGAAAGTTATTTTAAAACAAGATATAAAAGGAGTAGGAAAGAAAGATCAAGTAATAAATACGGCTGATGGATATGCAAGAAATTTCTTATTTCCTAAAAATTTAGCAATACCAGCAGACACAGGAAATATGAATAACTTAAAAGCAAAAAATGCATCAGTAGCTTATAGAAAAGGTGAAGATTTAAAAGAAGCAAAAGAACTAGCAGAAAAGATGAAAAAAATAACAATAAAAATAGCAGTGAAAACAGGAGAGAACGGGAAATTATTTGGAGGAGTAACATCAAAAGAAATAGCAGAAACACTAAAAAAGGATTTCAACATAGAAGTAGATAAAAAGAAAGTGTTATTGGCAGAAACAATAAAAGTAGCAGGAACAACAAATGTAGATATAAAATTAAATGAGGGAGTAACAGCAACAGTAAAAGTAATGATTATACCCAAAATATAATTAAAATATTAAAATAAAATGGTTATACTAAAAAATAAAGAGGGAAAGAGAATGGAATTAGGAAAAATACCACCACATGACATTGAAGCAGAACAAGCAATATTAGGATGTATGTTAACAGACAGAGATTCAGTAATAAGTGCAATAGAAGTATTAAGAGAAGAAGCTTTTTATAGAGAAGATAATAAAGCAATATATTCCGCAATATTAGGATTATATGCCAAAAGTGAACCAATAGACATAATAACAGTAAAAGCAGAACTTGTAGAAAAAGGAAATTTTGAAAGAGTAGGAGGACTAGAATATTTAGCAAGCCTACCAGAAAGAGTACCAACAACAGCAAATGTAGAGAAATATATAAAAATAGTTGAAGAAAAATCTATGTTAAGAAACCTTATAAATTCAGCAAATGAGTTAGTAGCATTAGGATATGATGAATCAGAAGATGTGGATAATATAATGGACTTAGCAGAAAAAAAAATATTTGACTTAGCACAAAAGAAGAATGCAAAAGGATATACGTCAATAAAAGATGTTTTAGTAGAATCATTTGAAAAATTAGAAGAATTATATAATAGAAAAGGAAAAATAAGTGGAACACCAACAGGGTTTGTAGACTTAGATTTAAAAACATCAGGACTTCACAACTCGGATTTATTAATAGTAGCAGCAAGACCAGCAATGGGAAAGTCAGCATTTGCAATAAATATAGCAACAAATGTAGCTTTACAGGCTGGAAAACCAGTAGCAATATTTAATTTAGAGATGTCAAAAGATCAGGTAGGAAACAGAATTTTATGTAGTGAAGCACTAGTAGACAGTAATAAAATAAGAACAGGACAAATAGAAGACGAAGATTGGGTAAAACTGGCATCAACCTCAGGAAGGCTATCAGAAGCACCAATATATATAGATGATACAGCAGGAATATCAATAATGGAAATAAGAGCAAAATGTAGAAAGTTAAAGCTAGAAAAAGATATTGGATTAGTAGTAATAGATTACTTACAACTAATACAAGGCAGTGGCGGAAAAAATGCAAGTAGAGAGCAAGAAATATCAGAAATAAGTAGATCACTAAAAATACTAGCAAAAGAACTAGACATACCAGTAATAGCACTATCACAATTATCACGTAGTGTAGAAAAAAGAGATGATAAAAGACCAATGCTATCAGACTTAAGAGAATCAGGAGCTATAGAGCAAGATGCAGATATAGTAATATTCTTATACAGAGATGATTACTATAATGAAGACAGTGAAAAAAAGAATGTAGCAGAAGTAATACTAGCAAAACACAGAGGAGGATCAACAGGAACAGTAGATCTAGCATGGCTACCAAGTTATACAAAATTTGCAAACTTAGAAAGAAGATTTTTTGAAGGAGAATAAAGAAGTGTTTTTTGGGGGACGTTACTTAAGCTGTTAAACTTTAGTTTTTACAGTCTAAGAAACGTCCTTAAAAGTATAAAGGAAATATAGATATGTTAAAAAATAAAATTTTGGATACAATAAATAAATATAAGTTAATAAACAGTGGTGATAGAATTGTTTTGGGAGTTTCAGGAGGTCCAGATTCAATTTCTATGTTAACTGTTTTAAATGAATTGAAATCAGATTTAAAATTTGATATATTTGTAGCTCATATAAATCATGGAATAAGAGAAAATTCTAAATTAGATGAGCAATTTGTTATGCAATTTTGTAATAAAATAGGTGTAGAATTATATGTATTAAATACAAATATTAAAAAAATAGCAGAAAAAGAAAAAAGAGGATTAGAAGAAACAGGCAGAATAGTAAGATATAATTATTTTGATGAAATTTTGGAAAAAACAAATTCTAATAAAATAGCTATTGCACATAATGAAAATGATAATGCAGAAACTATTTTAATGAATATTGTTAGAGGATCAGGTCTAAGTGGACTAAAAGGAATAGAACCACAAAATGGGAAATATATAAGGCCACTAATAGAATGTAAAAGAGAAGAAATTGAAAGTTATTGTGAAAGGGAAGAACTAAATCCAAGACATGATGAATCAAATGATGAAAATATTTATACAAGGAACAAAATGAGAAATGTAGTTATTCCTTATATAAAAAAAGAATTAAATCCTAATATTATACAAACAATAAATAGGCTATCAAGTATAGTAAAAGATGACTTAGAGTATTTAGACAAACAAACAGAAATAGAATATAAAAATGTATGTTTAGAAGAAAATTTTATTAAAGAAAATGTATATAATATAGAAAAAGAGGCTAAAATTATATTAGACCTTAAAAAATTTAACAAAGAAAATATAGCTATACAAAAAAGAATTATTTTGTATTCAATAAATAAGTTATTTGGAACCACAAAAGGAATTGAAAAGATACATATTCAAGATATAATAAAACTTTGTAACAATAATATTGGGAACAAATATTTAACTCCAAATAAGAAAACAAAAATTGTAATCAAAAATAAAAAAATATATATAGAAACTGTAAAAGGTGTATCCGTAAAGGATTAAAAAATAAAATATTACAGAATTATTTCTTTTAAAATAAGGTATTGAAAAAGTAAAATTGCTATGCTATATTTTATCCAGCAATAAAAATTCGTGAAAGAACAAATAGTTCTATAAACAGAATATGGAGGAATTTAATTTTGAAAAATGGAATTAAAACATTAGCAGTATGGCTAATATTAGGTATTATTTTTGTAGGATTATTAAATGCTGCATTTAATGATCCAGAAACAAAGATGAGTTATTCTGAATTAATAAGTAAAATATCAGCAGGAGAAGTAACAGAAATAGAAATAACATCAGACAAATCAACAGCATATATAACATTAAAAGGAATAGAAAATTCAGGAAAATCTGCACAAAAAGAAGTTACAATACCAAGTTTAGACTCATTTATGGAACAAATATCTGATAATATTGTAAGTGGGCAGTTAACACTAACACAAGAGGAAGAATCAGTAATAATGACAATACTTAGTGCATTCTCTCCATTTATTATATTAATAGTATTCTTAATTTTCTGGTTATTACTTATGAATCCAAACCAAGCTAATAATAAATCAATGAGTTTTGGAAAAAGTAAAGCTAGAATATTGAATGCAAATGATGGAAAAACAAAAGTAACATTTAAAGATGTAGCAGGAATAGAAGAAGAAAAAGAAGAACTAGCAGAAATAGTAGAATTCTTAAAAGCACCTAAGAAATTCACAGATATGGGAGCAAGAATTCCAAAAGGTGTTTTATTAGTAGGACATCCAGGAACAGGAAAAACTTTACTAGCAAAAGCAGTTGCAGGAGAAGCAGGAGTTCCATTCTTTATTATAAGTGGATCTGACTTTGTTGAAATGTTTGTTGGTGTTGGTGCTTCAAGAGTAAGAGATTTATTTGATCAAGCTAAGAAAAATGCGCCATGTATTATATTTATAGATGAAATTGATGCAGTAGGACGTCAAAGAGGTGCAGGACTTGGTGGAGGACATGATGAAAGAGAACAAACATTAAATCAATTATTAGTTGAAATGGATGGATTTGCAGCAAATGAAGGTGTAATTGTTATGGCCGCTACAAACAGACCAGATGTATTAGACAAAGCTTTATTAAGAGCAGGAAGATTTGACAGACAAATTGTAGTAGGATCACCAGATGTTAGAGCTAGAGAAGCAATATTAAAAGTTCATGCAAGAAAGAAAAAACTTGCAGATGATGTAGATTTATCAACAATAGCAAAAAATACAGCAGGATTTGTTGGAGCAGATTTAGAAAATATACTAAATGAAGCAGCATTATTAGCAGCAAGAAGAGATAAAATGGAAATAGGAATGCAAGAAATAGAAGATGCAATGGTTAAAGTAACTATGGGACCAGAAAAGAAAACTAGAGTAATAAGTGATAGAGAGAAAAAATTAGTAGCTTTCCATGAAGCAGGTCATGCAGTTGCAAGTAAATTTTTACCAACACAAGATGCAGTACATCAAATATCTATTATTCCAAGAGGAATGGCAGGTGGTTATACAATGTATAGACCATCAGAAGATAAACAATTTATGAGTAAATCTGAAATGGAAGAACAAATTATATCATTATTAGGTGGTAGAGTAGCAGAAGAATTAGTTCTAGAAGATGTTTCTACTGGAGCAAGTAATGATATAGAAAGAGCATCAAAAATTGCAAGAAGTATGGTTACAAAATATGGTATGAGTAAACGTTTGGGTGCTATTACATTTGGATCAGGTCAAGAAGAAGTATTCTTAGGTAGAGATTTTACTCAACAAAAGAACTTTAGTGAAGAAACTTCTGGTTTAATAGATGAAGAAGTTAAAAGAATTATAGACACAGCTTACCAAAGAACAGTAGATATATTAAACGAAAATATGGAAAAATTACACAGAGTAGCGGGTGTCTTACTTGAAAAAGAAAAGATAGATGGAGAAGAATTTGAAGAAATTATGAATTCTTAATACTCCTTAATATATCTAATTAAATACTAAAATAAATAGCCATTTTATAAAATGGCTATTTATTTTAGTATATGGAATATGTTAAGATGTGATTTCCTAAAAATGTAGAAAGATACTATAAATTTGAAATGAGTTATGCTATAATTTAAACAAAGACAAATTTATATAGCAGAATAATTGTATTGCAATATAAATTAATAATAATTAGATAAGACTATAAATAAAAGAAAAAGATTTAAAAATATGTATATATTAGAGGATTAGAATTTAAGAAACATAAATCAAATATAAAGGTAAAAAAAGTAAAATGGAGAATTTATATAGTAAAGAAGATATAATATCAGATAAATTTAATAAAGAAGTAAAAATACCATATAGAATTTTTAGTACAATTACTACTGACGAGAAAATGGATAAATATTCAACACAATTTTATGCATTAAATGACTATGCATATTTTATTACAGAGAGTATAGATAAGAGAGTTAAAGCTACTGAGAATAGAATGAAAGAACTATTGGAATGGATAAAAGATGATAATTTTGAAATAGTAGAATTTGATGATGGTACATATTCTGATTCTAATGATTTGGTAGGATTATATTTTAGAGAAGAAGAGGATAAAAATTACTGGTTACCTTTGACAGAACATATAAGTATTAATACATTATAATGTGTTTATTATCGTTTTTCGAAGGTGTATTGAAAGATATAACTAATACTTTTTTTGAAAAATTAAAAATAGAAAAGAGAATGAAGTTACAAAATATAGAGGAATGTTTTAAGGTATTAGAACATTATGATAAAAATAATTTATTAAAAAGTGTAGAGAAGGACAGAAGAATAATAAAACAAGCAAAAAAGATAAGAAATATGTTTGTTCATGAGAATTGGATGAGTATTAAAAATAACGTATAGGATTTAAAAATTAGAAGGGAGTTAAATAAAATATCAATTATTGATTTAATAAATGCTATTACTAATGTTTTAAAGATAATAGAGATGGTTGGAATAGAAAATCAAGTTTATAAAATTAAATACTGAAAATTTACTTTTAAGAGCAAATTTTTATTATAGTTGAGATTTACAATGAATGTAATTATATTTTCAAAATTGTATATTTACACATGTATAGGATATTTGAAAAGAAAAGTATATTATTTTTTAATAAAATTTTGCTACTATTGACAAATATGCATAATTTGATTTATAATAATTTCTGTTAATAAAATTAAAATTTAATATGCGTTATTAGCTCAGTTGGTAGAGCAGCGGACTCTTAATCAGTAGGTAATGAATGCTTATGATATGGTTAAAAGTATTGATAGAATCGGTACTTTCGTAAGTTATTGCAAGTTTATGATTTTATAAAAAAATGTAAAATGCGCCAACTTGCAATAACTCGCGCCAACTTTTTCAAAATTTAATATATGCATCACTAGCTCAATTGGCAGAGCAACAGACTCTTAATCAGTAGGTAATGAATGCTTATGATATGGTTAAAAGTATTGATAGAATCGGTACTTTCGTAAGTTATTGCAAGTTTATGATTTTATAAAAAAATGTAAAATGCGCCAACTTGCAATAACTCGCGCCAACTTTTTCAAAATTTAATATATGCATCACTAGCTCAATTGGCAGAGCAACAGACTCTTAATCTGGAGGTTCGGAGTTCGATTCTCCGGTGATGCACCAAATAATACCTTAAACGGTATTATTTTTTTGTACCATTATGGATGAAGCAAGAGTTTGTATCCATATTTTCTGTAATTGTTCGAATTGTTTTATCATTATATTATTTGCATTCATTTCATTTGAATTTGATTCATTAATTGTACTTGTATTTACTACATTGTTATCTACTAAAGGTACTAATCCCCATGCTTTTTCATATTCTTGTTTCTTTCTTACATCAGAAACAAATATATAATATTTTTGTGTTGTACCAAAATCAGCATGTCCCATCAATTTCATTAATACAATATCTCTCATTCCTTGTTCAGATAAAAATGTAGCAAAAGAATGTCTTAAGCCATAAGGTGTAAGATATTCTAATTTATAATTTTCTCTAAAAAGTCTCAAAGGTTTTGCTAAATTTTCAGGAACATAAGGCCTATGATATCTATTTAGAAATATAGGTGTAGTTTCGTGCCATTTTAATTTTAATTTTTTAAACAATTTTTTTTGATTTTCTTTATGTTTCAGTAAAATATCTCTATATCGAGGATGCACAGGCACTTTTCTATAACTTTCATCTGTTTTTAGCGAATCATATTCCCTAATATGTCCTATTATTTCAGCTTCATCATTATATACAGGAAAATCTTTAAAAGCATTATTTATAATAAAATAGTTAGAATCTTCCACTAAAGAAGACCAATCTAGTCCACAGGCTTCTTCAGGTCTAAAACCTTCTAAAAGCATTCCCTCAAATAAATATGCTACATCTGTTCCTTCTTTTTCAAAACAGTCTAACCAATAACTTTGTCTAGTTGATTCAATATAAACAAAATCGTGTCCTTCTATTTTTAATTTTGAATTTTTTTTAGGTTTAGGAGGTTTTTTTAATGACCTTAATGAGCTAATATAATTTTTGTCCCTAGCATAATCAATAATCATTTTTAAAACAATATAAACAGATTCTTTTTGTCTACCACCATTAGTTGTGTCAATACATTCTTGTAGTTTTTCATTACTAATTTCGTCAATATTATCAAATTCTTTAAAAAAGGGGATAATATTTAAGTTCATAGTTTTATTGTAGCCCTGTAATGTTTTTTGACTTAATGGGTTAGGATTATCCTTTGTTTTTTTTGTAAAGCTATTTTTATAATGAAACCATTTTATAGCAACTTCTTTAAAAGATAATATTTCTGTCAATTCGTTTGACTGTTGTATTTGATTATTAGAATCAGAAACATAAATTTCAGTATTATTAATTTGATTATTACTTAAAACAGATTTTGTGATTTGGGGAGCAACTGGCGCGATTGTATGTGTGTTTAAATAGCCATATATACAAGCTACAATATTGTGAAAGTGTGCTAATATTGTACTTTTGTCAATTTCCAAATCATTTATAGATGCTGAAATGTTGTCAAAAATATAAAATAGATTATTATTTCCAATACATTTCTGATCAATTCCTTCAATTAATCTTGTCTTGATTTTTTCTAATAATTTGGTTATGGCTTCTTCTCCTGATATTGAGGAACTTGCAGTTACTCTTGGATTAACACCTCCTTTAAAAATTGGTAAAGAAATTCTTGCATCGTGCCTATCGCTTCTATCAAATAAATTTATTCGATAAAAAGTAGAATTTTTATTACCATTTTTTGTGTATGTATCAGTTTTTTGCATAGTATTGTTTGTATTATCAAGTATTTTTTCCATTCCATATCCTCCTTTAGAGGTTTAGAATATTGATAAATTTGATACAAAATATAAATTTATCAATATTATACAATAAATAAATATTATTAAACAATGTTCAAAGGAAAAAAATTTTAGTCTAATAATTGCCGTATTTTCCGCAGTTTTCATTAAACCATGTAGGCAATAATTTTTTATTTATAATAATTTTTCTTTTAAAGATTATTGCAGGAAATCCAGGTACATGAACAAGTTTTAACATTAAATTTCTTCCGTATTCCTAATAATTTACAAGCATCTTCAACACTAATTCCTAAACATTCATTTTCATTTTCCATTAGTATCACTTCCGTTTTTGATATTTTGTAATTTTTTTCTTGCTTCAGCTTGTGCATTAGCAATAGTTTGAACTATGTCTCTAGGATAAAGTTTAAAACATTGTCGCATTTCTATTCCTAATGTATCAGGGGTTATTTCTTCGCGATATTTAGAACTTTGCATATAATTTAATGTAATTTGTGCATAAGCCACAGCATCTTTTTTATTCATTTATTGCACCTCCTACAAAGGTTTCAAATAATGTAATTATTTTATCCCATTTCATTTTTGAATTCTCTGTTAGATTAATTTCGCATTTTTCTATATATGAAAAATCTTCTTTATTTCGTATAATTAGTTCTAATTTCTGTGTGTCATTTGCAGTATAATGAACCTCAGCATATACTTTACTTTGATTATTGTGTAATTTATCAGCTAGTTTAAATACTTTTAACAATTTTTCTTCCATAATCTTTTACCTCTCTTTTATATATTTAGGTACATCAGCAGAGCGACCGAGTTTTGTATCAAATTCGTACCTTTGTTTTGAAGGGTTATAACTATATGCACTATAATTCCATTTTCTATAATTTTCATTACTTAAATGGCTTGATTTTGATAATTCTCTTGTTACTTGTTCATGTTGTGATTACACATAAGAGTAGTTATCTTCAAGCCTTTGCTTTTCTCTTTTCTTTTTAATAAATTCATTTTGAGCAATTTTTCTATTATTTTTAGATTCTTTTTTTCTAAAATCCTTTTCTTGCATATACCTAGAATCTTGTTTTATAATTTTAGTGATATATGCTGAAGAAATGCTTAATTGTTTGGCTATTTCTTTTACTTTTAAATGTTCATTATAAAACAAGTTGATAATACTTTCTTTTGACATTTTTATAAACCGTCCTATTGGGTTAATTTTTTGTCGACACTTTTTATGTATGACAAATCTATTAGAAATCTATTTAATTTCTAATTCTTCCATTTTCTTTTTAAAGGCTTCTTGCCTTTGTTTTTTTATTCCTAATTCTTTGTGTAATCTATATTTTAGTTTTAGTTTGGGTAAGAGAATATCAAATATAAATAAGATTACAACAAAAGATATTCCTAATAAGATACATCTAAAAAACATTTCTATATCTCCTTTCATAAAATTAGAAAAAGGCAATTAAGAGCTTGTCCTAACTGCCTTTTGTTAAATATAGTGTTTCCTATATATGCCCTTCAATATATATACATCCAAATTTTTCAGAAAAACTAACCGTAATTTGAAAAAATTTTAAAATTTATAATTTTTTATTCCCTGTATTAGTTTTTCAATTATAAATTGATACCTGTCTTCGTCTCCATAAGAATACTTTTCTATCATTTTTCTTTTTCTATCAATTATTTTTATGAGCGAAATTTCGTCTCCTGCTTGTGCTTTTTTTCCTAATATATATAAACTTTCTTTTTCCATAATCTATTTTCCACCTTTCAAATATTTTTCAAGTTTTTTTAATACTCGTTTCCTTATTCTTGGAACTGAATTAGAATATATTTTCAAAATTTCTCCTATTTCAATATTAGACAGTTGTTTTTCAAACAACAAAAAAATCACCATCATTTCAATTTTTGATAGTGATTCAAGGGCACAAACTAGCGCAGTATTATTTAATTGATTCATAAAATCTTTTACATTTTCAGTATCATGGCTTATTTCTTCATATTTCAAATATTCATTTACATATTCGGAAAAGTTCTCATCATCAATAATCTTTAGTTCATTAAAAGTTTTTTTTGCCTCGTTTCTATAATACTGTTTTGAAAATAAGATAATAGTTTTATTAAGGAAACTATCAAACCTTTCTTCTTTATGGTTCTTTTTGTTTTCCATAAATATTCCTCCCAAATTCTTTTAAATTTGGGCTTAACATAACTGTTAAACGGAACACACAAAAAAACAAAAAACCTCCTTTTCTAGCTTTTTATGTATTATATTCACTTAAAAATAGGGCTTAATGGTCCTGTGAAAATTAAAACTTTTATCTTAAGTAACTTACAAACATCTTTTGTAGGTATGTTCTAATCTAGCAGGTATATTAAGCCCTGCCAAGATTATAGAAAAACTTGCGTGAAAAATTTGTCGAAAACAGATAGTGATTTTGTCGAAAATGGGTAATAGACAAATAATATATTTTTCTATTTATTCAAATTAAAGGCTCGACAAAAAATGCCATACTTTGACAAAGTATATATTTTTCAATGAATAAAGTATGTATTGTTTTAAAAAAAGAATGTAAAATATACACATACAAAAACATTGCTGGAGGGAGGTTAAAATATGGCATTAGATAAAATAGTAATAGGAGCTAGAGTTCGAAAAATTAGAGAAGAATTTTTTGAAGAATCAAGAGATAAGTTTTCTAAAAGATGCAATTTGACAGAGCGACATATTGGTCAAATAGAACGAGGAGATTTTTTAGTCAGTTTAAACGCACTTGATTGCATTTCTTCAGCAACTGGAATAAGTGTAGACTATATTTTATATGGAAAAGGTGAAAATAAGAAACTGAAAATAAAAGACACTTTACATGATATGATTGAGAAAGGCGATAAAGAAGAATTACAAATGTACTATAAATGTATAACCACAATAAAAAGCTATGTAACTAAAAAAGAAAAAAATAATTGATAGCAGTTTGAAAATTGCTATCTTTTGTGTTATATTATATAAAAATATCAATAAGAAATGGAGCAAGAAAATGAACTTAAAAACAGATTTAGCAGAAAAAAATCAAGAATTATTACAAGAAATTGGATATAAAATTGAGAATAGAGAATATTCACCTGAAGAAATAAAAAATTGCGAGAGTTATATTGCTAATCATATTATGAGTCAAAGTAGCAAAAATAATGGTATTGCAAAAGAAACAATAAAATTCAATGACTTAATAAATATTTTAGTAAAAAATGAGAAATAGATAGTAAATTGAAATATGTTAAGGAGTAGAATATGAATAATTTTCTAGGCGGATATGGTACTTTTTTAGTAGTTACAATTGGACTTGTAATTGGAATAATAGTAATATATTATGCCATAACATGTGTTTTAAACTTTTTCTATAAAACAAAGTTAAAAAAAACATACAATATATGTATTCCAAAAGGATTTAAGGTAAGAAGAAATAAAACAGAATATGTTGGAGACTATGAATTAAATTATCCTAAATGGCTATATGCAAATAAAAATGGTAGTAGAAATAAAGTTAGAAAAAATAATAATTTGATTTACTATACTTGTAATTTATATTATAAAGATTTTAGAATTACTACAAAATCACCAATAAATATGATAAATCTAGTACATCAATTTAGAGGAATATTTGGAGATAATTCAATTCATAAAAATATTGAGGAAATTAAAAAGTATGAAGAAATTGAGAGAAAACTTGAATTATATAATAAGAACAATGACATTCAGTCAATAATTAATCAATGTAGAGATGAGCCAACTAAGTTTGAAGAATTTTGTGCAAAATTGTTTGAGAAGATGGAATATAAGGTAAAAATCACACCAAAAGTTAATGATGGTGGATATGATTTAATACTACATAAAGACAAAGAAAAGAGTATTGTAGAATGCAAATGTTATGCTTTAAGGCATAGTGTTGGAAGGCCACTAATCCAAAAATTAGTAGGAGCAAATCAAACAGCACAAGCTGATAAAATTATTTTTGTTACAACTAGCTCCTTTTCAAAAGAAGCTATACAATATGCTTATGAGATAAATGTTGAATTGATAGATGGCGAAAGATTAATAAACCTAACTCAAAAATATTTTGATAACGATTCAAAAAATAATAAAAACATTAATAGAAAAGATTGGGAACTAACTAAAAATGACATTAAAGAATATTATCCACCAGATGTAGAAATATAAGTACAATTTTATAGACAGATAATTTATTGAAAATTGTCTGTCTTTGTGTTATTATTGTTATAGCAAAATAGTAAGTTGTCGCTACGATTAGTAAATTGAAAGTGAGATATAATATGGAAGATTTAATACAAAATTTATATAATTTAGATAATAAAGTAGCATATAGTTGTTTAAAAGAATTAGAAAAAATATCTTCTACAAGTAATGAAGTATATGAATATTTTGATAAATTTGTAGAAATGTTAGATAATAAAAATTCATATATAAGGACAAGAGGTATTATTTTAATTTCAAGTAATGCAAAATGGGATATTGATAACAAAATAAATTCAATAATGGATAAGTTTTTAGAGCATATTGAAGATGAAAAGCCAATTACTGCAAGACAATGTATAAAATCATTAGAAAATATAATTAAATATAAAAAAGAACTTATACCAGTTATAAAAGAACGATTATTAAAAGTAAATTATTTGAAATATGAAGATAGTATGCAAAGTTTAATTTTTAAAGATGTAGAAAAAATATTAAATTTAATTAAATAAATTACAATTTATGGAGTTGATAGTTTATGAATAAAGAGATATTGTTATTAAA
>CAOJJB010000031.1 GCA_948436975.1 uncultured Clostridium sp. | reverse complement strand
TGTTACTGGCCATTCTACTGTGAAATGTATGTTACATTTTCCTCCTGCTTCTATTGTTGGGTGATCTGTTGTTATAGCTTCTAATCCTTCTATTTTTATATGTTCACTTCCTGTTATATTTGTTGGCGTTACTGCATTTACCTGTGCTGGTATTGACCCTACATTTACTATATCTACTGAGAATTCTACTCCTGCTCCTGGGTATGCTAAATCTGCTACATTTACTTGTAATGTATTTTTATCTTCTGATATTTCTGCTTTTGTTCCTTCTTCATTTACTCCAACCGCTGTTACTATTTCTGCATTTTGGAATTCTAAGTTAAATGTTCCTTTTGCATTTGCTGTTCCTAATATTGTTAGAATATCTGAAAATGCAGCATATCCTACTGCAAGTAGTAATAACAACACTATTAATACTATTATTACTGCATTTTTGTTTCCTCTGTTTGTTCTTCTCACTTTTTCTTATCTTGTATTACATATTTAATAGTTTTTATATATAATACACTCCTTTCTTCATTTTTTATTTGACAGAACTTATATGCTATATATAAATCTAGTACCACTAAAAAAATGACACAGAAAAAAACTGTGTCATTTTTACTTACTATTAATAAATCCAATTTTGAAAATTGAATTTATTTTTTCTATATTACTTATTGATATACTATCTTCTTTTAATAAGTATACCTCTCTCTCTCTCTCTCTCTCTCTCTCTCTCTCTCTCTCTACAGCCGCAACTATTTCGCATCATTATATTACTTTATTACCTTTCATAACTTTTGTATTTTTAATATTTGATATAATTTATTTTAACTTAAATTCTAGATTTTTTTCAATTTCTTTTTTGTTTCTTTTTGAATACATTTAAGTTACATACTCATTTCTAACTACAATAATTACATAATATGCTTCTTAGACCTATATCTATATCTATTTTTCCATTTTTATAATTATAATCTAAATCTATAAGTGAATTTAATATATCTCTTAATTCATTTATTTTAAAATATGAAGCTTGTTTTTTATATTTTGAAACTAAAAAAGTTTGATTTGATCTTAGTCCTAAAGAAGTTGTAATATCTTTATTTAGATTTACTGCTATTGTACATAAATATACTTTTTTAAAATGATTGTATAAAGTTATTAAAATTTTTTGAATTGCTTCTTTTTGGTAAATTAAATTATCCAATACTTCTAATGCTTTATCTATTTTTCTAGTTGCTAAATTATCTGTAAGTTCAAAAATAACACTTTCTATTTGTTTTATAGCTAGATTATTTACATCATCCACTGTTATTGTTCCATTTTTTCCTGCATGTTCTATTAATTTTCTTATTTCATTCATTAGATTTTGAAGTTTTGTTCCAGATATCTCAATTAAGTAATTAAGAGTTCTATCATCTACATTTACTTTATATAAATTACATATTTGCTTTAAGTTCTTTACTAATTGAATTGGTTTCAATTCTTCTATATTACATACTATTCCATTTTTTTCTATCTGCTCGAAAACTATATTTTTATCAGCTTCTTGTGATATAAAAACTAATATTATAGATTCTTCTATAATGTCCATATTATTTTCAATATATTCTGCTATTTTTTCTTGTATTGGAGTGGCTGTCTTTTTTCTTCCATCTTTTTTAAATAAAACATTATCTTTTACTATTATAAGTTTTCTATCATACCCAAATGCTGGTATTTCTATATCTGAAACAATATTTTCAATATTTGTTTCGTCTATTAATATATAATTTATTCCTAATACTTTTTCTCCAAATTTTTTCTTTATTTTATTAACAATAGTTTCTATTAAGTATTGTTCTGCTCCATATAATAAATATAAGGATTTTAATTCTTTATCAATACTTTTATTTAAAACATCATATGTTAAATTCATTTTATGCCCCTTTAATAATAAATTTTACTTATAATATCATTTACATTTATTTTTATCAAGCGTTAAAAATTGCTTAATATACTTTTTTAAAATATTTAAATTTGTATTTTTTTAATTTGACTATTTACCTATAATAAAATAAAAAAAGATTATATATAGAACTTTATAATTTTCCTATATATAGTCTTTTAACCTATATTTAAATTTTTAACTTTAAATCCTTTTCTCATTTCATTAAATATTTATAAGTTTGTATTTGTATTATTTTCTATAACTTCTTATTTTTTATCTTCAAAACTAACTATTTTACTAACAAAAGTAACTATTTTTGTTGAATTAGTTTTAGCTATTCCTTTAGTTATTGCTTTTCCTCCCACAGTTGCTGAGGCTACGATTGCACTAAAAACAAATTGAATAGAAGAATTCATTCCAAAACTTTCAGTAAGTTTTAATGCTATCATCGCACTAATTGCCCCACTCAAAACTCCACATATATCTCCAATTACATCTGCACAAAAATTAGAAACTTTATCAGAATTTCTTATCATTTTTATAGAAGTTTTAGCACCTTTTATCTTTTTACTAGCCTGTGCATGAAAATCCTCTTCATTACCAACTGTAACTGCTACTCCTATTAAATCAAATATAACACCAGCTAAAATTACTAGTATTAATACTATTACTCCTACTATTATATTTAATTGTGATATAACTGTATTTGATATAAATGAAAAAAGCAATGATAAAATAAATGTAGTAATAGCTATTCCTATTACCCATGTATTATTATTGTTTTTCGATTTTTCTTTCATATTTATTTATAATTCTCCATAATTTTTAAATTGGTAAAAACTCGAGTAAATTTTACGGTTTAGGTCTAGCAGAGTTTCTCGAAAGCCCACTTTTCATTACTGAAAAGCCGTTTCCATTTAAGGAGCTCCACATTTTATAAAAAATGTCGCCAGATCACCACTTAAATCCGTACCTTAATCCCCGAGTTTTCATGCTTATTGTTCTAAGCAAACACTCTAGAAATTTTCTTTGAATATCCTAGCCCGTTATTAGTCCTTTTTGCAGCATATGTTTCATAATCAATTATAATAAAAGCTGGCCAAGTTATTACTATAATTTTATGGATTAATCCCCACATACCACTCAAGACAGTTATTACCACCATACTATTATCTATATGGTTTTACCTATTCAAGTTGAATAAGTCTCAATGAAATCAGGAGTCATATGTATGCCATTACAAACTATCCTAAAATCTTTACTTTCCAGGACCACGCACAACTGGGCGTAACGCGCAGAGCTCTAGAAAACTTCGACTGATAATACTTTTTAGTAGATTTTTAGGCCTACCCTCATAACAGGAGTATATACTAGAATAATGCACCAATGTTTGATATTATAGCATTTATTTCTTTTTTAATCAAACCTTCAAAAATCTTTTTTAATAAAAAAAAGTATTTTAGAGTTTTCTCTATATCTAAAATACTCTTTTTTTCTCATTTTATCTCGCTTAATCTTATTAATTTATACTATTCGACACTTTTTAATGATTCTATCATATCTACTTTTTTTAGTGAAAAATATGTTATAAAGTTTACTATTATTGTAAATGCTATTGTTATTATACTTGAATATATATAACTTGGTATACTTATTGTTCTTTTAAACTTAAGTATTCCTATTTCACAAGTTCCTAATATAAAAGAATTTAAGAAAAATCCAAATACTAATCCTATTATTATTCCTATTATTGTTAGTAAAAATATTTCTCTTGTAACATAATCATATACTTCTTTATCATAAAATCCTAAAACCTTTATTGTTGCTAGTTCTCTAATTCTTTCACTTATATTTATATTTGCTAAATTATAAAGTACAATAAATGCAAGTAATCCTGCTGATACTATTAATACATATACCACAAAGTTCATAGCACTTAATGTATCATTCATTATATCCATTACAGAACTTGTTAATGTTATTACTCCTACTTTTGAATTTTCTAAAATTTCTTTTGATAATATTTCTTCATTCTCTTTTGATATATTAGAAGAATATTGTGTAAATAAAACATTACTTGAAACTTCACTTTGAAAAATATTATTATATAAATTCTCTGTCATATATACATAATGGGCAATATAGTGTTCTGTTATACCTCCCACTCTTAATTTATATTCCTTGTTTTCTGAATCTATTAAATTTATTTCATCCCCTATATTTACATTTATTAATTTAGACAATTTATCTGTGATAATAATTTCATTATCATTTAAATTTAATTTTTTTCCTGTTTTTACATCTTTTAATTTTATAACTTTTTCTAATTCTTCTGGATTATTTGTAACAATTATTTGTGTATCTTCTTTTAAATAATCTTTTTGAATAGTCTTTGATGTCATATATATTGGTGTGCATTTATCTATTTCTTTTTTATTTTCTAAGTTTAGTATTAATTTTTCCTTTTCTTCTTTTGTTAACGTATCTTTTAGCCCTATTAACATATCATAATCATAAATGTCTACATATTGATAATCCATTATTTTAGAAATAGAATCTTTTAATCCAAAACCTGTAAGTATTAATGCTGTACAACCACAAATTCCAATTACTGTCATAAAAAATCTTTTTTTATATCTAAACATATTTCTTAATGTTACTTTTTGTGTGAAACTAAATTTATTCCAAATAAATGGAATTTTTTCTAATAATACTCTTTTTCCTGCTTTTGGCGCTTTAGGCCTCATCATTTCTGATGGTGTACTAGCTAATTCTTTAAGTGATGTATATATTGTTGTACCTACTATACAAATAGACATTATTCCCATTCCTAAAAATGCATAGTATTTATTAAACACTACAATATTATCTTTTATATTGTACATCATTTCATACATTGTAATAATTACTGTTGGAAAGAATTTTAGTCCAAAAATTGCTCCTAAAAATCCTCCTATTATAGATGCTAAAAATGAATACATTATATATTTAGACATAATTTGTATTTTATTATATCCAATTGCTTTTAGTGTACCTATTTGAATTCTTTCTTCTTCAACCATTCTAGACATTGATGTTAAACTTATTAATGTAGCTATTAAAAAAAATACTATTGGAAATACTTCTCCTAGTTTTTTTACATTATCTATGTCTTGTACATAGCTATTATATCCTTGATCATCTTTCCTGCTAAATATATACCATTTTGCTTTTTCTATATCATTGACTTTTTCTCTAGCATCAATCAATTTCTCTTCTGCTTTTGTAATCTCTATATTAAATTCTTCTTTTTTTTGTAATAACTCTTTTTCTCCATCTTCAAGTTCTTTTTCGGATAACTCTAATTTATTTCTTCCTGTTTTTATCTGTTTTTCTGCTATTTCAAACCTATTCTGTGTTTCTTTTTTAGTATTCTCTAATTGTAGCTTTAAATTATTTATCTGACTTTTTCTAGCATTAATTTCATTTTGTCCTTGATTTATCTGATCTTCTGCGGATGATAATTCTGAATTTATTTTATTTAATTGTGTTTGTAATTTGTTTTTTTCAATTTCACATTCTTTTAGTCCTGTATTTATTTTATTTAAATTTTCTTGAGTAACTCCTGTTTGTTCTAGTTGTATTTTTGTATTTTCTAGATTTTGTATTTCTGTTTGTAACTGTTTTATTTGATTTTTCAATTCTTCATTATCTGGCATTTGTAATAGTTGTTCTTCATATTGTTTTACAATTAAATTTAAATTTTCCAAATTGTTATTTATTTTTTTTATACTATTTAATCCATTTTCTATTGATATTTTCTGAGTATTTAATTGTGAAATTTTGTTATCTATTATTTGTATTCCTGACTTTACTTGTGATATACCTTTTTCTGCTTCTTGTCTTTTTGAATTTAATAATTTTTTTGCATTATCTATTTCTAATTGTGAATTTACAAGCCTATTCTCTCCTTCTACTATCTGTTTTTCTGCTGTTTCAAACTCTTTATTTGCTTTATTTCGTCCATCTTGTAATTCTTTTTCTCCCTTATTTATTTTATTTTTTGATTTTTGTATTTCTTTTTTACCATCAGCAATTTCTTTTTCTGCATCACTTATTTTTTTCTCTGCATCTGCTTTCTGCTCATTAAACTCGTTTTGTGCTTTTTCTAATTTTTCATTTGCTTGTGTTATTAATTCTGTATGTCTATAATTTTGTCTTTCTTCTTTTATTCCTTCTAATTCATTTTTTACATTTGTAATTTTCTCATTATATTCAAAACTTGGAAATATTAATTCTTTTGCATTACTTACAGAAATATCTATCTCTGTATAAATATCAGATACTATATTTTCTTTATTAACATACATATAATATGAAACTGTTCCTGAACCTAAAGTTGTTGTACCTCTATCTCTAGAAATATATAATGGACTTTGAACTATCCCAACAACCTTTAGTTTTGTATTTTTAAAAGATGCTTCCTCATTTTCTTTTAAAACCTCTCTTATTTCAATATAATCATTAATAAACACTTGTGCAACATTACTCATAGATTGCTCTATAACACATTCATTATCGTTTTCTGGTAATCTCCCTTTTATAATTTCTACATTATTTATCTCATCTTCTAACCCATATACCTTAACAACATACTCTTCTTCATTAAAAGACACAAAAATATCTTCACTATAAATTCCAACTGTTTTGTCTATATTGTCTAAATTACCAATAGCTCTAACATCATCATCTGTTAATCCTAAAGTAGATACTACTCTAGTATCATATACATTTTGTCTATCTAAATATGAATCTATTGTAAGTTCCATGTCAGGACTAGTAGCCCTTACTCCGGCAAAAAAACCCACACCTAAAAAAGCCATAAGCAATATTGATATAAACCTTTTATAAGATTTTTTAATTTCTTTAAAACAATCTTTCCTTAAAGCTCTTTTCATACATTTTACCTTTCATATTTCTAATTGAATTAAGTTCTTTTGTGAATTTGATATATTTTATTAAAATTATTATAACATATCTATTTTTATAAATCATCTAATTTCCAACTACAAAATTACTAAAATAATAGAAGACTACTTAAACTATATCCTAAAATTCCTTTATTAGGTTTTTTAGGAAAATAGCTTAATAATAGCCTCCTTAAAAATGTATTAACACATAGACTAAATGTCCATTAGCAAATGTCCTTAAATGGACATTTTTTTATAATTTCTTCTTTTGTAAGTCCTAATTTTTCTAACTCCAATATGTTTTGCTTTATTTCTTTTATTTTATTTTCTATTTTTTTGTCTACTACTTTTCTTATATTTTCACTTATATACGTGCCTTTTGTAGATATCGTTGTTATTACTCCTCTATTTTCTAGTTCTGTATATGCTTTTTTTACTGTATTTGGGTTTATTCCTAATGTTGTTGCCATTTCTCTTATTGACATTAATTGCTCTTTTGGTTTCAATATTCCAAGTGATACATATCTTTCTATTTCTAATATTATTTGTTCATATATTGGAGTTCTACTTTGATAATCTAAGTTTATCATTTTTTCTCCTTTTTTTATATTATTTTATTTTCTTTACTCCTATAATGTATATTTTTTATTTCTCTTCTTAATATTACTAGTTTTTGTTTCTACTAAATCTTTATTTTACCATTGTGCATCTTCTACATAGTCTGTATACTCTCTTTTTGTATATTTATATTCTGATTTACTTTTACTTTCTATTTCTTTTCTTATTATTGCATCTATTTCTTCTGTTTTGTTTGTAAATAAATATACATAATTTTCAAATGTTGGTTTCATATAAATTTGTATTGCATAACATTTTTTACTTGGATCTATTTGTTCATTTTTATTTTCTTCTATGAATTTTTCTATTAGGTTTTCTGTATATGAAAAATAATTTCCAAAGTTTTCAAATTCTTTATTTTCATACCCTAATTTTCCTTCATTTATACAATATGATATAGCATATACCTCTTCTTTATTATCTCTATCTGCGTATTTTTTATATTTTTCTTTTATCAATGAATTTTGATTATCTGCTACTATTTTTAAAATCTTTTCATTCATATCTATTGGTATTATTTTTTCTTGTTGAATGTGATCTTTATAATATACCTTTTTTAAATATATTGATGTATCATTTTCAAAGTAATTATCATATATTTCTCTTAAAGTCATATTTTTAATTGCATATTCTATTTCATCATTTACCTTCTCTTCATCTTCAACTATAACTTCATTTAACAAACTAATTCTGCTTTTTTGACAGTATTCACTTTTTACATACTTTACATAGTTTTCATCTTTTTCTAATAATTCTATTAATTTGTAAATGTCTTCACCTTTTATATCAACTGAAGCTATATGCTTTTTCCCATTCTTTTCTTCAATTCCTATACAAATATTTGTTGTGGCAAACCATTCTTTATCAGAAACTACATATTGTTTTTTTACTTCATTTGATGATTTATATATTAAGTCTATAATTTCTTTGTTATCCATAAAATAAATAGTATCTATTTTTTTACTTAAATAATGTTTATTATTAGATAATTCTATTGCTATTTTAGCTACATCAGATTTTTGTATAATATTATATTCATTTGGTTTATAAATATTTTTCATTCCAATTACAACACCCTGCAAAATTACTAAACTCAAAACAAATGCAACTAAAGATTTAATTAATTTTATCTTTCTTTTAACTACAAAATCATATACAAAGTAATATATTGCAATTAATCCAATAATAAATATATTTGAACTATCTTCTACTCTTAATACATGTAATATAGCTACCATTGGAAACATAGTTAATGCTTTTACAAATAAATGTACTTTTTCATTTGAAAAGGATTCTTCTGCATTTTCCATTTTTCTTTTTCCAAAAAGATATGTTCCTAATATTAAATATACTATTCCTAAAACTGCCATTTTATATATAGATTCATTTGAAAAATCATATTCCATATTGAAAATTGTATGGTATGGCATTGTATAATCAGTATCTTCCAAAGAAGTAATTATATAATTATCATCTTCAATTGCTATTCTTGTATCAACAGATCCTATATCTTCTCCTCTTGGAATTAAATTCAACACACTACTACTAAATGGTATTAAAAATATAATTAACATTGTTAAAACTACTTGTGTAAGAAAAGTTCCAGATATTGTCATTGCTAAATTTGTTGCAAAAAACATAAATAAATATGATATATACATATTTATAAATACATCTAATAACATTTTTGGTAATATTGTTATTGTAGAACATAAACTATTACATAATATTATAAAAATTAATGTTAAAACTTGTATTAGAGTGATTAATATAATTCCAGCTATTGAGTTTGTTATAAATATTGATTTTCTGTTTATTGGCATTGAATTAATAAAATCTACGCTAGATTTTCTATATATATATCCAAATAGTACAAATGATAATGATATTGGTATAATATACATACATATTAAATTTGGCCATACAATTTCTTCTACTTCTAGAATTCTTATATATTTTCCTGAATTACTTAAAAATAATATACTTAATACTGTTATTAAAGGTACTACTATTACTAATAATGCTATAAATCCTTTCGATTTTTTTATATTTTGTTTTAAATAGTTTATATTAAAATACTTGGTTAAATTCATATCCTAGCACCTCCATTTCATAAATAAACATTTCTTCTAATGTAACTGGTAAAAAGTCTAAAATTACTGGATTTAATTTTTCAAATTCTTCTTTTGCTTTTTCTTTTTCTCCTTTTAATATTATCGTTGCTACACTTCCAACTTTTTTGAAATTTAATATTTCTAAATTTGGAAAAGTATTTTTATCAAACTCTTGTTTTAATGATATTTGTATTTTAAACATATTTGTTTTTAATGTGTTTACATCACTTTCAAATAAAATTCCTCCTTTATATAGCAATGCTAAATTATCACATATGTCTTCTAATTCTCTAAGATTATGACTTGTCATAATTATGGTTGTTTCTTTTTTGTCCATTTGTTTTGCAATAATTCTTTTTAATAAATTTCTAATAACTGGGTCTACTCCATCAAATGTTTCATCAAAAAACATATACTCTGCATTTGTACATATAGCACATATTAACGCACATTGTCTTTTCATTCCTTTTGAAAAATTCTGTATTTTTGAGTTCATGTTTAATTTTAATGTTGTTGCTAATTTTTCTAAGTATTCCATATCAAATCTCTTGTACATTGATTTATAAAATTTCGCCATATCTTTTAATGTGTAGTTTGGAAAAAAATATAAATCATCTGGCACAAATACTAAATTTTGTTTTAATTCTTGATTGTTTTCTACTGTTTCTCCATTAATTTCAATTGTCCCTGAATCTGCTTTAAATATATCGTTTATTATTCTAAGTAGTGTTGATTTTCCAGCACCATTTGCTCCTACAAATCCATATATAGAATTAGTTTTTATTGTGCAATTTAGATTTTCTAATACTTTCTTTTTTCCATATGATTTGTTTAAATTATTAATTTTTATCATAAAATCCCCTTTCTTAAACAATTTTAAAAAATTCAACTTTTGTTCTAATATAAATTTATATATTAGAATTTATTGATTTTTTTATTCTTGTTTATAATTTGAAAAAAATTAATATTTGTATGTAATTATAGAAATTTCAAAAATTCCTATAATATATAAGAAATACAATTGTATTATCTGTGATAGTACAATTGTATTTCTTTTTTTTAATTTTGTCAATATAAAATTTTATTTACAAATTTCTTTTTTAAATGTTAGTTCACCAAATTGCTCTGTTGGTAAATAACCTGGTTTTGCTTTAATAACATCTGGTATTCTATTTACAACAGATGCACAAGTTAATTCTACTGTATCTGGCTTTTCAACTGTAATTGTTGTTGTAGGTTCTCCTTCAACTGTCCAAACATTTTTGTCAAATTCATCTGGTCCATAAACTTTTCCTATACATTCAGTTTCTAAAGTTATTCCTTCTTCTGTTTCTGTTGTAACAACAGTACTCATTCCTGTTGCATCTCCTGATTTTATTGTCATATTTAATGTAGATGAATATATATCATCTTTATATGTTTGTGGCACACATCTTTGTGTTTGACTTTTTACTGTTAATCCTAATTTTTCACATAACCATCCATTTACATTCCACATATATGATGGTAAATATTCTCCTTTTTCTATAATTTCTCTTCTTTTTTCATCTGATATTCTGTCTACTGATGCTATTTTCTCATCAAATTCAGATATTGTTAGTCCAGCTCCATGTGCTTCAGCTAATGCTATTCCATATTCTTCTACATTATAGCTTGAACTTCCTTTTATTTTTCTTATAGTTTGTGTTGAGCCAGCTATTGATGTTACAAGTTGTCCCCAATATATATCCTGGTATCCACTTCCTGTAATTGTACAATTATTTTGTTTTGCTAGTTCATCTATTTTTTTTGTTAATATTAGATTTGAGTTCATTGGATAAAATGCTTCTTCACATGTTGTTATCACATTTATTCCTTTACTTGCACATAATATTAATGGTTTTTCTAATTCTCCTATTAAACTTCTTGTTGTTACTATACATACATCTGGTTTTAATTCTTCTAATAATGATTTTGCATCTTTTGCATCTGTAACTTTTATTCCCATTTCTTCTCTTCCCATTATTTCACCTATGTCTTTTCCTACTATTTCTGGTGTTACATCTACTGCTCCTACTATTTCTACCCCTTTTTCTAACATATATCTCATTGTGTATACCGCCATTTTCCCCACTCCATATTGGATTGCTCTTACTTTTTCCATTATTTATCTCCTTTCAATTTTTATTTATTATATCCATTTTTTCTATTTTAATTATTTTACTTTATATTGGAATAAAAAAATAAAAACCTAAAATAATTATAAATTTTATAATTACTTTAGGTTAATAAATTCTATTTTAATCTATTTCTACTGTTTCTCCTACTGTTCCTGTTATATCTGATGGTAGACAAACTACAGGACGTATACTAAGAGCATCACCACGGTAATCACCATAGTACATATAACCACTGCAGTACATACCACGTACAAAATTAGCATAATTAGTATTAGGTGATGCTAACCAATAACCATTACAGTTATCTATTGTTTCTGTATGCGGTATATATAATTTTGTCGGATCACTTAAAACTCCTCCATTTATATCTCCATAATAATATTCTCCTACCTCTAATTTTCTTTCATTTACAACTGAGTTTCTATTCCAACTATTCACAAATTGTTCATTTGTTGGACTTCCTGTTGCTGTTGCTCCTGCTACTCCATTTGCAAATTCGCTCCAATTACTTTGTGTTGTTAATGCTATTAACAATGTATCCCTATCTTTGCTTGAATATACACTGTATTTGTTTTTAGTCTGTAATCCTGTTTCTGCTGGTAATAATCTATTTTCTAAATAATCATCTAATATTATATATACATTTGTTCCGTCGTTATAAAATACTTTCCAATTATTTACTTGTTCTCCTTTTACTGCCACACTATAATTTATTGCTTTTCCATAATCACTTCCTGTTATTGTTTCTGCTAAATTTACTTTTGGTTCTACTGGTGTTGTACTACCTATTGCTTCATCTTCATGTTTTGCACTTCCTTCAAATTCTTTTCCTGTTCCTTGTGTATATTCTATTTCTAATTCAAAGCTTGTACTTTCTCCATTTTCTCCTAATGGATCTGTTGCTGTTACTGGCCATTCTACTGTAAAATGTATATTACATTTTCCTCCTGCTTCTATTATTGGATGATCTGTTGTTATAGCTTCTAATCCTTCTATTTTTATATGTTCACTTCCTGTTATATTTGTTGGTGTTACTGCATTTACCTGTGCTGGTATTGTTCCTACATTTACTATATCTGCTGAAAATTCTACTCCTGCTCCTGGATATGCTAAATCCACCACACTTATATTTAACATTTTCTTATCTTCTGATATTTCTGCTTTTGTTCCTTCTTGATTTACTCCTACTAGTGTTATTACTCCTGCATTTTGAAATTCTAAGTTAAATGTTCCTTTTGCATTTGCTGTTCCTGATATAGTTAAAGTATCCGAAAAAGCTGCATATCCTACTGCCATTGATAGCAATAATATTATTAGTGCTATTATTACTGTATTTTTCTTTTTTTTGTTCCTTCTATTATTTATTTTCATTTTTCTCTTTTGTATATATAATATACTCTCCTTTCAGATTTTATTATATTTCTACTGTTTCTCCTATTGTTCCTGTGGCATCTACTGGTAATTTTACTACTGGACGAATTCCGTAGATTTTCATTATAATTAAAACTACCAATTACACTACCATTCACATATGATGTTGAACCTACACTCCATACATAGCTATTACCAGCTGGGTGTGGTGAAGCT
Organism: uncultured Clostridium sp.; assembly: GCA_948436975.1. GTDB lineage: Bacteria > Bacillota > Clostridia > TANB77 > CAG-508 > Scatovivens. The sequence goes on along the minus strand of CAOJJB010000031.1, from coordinate 532 downwards.
AACCAATTCCCACTACAGTTTTCTATAACTTCTGTATATGGTACATATAATTTTGTTGGATCACTTAGTACTCCTCCATTAGTAGTTCCATAATAATCTTTTCCTGTTTCTATCTGTCTTGCATTTACTGCTGGATTTTGATTCCAACTATTTACAAACATTTCATTTGTTGCTCCTCCTGTCGCTGTTGCTCCTGCTACTCCATTTGCAAATTCGCTCCAATTGCTTTCTGTTGTTAATGCTGTTAACAATGTATCCCTATCTTTGCTTGAATATACACTGTATTTGTTTTTAGTCTGTAATCCTGTTTCTGCTGGTAATAATCTATTTTCCAAATAATCATCTAATATTATATATACATTTGTTCCATCATTATAAAATACTTTCCAATTATTTACTGTTTCTCCTTTTACTGCCACACTATAATTTATTATTTTTCCATAATCATTTCCTGTTATTGTTTCTGCTAATTTAGATCCTGTTGGTTCTACTGGTGTTGTGTTTCCTATTGCTTCATCTTCATGTTTTGCAC
>CAOJJB010000030.1 GCA_948436975.1 uncultured Clostridium sp. | reverse complement strand
TCTAATATTATATATACATTTGTTCCATCATTATAAAATACTTTCCAATTATTTAATGTTTCCCCCTTTACTGTCGTACTGTAATTTATTGCTTTTCCATAATCATTTCCTGTTATCTTTCTTACTAAAGCATTTTCTGGTATCTCTGGTTCTACTGGTGTTGTATTTCCTATTGCTTCATCTTCATGTTTTGCACTTCCTTCAAATTCTTTTCCTGTACTTTGCGTATACTCTATTTGTAATCCGAAACTTGTATTTTCTCCATCTTCTCCTAAGTTCTCTGCTTTGTCTTGTGGCCATTCTACTGTAAAATGTATGTTACATTTTCCTCCTGCTTCTATTGTTGGATGGGCTGTTGTTATAGCTTCTAATCCTTCTATTTTTATATGTTCACTTCCTGTTATATTTGTTGGTGTTACTGCATTTACCATAGCTGGTATTGTTCCTACATTTACTATGTCTACTGAAAATTCTACTCCTGCTCCTGGGTATGCTAAATCTGATACATTTACATTTAATGTATTTTTATCTTCTGATATTTCTGCTTTTGTTCCTTCTTCATTTACTCCAACCGCTGTTACTATTTCTGCATTTTGAAATTCTAAATTGAATGTTCCTTTTGCATTTGCCGTTCCTGATATTGTTAATATATCTGAAAATGCTGCATATCCTATAGATAATGCTAATAATAATATTATTAATACTATTATTACTATATTTTTATTTCTTGTATTAGTTTTTTTCATTTTTTTCTCCATTATTTAAATTTTGCACTCTTTTATGCACTTGTATTTATTTTATAACATTTTTTCATAAAATTTAATTTCTTTTATATTAATTTTATAATACTTTTTTGTAACAATTATATAATAGTATTTTTATTTATTAGAAACTGCAAAGCACTTTCCTAATAAATAAAAAGAAGTTCTTCTTACAAATATAGAAAAACTTCCTCTATTACTATCTAAACTAAAAACAATCTAAAATAAAAATCTTACTGGTAAATACCAAATGACTATACCTGCTCCAATTGCATATCCCCACCAAGGAATTGATTTTAGCAGATTATCTGTCCAATTCCATGCATTTCCACCTGCTGTTTTTATTCCATCTATACTAAATAAATCTGTTAATTTAACTCCCATAATAGTTGAATTTGATAAATCCATTCCAAATACATTAGTTAAATCTACTTCCCAACCAAATATATTTATTATATTAGTCATATCTGGTACTTCATCTACAATAGAAATTTTATAATTCCTTATATCATTTCCTTTAAATTTTACTTGATAATTTTTAGTATCTCCTGTATCTAAGTCAGATATTCTAACATATTTTGTAGCAGCAAGTAATCCTTTTTTGCTAAATAAATCTATTTTTATATAAAAACTATTTGCATATGTATTTTCATTATGTAAAACAAATTTCATATATCCATTTATATTTGATGCTTTTCCTGAAACATCCTCTATAGAAATATTATATGATGATGAAACTACTTCACCTTTCATTTTTACATACATATTTTCTATTAATCCATCTTCTAAAACATATGATAAAAACATAAATCCTAAAATTCCTAATGTATATAATAAGAATGTTTTCATTCTATCCATATTATTTTCCCCTTTATTTACATAATCTTTATAATATCTATTTTTAAGAACTTCTCTACACTACTATAACATAATTTTAAATAGGTTCATTTATTTACAAATTCTGACATATATTTATTATAACTCAAAAGGCTTAGTTTGTAAATATATCTATCTTCAATTCCTTATTTAGATAAATAGAATATATATATATTTCTTTTATTTTTTTATTTAATGCTTCTTGTAATGCTTGCCCATATATTTTAAGTTGATTATAATATTTGTTTATTAAATCACTTTCATTTTCTATAAAATCTGTTTTATAATCAACTAAAATAATTTCATCATTCTCTGTAATTCCATATAAATCTATTATACCTTGAACCAAAATAGTTTCATTTGTTGCATTTTCATATATATCTTTAGCTAAAATTTTTGTACAAAAAGCTTTTTCTTTTTCTATATACTTACAATTTCTTATTTTATTAGCTAAACTAGATTTTAAAAATGTATCAATTTTTCTTAAATTTATATATTTTGCCTCTTCATTAGTTATAATATTTTTTAAAATTAATTTTTGTTTTAATTCTTCTAATTCTAACATATTGTATTCTATTTCAAAATTTACATTTTGTAAGAACAGATGCATTAATGTTCCTTTTTTAGCACCTGTAACTTGCTCATTTTCCATAAAATTAGGAGTAGTAAAATCTAAACCTATTTTTTGATTATATAATTTTTCCAAATCAATATTTTCATCTTGAATTTCTTTTATTTTACTAACTGTACTTTTTATTGGCAATTTAGTCGCAATTTCTTTACCATATTTCCAACTAAATTCTTTATTATATTTTTCTAAATCTATTTTTTTATTAAAATCAAATTCTCTAATTTCAATTTTCTCTTTTTCCTCATTTTGAATTATATCTTCTCTTTTATATATATTTAAATTTATTAAATTATTTAATTTATTACTTAATAAAACAAGTTGTATCCAATCTAAATATGAGATATATTTTTTTAAAAGTATAGGATTAATTTTATTTTCATTATTATAAATTTTTAAAATCTCTTTTTTCTTTTCTAATTCTTTCTCATAATCTTTTACTATTCCTGTAATTATTAATTTTTCTTTTGCTCTTGTAAGTGCAACATATAATACTCTCATTTCTTCTGAAATGCTTTCTTCTTTTGATATAATTTTTATTGCATCTTTAGCAGAAGTAGAATATTCTATCATTTTATCATAATTTATATATTGTGGCCCTATCCCTATCTCTTCATGTAAAAGTAGATTTGAATTTAAATCTTGCAAATTTATTTTCTTTGATGTACTACATAAAAATACTATTGGAAATTCTAAACCTTTACTTTTATGAATACTCATAATTCTAACAACATTTTCATTTTCACCAATTACTTTTGCTGCTGACATATCACTATTTCCAATTTTTAATTTTTCTATAAATCTTATAAAATTAAATAATCCCTTAAAATTAGTTTTTTCATAATCTTTTGCTCGTTCAAATAACATTTTTAAATTTGCTTGTTTCAAATTCCCATTTGGCATAAGACCAACATAATTATAAAATCCTGTATCTATGTATATTTTCCATATTAGCTCAGCTAAACTTAAATAATCACTTTCTTCTTTCCACATATCTAATTTGTTTAGAAAGTTAATAACTTTATTTTTTAAATTACCATCTAATTTTTCTTTAGCTATATTTAAGCTATCATAAAAATTAGAGTTTCTATCACAAAGTCTTATTTGAACAATCTCATTATCTGAAAATGTCCCAATCTCAGAACGTAATACTGAAACTAGTGAAATATCATCTATTGGATTATCTAGAATTTTCAATAAACTTATGATTGTTTGTATTTCCATTGTATCTAAATATTCGTTTGAAGTATCAGAAAAGACAGGAATATTTCTTTTAATTAGTTCTTTTTCATATATTGGTGATAATTTAGAAGTAGACCTAAGTAATATTACAATATCTCTATAAGTTACATCTCTATATCCAATTTTTTTATCTTTTACTTGTACTTTTGAATTTACAATTTGTTCAATTCTCTTAGCTACAAAAGTAGCTTCTATTTCTTCTTTTTCAAGTTGTTTAAAATTATCATTATTTTCTATATTACTTTCTTCTATATTATTTAAATCTGTATCTTCATTATTTTCTTCTTTTAAATCTATTATATCTAATTCTGATATTCCAACTCCATTGTCTATTATATCAAAATCTGATCCTAAATTTAAATATTCATCTTCATTATAGTCTATATCTCCAAGTGTTTTACTCATAATACTTTCAAAAATATTGTTAGTAATTTTTAAAACATTTTCCCTACTTCTAAAATTTTTAAATAATTGTATTTTTAATCCTGAATCATTTCCTTCTAAAGTATATGTATCGTATTTGTTTAAAAATAATTTTGGACAAGCTTGACGAAATTTATAAATACTTTGTTTAACATCTCCTACCATAAATAAATTATTTCCGCAAGATACTGATTTTAAAATAATTTCTTGCACTTGGTTACTATCTTGATATTCATCTATTGCAATTTCTTCAAACTTATTTTGATATTTTTTTGCTACTTCTGTTGGAATACATTCTCCATTTTCATCTTTTCTTACTAAAATTTCTAAAGCATAATGTTCAATATCATTAAAGTCTATTATATTTCTTTCACGTTTTTTATTTTTAAATTCTTCATCAAATTTTATAATTACATTTTTTAAAATTTCCAAAACTTCATGCATTTCATATATATCTGAATAAGCACTCTTAGAATCATATATAAGAATTTCTTTTATAAGTTTCATAAGTTTATTTTTTACTGTATCTCTAGAAGATTTTGCTTCATCTTTCATATCTGATACAATTTTTCTATCAATAGGCCATGATTTGAATTTCATTGTTTGTGAAATATCATATGCATCATCCCAAGAAATATTAATAGCATTATATAATTCTTTTAATAAATCTATATCATTTTGTAGAGTTAATTTATATTTTTCAAGTTCAGTATATAATTCTAATTTATTTCTAACTATTTTTAAATTATTTATTCCATCTATAATTTCTTCTTGTAAATTTCTAAGTAAAATTTTCCCCCATATACTCTCAGAAAAGTCTTTTTCTTTATCATCATTTTCAAACATTCTAACTTTTTCTATTATCCACTCTTTTGGAAAAGGAGAACTTTGCATAAATCTATAAACTTTTAAAATTATTTCTTTTAAAGGTTCATCACCAATATATCCTGTATAAGTATTAATTAGTTTTGCAAAACTTTCATCTTCATCTTCATAAAATTTTTCAAATACATCCTCTAAGACTTCTTGTTTAAGAAGTTCAACTTCTTCTTCTGAACCAATTCTAAAATTTGCTGATAAATCTATTTCAAAAAAATTATTTTTAATTACATCTAAACAAAAAGAATGTATTGTACAAATATTAGACTTTCCAAGAAGAACTATCTGTCTTTGTAATTCTTCATTATCTGAATCATCATCTAGCTTTTTATAAATGGCCTCTAAAACTCTTTCTCTCATTTCAGAAGCGGCAGCATTAGTAAAAGTAACTACCAGTAATTTATCAATATCAATACCATCTTTCAAAATCTTTTGAATAATACGTTCAACTAATACAGCTGTCTTACCACTACCAGCTGCAGCTGCTACCAAAATATTTGAACCTTTTTTTAATATTGCATCTTCTTGATCACTTGTCCAATTCATATATAAATTATCCTTCTCATATATTTTATATTAGTATATGTCCTTTTTAGGAGGTTTGTCAATGCGCATTATTTAATAATCTATATTTTTAAAATCCAAGTATATTTAAATCCTAAATGTAAATAATAATTGTAAATATATTTTTATGGAGGTTTTATGGACGATTTAACTATATTAAATGAAATTCATAAAGGTGTTACAATGGGGATGTCTTCTCTAGAAGAAATTACAAAAAAATGCTCTGATTCTAACTTTAAGGATGAGTTAAGCACTCAATATAATACCTATCAAACAACTTTAAATAAAGTAAACCAAGAATTTTCAAATATTGGTGAAATACCAGATGATACACCACTAAATGAAAAAATTATGGGATGGACTGGAATTCAGATGAATACAATAAATGATACTTCAAATACTAAACTTTCTGAAATTTTAATTCAAGGCTATGATATGGGTGTTATTAAAGGATTTAAATTATTAAATCAAAATCCTGAAGCAAGTCAAAATGTAAAAGATATCTTAAATGGTTTTATTAGACTTCAAGAAAACAATATTAATAGATTGAAACAATTTTTATAAAAAAATAGTGTTACATTTTATTTTGTAACACTACTTTTTTATTATTAAATAAACTAAATTGAATATTATTTTCTTAATTCTACTTTTAGATTATTTTCTAAATTTTCGATTATTTTTTCTACTATTGGATTTACTTCTTCATCTGTTAATGTTTTAGTATTTGATCCAAATATTAATGAATATGCTATACTTTTTTTATCGCCTAATATTGCATTTGTATATATATCAAATATTTCATGATTTACTAATAAGTTTCCTCCAGCTTTTTTTATTACTTTTGATATTTCGTCTGCTGTTATGTTTTTATCTGCTATTATAGCTATATCTTTTTTTATTGTTGGGTATATAGATATATCTCTAAACTTCATTTTACTTACTTTTTTTGCTAATAACTTTTCTAAGTTAATCTCAAATACATATACTGAATCTTTTGATATTTCAGGATGTATTCTTCCGATTACTCCCATTATTTCTCCATTTACATTTATTTCTGCTACTTGACCTGGATGAAATTCTTTTATTTCTTGTTTTGGCAATACAAAACTATATCTATTTTCATATCCTAAATAATTTAGTATTTCTTCTACTATACCTTTTATTATATAAAAATCTACTTGCTTTTTATTATTAATTCCTAAATAATAATCTCCTGTCATTAAAGCACATAATTTTTTATCTTCTCCATAGGTTTCTTCTTTTTTCCAAAAACCTTTTCCTATTTCAAATATACATACATCTTTCATATAATGAGATTTATTATATTCATATATTTTATATAATGATGGAATTAAACTGTATCTTAATGTATTTCTTTCTTCTGTCATTGGATCCATTAATTTTAATTCCTCAAAAGAGTCTTTTGTATATTTATGAACCTCCTTATCATTTATTAATATATATGATAATGTTTCATTTAATCCAAGAGAAATCATTTTGTTTCTTATTTCTCTGTCTGTCTTATTTACACTTCCCATCTTCATTGGTACTACTGGTAATCTTCCTACTATATTATCTACTCCATAAATTCTTCCAACCTCTTCTATTAAATCTTCTTTTATAGAAATATCTAATCTTCTAGTTGGTACTGTAACTGTTATTGTTTCTCCATTTATAGAACTTTCAAACCCTAATTTTCTAAACACTTCTAATACTTCTTGTTTTGATATATTTGTTCCTAATAAATCATTTATATCTTTTGTTGTTATATCTACTTTTTTATCTGTTTTATCTGATTTATCATATACAACTGTTCCTGTTTGAATTGTTGCATCTGCATATTCTTCTAATAATTTAACTGCTCTTTCCATAGCCATATATGTTCTGTTAGGATCTAATCCTTTTTCAAAACGATTACTTGCTTCGCTTCTCACAATTTTTTTAGAAGTTTTTCTTACTTTTACTGAATCAAATATAGCTGCTTCAATTATAACATTTTTCGTTGTTTCTTCTATTTCTGTATCTAATCCTCCCATAACTCCAGCTAATCCTATTGCTCTTTTTCCATCTGAAATTATTATATCTGTTTCTTCTAAATCTCTTTCTATTCCATCTAAAGTTGTTAGTTTTTCCCCTTTTGATGCCATTCTTGTTTCTATACAATTTCCTAATCTATCTGCATCATAAAAATGTAGTGGTTGGCCAAGTTCTAACATTACATAATTACTTATATCTACAACATTATTTATCGGTCTAATATCTGATGCTATAAGTCTATTTTTAATAAAATCTGGACTTTCTTTTATAACTACATTCAATGCTTTTCTAGCTAAAAATAATTTACAATTATCTGTATTTACATTAACAGTAAAAGAATTATTTAAATCTTCACCACTTTCATTATGTGATAAATCAATTTTTTTTACTTCTTTATCATAAATAGCTCCAATTTCATATGCCATTCCTAAAATACTAAGTAAATCTCCTCTATTAGCAGTTAGTTCAAAATATATAACTTCATCATTTAATTTAATATATTCTATTGGATCTTTTCCAATTGGTGCATCTTCTGATAAAATATGAATTCCGTTTTTATCTTCTTCTGATAAAAACTTTTTATCTATTCCAATTTCATATAAAGCACATATCATTCCATTAGATTCCTGACCTCTTATCATCCCTTTTTTTATTTTAAAATCACCAGGTAATTCAGCTCCAACTTGTGCTACAATAACTTTTATTCCTGCTCTTACATTCGGTGCTCCACATACTATATCTAATACTTCATTTCCAATATCTACTTTACAAACATGTAAATGGTCAGAATCAGGATGATTTTCACATTCTAATACTTTACCAATTATTAATTTTGTAGATGGTACTAACTTTTCAGCTAAATCATATTCATTTCCAACTCTTGTCATATCTTCTGCAAGAGTTTCAATATCTACATCTATATCTATATAATCTTTTACAAAATTTTTACTTAATTTCATTTTTACTTTTCCCTTCTCACTTTTTTCTTATATATCTTCATCTTTTCTATCAAATTGACTTAAAAATCTAACATCATTTGTATATAAATATCTCATATCTGTAATTCCATATTTAAACATAGCAAGTCTATCTATACCAGTTCCAAATGCAAAACCTGAATATTTTTCAGGATCATATCCATTCATTTTTAAAACATTTGGATGCACCATACCTGATCCTAAAAGTTCTATCCATCCTGTTTTTTTACACAAAGGACATCCTTTTCCAGCACATTTAAAACATGTTACATCAACTTCATATGATGGTTCTGTAAATGGAAAATAGCTTGGTCTAAATCTTAATTCTGTATTTTGCCCTAACATTTTTTTCATAAATATTTCTAATGTTCCTTTTAAATCTGCTAAAGAAACATTTCGTTCTTTTTTATCTATAACTAACCCTTCAACTTGATTGAATTGATGTGAATGTGTTGCATCATCTTCTCTTCTATATGTTTTTCCTGTACATATCATTCTTATTGGAGATTTATCTTCATTTGCAAGCATTGTTCTTGCTTGAACACTTGATGTTTGGGTTCTTAATAAATATTCATTTGTTATATAAAAACTATCTTGCATATCTCTTGCTGGATGACCTTGTGGTAAATTTAGTCTTTCAAAACAAAATTCATCTGTTTCTAATTCTGGTCCATCTATTATATCATATCCCATAGAAACAAATAAATCTTGTATTTCTTCTATAACTCTATTTATAGGATGTTTACTACCTCTTTTTATTTTCATACTAGGCATTGTTATATCAATTTTTTCTTTTTCTAGTTTTTGTGATAATGCCTTTTCTTTCAATGCTTTTTCTGCAATAGTCATACTTTCTTCAATTTCTCTTCTAACAGAATTTACAAATTCACCAACTTTTGGCCTTTCTTCAGCTGCTAAACTTCCTAATCCTTTTAATATTGTAGATAATTCGCTTTTTTTACCTAAAAGTTTTACTTTTAAATCTTGTAATTCCTGCAAATCTTTGATTTTGCTAATACTTTCTTTTGCATTTTTTTTGATTTCTTCAACTTTTTCTTTCACTATATTTTCCTCCTATTAATAAATTTTTGCATATTAATTTTGTAAATCTTTATTTAATAGAAAATGCCAAATATTCTCCTATTAAATAAAAAATCGCCCTATTACATAGGACGATTCTAATCGTGTTACCACCTAATTTTATTAATTAAAAATTAACCTCATTATAGTTATAACGTAACAAACGCTTATGACTACTACTTTCACCATAAGAACCTTAAAAGTGAAATTTCAGTAAATTTTTTTTAAACAAACTCTCAGCGTAACATTTGTTTTCTCTTTAAAAAAATTATTATTTACTTACTTTGCTTTTTCTAGCGGTTTAATATTATGTTAATAATATAGCATACTTTTAATTGAAAATCAAGATTTATTTTTCAAATTCATCTTCTTGTACTTTTTTATCTCCATTTTGAATTTCTTTTGATAACTTTTCTTCTTTTCCCTCTTCTTTTTGTGTTTCTTTTGATAATCTTGCCTCTTTTTCAATTTCTGTTTGAAAATATTTTACAGCTCTTTCAAACTGTGGATTTGAACTTTTTCCATCATTATATAATTTTTCTACTTTTTCAGCAAAACTTTCTTTCATTTTATCTTTCATTTAACCTTGCATACTTTCTAATTCATTATTTTTAAAATTTTCTATTCTTGTAATTAATGGTTCTATTATAGTTGTTTCTATAACTTTTGAAGTATTAAATCTACTAACAAAAAAACGTGTAATTTTTTTGAACATTTTGGGTTTACGAATAGTTGTAGTTAAAGTTTTCTCCCCAACCTCCATAGCATCATAAATTGATTTCTTTTTTCTTTCATTTATTTTTTCTATTTCACTATTTATCATAGAAATTTCTTTTTCTACTTTATTTATAAATTCTTTATTATCAACTTTATCTTTTTCAATTTTATCTATTTTCTTTGAAATATCTTGTTCTAATTCAATAGCTACTTCTTGCTGATCTAATACACTTGTAATCATTTTAGGATCTACTTCTGATTTATTTGTCTTTTTAAATTTAATTTTTTCTATTACTGTTTTTATATTATCTTTTATAGTCTTTTTTACTTTGTCATTTTCTTTTTGATTATTTCTTTTAAGAATGCTTTGATTTAAATATTCTTCATTTAAAATTGAACTAACCAAACTTGCCTCTAATTCTACTTTTCTTAAAATTAATTGTTCTATCTTTCCATCATAAAATTTGCTTAATTGTACAAGCGCTTTTTCATATTTACTTAATGTTTCTGATACAAGTTTTCTTGTTGTTTCATAATTTTTAGAACCTTCTTTAAATTTAGGATTTATATTATGTATTCCTACTTTTATTGAATTCAGTTGAGCATTCACTTTATCATTTACTGTATCTGTTGAAATTTTATCTATATATGCTCTACTTACCATAGCATTTGCTTTAATTTTTTCTTCAGATTCATTATAAAATTTCATTAAGTTTTTACATTTTTCTAATTCTGATAAATTTTCCAAAGCAAATCCTCCTTAATTTTTTATTATTTTTTTTGCTTGCATAAAATCTTCTTTTTTTTCATTTTCAATGTTTTTTAATAATAATTCAATTTCTTCTAATGTCATATAGTCTAAATTATATATCTTATTATTATACACAACAGTACCTAAATTCATATATTCCTCCTAATTTAATAATCAATAGAATTTGCACTTTTACCATTTTCTTTTACTCTATATATTTGATATATTTGCGAATCATCTTTACTATTGTCTAAATAATATATTACTCCATTAACAATATTAATTTTAGTTCTTGTAGCTTCTAAAGAAACTATTGGTTTTGATTTTTTACCTTTTAAATCACATTTACAAATTTGTTTACTTAGTTCATCAAAATAATAAATTTGTTTATTTGTTATATTATATGTTTCATTATTTACAAATGTTGCTACAGTAGATTTAGATGAACCATTCTTTTTTATTCTACATAAAGCATTTTCATTTTTATCATAAAAATATATCCAGTTTTTCAAAATTTGAATGTTATTTATACTATAGTCAGTTGATATAGTCTTTTTATCTGTACCATCTATTTTTATTGAATATAAGTAACCTACATTATCTGTAAAATAAATTATATTTTTGTCTAAAACAAAATCTTGAATATTTGACAATGTTACAGTTGTTTCTTCTCCTGTTTCAAGAGAAATTTTATATATTCCTATATTATCTTTATTTGATACATAATAAGCATATCCATTTTCTATATAAAATTTACTTATAGCTGTATATAATGTTTTTATTTTCTTTACATCTTCTCCTGTTGTTTTTACTGAATTTAAGTCAATTGTATTAGAATCAGAAACAGTTATATAATAAATTGTATCATCTATAATTGTCATAGAATATGCCGTTTTTTCTGTTAATTGTGTTTCTTTTTTATTTTCTTTTTTTATAATTCCTCTTTCATATTTGTTATAATAAACTGTCTTTCCATCTTCTACTGCTAATCCCATATTAGCATAATTTCCTACTACTTTTTCTGGTGAGAATAATTTCAATACTAGTTTTCCCATTCCCCACAATATTAATAATAATATTATTGTTATAATAGATAAAACTATTATTCTTCTTATATTTAATTTTAATTTCTTTTTATTTTCCATATAATTATTCTCCTCTTTAGAACTTTTATTAGTCTTCTAGTAATTCAAATTCTGGAGTTATTCTAAATGTATAAGTATCTATTACTATAATTGCTACTTCTTCTGTTATTGTTGTTGAAACTTCATAACCTTCTATTTGTAAATTTTCTAAATTTTTTATTGTAAATTCTTCATTATTATTTTGGGCTTCTCCCATCATTCTTGAAACTTTATCTATTATTACTTCTTTTGCTTTATCTTTTGTAATTTCTACTACTGGATTTTGTTGTATAACAGGTGAATTTGTATTAGAATCTATTAGGTTGAAATTTTGTAATTTTTCTTGATATACATAAGCTATTCTCTCCATAATAGATTTTATTAACTCATTACGTTCTTCTTCTGATAGGTTTTCTAAAAATAAACAATTATCATCATTTAAGTCTTCTATTTCTGGTATTGTAAAGTTTATTTTATTTTCTAAAGTTATATTATATTCATCTTCTTGTGTTTTAAATTCTATTATAATATCATTATTAATAGAATTTGATGTTGCTGTTCCATTTGTTTTTATTTCTGCTTCTATTCTCTGATTTATTTCTTCATTTTCTACAATACTACAATTAGCCTTTATTGTAGTATTAGCGTCTTTATTTATTTTGTTTAATAAAAGAGTAAATCCATTTGTTCCTTTTTCTGCTTGTTTAATTTCATTATTATCTTCTGCTGAATATGTTTCTACTTCATTTGAACTATTGTCTTTTTCTTGTAAATAAGTTATTTGTATTGAATTATTGTTTTCATCTTCTGCATTTTTTGAGAACTCTAAGTCTAGTGTATTATCATTTGCAAATGTAACACTTATTTTTTCTGTTGCAGTTTCACTTACATATACATTTACTTTTAGTCCATTTCCTGTTCCTTGTTTAGCTTCTTCAATTAGTCCATCTATTTCTTCTTGTAATTCTTGTACTGTATATTCTGCTTTTCTTCCAAATGTAATTGCTGCAATTGCTGTTGATTTTGATGTAATATTCTTGTCTATTGAAACTGTAGAATTTAAGTCCATATTGTTTAGGTTTTCTTCTGATGAATTTGTTTCATCATACAGATTTATTGTTGTATTACTACTTTCAAAATTAAATTCTTCATTTGTTGTACTTTTATTTTCTTCATCATTTATGACATTACTATCATCGTTTGTAGTATTATTTGAAATTTCTTTACTTTTACCTGTTACTAGTTTTCCTAATAGTTCTTCATCATTTCTTAAATTTGTTAATAAATCTACCATTATGTTATTTAGTTCTTCTTGTGTTAATTCTAAAGAGTATGATATAACATCAATTGATTGACTATTTTTATTTATTGCTATATTTTCTTGTGTTGTAAATTTTTCTTCTTCTATTTTTTCAAATACATTTGTTAAATATTTTTTCATATAGCTTTCTTTTTCTTCTTGACTTAATTCTATTTTTTCTGAATTTTTAAATTTTTCTATATCTTCTTTATTAAATTCTATTCCGAATACTTCTTTTATTTTGTCATAATTAATTCCTATATATTTATCTACTATTTCGTCTGATCCAATCGCTATTCCATTTTCTCCTGATAGCATCTTGGCTTTGAAAATTTCATTTCCTGAATAATTAAGTCCTAATTCATTATAGGATTTTTCATTTTCTATGTTATTTTTGTTTGTTAAATTTAATTCAAATTTACTAAGGTCTATTCCTTGTAATTCTTCGTTTTCTTTAGTGGCTGAGAATGTTATTTTGGTTTCTGTTTCTGTGTTTTCTTCTAACATTCTTTTGCTTGTTTCTTCAAATACATTATTTTCTAAAAATTTTTTTATGTTTGTATTTGATATGCTATTTATAAATATTTGTTTTTTAGTAAGTGTTTGTGTTGTGAAATAAAAGTATGCACTAACCATTCCTGTTAATACTAAAATTAATATTACAAATATTATTATTATACCTTTTTTTCCTTTTTTTCTTGTGTTATTTTCATTATTTCCTATGAATATATCTTCAATATTTTCGTTACTCATAATACACCTCTCATTTCCCACATATTATATACATAAATTATAAAAATAACAATATTTATTTGTTATTTTTTATAAAATTTTATTACTAAAATTTTATATATTTTTATTTGATTATTAGATTTAATTTTTATTTATTCTTTTCTATTTTTAAGTCAACAAAAAAAGCGCTACATGCTAGTAACGCTTTCTCAATACTATCTAAAATTATTCTGCTGATTCTTCTGCTTCTGGAGCCTCATAAGCTTCTAAAATTGCTTTTTGAATTTTCTCTCTTGTTTCAGCATTAATTGGATGAGCTATATCTCTAAATTCTCCGTTTGGAATTTTTTTACTTGGCATAGCTATGAATAATCCATCTTCACTTTCGATAACTTTGATATCGTGAATTACAAATTCACCGTCGAATGTTACAGAAGCTACTGCTTTCATTCTGTTTTCTGAATTTACTTTTCTTAAACGTACATCTGTTATTTGCATTGTTTTAAGCACCTCTTTCTT
>CAOJJB010000029.1 GCA_948436975.1 uncultured Clostridium sp. | reverse complement strand
TGAAAATTCTACTCCTGCTCCTGGATATGCTAAATCTACTACATTTACATTTAATGTATTTTTATCTTCTGATATTTCTGCTTTTGTTCCTTCTTCATTTACTCCAACGGCTGTTACTATTTGTGCATTTTGGAATTCTAAGTTAAATGTTCCTTTTGCATTTGCTGTTCCTGATATGGTTAGAATATCTGAAAATGCTGCATATCCTACTGCTAATGCTAATAATATTATCAATAATGCTATAATTATTAAATTTTTATTTCTTTTTTGATTTTTTTTCATTTTTCTCTCCCTTACTATCTTATATATACTTATAATTATTTTATCTTAATTTTAATTTTTTTTCGATTTCTTTTATATTATTTTTTCAATACATTTTAATTACATAAAAAAAACAGTTTCAAACTTTTAAATTTGAACTGTTTTTTTATTATTTATATTTCTATAGTATCTCCTATTATTCCTGTAATGTTAGATGGTAGTTTTACTACTGGACGTATTCCCATAATATTAGCAGTATATGGATAAGTTGTAAAATATCCAAGATAATTCGCATGCCATAAATTATTAGTATTATTAGCATCTATTGAAGTCAACCACCATCCATGGCAATTGCTTATAATTGATCCATATGGTTTATATAATCCTGTAGAATCTCTTAACTCACCATTTGAATAATTTGTTTCTGTATTTAATTTTATATCATTCACTTTTGGATTTTCATTCCAACTGGCTATAAACATTGTATTTGTTGGACTTCCTGTTGCTGTCGCTCCTTCTATTCCACTCGCAAATTCACTCCAATTACTTGTTTTTGTTAATGCTGTTAATAATGTATCTCTATTTGTGTTTGAATATACACCATATTTATCACTAGTTTGTAAACCTGTTTCTACTGGTAATAATCTATTTTCTAAATAACCATCTAATATTATATATACATTTGCTCCATCATTATAAAATACTTTCCAATTATTTACTTGTTCCCCTTGTACTGCCACACTATAATTTATTGCTTTTCCATAATCACTTCCTGTTATTGTTTCTGCTAAATTTACTTTTGGTTCTACTGGTGTTGTACTACCTATTGCTTCATCTTCATGTTTTGCACTTCCTTCAAATTCTTTTCCTGTTCCTTGTGTATATTCTATTTCTAAATTAAAGCTTGTACTTTCTCCATCTTCTCCTAATGGATCTGTCGCTGTTACTGGCCATTCTACTGTAAAATGTATATTACACTTTTCTCCTGCTTCTATTGTTGGATGGGCTGTTGTTATAGCTTCTAATCCTTCTATTTTTATATGTTCACTTCCTGTTATATTTGTTGGTGTTACTGCATTTACCTGTGCTGGTATTGTTCCTACATTTACTATATCTACTGAAAATTCTACTCCTGCTCCTGGATATGCTAAATCTGCTACATTTACATTTAATATATTTTTATCTTCTGATATTTCTGCTTTTGTTCCTTCTTCATTTACTCCAACTAGAGTTACTATTTCTGAATTTTGAAATTCTAAATTAAATGTCCCTTTTGCATTTGCTGTTCCTGATATGGTTAGAATATCCGAAAATGCTGCATATCCTACTGCTAATGCTAATAATAATATTAATAATGATACTATTATTATATTTTTACTTTTCTTATTAGACTTTTTCATCAATTTCTCCTATTTTTTTTAATCCATTTTATTTGATATTTTGACTTGCTTTTGCAAATTTCTTTAATTTTTCATGAACTAAATAGTTTATTGTTCCTAATGGGAAATTTCCATTTTTATCTTTTTTTCCTGCTGGAACTCCTGTTAAAATTTCTATTCCTTCATCTATTGTTGATATAGCATAAATATGAAATTTACATTTTTTAACTGATTCTATAATTTCATCACTTAAGTGCAAATTTCTAACATTTTGTTTTGGAATTATAACTCCTTGTTCTCCATTAAATCCTCTTAATTTACATATTTGATAAAATCCTTCTATTTTTTCATTTACTCCGCCTATTGGCTGGATATATCCTTTTTGATTTACTGAACCTGTTACTGCTATTGATTGATTTATTGGCATTTCTGATAAACTTGATAATATAGCATATGCTTCTGTACTTGATGCACTATCTCCATCCACTCCTCCATATAATTGTTCGAAACATAAATTTGCTGTTAGGGTTAATGGTATATCTTGTGCAAATTGCTCTCCTAAATAACCATTTAATATTAGCACACCTTTTGAATGAGAAGATCCTGACATTTCTATTTCTCTTTCAATATTTACTATTCCTTCTTTTCCCATAAATGTGCTTGCTGTTATTCTTGCTGGTTTTCCAAATGAATAATCACCTATTTTTATTACTGTTAATCCATTTATTTGTCCTACTGCATGTCCTTCTGTATCTATTAGTAATGATTCTTCTTTTATCATTTGCAAATATCTTGTGTCATATTTTTTTATTCTATATATTCTTTCATCTAATGCTTTTTGTATATATTCTTTACTTATTATTTTTTGCTTTTCTTTTTTTGCCCATGCAGATGCTTCTCCTACAATTTCTCCTATTTCACTAAACTGTGTTGATAATTTTTCTTTATCTCCTGACATTTTAGATGTTATTTCTACTACTTTTGCCATTGCTTCTTTATCTAAATCTAATAGATTTTCTTGTGAACAAAAACTTCTTACAAATTTGCTTAGTCTTTCTATATTCTCAATACTTTTTGGTGCATCTTCTTCAAATTCTACTTTAATTTTAAATAGTTTTCTAAAGTCATCATCCATTGATAATAGTGTGTGATATATATTTGAGTTTCCTATTAATAATACTTTTAAATTTAATGGTATTGATTCTGGTTTTAATGAAACCAGTAACATTCCTCCTCTTTGTTCTGCCATGTTTTCAATAGATAATTCTTTTATTTTTAACGCTTTTTTTAATGATTCATAACATGCTCCATTTGATAAAATATCTTTTGCTTGAAATAGTATATATCCTCCGTTTGCTTGATGTAGTAATCCAGGTTTTATCATCATATAATCAGTTTTTAATGCTCCATATTGGTTTTCATATTCTAATCCACCAAAAATATTATAATATGAATAATTTGTATCCATTATAACTGGGGCACCTTCTAATCTACTATTATCTATAAATAAGTTTACTCTATAATTTAACCATGGTTCTTTTTGCATTTGTTGGACTTGTGGTGTTGTTTGATTTTTTTGTTGTTCTGCATCTGGTGCTAAAAAATAATTAATATTTTTTAATATGTCTTTTTTTATATTATCTAAATATGTTCCAATCTTTTTATTTCTTTTATAATTCGCTTTTATTGAGTTTATATGAACATTTATTGTCATTAAAGCAATATTTGATTGCCATTCATCTATTTTCTTTTCTGCTGCCTTTTCAATTGATTTTATTTCAGCTAATGCTTGAAATATTTGTTCTTGTACTAAATTAGAACGTTCTTCGAATTCTTTTTTTATACTTTCATCTAATTCTTCAAATTCTTCTTCTGCAAGTGTTTTTCCATCTAGTACTGGCATCATATATACACCATTGTCTGTTGATTTTACTTGAAATCCTTGTATCATTGTTTTTTGATTTAATTTATTTAATAGGTTTTCTCTTTTTTCTTCATATTCTTGTTTTATTATTTGTTTTTCTTTTTCAAAATCATCATTATTAAAAGTATTTTTTATATCTTTTCTAACATCTTTTACAAATCCTTCCATTGTAGATCTAAATACTTTCCCTTGTCCTGCTGGAAATGAAACTGCTATTGGTTCATTTGGATTTTCAAAATTATATATATAAACCCAATCATTTGGCACTTTTTCTTTTTCTGCTTTTTTTTCTAAAAACTTTTTTGTATACATTGTTTTTCCAACACCTGATGGACCTTCTAAATACAAGTTATATCCTTTTATGTCTATATCTGTTCCAAATTCTAATGCTTTTATCCCTCTTTCTTGTCCGTATATTAAATCACTTGTGTCTACTAGTTCTTTTGTTGTTTCAAATTTGAATAAGTTAGGATTACATATATCTTTTAAGTCTTTTGGTGTTAATTCATTTTTCTTTCTCATTTGTACTTTTCCTCCGAAATAATTCTTCTATTAATCTAATGTGATTTTATATCAAACATAAAAATATTGCAATTATTATTTTAAAAAATTTTACATTATCTTACATTATTTACTAAATTTTTCTTGTCATAATAATTGCATTTTCTATTCCTTTATAATATTTTCTTCTTAATCCTACTTTCTTAAATCCAAATTTTTCATACAATTTTATTGCTATACTATTTTTCTCATTTACTTCTAAACTTATAATTTCTTTTTTTGTTTCTCTTGATATTTCTATTATTTTATCTAAAAGTAAATTTCCTATTCCTTTTTTTCTTTCACTTTTTTTGGTAACTATGTTTGTAATTTCTACATCATCTGGTAAAATAATTATTCCTGCAAATCCTAAAATTTTCTTTCCTTCTTTTGCTACTATATATTTAGAATTTTTGTTTTCTAGTTCACTTTTTAATATTGATGCTGACCAAAATTCATCAAATTCTTCTTGCAAGTTATCTTTTATTATTTCATAATCTTTTATTGTCATTTTTTCTATTAACATATATTTCCTCTATTTATTTTCACAATTATTACTATTATTATTTTTTAATCTTTCTGCTTGAGATTTTCTTAAATATATTGGTATTATTGTATCTGCTGTTTCTAAATTATTTTCTAAATATTTTTTATATCCTATTTTTCCTACATTTTCTGCTGATTGATTATTATTTTCTACAAATTTACAATTTTTAATTTCTTTTTCTAATAATTCCTTATGTAATATTGCTCCATTTCCAATACAAACTATATTATTGTATTTTTTTAATTTGTCTATTACTATACTTATATCTTCTGCTAAATAATCTTCTTTTTTATTATAATTTTTGTCAAAAATTCCGCAATATACTTGATTATTTCTACTATCTATTATAGATACTATTGTTTCTTCATTTTCTATATTTCTTGCTAATGTTTCTAATGATGTTACTGATGCTATTTTAATATCTAATATTTCTGCAATTGGTTTTATAGTTGATACTCCTATTCTTATTCCTGTAAAAGATCCTGGTCCAACACAACATGCTAACATTTCAATATTTTTTATGTTTAAAGAATTTCTCTTTAGTAATTCATCTAGTAATGGCATTAAATTTTCAGAATGTGTTTTTCCATCATTTAATTCATTTTTATCTATTAATTTATCATTTTCTAGTATTGCTACTGAACATACTGTACTTGATGTATCTATTGCTAATATTTTCATAATTAATCTCCTATATTAATTCTTAATTTACATTATTTTATTATAATTAAATTAATTTGTAAACCTTTTACAGTATTTAATAATGTTCTAATTTATTTATATTTTATAATATTTGCTTATGTTTACAATTATCTATGAAAAAAATCAGCAATGTAGTCTAAAAACTACATGCTGATTTTACTTACTATATATACACACTACTATTGCCTATACATTCAATACTTATATCCCTTTTATTTTCATAATCTAAATTTCTTGAAAAATTAATTTTTATATAATTTTTTGGAAGTATTTCTTCAATCATTTCTCCCCATTCAATTATACAAGCTCCTTTTTCAAAATATTCTTCTCCACCAATTGCTTCAAACTCATCTATATCATTCAGTCTATACACATCAAAATGGTATATATTTAATTTTTGTGTATTATACTCATTTACTATAGTAAATGTTGGGCTTGATATTTCTTCTTGTAATCCGAAATAAGTTAATACTCCTTCTGTAAATTTAGTTTTTCCTGATCCTAACTCTCCAGATAAAACAATTATATCTCCTTTTTTTAAGTTTGATGCTATTTTTTTTCCTAATTCAATTGTTTCTTGTTCAGAATTTGATATAATATTCACTTTTCCTCCATAATTTGCTATTTATAATTTGTATACAATATATACCATTTTTGTTTTAAATGCAATATTCTGAAATTAATTAATTACTATCTTATACTTTTTCTTCTACTTTATCTTCTTTTTTTTCATATTTTATATTTTGAATTTGATTATCTTCTTTTTCTTCTGGTAAAAATATATTAATTAAAATTCCAACAATAGCTGATAAACTCATACCTGATATTGTAACTGAAATATCTCCACTTACAAATGAAATTACTGCTCCTCCAAGTCCAAGAACTAGCATAGCTGATGCTACAATAACATTTTTAGTTTTTTCAAAATCTACTTGATTTTTAATTAATACTTTTAGTCCATTAACAGCTATAAAACCATAAAGAAGTAAAGATACTCCTCCTAGAACTGGATTTGGAATTGTTGAAACTAAAGCAGTAAATTTTCCTAAAAATCCTAAGCAAATTGCAAAAATTGCTGCTAAACCAATTACCCATACTGATGCAATTTTAGTCATTCCTACAACAGATGTATTTTCACCATAAGTTGTATTAGCTGGACCTCCAAATATACCTGCAACAAATGTTGCAATACCATCTCCTAATAGTGTTTTTTCTAATCCTGGTTCTTTTAACAAATCTTTTCCTATAATAGAACTAAGAGATGTATGATCTCCTATATGTTCAGCCATTGTTACTAATGTTATTGGTGCAATAGTAAGTATTGCGCCAAAATTCGGTACATAACTTATAAATGGAAATATAAATTGTGGTACACTAAAAAAGCTAGCTTCTATTATTGGTTTAAAATCTACTAATCCAACACATACTGCTGAAATGTATCCTGTTACAATTCCTACTAAAAATGGAATTATTTTTAAAAATCCTTTTCCTCTTACAGCTACAATTGCTGTTACTAAAAATGAAACAAGTGCAACAAAAATTGCTTTCCACTCTAAATCTTGGCCTGTTGAAATTCCTATTTGAGAAATAGCATTTGGTGCAAGTCCTAATCCTATTATCATTATCATAGGTCCAATAACTATTGGTGGTAATAATTTGTCTATCCATGATTTTCCAACAAATCTAATAACTATTGAAAATAATATGTAAATTAATCCTACTACCATTACTCCTGTCATAGCCCCTGATATTCCACCTTTTAAATATGCTGCTACTAATGGTGCAATAAAAGCAAATGAACTTCCTAAGTATACTGGCGATTTCCCTTTTGTACATAAAATATAAATTAGTGTTCCTATACCTGATGTTACTAATGCAACTGGTATTGTTATTACTGTTTCTCCTGCTCCGAGCATTAACTAAAATTGGAACTAATATTGTTGCTCCAAACATTGCAAATACATGTTGAATTGCTAGAATAATCCATTTAGCAATTGGTGGTTTTTCATTTACGTCTAAAATCATTTTACTTTTTTCCATAAATTCTTCTTCCTCCATTTTTTACAAAAAAATATCACTAAATTAATTTAGTGATTTAATAATTGAATAAATATAATAAACTATTTAAGAAAAAACATAAAATAAGCAAATCTAATTTGCTTTTTCTTCTTGTTATTTTGTTATTTTTCATTTTTTCTACAAAATACTTCATTTTTATCCCTATAGAATTTTACTATACTTTTATTTAAATTACAAGTATTTTTATTTAAAATTTTATTTTATAGTAAATCATGGGACTCCCCATGATTTACTATTGTTAATGAATTCAATTATTTTAATATATATACATATCTTACATGATTACTAATTACTGAGAATTGTGCTTCTTCATCATTTTTCATCCAACATAATATTGGCTTATATAATTCTTCTGAAAGTTTTATTAGTTCTTCAAATTCTGATACTAATATCGTATTTTCTATATCTGTATCTACTTGATTTTCTACTATTACTACTCTATCTTGACAAGATTTGAAAATTCTATTAAATTCTTCTTTAAATTTATTTCCTATTACATTTAGTTTTTTAGTTCTATATAGTATAGCATATATTATATATATTCCTATTAAAATTGATACTGTACTTCCAATTATTCTAACTATATCATAACCAATTCTAGATTTTTCTTCTAATTTACTTTTAACTGAATTCGTGTTTGTATCATTTCCCTTATTTGTAGCTACTGCTATTTTACTTCCTAAGTTTATATTATATTCTGACTTATATTGGTTTTTTATTTTTTCTGAATTTACATCTGCTGTTGTGTCTACAGTTAAAACAATATATAAATATGCATCTACATTCATTCCTAGAGTTTGTTTAAAATCTTTTAATAATTCATGATATTTTGCATAATTTACATTTATATTTTCATTTATTACTAGTTTATTTGATGTAGCATCTATTGTATCTACTTTTTTAATATTTTCTTTTTTATTTAAAACTTCATATTCTTTATCATCTGATTCATATAAAGCTTTTATAATTACATCTATTGAATATTTATATTTTACAGGTACTCCTTCTTCTACTGAATCTGTATAAGAATAATTCAAATTCATATCTATTGTTGAAACTAAATCAGATATATATGTTTGTCCTGCTGACATTTTTTGTTCTGGTATATATGGATTACTTTTTATATTCATAGAATAATTAGATGTAAATTTATTAGTGTATTTATATATTTCTTTTTCTTCTATTATTATTTCTGTTGAAAAAGATTTATATAATTCTGCTGTTCCTACTGCCAGCATTATAATACCAATTACTAATAATGCTATTCTAGTTTTATTATTTAATTTTATTCTATTACTTGCTTTTTTTCTTCTGTTCATACAACACTCCTATGACCCAGTCTCTACATCTACTTGGACTTGTCTACTTAATTTATTAATCCATATTGTTGGAAAGGCTATATATTTTACTTTAAATATCACTTTTCCTATTAATCTGTCTTCTGGTACAGGTTCCATATCTTCTGAAGAATTATCATCACCTTTTGTAATAAAGAAAAATTCTCCTGACTTTTGATATTTTTTTACTACTCTATGTATAACTGTATACCCTTCTCTTTTATATTGGATTATCTCTCCTTCTTCCACATCATTTGGTGTACATTTTTTTATTAGTACCATATCTCCAACACCTAATTCTGGTTTCATACTTCTTGTTGCTATTCCAACAGGTCTTATTGGGAAAATTCCTAATGCAAACCATATTACTAATACAATAGCTATAACTAATGGTATAGTTCCAGATGGTTCTATTGGATTTGATACTTTACTTAAATGAAATCTATCTCTTGAATATATATAATATCTGCAATAAAATAATAATATTAATGGAAATACTATATCTGTTATAGCTTCTAATACCCATGGTGATTTTGGTAATATTGGTGGTAGCCATAATAAAAAGCATAATGATATTTCATATATTACTGCTGGAATAAAATCTGTATATATTTGAAGATATGTAAACAAAATATTTTTAATTAAATTTGGTATTACATCATGAGATATCGCCTTAAATAAATAATAAGAGTTTGCATTACTTAAAATTGTTGCAATATCTATATTTTGTAAAGTAAATATTATTACTATAAAAAAACAAATTACATTCCTATCTTTTTTAAAAACATTGTTTACTAATTTATATCTAATATATTCTCTTAAAAAAATTATTAAACCTGTAGAATATAAATTAAATATTATTCCGCTAATTGATGTTGAGTATGGATTTACTCCATAACCTGTTAATATTCCTGATAATAAATATAAAAAAGAATATAATAGTATTGTAATAAGTATATACTTAATAATATCATTTTTAAATTTATTTGTTTTATATGGCGATAATACTACAAATTTTAATATTATAGCCATTATTATATAGAATAATGGATTTATTACATAAGTATATATATTCCCAAATGAGTTTAAATAAAATTGAGAAAGTAAAAAATAAATCAATAAAATTATTAATATAAAAATTGTTGTTGTTTTATCTCGCATATATTTTTCCTTTTCTCTTTAGTATAGTAATCAAATCTTGATTACAAGTTTACTCTTTTTTATTTTAAGTCAATATTCGACAAAATACAATTATTTTTATATTATTTTTATAATACTTTTTTGTAACAATTTATACTAAAAACGTCATCTAATTGTTATATCATTTTTTATTTTTATATGCTATACTAATATTAAGTATTTTGCAAGGAGAAAAACAAATGATAACCTATGATTATGATTTTTTTAATGATGTATTAGGAAAAGAACAAATTCTTTTTCTAAAAGATTTATTAGATAAACAAGAAAAAGTTGAAAAAGATATTGAAACAGCAAATTTGAAAAAAGAACAAATTATAGAAAAACTTACAGAAAACAATATAAAAATACCTTCTGATAAACCTAAAGAATTACGTGAATATATTAATACATCAGAATTTTCATTTGAAAGTATAGAAAAATTATTACAGAACTTATCTCATTTACAATTCCAATATAATAACATAAAAAAAGATATGGTTATAATTTTTAAAATACATAATTTAAATCCAGATGAAAACACATTAAAAATATGTACTAATTCTTTAATAGAAAAAATAACTTCTGTAATATCTTATGAAAAATCTATTGAAGTTGATAATCAAAAATATACATTATTAATTGATAATTTTTTAACAAACCTAGATAGAACTACAAATACTATCAAAAATAATATGGATACTAATATATCAATAGAAAATTTACAAGATAATTTAGTTTTAATAGTATCTGAAAAAGATCAAGTAGTTAAATTACCTTATACAAAAAGTGAAGTAGAAAAATTTCTTATTACATATCCAAATGACTATAAAACTCCCCAAGATGTAATATTTAAAGAATTTACTAGTTCTTATTCTATGTATAATAAACATCCTGTATTAGCTCGTTTTAGAGAAGCTTACTATTTAAGTAGGACAAAAGAAATGAAATCTATTGTTGATTCATTTATATTCGCTAAAAATATAATGTTTAAAAGTGAAATAAATCCTACAATTATAGCTGCTGTAAAATCTGAAAATCAATTAGAAGACTATATAAAATGTTTAGAGAATAATACATTAGATTCTTTCCCACATTTTTCTATCATTTTTGAAGTTAATCCTATTTAACACTCTTTTAGTAGAATAAAACTTCTATAATATTAAAGCAACTTAAATAATATTTAAGTTGCTTTTCTTTTTCTTAATGAACAATAATAATCTAAAATTAGTTTATCTCTTAATGCTATTGATTTTTTACTAATAAGAGGTCTATAAAATTCTCCTTCCAAACCTCTAGCTTGTGATAATCCTTTAGTCATTAATTTTTCAATTTCATCTAATGAATAAAAATCTAATTCAAAACCTTCCATTTCATCTTTACTATCTGGTAATGGCTCTGCTACTAAATCGGCTTTTGAAATGCAATATACTTGTGTACAAACAATTTCTGCAACTGGATCACTTGGTCTAATTTCAATAGTTTCTCCAATATTATTAAAATCGCATATATCTCCTAAGTATCCTGTCATTTGTAATAAAATTTCTCTTACTTGATGTAATATTTTTCTTTTCGGATCAATTGTTCTTGCTGGGATTTTAAATTCTTTTGTATTTGAATATCTTTCAATAGCAATTTTTCCATCTTCTTTTTCAAATATTATAGATGCTCTATACCTTATTTTTGGTATTTTTGATATATTATTAAGATCTATCAATTCATTAATTTTTAAATCTTTAAAATATAAAGATATCATATTTGGAGTTATTATTTCAAAAAGTTTATCTTCTTCTATATTTTTTACATTTGTATTTTCTATATTATTAAAAATAAAGTCTGTTCCTTCTAAATTTGTATATGTAATAATTTCACTATTATTTGGTAAATAGGCTGATACTTCTTCTGGATATAACGAATTTTTGCTCAAAAGCATTTCGAATATTTTTGAAACTCCACCATGTGAAACTATTAAAACAGTTTTATCTTTATATGCTCTTAATAAAGTTCCAAAAATAAATTGTATAATTGGCCATGCAAAATCAAAAAAGTTTTCTATGTTTAATGGGTTACTATAATCCCATATTAAATCATAATTTAAATATTTTTTGTTTCTTCCCTCATATAATCCATAATCTCTTTCTTGTAAAGCTTCTTTATATATGATTGGCATTTTGTTTTCTCTATAATTATTAATTATTTCTATTGTTTGTTTTGCTCTTGTTAGTGGTGAGCAAAAAGCAATATCTATATTTATTTTTGCTAATTTTTCTGCCATTTTTTTAGCATGATCAATTCCATCTTCACTAAGTGGAATATCTACCCCACCTTGCATCTTTTTCTGATTATTCCACTCTGTTTTTCCATGTCTAACAAATAAAATTTTCACTTTTTACTCCTATTTTTATTAATTTCTTTCTTATTACAATTAACATTCTTCTATAAATTTTTTGGATATTTCATAAATTTCATTATAATTATTGTAATTTTTATTATCCATATTTTACTCCTTAGTAAATATTATTTTTCTTCTTATTGATTTAATATCTCTGTTTTATATAAGTTTTGATATATATGATTTCTAATTAACAATTCTTCATGTGTACCTTGATCATTAATTTTTCCTTCTTCAAGTATCATAATCTTATCACAATTAACTATTGTTGACAATCTATGAGCAATTATCAAAATAGTATATTCATCTTTCAAATTACTAATAGCTTTTTTTATTTCTTCTTGTGTTTCATTATCTAAACTGCTTGTTGCTTCATCAAATAAGATAATTTTTGTTTTTTGTACAAAAGCTCTTGCAATAGCCAATCTTTGTTTTTGTCCACCCGATAAAATTACTCCACCTTCACCTAATATTGTATCATATTTATTTGGTAGTTTCTCAACAAACTCATCTAAACAAGCCATTTTACAGGCTTCTATCATTTCAGCTCCAGTTAAATTCTCTTTTACTAATTTTAAATTATCTTTAATACTTAAATTAAAAATATATGGATTTTGACTAATAATTGTTATATTTCCTCTAATAGAATCTTCATCTAATTCATCTATTTTCTCATTTTCTATTAAAATTTCACCACTTTTTGTAGAATACATTTTACATATTAAATTAAAAATTGTTGTCTTTCCTGCACCACTTTTTCCTACAAATCCAATCATTTCACCTGCATTAATTTTGAAACTTAAGTCATCTAAAACTTTTCTATCTTCATCATATCCAAATGTAACATTTTTGAATTCAAAATTTCCTTCTACTTTTTCTAAGTGTTTTTTCCCAAAACTTTCTTTAGTAAAAGTTTTATTCTCTAATATACTAAATACTCTATCACAAGATATATTAAAATTTTTAGTAAGTTCTAATAATACTGATACTTTTTCTATAATTGTTGTCATAATTCCTGTTCGATAGTTAAATAAAGCAAGAGCCATTGCTACTGATAGACTTTTATTATTTATTAATAAAATTAATAATAAAATTAGTCCTAATTCGAATAATGCTCTCAGTGTATCAATAATATATTCATATTTAGTATTGATATTTGACATTTCAAATCTTTTTTTATTTTGAATTTCTATATTTTCTTCTAATGTTGTAAAAAAACTGCTTTGTGCATTTAGCATCTTTATATCTCTTATACCTCTAACTAATTCGCTTATTAAACTTGAAACATTTTCTGTTTTATCTCTATATTCTATATCTTTTTCTCCAAATTTTTTTGTTTTAATTATATGTAATATTGTTAAA
This sequence comes from uncultured Clostridium sp., assembly GCA_948436975.1. Taxonomy (GTDB): domain Bacteria; phylum Bacillota; class Clostridia; order TANB77; family CAG-508; genus Scatovivens. The sequence goes on along the minus strand of CAOJJB010000029.1, from coordinate 4,441 downwards.
ATAATTGATACAAATAAATAGTATACAAATACTTGTCTATTTATAATAAGAGTAGCAAATAATGCTCCTATATTTGACAAAAAATTTCTTAAATTGCTTAAAGCATCTAAGAAAAAACTAGACATTTTCTCAGTATCATTTGTCATTCTATGTATAAACATTCCTGATGAATTATGATCCATATCATGTTGATTTATTTTTAGAATTTCTTTTCCTAATACTATTTGGATATCTTTTGTTGTGTTCTTTACAAAGTATTGTGAATTTCTCCTATGAAAAAACATTTTGGCAAAAGCTTTATAGGCTTGTATTATAAAAATAATTAAACTAACACCTATTGCTTGTTCCCATATATTTGATGTTAAACATACTATTTGTTGTGCTACCAACAATGGTATTATAATTCCAATTATAGTACCACTTATTGTTGAACAAAATAGCATTATTAAATTTTTTCTATATTTTCTTCCAAATTTATACACTTTTTTTAAATTAGTAAAGGTTTCTTGCATTATTCGTATTCTCCACTAAATTATTCATTTTTATTTCTATATTTTTTATCAATATCTTTTAAAACACTATTCTTTTGTATTTTCTAATTTCAATTTTTAATATTTTATCATAATATCACTTATTTTACAACTTTTTAAAAAATACATTTAATTCATATATTACTAATATAAAAAACTACCTTTAGGTAGTTTTTATATGTTTAATTATACACTTTTAATTTTTAACAAGATATTGTCAATACATTTCCATTGTTATCAAAAATAGCAAATTCATCTTTTCCATAAAAAGTTTTATGAAGTTCTTTTGCAATTTTTACTTTATCTTTTAATTCATTATATATTGTTAAAACATCATCAACAGTTATAAATAAAGTAAATGTTGGTATTATTTCATCTTTTTTTAAGGTTGAATATTCTTCAATTAAATTTTTTTGTTCTTGTAGCATTATAGAAATTTTATCTTTATTTAAAATAGCAAAATTCAAAATATCTCCTTCTTCTGGAACACTTAATATCTTTTGAAATCCCAACTTATCTTCATAAAACTTTATTGTTTCTTTTACATTTTTAACCATAATATTGGTTGTTATTGTTTCATACATAAATTTAACACCTCCAATATAATTATAAATGTTAAATTTAAAGTTGTATTGTAAAAAACAGACATTTTAATTATAAGTTTCTATTATCTTTACTGGTGAAATTCCTGTATATTTCTTTATTTCTTTTATAAAATGAGATTGATCATAAAAACCACATAAATTAGCAATATCTATTAAATCCATATTCTTTTCTAATATCAAAGTTAAACATAAATGTAGTCTAAGGATGTTCAATAATACTTTTGGCGATACCCCATAATTAATCTTAAATAGTCTATATAAGTGCCTTTCATTATATCCTAGTTTTTTTGCAATATCTGTTACATTTTGTTCTTTGGGATTTTTATATAACTCTTCTAATAGTTCTATAAGTAAAATTTCATTTTTATCTTTTGTTTTTTGTAATAAGTAATTTTTCAAATATTCTATTCTTTTATTTGTATCTTTTAAGTCTAATATTTTATTTAAATTAATTTCCTTTTCTATATCACTAAAAGGTACTTGTTTATCCATTACTTTATATGCTTCTATATTAAAAAGTAAATAAACTATGCTTGGTTTTAATCGAACTCCAACATAGTCTATATTTTTATTTAATTCAAATTCCACTGTTTCTTTACTAAATCCTGCAAAACAAATTTCCTTATTAGAAAAATCTATTACAATATCAATACAAGCATCTGGCAAAATGCTATTTGTTATTTTTTTATCTAATATCTTCTTGGATTGCATTGTCCAAATACACATGCAGTATTTTTCAAGTTCTTTTATATTATATTCCTCATACTCTATATTTTCTTTAAATTCTTTATTTAACAAGTATGGTATTTGTTTTGGATAATACATATATTATTTCCTTTCAATTTATAGAAATAATTATACTATAAAATATTAAGATAAACAAGTTAACATACTTGAATTTATAATAACTTAAAACTTATTATTTAACCTTTTTATAAATATTTTCACAAGATTTACAAGTAATTTTCATTTCATAATTTGTTAACTTTTTATCTAATATTGTAATTAAAGGTTCGTTATCTTTTGAACAACAAAATCTATTTTTTATAATAACTAATTCCTCATCACAGTTTTTGCCTATTTTACTATCTTCAAAATTTAATAATGCACTGCCTTCACTTCCACAATTACATTTATATTTTAATTCTAAATTATCATATGTTGAATAACATAAATATCCTATATTTTCATTACATTTATCACAATACATCCACCCACCATAATTGGTTGCTAATCTTGTATTTACTAATTCTTTATTTTTTAATATTCTTGCCATAACTCTATTTCCTTTCAAACTTACAACTTAGTATTAATAGTATAATACCAATTTATTAACTCTACTCTTATACTATCATGTCATTAATTATTTTTATTGCTTGTGGCAATTCTTCTAAACCACTTTTCTTTCCCATATGACCAATTCCCTCTATTAATATATCTTTTGAATTTATAAATTTACTAAATTCCTTTAGAGTTTCAAATGGAACAATATGATCATTATTACTATAAATTGAATACCTATTTTTGACTAAATTAATAAATTTTTCTTTTTCTTCTATGCTAATTGTTATTTGTTTTATTACTTTATTTAAGTCTTCTCTTCCTTCAGTAACAAAACTTTTTGCAAATCCGGCTAAACTTATATATAAATTTACATTAAAATTATTTTTACTGATATACTTTATAAACATTGCATTTCCAATTGAATGTGCAATTACTATTAATTCATTATTAAAGTAATTTTTATATTTATCAAATATTTCAAAAAAACTGTCTATTGTTATATCAGTTCTTGTTGGAAATTTTGGAATTATTACATTATATCCTTTTTCTTCTAATTGTTTTTTAAAATATATAAAAATTTTAGGAATTCCATTAAATCCATGAATTAACATTATATTTTTCATTATAGTTTCTCCAATTATATTTAATTTATATTGAAAATTATATCAAAAGAAATTAATTATATCAATACAGTGTCTGAATATTTTCGGTTCAGTACATATTATAATAAATTATTAATCTTTTTAATTTTATACTAGAAAGGATGTCATATACATATGTGTAGACATACTGCAACTACTATAATGATTGAAGCTTGTATGGACTTTGGTTATTGCTGATATTCTTGGTCATTCTGACGATAGACAAATAAAAGAAACATATGGGCACATTCTTACAAAATACAGGAATAATCAATTAAAAAATTCAAGAGATTACTATAAAAAAAGCGAAACTGATAATCTAACAAATTAAGTTATATCAATAACTACATCCAATAATTACATTAAAAAATTTTAATGTAATTATTTTTTTCCTTTTTAATGCAATTTTAATGTAATTTTTTAATAAAATAATAAAAAATTATAAGATTTAATAAAATAGTAAATAAATAAAAAGCTTGATATCAAGCCTTTTTAAAAAATAATAATATTTTATAAAAATTAATAAAACATAATTTTATGGAGCGAACGTCGTAGTTATCTATAACTTTTCTCTTAATGATTGATACAAATATCAATTAATTTATTGTCTTAACTTTAACATAAAGTTTATAATTTTCAAGTATTTTGGTAAAAATCTTTTTTGTTGATTGATAAAAATGATTGGGCTGAAATATTACACCAATCTTCTGAGCTTATATATTCACAATATGTTTCACGAGACTATATGGATAATAATTATAATATAGAACAACTAAGAGAAAACTTTTTGCAAGAAATAAATCAAAGTAATGGTAATTCAGAACTTTATATGTTAATAGTTAATGATATTCCAGTAGGTATTAAAAATTGGGCAACCAATTAAATACTATACAGACGGAAATAATTATTATAGAGATGATATTGAAGGAATAAGCGAAATTAAATCATTACATATAAAAAGCGAATATCAAGGATATGGAATAGGAAGTCAAGCTATTTCTTTTGCAGAAAATAGACTAAAAGAATTAAATTATAAAAAATCTAGTATATGGGTAAAAATACAGAATGTTAAAGCAATAAATTTTTATATTAGTAGAGGATATCAAAAGACAAATTTTATAAATCCTAATACGAATGATAAAGCACCTTCTATGGTTATGGAAAGGATATTAAGAACCCAATTAAAAGAAGATAAAGATGAAACGCAAGAATGTTTACGATAAAAGTTATAGAATAAATTTAAAAAGTGAAATAAATCATATTGAAAGAATGTTAAGTAAGTTACCACAAAAAAATAATGAAGACATTGAAAGATAATTTCGTATAAAGTAATTATCCCCCAGCTTAGCTGGGGGCTTTTTACTCATAACGCCTAAAAGGC
>CAOJJB010000028.1 GCA_948436975.1 uncultured Clostridium sp. | reverse complement strand
CTCTCTCTCTCTCTCTCTCTCTCTCTCTACAGCCACAATCGTTTGCATTATTTGTTTTTCCTTTTTATTTTTTAGATTTTATATTGACTTATTTTAACTTATTCTTTACCTTTTTTCAATTCATTTTTTGTTTCTTTTCGAATACATTTTTGTTACATATTAAATTTATAGATTTATATCATATGTTCTAATTCTTTAAGTTTATTTTTTATTATTTCATCTGTAATTAAGTATTTATTAAAACCACTATCAACTAAATTATTATATGTACTAATTATGTCTTGTGGAATTTCCTGTTCTATTTGTAAATTGTATTTTGGCATCTTTTTATTAACACATATTTCTGCAACAATTTCATTTGCTATTTCTATCAAATTAGTATTCTTATTATCAAAATAATATTCTTCCCATTCTTGTATATTAAAATTAGGAGAAGTAATATATACTTTTCTATTTTTATAAAATTTTTGAGAAATAGCAAAACTTCTTCTTTCTGCATAAGGTTTTTGTACAACTATTAATGAATTAGCTTTTAAATTATTTTCTTTTATAATTAAATTTGAATATAAATAATTTCCATATGTATCTGTTGCCTTTTTCTCTAAATATACTTTCTCTTTTGGAACTCCTTCAGATACAGCAATATCTCTAAAGATTTCCGCTTCAGTTTTAGTTATTATTCCTCTAGTTCCTTTTCCACAATTTCCAGTAAAAATAATATATTTTCCATAACCATTTCTATATAGTTCTGCACATTTTTTTGCAACTTTTATATCTATACTTCCTAATCCTAAAATTCCATCTGATTTTTCTATTTTTTTATTCATATACAAGTATTCTAATAATTTAATTATTTGTTCTCTTACAATATCTTCCATTTTATTTTCCAAATACAGATTCAACATGTATATTAAATTTCAATTATTTATATTATCTAAATACATTATTCATTTAATAATGAACATTCTATATCTGTTTTTCCTTGCAATTTTCCATTATTGTACTTTAATAGACTTATTGTTGAATTTCCTGTTGCATGTGGTATTTCTATTAATATTTCCATTATACCATCATTATCTACATCTATTATTTCTATATTATTTATACTTAAGTAATATTCTGTGTTTGTGTCTTTTTTCCATTTACTTTTTTCTATTGATGCAAGATCAGCTATTTTACTCCCTTTAGAATCTATTGCTGTTATTTTAGAAAATCCTGTAGTTTTGTTTGCTAATACTAATATATATTCTTCTGTACCATTACCATCTAAATCTGTAATTAGAGTTTTTACTGTGTCATAATCTGATATTTTAGGATTATTATCTGAAACTATTGTTGGTACTGTGTTTACTACTTTTATACTCCTTGGTATTGCTTCATAGTCTTCTGATATTGCTATTTTTCCAACATCTTCTATTTTTGCTAATCCATCATAAACTTGTGATGATAGTATTCCTAAACTCGATTCTTTTTTTCTATAATTTTCATAACTATAATATGTTATAATATATTTATCACTTTGTTCAGAAGTAGTATCTACATATTGCAGTGTTACTTCATCCATCTTACTTGTATCTAATATTAATCCATTATATAAAACTACTAATGATTCATTCATTAATTTTTTGTCAGTTCCATCTGTTGTTGTATTTGACGTTTGATTTGTTACTTCTGTTATTGCTGAATCTATAATATTAGCAATTGATTCTACTTTATTTTCAGTATCTATTTCATTTTCGGGTAAATTAGTAATTATATCACTATATTGTTTTTCATAATTTTCTTTTTCTGTATGTATTAAATAATATGTTAATGCACCTGTTCCAATTATTAAAATTACAAATGCTGCTAATACAAAATTTCCTAAAGTACCTATTTTTATTTTATTGTTTTCAATTTTTTCATGAGAATTTGGTTCTTCCTCTAGATTACTCATTTCGTTTATATATCTCCTTTTTTGTATTTATCTTTAGAATTTTATAATATATTATATTTATTAATTTCAGTTTAAACTACTATTGACATATTCTATAATTCTATTAATTTCACTTGTCATAGTATCTTGATATTTAGGTTCTTCTTCATTTTCAGAAGAGTTATTATCATATCCATATTTCTTTAAAAATCTATAAGTTTCTAATTCTATAATTTCTTTTTTAGTTATTTTCTTATTTCTTATTGGTAAACTTTTAGCTTCTTTTTCTTGAACTATACTAGCAACTTTACTATCTAAAATTACATAATTTCTTTTCAATTCTTGTGCTAGTTCTTTTAAAATTTTTACATCATTTTCTACTAGTTCATCATCTGTATTTTCTTCAACAAACATTTTTATTTCTGCCATTAATTCATGAATACTATAATTGTGTGCTAAACTTAATTTCTTTGATAAAGTTTTTCTAATTGCACTTTGCCTTATTTCTATTTGTTCAATCATAAAGCTATCTAATTTATTTTGACCTGTAAAAAATCCAAATAATCTTGAAAGGGTACCTTTATCTCTTATGATTTCTAAATCATCTTTTAATTTTTTTAATTCTGCTTCTCCTCTTATAAATCTAATTTTCTCTGCAATTCCTTTTTTTAATTCATTTTCTTCTATAATTTCCATTTCTTCAAATCTAGTTATTTTACTATTTCTTGTTGCAATTTTAGGATTATTTAAATAATTTATTAAAGTGCTTATTTCTAAGTTATTTTTAGAAATTCTATTTAATTTCTCCTCAATTATTACTGTTTTCTTTTTTTCTACAAGCCCTTTTACTTCTAAATTAATATTTTCTAGTAATTCTAATAATTTTTCTGATGATTTTCTCATTTCAAAAGCATTATTTAATGCACTATAAGAAGCCTCCATATTACCTGCTATTTTAGCATGATTTTGTTGTTTTGTAATCAAAGTACTAATATCATTTAAAAGTTTTTTTACACTTTTTATATTTTCTATACAACCACTTCTAGTTATATATTCAATAGATTCTTTATCTTCTGGCATATCTTCTTCTAGATCTTCTTCTACTTCTATTTTTCCTTCTTTTTCAGCAATTTCCTTTTCTACATCTTCTGCAATAGTTGTTAGTATTTTTTCTATTTCTTCTTTTTCCGAGATTTTTTCTTCATCTTCTTTTATTTCTATTTCTTCTTGTTTTTTATCAACTTCTATAACTTCATTTTTATTTTCTTTGTTTGGTTCTGTTTCTTCATTTTTTTTATCTTTTTCTACTATTTCATTTTTTATTATTTCACATTTTGGAACTTCCATTCCTTCAAATCTTTTTTCTATTTCTTTACATTCTGCCATCATGTAAACTGCTATATTTCTTTTCCAAATATTAACATATTCTATATTTTGTTTTCTCTTTTCAAAAATTTGATTAGTTTTTTCTTTTAATTCTTCTAATTCTTTTGTTACTCTTAAAATATCGTCTTCTTTTGAATTTATATTTTCAAAATCTTCTTCTACATCTTCATTATTTTCATATTTGTTAAGTAATTGTTCAAGTTTACGTATGTTTTCAAAATTAACTGTATTTTCTTTTTCAAGTTCTATACATTCCTCTATTTTTTTATTTATTGAATATGTATTTTCTAATATATAATCATATAAGCAATTTCTTTCTCTATCTGTTAGTTCATCTAAATTTTGTTTTTCTAATTCTACATTATAATTTTTTACTGTTTTTGCATTTTTACCTACTTTTTTCTCATCACCTTCTGAAATACTTCTTATTTTTGTAAAAGGTGAAATTAATATTTCATCATTACAATTCTCTAATATATCTTTTAAATGAATAAATGGAACTTTCTCATCTAATGCAATATTCATACAAGTGGGCCTATTCCAATTTAATGAATATTTACTTTCTGCATCTGCTTGATTTTCAGTAACTATTAAAAATCTATCAACAAATAATTCATTTTTTAATCTTTCTATTTCTAGTAAATTTGTTCCTCTATATAAAGTTTTTATTCTTATTTTACTTTGTTTATAATATTGTTTTAGCATTAATTTATATATTAATTTTATATTTTTTAAACATTCTATAACAGAATTTCTTGAGTATGATATTTCTATAGCCTTTTTTCCAATATCTTCACTTAATAAAGCTATATCTGTTTCTGTGTTACTAACTAATATTTGATTAATAGCTTCATAATTATTATTCATATATACTTTTAGTGCATCTAATTCTTCATTAGTAATATTTAAATCTATCATTTGTATCACCTCATATTAAAAAATATAATTTTATCTTAATAATTCTATTGCTTTGTTTAATTGTTCATCTTCTTCTGTTTCAGTATTTAATTCTACTTCATAATCTGGTTTTATACCTACTTTGTTTATTTTTGTTTTATTAGGAGTAAAATATTCGTTTATAGTAAGTTTTAATGCACTTCCATCTGTTAGCATAAATACACTTTGAATTACTCCTTTTCCATAAGTATTTTTTCCAACAACTTTTGCTTTTTGATTATCTTTCAAAGCTCCTACTAATATTTCTGATGCACTTGCTGAATATTCATTTACTAAAACTACAAGTTCTTTTTCTATAATAGGATCTTTTTCTGATATACTTATTTCTTCATTTCCATCTGAATCTAGTGTTATTAAAATTTTATTATCTTTTGGAAGAATCATATCTGCTATTGATAAAGCTTCATCCACAAGACCTCCTGTATTATTTCTTAAGTCTAATATAATTTTTTCCGCACCTTCAGATTTTAGTTTTTCATATCCTTTTCTTACTTCTTCTGCACATCCTTCATCAAATGTAAGTAATGATAAATAACCTATGTTATTTTCTAGCATCTTAGTTTCTACATGATATACTTTTATTGCTTTTCTTTCTATTTCAAAATCTAAATATTCAGAATCTCTTAAAACTGTTATTTTTACTTTTGTTCCTTCTTCACCTTTTATTTTAGATGAAACTATATCTGATGAAACTCCTAATACACTCTCGTCATTTACATTAACAATAATATCTCCTGATTCTAATCCTGCTATTTCAGCTGGTGTTTCTTTTATTGGCGAAACTACTACTACATTATTATTTTCATCAACACTCATGTAAATTCCAATTCCTACATAATTTCCTAATGCATCTGCTTGAAATTCTGCCCATTCTTCCTTTGTCATATATTCAGAATATTCGTCATCTAATCCATTTATATAACCTTTTATAGTTTCATCAAGCATTTTCTGCTCATCTATTTCACCTATATAATACTCATCTATTGCATCTCTGAAGCTTTTTAAAGTTTCTCCTATTGCATCTATATTTTTTTCTGAATTTTCAGATGCTTTTGATTTTTCTATATTATTAGTTTTATAATAATAGTATAAAGTAAATTCTGATGATATTACTGCTACTATTATAGAAATTATAATTGTTGATACTACAAATTTAGTAATCAAAGCTTTTTTTTCTCTGTTATATTCTATTTGACTATCTTTTTCAAAATCTTCCATTTATAAATTATTTTAAGTCTCCTTATATTTTTTAATTGTTTTATTATTTAGACTTTTATGGTAAATATGGTGTAGGATTTCTAGGTCTGCCTCCAACACGTACCTCAAAATGTAAGTGATTTCCTGTTGAGTTTCCTGTACTTCCTACTTTACCTATTGTTTGACCTTGAGAAACTTTTTGTCCTGGTGATACTGTTCTTGATCCTGATAGCATATGTGCATATAGAGTCATAGTCCCATCATTATGATCTATTACTACATATTCTCCATAACTCTTATAGCTTCCATTAGGTCTTCTTAGCGCTGTTGATGTTATAACTTTTCCAGATTTTACTGCTCTTACTGGTGTTCCTGCTCCACATGCAAAATCAACACCTGTATGACCAGAATATCCATAATATCCTGTTGTTATATTTGATTTTGTTTTCCCTGATAATGGTGATATGTATCCAGCTGCGCTCGGTGCTACTGCTTTTCCCGAACTTTTTGCTGCTAATGCTGCAAGTTGTTTTTGTATTTCTGCTTTATCTTTTTCAAATTCTTCTAATTCTTCTTGTATCTTTTTCTCTTCTTCTGATAAATTAGATACTAAAGAATTTTTTTGATTTACAGAAGATTGTAAAGAATTTTTTTTATTATTAACAGTAGATTTTGAATTTTCTATTTCTGTTTTTGTTGCTTCTAATGATGCTTTCTCATTTTCTATTTGTTTTTTTGTATTATCTATTTTTTGTAATAACTCTTTATCTGCTTCTGCTAATTGTTCTATTAAATAATATTTAGATATAAAATCTGCTAATCCATCTGATGATAATAACATATCTAAATAGCTTACTGTACCAGATTCATATAATGCTACTAATCTTTTTTCTAATAATTCATTTTGTGCATCATATTTTTCTTGTTGTTCTTGTATATTTGATGTTTTTTCTGTTATTTCAGATTGTAAAGTATTTATTTGACCTTGTAATGTGTTTATTTCATCTTGATAATTAGATATTTCAGTTGTTAATTTACTTATTTGTGTTAATGTTGATGACTTTTGACTTTTTACTCCAGCTAATTCTGAATTTTTAGCTTTGATTTGATCATCTATAGAAGATTGTTGTCTTCTCAAATCCCTTGATGATACTGCATACACCATTCCCATACTATTTAATAAAATAATTAAAATTAAACCGATAATTAATACTATTCTTTTAATACTTTGATTATTCATTTTACGATTAATTTTCTCCTTTTATATTTTATTCTTTGTCTTGTGTTTCTTCTTTTCTATCTATTTCTATTGTTGTATCTGCACTAGTCTGAATACTTGAATTTATATTTTCTTTTTCTGTTATCTGATTATTATTTGAATAAGAGGTTATATAATCTAATGGTTGTACATATTCACCGTTTATTCTAACTTCAAAATGTGCATGTGGTCCTGTTGAATATCCTGTTGAACCTACTTTTAATACTGGAGTTCCTTGAAATACTGTATCTCCTGCTTGTACTAATATTTCTGAACCATGTGCATATAAAGTAGTTATTCCTCCTCCATGATCAATTATAACCATATTTCCATATGCTCTATTCATTCCTGCATATGTTACTAGTCCATCATTTGCTGATATGAATGTTGCTCCCATAGGAGCTCCTATATCAACTCCTGTATGAAGTTTATACACTCCTGTTATTGGATGTGTTCTCATTCCAAATTGTGAAGTTATTCTTGTGTATCCTGGAACTGGCCAAGCCATTGTGCCACCTACATATTGAACACTTACATTTGCTAATGCTAATAATCTAATTTCTGTTTCTATTTCTGTTATTTCTTTTTGATATTCTTCTATTTGCCTTTGTAATTGTAGTTCATCTTCTGATAATTGCTGTAGTCTGCTATTTTTTATAATTGCCATATTGGCAAGTGATATATTATTCTTTTCTCTAGTTTCTCTAGATGCTTCTAATACTAATTTCTTTGTTTCTAATGCCTCTTTTAGTTTTTTATTATATTTTTTTTCATTATTAACAGTTTCTAATAACTCTGCATCTGCTGCTGATATTTCTTCTATTAGAAAATAATTAGATACAAATTCCATTATTCCTTTAGAACTTAATAATAAATCTAAATATGAGGTTTGTCCTATTTCATACATTGCTACTAATCTTTTTTCTAATAATTCTTTTTGATTGTCATATCTTTTATTGGATTTTTCTAATTCTTTTTCTGCTTTTTCAATATATGCTAATAAGTCTGTTTCTTGTGCTTCTAGTGTATCTATTTCTAATTGTTTATCATATATTTTTTGGTTTATTTCTGAAATCTCTGCTACTGTTGCTGATAATTCACTTTCTATAAATTGAATTTGATTATTTGAGTTTTCTAGTTCATTTTCTAATTCAGATTTTTCCAATTGTAAAGTATCTAAGTCTTTTTCTTCTTGGTTTTCCTCTTGATTTTCTTCCTGATTTTGTTCTATATTTTCATTAGTTGTAGCATTAATCTCAATATACATGAAATTAAATAAAAAACAAAATGTTACTAAAATTATTAAGTTAATTTTAATAAATTTTTTCATTTGTTTTATTATACCTCCAAGTATTTTTTCATTGATACAGAACTTCCTATTATTCCTATTCCTATTCCTAAAACAGCATATACAATTGTTATTGGTTTTGCTATTTCTATAAATTGAAGTAAAGTTACTCCCATTTTTTGTAATACTTTTGATGACTCTATTTGTTGTATAACAACATCATATAATAGTCCAACTAATAATAATGTAATAACTGCTGCTATTATTCCTATTATTATTCCTTCTACTACAAATGGCCATCTTATAAATCCATTTGTTGCTCCTACATATTTCATTATAGATATTTCTTTTCTTCTCGCATGTACTGTAAGTCTTATTGTATTTGAAATAATTGTTATAGATATAACTAACAATACTACAAATATTATTCCTATTGTTATTCTAACCCCTTTTACAATTGTTATTAATGTTGTTATTGTACTATCACTACTTGTTATATTTTTTACTATTGAATCATGTTCTGTTGTTTCTTTTATTTCTAAGTCTATTTCTTCACTTCTTCCTTCTGTTGCTATTTTAGCACCTATTCTTTGTATTTCATTTTCTATATCTTTAGATTTCTCTAAATTTGTTAATGTAACAACAAATGATGCTGGAAAAATGTTATTTTCTCCTTCATATCCTTCTAAAAATTCTTGATTGTCTTTCATTTGCTCTTTAAAAGAATCTAGTGCTTGTTGTTTATTCTTAAAAACAACAGTATTTACACCTTCTAATTTTTTTATTTCATTTTCAAATACTTGTTTTTGTTCATCTGTTGTAGTATCCCATATAAAAACTTCCATACCTTGTTTCATTTGAACTTGTTCTAATACTGAGTTTATGTTTACTCCTATTGCAAAAAATATTCCAAATAGAAACATTGTACAAATCATTGTTATGATTGATATAACTGTTGATTTTGTGTTTTTAAAAATATTTTTAAATCCTTCTCCTATTGAATAGGATAATCCATTATACCTCACTATTATACCCACCTTTTTTATCATCTCTTATGATTACACCTCTGTCTATTTGTATAACCCTTTTTTTCATTTTATTTACTATATCTTTTGCATGTGTTGCCATAACTACTGTTGTTCCTCTAGCATTTATATCATTTAATAAATTCATTATATCCCATGCTGTTTCTGGATCTAAGTTTCCAGTAGGCTCATCTGCTATAATCATTGATGGATTGTTTACTAATGCTCTTGCTAATGCCACTCTTTGTTGTTCTCCTCCTGATAATTCATTTGGATAACATCTTGCTTTATTACTTAGTCCCACTAATGATAATACCATAGGGACTTGTCTTCTTATATGTTTTGGTGTAGCTTTTACAATGTACATTGCAAATGCTACATTTTCATAAACTGTTTTGTCTGGTAGAAGTCTGAAATCTTGAAATACTACTCCCATACTTCTACGTAAAAAAGGAACTCTTTTTGCTTTTAGAAAAGTTATATCTTTGCCATTAATAATTATATTTCCTTTTGTTGCTTCTTCTTCTTTTAATATTAATTTTATTAATGTTGATTTTCCAGATCCTGATGTTCCTACTAAAAAGGCAAATTCACCTTTATCTATGCTAAATGTCGCATTATGTACTGCTTCTGTTCCTGTATCATATAATTTAGTTACATTTTTAAATTCTATCATTGGCTCTATTGCATCCTTTCTTTGCATTTTCCCCAAATACTTTTTTTACTAATATATAATACCAATAAAGTTTAAAAAAATCAATATTAATTTATGGGTTTTAGAAGATTAATAGATAATTACACTTTATTATTTTGCATATTTAATTGATGTTTTATTTCTATATTGTTTATTAGATATGGTTAATTTTACTGTTATTTCTGGATTATCTTTATATTTTATATGTAATATTGTTTCTAAGTTATGTCTTGTTCTATTTATACTATCTGGATCAAACCATGAGTTTTCATATTCAAGTTTTCCTGATAATTTTCTTATTTCATTAATTAAAGCCTCAAACTCTTCTTTTTCAGTAATTCCTGTATTTATTTTTATATTTTCAGAATTTTTCTCAAAATATTTATCTGTTTTCTCATCATCTGTACATTGTTTTAAAAATTCTGGAATTATACTATTAATAAAATAATATGTTGATTTTGAGATTGCTTTTGGATTTAATTCTCCTTCATATACATATGCAGCAATTATAACATGAATTTTATCTGGTGAAAAAGTCCCTTCTTCCATTTCATCTGAATTTATATATGATAGATTTTCCTTTGGTGTTCTTATATTATTTTTAAGTACAATTAATAAAACTGCAAGTATTATTAGTAATATTAACATAGTTACAAATATTATTTTTTTATTCATAACATTTACTCCTTTTAAAGTATATTTTAAGGATCATGTGTTCCTGCTAATTCTCCAAATATTTCTTTTGCAGGATTAATTATTTTCTTAGCTTGATATGCTGTATACATTCCTTGTTCCCAAATTGTTGTTGGTGTATTACTTGTTTTTCCTCCTGAAGTACCATGTCTACTACCACATAATTGTTCAAATTCAGCTTGGTTTTCAAATATTATTTTATTCTCTCCTGTATATTCATTAGGTCCACACCATCCCCATGGATATAAATAATACATTCCTCCGCCTCCTGCGCTATTTGCTGAATGATCATCCCCTATCCATGAATATCTTGATTGTAACCCAGATACGGAACTTGGAAGTCCATATCCCAATGGATCTATCCCTCCATTTTCTGTGCATGCTTTTCTTTCTTCATATCTTGCCATAATAGCTTCATAATGAGATGAAGATGGCTTTTGGTAATCTAAAATACTATCACAATATTTATCTAAAACATTTTGCCAAGTTCCTCCATCCCAAAGAGCTTTACCATTTGGTGTATTATATCCCCAATAATTATTGTGATTTGATGGATTTAAACTACTTTCTTGTATTCCTCTTACAAATATAAATTCAGGATTAACTTGTTTATCTTTACAAATATTATATAACTCTCTTAAATTCGCTTCACTTTTAAATGTATCATCTCCATGATTAGCTGTATATGCTAAAGCTTTTTGTACCCATTCATCTTCACTTAATACTGTCCATACTACTGAAAAATGATCTGCTTGAACTTGATTTCCACTACCATCTTCGTCCAATTTCATATAATCTTCAACATTTTCAACAACTGTTTTATCAAGATCTCTCATTATAATTCTAATATAATTTCCTATTACTTTATCATTATTTTCATTAGGTTTTGAATTTTCTTCATTAGGTGTTTCAGGTTGATTTAAATCTGTTGGATTTTGCACATCATCATTTTCATTATTATTATTTGAAGAACTATTTCCACCAGTTCTATAATCTTCATAATTCTTTCCTCTATAATCTACTATTAATTCCTCATCTGTTATTGTTCTTCCTATTACAGTTCCTTCTTTTATAATTTTTAGTCCATCTATATATAATGATGAAACAGCTTCATCTTTTACTAAATTTTCAGCATTTAATTTTGCTGTTGCTCTTTTACTTGCCATTTTAAATTCTTCATCTTTTTCATATAGACTATCTAATAATTGTTCTTCATCTATTATGTTTCCTTGTGCATCAAAATTGCTTAAAGTTACCTTTTCAAAATATTGTGATTTTATTTCTTCTCCAGTTAGTGTATTTGGCTCATCATCATTTGGTTCATTTTCTTGTCCTTCTGTACTTTGAGTTTGTTCAGCTGGTAATTCACATTTAAATCCATCTATATAAATTACGTGTCCTGCTATACCATATTCCTCATACATTTCTGCAAATTCTTTATATCCATATAAAGTTCTATCTACATCACTCCATGGATTATCTTCACTATTTATTTCTTCTTCACTTAAATTTTTTAAATCTCTTGACTTATAACTTCCACTATCACTTAAAAAACTATCTGATGAAGACCATCTTGTTGAGCCTATCATTGCTTTTTCTAATTTTTGATAATTTTCTTTATCTAATACTAGTATTTTTGCATACCCAACTTTATCTATTTGTGTTTCTCCTTGAAGTCTTGTTGAGTCATTATTTTTATTATCATTATCATTTTCATCATTAGTATTTTCTAAATTACTTTGGCTATCATTTCCGTTATTATTTTCACTTGCTTTATCATCTGTAGTATTTTGTTCTACATTTTGTAATAAACCAGTTCCATATTTTAAATCTACATTTACTCTATATTCTTCTCCTGTTACAGAATCTATCTCATCATCATAAGTACCATACTCTAATAAAATTCCTGTTACTGGTGATACTACAGCTTCATTTCCTTCATATCCTTGATATGATTTTCCTCCTGAACTAGATGAACTACCACTTCCAAATGGAAATCTAAGTATTAATTTACAATGTCTTGTTAAAAGACTATTATATGTAACTGGTTCTTCTTTTCCTTGATTCCAATATTCAGCTCCTGCATCATAACATTTTCCTTCACCATAATAAATACTTACATGTCCTGTATAGAATATTACATCACCTGGTTGTAATTTATCTTCACTATTAATTGGTCCATTTACCATAATTATTTCTGAGGCTGAATTCATTATAGCTTGAGATATATCAGCATTTTCTCCATCTATACCATTTTCTGTTGCTAAACCAGAACTAAATACCTGTCCTTCTTGTAAAACACCTAGCTTTTGTAATGCCCATGATGCAAATAATGAGCAATCTACTGTATGAGGTCCTGATTCTTTAGCCTGTTCAAAACTTCCTGCTGAATGTGATTGAGCATATGTCCACCTGTTAACTTTAAATTCTTCCATCATTAAATCCAATTCTTTCCACCAATCTTCTAAAGACAATAAATCTGATGATGAACTATTATGCTCATTCATTCCTTGTACCACTGTAACTCCGTCAGTATTTGAATCTTGATTTGGTGTATCTACATCATTTTGTTCTGGATTTGTAGTGTTTTCTGGTATATTCTCATCTATTCCTTTTTCCTCTTCATCAGTGGTACTAGCAATTACTTGTGCTATTATATTTGTTAATGTAGCTCTTTGATTTGCATCTATATCTCCTTTTGAATGTATCATTGTTCCATATTCATGCTCATTCTTATCTATTGCTCTATTCGGATATCCATATGAACCTATTTCTGGTACTAAAAATTGTAATAATCTTGGAGTTTCATCTGTTAATTCTTCCTTTTTGAAATAACCTAATTCAACAATTAATTCTTTAAAATCTCTATATATGTAATCTGCATCTAATGTATGTTCATTTTCTAACATACTAAATGCATTTAATGAATCTTGATTTAACGATACTTCACCTGAATAGTCCTCTACTTTATATGTTTCTCCATCAACTTCTGCTGTTACATCAGTATAATCAACATCTTCACTTTTTACTGGACCTAAATATCCTTCACTTGATATACTTTTTCTTAATGTTGTTATTATTTCAGCTGTTTTAGATGAACCATCATATCTTAAATATCTATTTTGTAAAAACATTTTCTTTATTTTAGGATTTGTTTCTGTTCTTTGTCCTTCACCTGTTTGAGTTATGTTTCCAGTTGTAATAATATTAACATACACATCTTTCTTTATATCATAATCTTTGTCTTTTTCTGTAATATTTGGATATACTGGTTGAAATTCTGTTTGTGAATTTTGATCTAATGAATATGCTGCTAATACTCCATTAACATTGTTCCAATTTAAATCATCCGCCATATCAGCTATACTCTGAGTAATTGCTTTTTTTGCAACTTTAACTCCATTTTTAGAGGCTTCCTCAGCTGTTCCATCATATAGATCTTTATATTCACCATCAGCATCTATTTCATATAATTTATATTCACCTTCTTTTTCAGGATTTTCATCTCCATATGTTTCATATAAAGTCCATCTTTCTTTCATTATAGATTCATAATCATAATCATAATCCACAAATTGTTGATCTAAAGTATCTGCTACAAAATATACATCTCTATACCAATGATTTGTTACTTTAGATATATATGGTTGATATATATCTAAATCTGATACATCTGCTTTTTTTATATAATCATATATTTTTTGGATATATTTTCGACATGCTCCACAGCATTTATCTTTATCTGGCTGTTGAGAACATTTTGCATCTTCTGTTGTTTCTACTTGATTTTCTTCTAACCAAGCTTCTTCTCTTTCTTCTGACCATTCTCCTGTTATTTTATAATTTATTACAGCAGCATTAACTGTTACACGTTCTCCTGGATTATTAGTTTGATATTTCGTATAATTATCATAGTTTAAATCTATTTCTGCTATGTATGTTGAATAATCAGAATTATTTGATGTCCAACTTATAACTTTTGATAAAGTTCCACTTGTATCCTCATATTCATATGTCCAAGTTTCATCTGAATTTTGATTTGGTACTTCTTCTAACATATCTTTAAATTTCGCTAAATTCGATATTTGCATTGGTATTCCTGCATTAGTAGCATCTTGCTCAGTAAAACCATATTCTTTTAAAGTATTTATCATATTATTATATGTACTTTTTATATCATCACTAGCATTAGATCCTTCAAGACTTATTTGCTTACTTTCAACTTGATCCTCTGAAGCTGGTACTATTGGATCTACTCCAACTGCTTCTGCACCTGTACAATTATTTGGACTTTTTATTCCAAATTCTTTCATTATTGTCATTGCTTCTTTTTTACTAACTCTCCATGTATTTAAAGCACCTGTAAATCCCGATGTAGCAGTATCTGCAAAATCACCATATGATTTATAACTACCATCTGGTAATTTATAATATCCTACTGCTGTATTTTCTTCTTCTTCTCCTCCACCTACTGCATGTAATAATAAATCTATTTTTGTATCAAAACCAGTTGCCATATCATATGCTAAATCTGGCATCATTGTTGCTAAATGTACTGATAATAAGAAATCTATTGGCATACCATATCTACCTGTCCAACCATCTAAATTATATGACATGGTATTATTAAACCATCCTCTTTTTATATCTAGTGTTTTTGCTTCAGTATCAATTTTTATACTTCCTGCTTCATATACACTATAATATTTACCCATATGACCTATTACTCCACTATCATGTCTTATATCTATCATTCCTCTAGACCAATATTGGTTTGCACTTCCAAGTGTAAATAATGATGCTAAATGTGAAAGCATTCCAGTAAACCAATTAGCATTATCCATATTAAAGTTTTTAATTGTATATACATAATTATCAGATACTAAATAATTTGATATAAAATCACTTTTTGCATTAATTATTTTATCATTTTCATCTCTTTCAACTCCATCATTATAATCTCCTACATAATCTGTTAAAAAACCATCTCCTTTTAAGTCATACCCCATTTGTTCTAAGTAATCTAATGTTTCATATATATCTACATCAGCTACTTGTTTTGTTGTATCTGCTCCAAACCAACTTGCTACTGCATTTCCAACATCTCGTGCAAATGTTTTAATTTGATCCATTACCATTCCTGGCATTGTTATAAGAAACATTGCTATTCCTATAATAATTATTAATATTATTATAAATACAAGTACATATGTTAAAACAGGCGTCAAGGCTTTTACCAAAGACTGCTTTGCAGCATTCTTGGCTGAAGCTTTTGATAACCTTTTTTGTATATTATTCTTTAATGAACTACTTCTACTACTTCTTGAGGATGATTGTTCTTGTGTTAAAGACTCACTATTGTTATCATCTAATTCTGGATCCATTTCATCATCGTTCATTTCATTTTCTCCTATTCTTTTACTATTCTTTTACAGCTTTTATTATTTCATCACTTGTAAGTCCAAAATATTTTAGTAATTCTATTGCATTTCCTGATTTTCCAAAACAATCTTTTATTCCTATTCTTGTTAATTTTGCTGGATATTTATCTGTTAATACTTCTGATATAGCTGTTCCTAATCCTCCAATTATGCTATGTTCTTCTATTGATACTAATTTTTCTGTTTCCATAGCACTTTTTACAATAATTTCTTCATCAATTGGTTTTATAGTATGAATATCTATAACTCTTATATCTATTCCTTCTTTTTCTAGTTCTTCTTTTGCTTTTAATGCTTCTGCTAACATTATCCCTGTTGCAAATACTGTTGCAAACTTTCCATTTCCAAATTGAATTCCTTTTCCTAATTCAAAGTTAGTATTTTCATCATATATTATTGGAGTGGCTGATCTTCCAAATCTTATATATACTGGTCCATTGATTTCTGCCGCTTTATTAACTGCCCACTTTGCTTCTTGATCATCTGCTGGAGAAATTACAGTCATATTTGGAAGTCCTCTCATTAAATTTATATCTTCTAACATTTGATGTGTTGCTCCATCTTCTCCAACTGTTATTCCACAATGTGTTGCACAAATCTTTACATTTAAATTTGGATAACATACACTATTTCTAATTTGATCATATACTCTTCCTGTTGCAAATACTGCAAATGTACTTGCAAAAGGTATTTTATTACAAGTCGATAATCCAGCTGCTGTTGCAATCATATCTTGTTCTGCTATTCCCATGTCAAAAAATCTTTCTGAAAATTCTTTTGCAAATAGATTTGTTTTTGTAGCTCCTGATACATCTGCATCTAATACTATTACATTTTTATTTACTTTTCCAAGTTCTAATAGTGCTTCTCCATAACTTTGACGTGTTGCTTTTTTATTATCACTAATCATAATTATCTCCTCCTAAATTTAAATTTTAGCTATTTCTTCAATTGCTGTTTTATATTCTTCTTCACTAGGAGCTTTACCATGCCAACTAGCTTTATTTTCCATATAAGATATTCCTTTTCCTTTTATTGTTTTTGCAATTATTGCTGTTGGTTTTCCTTTTGTTTGTTTTGCTTTTTCAAAAGCATTTATTATTTCTTCAAAGTTATGTCCATCTATAACTAAAGTATTAAATCCAAAACTCTCAAATTTCTTATCTATTGGATATGGACTCATTACTTCATCTACTTTACCATCTATTTGTAAATTATTATTATCTATTATTGCACATAAATTATCTAATTTGTAATGACTAGAAGTCATTGCAGCTTCCCATATTTGTCCTTCTTCTATTTCTCCATCACCCATTATACAATATACTCTATAATCTTTTTTATCTAACTTTCCTGCTATTGCCATACCATTAGCAACAGATAATCCCTGTCCTAATGATCCTGATGACATGTCTACTCCTGGTATTTTATTCATATCTGGATGTCCTTGAAGATAACTATTTATTTTTCTAAATGTTTTTAAGTCATTTTCTGAAAAAAATCCTTTTTCCGCTAAAGTTGAATATAAAGCTGGTGTACAATGTCCTTTTGATAATACTAATCTATCTCTATTTTCATTTTTAGGGTTATTTATATCTACATTCATTTCTTTAAAATATAGTGTTGTTAAAATATCTGTTACTGATAACGAACCTCCCGGATGTCCTGATGATGCTGAATAAATCATTTCTATAATGTTCTTTCTTATTTTTCTTGATTTTTCTTTTAAATTTTCTAATTGTTCTGAATTTAACATATAAATTTTCTCCTTTATTTATATAATTTCATTCTATTTTATTATATATTATTTTATATTTATTATCAAGAAAAAGCTTTGGTTTTTGATGTAAAAAATAAAAAGATAAAAATATATCTACAAAATGTACTTTCACCTTTTTATTTTACTTTAAAATATTTTATTATTACATATAATTATATTTCTATTGTATCTCCTATTATTCCTATTAATATTGTTGGCAATTTTACTACAGGACGCACACTATGACGTTCATCATTAAAATTATCATAGTTCATGCCACCAGAATAATGTTGACGCCATATAACTTCATCACTTTCTAAGCAAGGTGAATTTAACCAATATCCATAACAATTATCTAATACTTGTGTATGTGGTATATATAATCCTGTTGGATCACTTAATTGTTGTTCATCATAAATTGTATATGCTGTTTCTTTTTCTAATTTTCTTGAATTTACTAATGGATTTTCATTCCAACTATTTACAAACATTTCATTTGTGGCTCCTCCTGTAGCTGTTGCTCCTGCTATTCCATTTGCAAATTCGCTCCAATTACTTTCCTTTGTAAATGCTGTTAATAATGTATTTCGATCTATACTTGAATACACACTATATGTTCCACTAGTTTGTAAACCTGTTTCTGCTGGTAATAGTCTATTTTCTAAATAATCATCTAATATTATATATACATTTGTTCCA
>CAOJJB010000027.1 GCA_948436975.1 uncultured Clostridium sp. | reverse complement strand
CTGATATCTCTGATGATGTTATAGATGAAATTGATGAAGTTTCTGATATCTCTGACGATGTTATAGATGAAATTGATGAGGTTTCTGATATCTCTGATGATGTTATAGATGAAATTGATGAAGTTTCTGATATCTCTGATGACGTTATAGATGAAATTGATGAGGTTTCTGATATCTCTGGTGATGTTATAGATGAAATTGATGAGGTTTCTGATATCTCTGATGATGTTATAGATGAAATTGATGAAGTTTCTGATATCTCTGATGACGTTATAGATGAAATTGATGAGGTTTCTGATATCTCTGGTGATGTTATAGATGAAATTGATGAGATTTCTGATATCTCTGATGATGTTATAGATGAAATTGATGAGATTTCTGATATCTCTGATGACGTTGTAGATGAAATTATTGAAGATTTTGTAGAAATTGATGATACTACTGATTTTATTAACGAAAATATTTCTGATAATACTACAGATTTATTACATATAGAAAATTTTAATATTGAAACAGATGAAACTCTTGAAAAAGAAGTAGCAGATAGCATAATTAATCTTTCAAATGATTCAATTTCTTTTGAAAATACTACTATACAAAAACTTTTTGATAATTCTAGCATCTCTACTCCTTCATTAAATATTAGAACATTAAAAAAACCTTCTAGTACATCATCTATTTTCAAAAACTTTACTTTTGAAGAAGCTAATATAATTAATAATATTAATACTGAATTAAAAACATCTATTTCAAGTATTGAGCCAATAGATATTATAAATAATTTAGAAAATAATATTATTAATAATTCTAATGAAAACAAAATTGAAATTTCAGCTGAGCCTTTAACAATAGAAATTCCAGAATTAAAAACTAATACCTCATTAGCAGAAGATTGTGAAGAAACAAATTATGATGATATTGATTATTCTAATATAATTACTACTGAAAATAATTATTCAGAAAATACATCAAATGACAACGAAGTTATTGATGAATTACTTAATGAATTAATAAACAACACTGATTTTATTGATCAAACTGAAGACACATCTTCTCTTTATGAAAGTTTTGGAGATAAATTTGGTGAATATGAATTAGATGATGAATATGAAGAAATAAAAGAAGAAAATACAAATTACAACATTGAAACAGACGAATTTGAAGACTTAAAAAATTTTGGAGAAGCCGAATTAGAGAAATATGAAGCTGCACTTAATAACAAAAAAAATATAAATTCTATTGATAGCTATGACTTAAATAACCTTGATACAGAAGAATATAATGATGATTCATTCTCTATTGAAGCTTATTTTGGATTAGAAAAAAATTCTAGTGAAGATGAAGATATTATTGATACTATTGATGAAATTCAAGAAGTAGATAACATACTTGATAATGAAGATATTATCAATAATGATGAAGTTCAAGAAGATCAAGATGTACTTACTGAACTTGAAGATATTATTGACACTATTGATGAAATCCAAGAAACAGATAACATAGTTGATAATGAAGATATTAACAATAATGATGAAGTTCAAGAAAATCAAGATGTACTTACTGAACTTGAAAATATTATTGACACTATTGATGAGATCCAAGAATTAGATAACATAGTTGATAGTGAAGATATTAACAATAATGATGAAGTTCAAGAAAATCAAGATGTACTTACTGAACTTGAAAATATTATTGACACTATTGATGAGATCCAAGAATTAGATAACATAGTTGATAGTGAAGATATTAACAATAATGATGAAGTTCAAGAAAATCAAGATGTACTTACTGAACTTGAAGATATCATTGACACTATTGATGAAATTCAAGAAGCAGATAACATACTTGATAATGAAAATATTAATGATAATACTGAAATCATACATAATCAAAATGAAAAATCTTTAGAAGTATCTGATCTTTCACAAATATTACAAAACTTCAATGACACAATCAATAATCTTTCAGAAAGAATTGCTAATTTAGAAGCTATTAAACTTCAAAATAGTATTAACTCAGAAACTTCTGATAATTCAGGTACAATAATTAGTAATAATAACAATGTTGAAGATATTGATACTATTATCGAAGATATAAATGCAGTAGTTGATGATATAAATACAGTAGTTGAAAATAGTAATGGAGAACTTGATAATAGTGAACCAATCTCTGATTTTCTTAATATAATAGATTCCCTATCGCAAACAATATCAGAAATAGAAACTTCTTCAGAAAATGAAAAAAATATAGATATTATAAAAAACAAAGATGATATTTTCTCGATATCAATTTTAAATGAAACTTATGAAATAATTGCAAAATTTAATGATATATCTGTTAATTCTGAAAACACTAATATATCAACTTCAAAAAGCAATTTTTATGTAAAATTACTAGAAAATTACTATATAGAAATACATAATATTAATGATAATTTTGTAGTTTATACTAATTATGAAGAAAATCAAATTAGTAATCTTACTAATAATAATGAATTTAATTATAGTAAACAAGATGATAAATTAGAAATTAATATAAGAAAAGCTTTTAAGATTTCAAGCAAAGATAATAAAATAGAACTTTCTATACTAAATGAGTCTAACAAAAATTTTGACAGTACATTAATACCAAAATTATTTAAGTAAATAATATAATAAAAAATACCCAATTGATAACATTTCACAATTGGGTATTTTTTTATTTTATTCTCTAATTACTTTTTCTCTTAAATTCAATCCATGAATATTTTTATCATAAAAAACCTCTACTTTATCACCTTCAATTATTTCATTTGCAATTATTTTTCGTGCAAGTAAAGTTTCAACTTGAGCCTGAACAATTCTCTTCAAAGGTCTAGCACCGAATTCCATATCATAACCTTCTTCAATCAACCATCTTATAGAATTTTTAGTAAAAGAAAGTTCTATTCCCTTCTCTTTTATTCTTTCTATAACACCTTTCAAAATAAGTTCAACAATTCCATATACCACTTCTTTATCTAAAGCTTTAAAACATATAATTTCGTCTAATCTATTTAAAAATTCTGGCCTAAAATGTTGTTTTAAAAGATTATCTATTTGAAGTCTAGCTTGTTCTGTTATTTGTTGATTTTCTTGTATACTTTTTAATATATAATTTGAACCTAAATTTGAAGTTAATATAATTACTGTATTTTTAAAATCAACAAGTCTACCTTGAGAATCTGTAACTCTTCCATCATCTAATATCTGTAAAAAAATATTAAATACATCAGGATGTGCTTTCTCAACTTCATCAAATAGAACAACTGAATATGGCTTTCTTCTTACAGCTTCAGTAAGCTGTCCTCCCTCCTCATATCCAATATATCCTGGAGGTGCCCCTATTAATCTTGTTACACTAAATTTCTCCATATATTCAGACATATCTATTCTTATCATATTTTTTTCATCATCAAAAAGAGTAGCTGCTAAAGTTTTTCCAAGTTCTGTTTTTCCTACACCAGTAGGCCCTAAGAATAAAAATGAACCTATTGGTCTATTTGGATTTGCAATACCTGCTCTTGCTCTTAATATTGCTTCACTTACTTTTTTTACTGCATCATCTTGTCCAACAACTCTTTTGTGAAGTATTTCTTCTAAATGAAGCAACTTTTCTTTCTCAGCTTCTGCAAGTTTTGAAACTGGTATTCCTGTCCATTTTGAAACTACCTTTGCAATTTCTTCTTCTGTAACTTTATTTCTTAATAAAGTATTTTTTCCTTGCATTCTTTCAACTTCTTTTTCTTCTTGGTCTAAAACTTTTTTTAAATTTGGCAAAGTAGAATACTTAAGTTCAGCAGCCTTATTTAAATCATAATTTCTTTCTGCTTTTTCAATCTCAGCATTAACTTCATCAATCTTTTCTTTTAATTTCTTTATTCTTGTAATATTTTTCTTTTCCTCTTCCCACTTAAGCTTCATATCTTGAAATTTTTCTCTTGATTTAGATAATTCATTTCTTATAGTTTGCAAACGTTTTTGTGCATTTTTATCTTCCTCTTCTCTCTCTAAAGACTTTTCCTCAATTTCATATTGCATTATTTTTCTAGAAATAATATCAAGTTCTGTTGGCATAGATTCTACTTCTGTTCTTATCATACTACAAGCTTCATCTATTAAATCTATTGCTTTATCTGGAAGAAATCTATCACTGATATATCTATTTGAAAGTGTTGCAGCAGCTATAAGTGCTGAATCCTGTATTTTTACTCCATGAAAGATTTCAAATTTTTCTTGAATTCCACGTAAAATTGTAATTGCATCTTCAACAGTAGGTTCATCAACCATTACTTGTTGAAAACGTCTTGTTAAAGCTGGATCTTTTTCTATATACTCTCTATATTCATCTAAAGTAGTAGCACCTACGCAATGTAATTCTCCTCTTGCTAATCTAGGTTTTAAAAGATTGCTTGCATCCATTGCACCATCAGACTTACCTGCTCCTACCAAATTATGAATTTCATCTATAAATAAAATTATGTTTCCTTCACTTTTATCTATCTCTTTTAAGACACTTGTTAATCTCTCTTCAAATTCTCCTTTATATTTAGCTCCTGCTATTAATAGACCTAAATCTAACTCAAAAATAGTTTTTCCTTTTAAACTTGTAGGAACATCACCTCTAACAATTCTTTGTGCTAATCCTTCTACAATAGCTGTTTTTCCTACACCTGGCTCTCCTATTAAAACAGGATTATTTTTTGTTTTACGTGATAATATTCTTATAACATTTCTAATTTCATCATCTCTACCTATAACTGGATTTAATTTATTTTGTTTTGCTAAATCTGTTACATTTTTACCAAATCTTGTTAAAACATTGTAAGTATTTTCAGGAGTATCAGTATTTACTGATACATTTCCTCTTATATCTTTTAATGCAACTAAAAATTTATGTCTATCTACTTTAAACATTTTTAACACTTTTTTTAAATTATCAGTAGCACTTTCAAATATTCCAAGCATTAAATGCTCTACAGAAATAAATTCATCTTTCATTGATTTTGCTTGTTTTTCGGCTTCATCTAAGGCTTTTTCCACTTCTTTAGAAAATCTTAATGCAACTGAACCATTTACCTTAGGCATTCTATCTATTTCATTTTTTATTACAGTTTTTAAAGACTCTACATCAACATCTATTTTTTTTAATAATAATGTTATAATACTTTCTTTATCTTCTAAAAATGCCGCCATTAAATGAATTTCTGTTATTTCTGGGTTATTGTTACTTGTTGTAATATTACTAGCAATTGTTATCATTTCTTTTGATTTTTCTGTGAAATTAGAAACATTCATATTTTATTCTCCTTTGTATAATTATTTTTGTGTTAATAAAACACAAAAAAATACATTTATGTATTGTAATATTCCTACAGTTTTTATTAACACTTCTGTTCTTTTTTGTATTTTTTTATCATTTTTATCTGTTTTTTTAACTAATTCTTGCCATATTAAAAGGCTAACTATTATCATTGAAAATTCAAAAAATATCATAGATCTTTCAATTGAACTAAATACAGTTGGTGAAAATCCTATTATTATTTTAGACGCTAATCCAACTAAAAATACTAAAATAGCAATATTATTTTTTAAGTTTTTGAAAATTAATATTATTGATAAACCTAAACAAATAAAATTTGTAAATGCAAATACTAATGGTACTATATTTAATAAGTTATTACTATTTGCAGAAGTTAACATTACTTGTTCTTCTATTATAAGTTCTCTAAATGAACCAAAATATGGAAATATTGTATTTGTTATATATGGCGTAATTCCTAATAAACATACTGAAAGTAGTGGAATAATTGCTACTACTCTAAATACTTTTTCTTTATATGTAGAAAAAACATAAATTGTAATTAAGAAACTTAAGATTGTATATACTAAATTTCTCTTTTTTATAATAAATCCCATTGTAGAAGTTAGTCCTAAAGAAAATTTATCTAAAAAAGAAAGCATTTCAAAATCTTTAAATATTTCTCCTATTTCTTGTTCATTTCTAATATAATTTCCAGGACAAGTCAATATAAATACTATACTTGATATTGCAAATAATGATTGTATTATCATATATGGATGTATTTTTTTATTTTTTATTATCATAAATATTGTAAATAAAATATATGTGCCACATAAAATACTACTTGTTTGCTCTTGATTTCCTGCAAAAATCAAAGAAATCGTATATAATGGATATTCCCAAAACTTTATTTTATCACCATCCCAAATTTTTCTAATAGGAATTAATGCAAATAAACAAGTTGCTAATGGCCACATATAATTTACTGTAGTTGCTGCCCATCCTGCACTATTCATAGCATTTAATGGATAAGTTAAAATCATAAATAATAACATAATCTCATTTTGTTTTTTATCTTCTTTTATAAAAATTTTTGATATAGAATATCCTACTAAAGTAACCATTAATGCTTCTATTAATACCCATGCATATTTAGATATTTTTAATACTAAACAAAGCACATATTCTATAAAAAATCTTGATGTCCAAGTAAAATATCTTGGTCCTATATAAGATATAATACTTGTTCCTGTAACACTTTCTAAAAAAGTTTTGTCATCATACTTATTTGGAGTTATAAACATTGTTACTGCTAATTCTAATATAAATAGAGTTATAAATACTCCTTTTCCGTTTTCAAATATTTTCTTTATTTTTTCTTTCATTTTTTCCATCCTTTTTATAATTCTACTGATATTAAAGTAAATGATAGTATATCTTCTAAATTGTTTTTATATAAAACATAAATATCATAAACTCCTTTTGGAATTCCAAAAAGAAGACATTGTGCATGTAATCCAGCCATTTTATACTCATCTTCTTGTATATTTATATTTTCTTCCATTTGTGTTCTCATTAAATACATTTTTCCTGTTTCTCGATTTTTTAGTACATAGTTACAATTAACTTTTCCAATTGGTTCTCCTTCTTTATATGCCCATCCCGATATTTCAATTTTTTTATCATTATGTTCTAACAAATCAATATGTGTATTTATTATGCTTTCTTCTTCATTTACAGTAGTATTCGCTCCTAATGTATAAGATTTAAAAACCAAAAGAGAACTCATAGTAAATGCTAAATATACAACTACTAATACTATCATTACAGATAGTATTTTTATAAATAATTTTTCATTTATTTCTATATCTAAAAAATTCATATTTTTCTCCCTATAAAAGCTTTCATTTTCTATAAATATTTTCTTATAAATTACTATATTAAAGCTTTTTGCTATTTTATCATATTATTTTATTAAATTCAATATAGAACAATAGTGGACAATATATAATCTGTAAAAGCCAAAACTATATTGAATTGTCCACGTCATTGTTCGAAGCGCCAAATTTATGAAATAAATTTGTGTGCAAATGTTGGCGTAAGCCTTTCTTTAATAGGAAGTCCAAAGGACTTTCCTATTAAAGAACAAATCTGAAAAAACTTTGTTTTTCAGATTTATTTCAATGTGAAATTTAGAATAATATTTTACATCATAAAAAAAATCAAAATTGCTAGAAGTGAAACTACTAATTCTCTCTCCTAGCAATTTTGAAGAACTCTGTTGGGGGCTTTTACATTTTCTTTTTTATTTTTTTCACTACATCATTGGCAAACACAATATTTAACACTGCCAATAATAATATTGAAAAAATACTTGCAAGCTTATACCCTTTTCCAATGAGATATGCTACATAATATACTATCATCCCTGTATGCCAGTACATTATGCTTACACATATTTTATGTAAAATAATATTTAGTAACTCTAATTTTTTTATAGCTGATTTTACAATAAAATATATAATACTTCCAATTGTTACTATCACCCTTATACGTTCCCATGAACTACATAAAATCTGTACTACCAGTGGTATATATGCATTCATTATAAATCTTGTATACCATACCACCCGTCCTTTTCCTTTCTTAGGTGCATTTAATATTCCAGTCACCACCCAAATCACACAAATAGTTAACTGTGCAATTATATTACAATATATATTTCCCATACTCTACTCCTCCTCTCGTAAAAATGTTTTTTTGTATGGTTTTTTTGGGAAAAACTCCCCTGACTGTTTTTATTATATCATAGTATACATAAAGTGTCAAAATTTATCTTTCAAATTCATTTACATTTTTAAACTCATATCCCATATTTTTTATTTCATTAATTACATCATTTAAAATAATACTATTATCTTTTGATGTCGCATGAAGTAATAAAATACATCCATTATGTATATTTTCTATTATTTTACTTTTTCCATATTCTTCTCTATTTTGTTTATCAACATCCCAATCATCATAAGCAGAAGACCACATAACTGTTGTATAACCTAGTTTAGTTACTACATCAATAACTCTTTCACTAAATTCTCCTTTTGGTGGTCTAAAATAAGTCATCTCATATCCAAATTTTTCATATACAGCATTATGTAAATCCATAACTTCTTTTCTAATTTCATCATCACTTATATTTGGTAAACATTTATGGTTAACTGTATGATTTCCAACAATATGACCATCTTCTATCATTCTTTTCACTATATCTGATGCTGTATTTAAATAATGTGCTGTAATAAAAAAAGTTGCTTTAACATCATTTTCAGCTAAAGCATCTAAAATTGCTTCTGTATATCCTGCCTCATAACCACAATCAAAAGTTAAATAAACTTTATTACTATTTTTGTTTCCCATTGATATTCCTTCAAAATCTCTAATAACCTTTTCGCTAGCTGTATCTAATGTAGCTTGCTCATGATTTTGACCTCTTCTAAATCCCCAAGCTAACATCTTATTACTTAAAGTTGTTGCTTGTGTATATAAAGAAAATTGTAAAATACAAACTACCAATAGCATAAAAACAAAAAAATGTCTAACAATTCTATCTTTCA
Organism: uncultured Clostridium sp.; assembly: GCA_948436975.1. GTDB lineage: Bacteria > Bacillota > Clostridia > TANB77 > CAG-508 > Scatovivens. Next base: position 9,982 of record CAOJJB010000027.1, on the reverse strand, counting down.
TAAATACCTCCCCAAAATATATTTACTTCTATATTTAAAAGTATTCTATAAAAAATAAAATATGATAATTTTGCATTTTAATCTTGTAAATATTCTTCTAAAATTTTCCAACTACCAACTTTCTTTGGATAATCAATAAATTCCATTCTTTCTTTTTTAGTTGGATGTATAAAACTTAAACTATAAGCCCAAAGAGCAAGCCCCTTGCCTCTTCCTCTAGTACCATATTTTTGATCACTAGATAAACTATGACCTCTTGAAGCAAATTGAACTCTAATTTGGTGATGTCTTCCTGTATGTAAATTAACTTTCACTACTGATAAATTTATTTGTTCATCATATTTTATAACTTCATAATCTAAAATGGCCTCTTTAGCATTTCTAGTATTTGGTTTTACAACTTTACTTATATTATTTTTTTCATTTTTTAGTAAATAATCTTTCCAAATATCTTTGGATCTTTCAAGTTTACCATCAACAATGCATAAATATTTTTTATGTACATCTTTTTCTCTAACCTGCTCGCTAAGTCTACTAGCAGCTTTTGAAGTTTTTGCAAATACCATAACTCCACCTGTTGGTCTATCTAATCTATGTACTAATCCTAAATAAACATCACCAGGTTTATTATACTTTTCTTTTATATATTTTTTTATTATTGTAAGCATATCTTCATCACCTGTTTTATCTCCTTGAGAAGGTATATTTACAGGCTTTTCTACTACAATAATATGATTATCTTCATATAATATTTTTAAATCCATATTTCACTCCATGTCTTTTTGGAAATGTTGCTATGATTGTTAAACTTTAGTTATCACACTTTAAGTATTAAAATATTTATTTTTCCCATCTTCCATATATTCCACAAGGTAATACTAAATTTGAATTTTTCATAGGAAGTCCAATTTCTCCTGATGAAAATCTTCCTTTTTTCATTTTTAATTTTATAAATAATATATTTTCTAACACTTTTGATGAAATTCCTGTTGTATATGAGTTTATTAAAAAGAATAATGGATCATTAGATAATACTTGTGAACATAATTCTACTAAGTCTGATATATTATTTTCAAACTGCCATACTTCACCATTTTTTCCTCTACCATATGATGGTGGATCCATTATAATTGCATCATATTTATTTCCTCTTCTTATTTCTCTTCCGAACAAATTTTGTAACATCATCTATAATAAATCTAACTGGTCTGTTCTCTAACCCTGATGATACAATATTTTCTTTTGCCCAACTAACCATTCCCTTTGAACTATCTACATGACATACTTTTGCTCCTGCGTAACTACATGCTACAGTAGCTCCTCTAGTATATGCAAACAAATTCAAAACACTTATTTCCTTTTTATGTGAAGTTTTAATTTTACTTATCATCCAATCCCAATTAACTGCTTGTTCTGGAAATAGACCTGTATGTTTAAATCCCATAGGTTTTATATTGAAAGTCAACTTTTTATAATGTATTTGCCAACTTGATGGTATTTTCTTTTTATATTGCCAAGCGCCTCCTCCTGTATTACTTCTACTATATCTTGCATATGATTTATTCCATTCTTGTGGATATGTTCTTTCTTTCCATATTATTTGTGGATCTGGTCTTGTTAATATAATTTTTCCCCATCTTTCTAGTTTTTCTCCATTTGACATATCTAAAATTTCATAATCTTCCCATTCTCTTGCTATTTCCATTATATTTTCCTTTTCTTTAAATTTATATTATATTTACTTTATGTAATATTAATCTTTCTTATTTAAAATTACTTATCTATTATACTATATTTTAAATAAAAAATAAAGCTTATCACTATTTTATTATATAGAAAAACCCTGTGCCTTAAGAAATTATTCCTCTTTAGGCACAGGGTTAGGTGTTACTTGATTACTACTACTTCCTAATTATCTCCATCTTCATATTTAGAGATAGTAATTATGATGGGCCAGTTCTCAAACATCTCAGCAAATTCCCATAAATAGTCCATATCTTCTTTTTCCGAGAGTTTTCCTTGATATCCTGCGTAAAGCTCAATATAATTGTTAGCCTCGCATTTATTTGTATAAGAATCCAGCCCATTTTCGGAAAAATCTTTGATTCCTGACTTGAACCACTCATAACTTTTCTCAGATATCATCTGCTCCAACTTTTCTTTAAGATCTTTTGGAACAGTTTTTCTGTGTCTTAAAAGTGATTCTCGGAATCTTTCGTATGCTTTCCGAATTTTATCTTCTGGTAGCAATTTTCACACCTCCTTTCTATAAGTATTGAATGTTCATTATACAATAAAATCAGAAAAATAGAAAATCTAGTGGTTATTTTTGGCGTTAGAATACATTATAATATTAAAATCTTTCCCTTCTTATTATTTAGTTCATAGTAATTTTATACTATTTTAATTATAAATTTTAAATTAAACTTAAAACCATAACAAAACTATATAATAAATATCCTAATATAATAAAACTAGTTGTAGTAATAGTAATTAATATCCCTAAAAAAACTTTTCTCATAAAATTACCTTCTTTCGTATAATAAAATTTAGCTAATATTAGCCATTATAATAATATATATTCATATAATTTATTTTTATTACTATAATTTAATTTTGAAATATTATTGCAATTTTATGTAAAGTTTGTTATAATATTAATGTAAAGATATTTTCATATACATATAGAAAGGAGATTTATCCATGAAAAATGAAAACACTAAGACGAATTCCCCTATCTTAAAAATCCCTGATAATCACAAGTATGATGGAGCCCCCAAGTCAGTTCCCCCTGATATTTCAGCTTGTACCTGTAAAGGTGGCTGCAAGGACGGCGGACGGTGCTGCGGAAAATGTCATGGTGGGCACGAAAGTTAATTAGTGCTCAGCAAAATCCCCTGTTAGGCTGTTTTCGGACAAACTAACTAGGGGATTTTGTATTTAATAAAATTAAATTATCAATTTTCTAATTCTCTTTTTATTTTTTCAGCAAGTTTTTCATTTATTCCTTTAACACTTGAAATTTCTTCAATAGTAGCCTCTTTTATTTTTTTTACACTACCAAATTTCTTTAGAAGTTCAGTTCTTTTCTTCTCACCAATTCCTTCTATATAATCTAACTTAGATTTAGTCATTTCTTTATCACGAATTTTTCTATGATATTCAATGGCAGTGTTATGAACTTCATCTTGAAGGTTAGTAATAAAATTAAATAGATTTTGAGAAATTTCAAACTCTTCTTTGTCTTCATTTATCAAAGCTCTTGTAGAATGTTTATTATCTTTTACCATTCCAAAAACAGGAATTTCTACTCCAACCTCATTCATAGCATTTTTTATTGCTCTTATTTGAGTAATTCCACCATCTGCTAATATTAAATCTGGCAAAGTTCCAAATCCACCATTTGGATTTTCAATAGAATGTTTTAATCTTCTATTTACAACTTCTTGCATACACCTTGGATCATCTTGCCCATAAACTGTTTTAATCTTAAATCTTCTTGATAAATTTCTTTTTATAACACCATTTTGAGCAACACACATACCTGCAACAATAAAAGTACCTGCAATATTTGATATATCAAAACTTTCAATTTTATAAGGTAATGTATCTAATTCTAAAATATCTCTAAGTTCTGTTAAAATTTCTGTTTTATCTTTTACTTTGTTTTCTAAAGTTATTTTACTATTAAGTTCTGCCATTTCAACAAATCTTAATTTTTCTCCTTTTTGAGGATTTTTAATTTCTACTTTTCTATTTCCCTTATCAGAAAGCCATTTTTCTAAAAGTTCTTTTTCTTCAAGTTGATATCTTATCATAATTTTACTTGGAAAATCTTTTTTATCCATATAATATTGTTTTATAAAACCAGAAACTATTTCATCGTCATTCATATCTTTTAATTCGTCAAAAAAATAATGTTCTCTACCAATCATTTTACTATTTCTAATAAAAAATAATTCTATACAAACTGTTACATCATTTTTATATAATCCTATAACATCAATATTATTTTCTGAAATATTAGATACTTTTTGTTTTTCTGAAACCCTTTCTATCGCAAAAATTCTATCTCTTATTTCAGCTGCCTTTTCAAATTCCATTTTTTCTGACATTAAGTTCATTTCATTTTCTAAAGACTTTATAATACTATCAATTTTTCCATCTAATAGCATAGATATCTGATTAATTTGTTTTTTATATTCTTCTTTTGAAACATATCCCATACAAGGTGCTAAACACTTTTTTATATGATAATTTAAACAAGCTCTATCTTGATTTTTGAAATTTTTACATTGTCTTATTTTAAATTTTTCTTTTATAAAATTTACCATCTCTTTTGCTGCTGAAACATTTGCATATGGACCAAAATATTTTGCCCCATCATTTTGTAATCTTCTAGTCATAAAAACACCTGGATATTCTGACTTTAGATCTATTTTAATATATGGATATGTTTTATCATCTTTAAGTAATACATTAAACTTTGGTCTATATTTTTTTATTAAATTACATTCTAAAATTAAAGCTTCATCTTCACTTCCAACAACTATATATTCAAAATGATCTATTAATGAAACCATTTTTTCTATTCTAGGAGTTTTATTATTTTTTCTAAAATATTGTCTAACTCTATTTCTTAAAATAACAGCTTTTCCAACATATATAATATTATCTTCTTTATCATGCATTAAATATACACCAGGTTTTTCTGGAAGTTTTTTTAATTCCTCTTCAATATCAAACATTTAACTCACCAACTTTTAAACTTTTATTCTATATATCCTACATATGGAATATTCCTTCCTCTTTCATCTACATCAAATCCATATCCAACTACAAATTTATTTGGAATTTCAAAGCATATATAATCTATATCTACATTAGTAACTCGTCTTTCTTTTTTATCCATTAAAACAGCTATTTTTATACTATTAGGATTTTTGGTAATTAAATACTCTTTTAAATACTTTAATGTGCGTCCAGAATCTACAATATCTTCAATAATTAGTACATCTTTTCCTTCAATATTATAATCTAAATCCTTTTTTACAACTATATTTCCTGTACTTTCTGTTCCTTCATAACTAGAAATTTGCATTGTTTCTAAGATTATAGGGGTTTCCATCTTTTTTACTAAATCAACAGTAAAAAAAATAGCACCTTTTAAAATTGAAACAACTACTATCTCTTTTCCTCTGTAATCTTCATCAATTTTTTTAGCAATTTCTTTTATTCTCTCTTGCAATTCTTCTTCCTTATACATCACTTTTAAATTATCCATACATACTCCTAAAAATATTAATATATTTTTTATTTTACTATAACTACTTTTTTTTTGCAATGTAAAAGTATAATAAACTATATATAAGAAATGAAATTTAAATTTGTTTCTTAAACATAAATATAAATTACTAGCTGTTTACAAATTATGTAAATTGTGTTATTATATTTTATAGAAACCAAGTTAGTTTTAGATTATTTGAGAAAGGTAGGTTAGTAGTTATGAACTATCAAATTAAAAATATTGAAGACTACATATCTCGGAAAGAACATGATCCAAGATTAGAAAACGTCTTACTTAAATTCTTCGAGGCTGCAGAGTATCCGGTAACAATTGACATAAGCGACGATAAGGAATTAATAATTATCGGAAGGAATATCGAAGTAGAACTCAGACCTTCAGAAACATATATGACGATTACATTATTAAGTAAAAAGTTTGAGGTGGACTTTCATAAGAGTGCTGATTTGGATGCCTTTTTATGCAGTTTTGAAATAGCTGGTGAGAACAAACCTTGGATTTGTATAGACGGTTCTCTAAAAGATTTTTCTGCGGAATCTAAGGCCTTTGAACTCTTAGACTTCATGGAAAAAGCCAAAGAAGTCATAAGTTCCAAAGAGTACAGTTATAGAAATCTTATTGATAAGTTTCAAGAAATTCTGAATATTTCGCTATCAGATATTGAGTCTTTACATGTTTCTCTTTATAATAATACCAAAGAAGTGTCTAAAATCCTTCTGTATAAAAGTAAAACAGGTCTCGAGGCGGCTACAATTAATTGTGGCGACCACAAAATATACGTGGACTATTACAATAATGTTACTTATTCAAGAAAAAATTTTGACTATGTATGCAATCAAGAAAGTCAAAGCTTTTCTCTTAAATGCAGCGGTGATAGTACCACAGATGTAGCAGAGTTGCTTTCTAATGCAAACAAAGAAATTGTAGATTTCTTACATGAAATTGCACTTTTCAATGTAAAGTAAATCTAGTTCTAATAAGAAATCTAGTTACTCAATTATAGCATATCTTTTAATCTAATCTGGGGTTTAGCATGTTAATACATGCTAAGCCTCTATTTCTTTTTAAGGATTTAAAAATTATAATAATTAAGTAAATTATATATAATATATAAGTTAGAAATAATATTAAAATTTCACAAAAAATTCATTTGACATTTTAGAATGTTTTTCATATTATATATAAAATAGGATATTAGAAAAATTTTGTAATTCTAATTTTAGTTAAGCAAATAATTAGAAAGGAGTTTTACATAAACAAAGGTTAGCGCCAGAACTATAAATACATAGTTGACGAGGTCTAGAGTTATCGAAAATTCGGCGGATGCTCTAGTGGTATAATTACTACCATAAATTAAATCAAAAAATAACAGTAATGCTATAACAAAAATTTAATTAGTAATATCGCTTACATCCTATTTAAAAAACTGATTTTTGTAATTTCAGTTTTTAGAAAGGTGGTTTTTTATGTGTGGAATAGTTGGTTATATAGGAGAAAAAAAAGCAGAACCAATATTAATTAATGGTCTTTCAAGACTTGAATATAGAGGTTATGATTCAGCTGGAATCTCAACTATTGAAAAAAATTGTATAAAAACTATAAAAAATAAAGGTCGTGTTTCTGAACTTGAAAATTCAGAAGGAATTCATGACTTAGTAGGAACAATTGGAATTGGTCATACTAGATGGGCAACTCATGGTAAGCCTTCTAGTATTAATTCACATCCTCATATGGATAATTCAAATACATTTTCTGTTGTTCATAATGGAATTATTGAAAATTATGCAGATTTAAGAGAATTTTTAAAAGATCGCAAATATAATTTTTTATCTGAAACAGATACAGAAGTTATCCCTAATCTAATACATTTTTATTATCAAAATTCTAAAGAAACAGATAAAAAACGTTTGTTAGATGCTATTACAAATACAACTAAAATATTAAAAGGAAGTTTCGCAATAGAAGTATTATGTTCAGATTTTCCTGACAATATGGTAGTAGTCCGTAAAGATAGCCCCCTAGTTATAGGAAAAGGTAATAATGAAAATTATATTAGTTCAGATATACCAGCAATATTATCTTTTACAAAATACTTCTATCTTTTAAATGATAATGAATTTGCTTTTATATCTAGAAATTCTATAGAATTCTATGATGAAAATATTAATAAAATAAATAAAGAAACTAAAAATATTACATGGAATGCTGGAGCTGCTGAAAAAGATGGTTATCCTGATTTTATGTTAAAAGAAATTAATGAACAACCAAAATCAATTAGAGAAACAATTGGATCTAGAATAACTCCAAATTCTAAATCAGCAATTCCAGATTTAGATATAACAAAAGAATATTTACAAACAATTAATAAAATTTTTATAGTAGCTTGTGGTACAGCTATGTATGCTGGATTAGCATCTAAAATAATTTTTGAAAATTTATGTGAAATTCCAGTTGAAGTTGAAGCAGCATCAGAATTTAGATATAGAAATCCAATTATAAATGAAAAAACCTTATGTTTATTTATATCACAATCTGGTGAAACAGCTGATACAATTGCTGCTTTAAAACTTGCTAAATCTAAAGGAGCAAAAACAATTGCAATATCAAATGTTATTGGAGCCTCTATTTCTCGTGAAGCAGATCACACAATTTATACTCATGCAGGTCCAGAAATTGCAGTTGCTTCTACAAAAGCTTATACTTCACAAATAGTATTACTTGCAATCATTGCAATTAATTTTGCTGAAAAATTAGAAATAAATATAGAAAAAGCTAATGAATTAAAAAATGATATTTTACTTCTTCCATCTCAATTAGAAGAAGTATTAAAAAATACTGATAAAATAAAAAACTTTGCACAAAAAATCTATAAAGAACATGATGTCTTTTTTATTGGTAGAGGTATAGATTATACTGTTGCAATGGAAGGTTCTTTAAAACTTAAAGAAATTTCATATATACATTCAGAAGCATATCCTTCTGGTGAATTAAAACACGGCCCAATAGCTTTAATTGAAAATGGTATTACTGTAATTTCAATACTAACAAATAGATTATTAGTAGAAAAATCTATTAGTAATATTCAAGAAGTAGTTACAAGAGGAGCAAAAACTTTTATTGTTACTAATCAGGAATTAAATCATGATTTTGATGAAATAATAGAAATTCCAAAAACAAATACACTTATATCACCTATTCTTTCTGTTGTACCACTTCAAATTTTAGCTTATTATATTTCAAAAGAAAAAGGATTAGATGTTGATAAACCTAGAAATCTAGCAAAATCTGTAACAGTTGAATAATTTATTTTAGAACATCATTTATTATATCAAACTTTAGTTATCAAATCATAGTTAATAAAAGTAACACATGTTAATAATTATACAAAAAGATAAAGGGGTTTTTATATACCCCTTTATCTTTTATACCACATATAAATTTTTCTTTTTAGCTTGTTTTATAAGATAACTATACTTTGATTCTTCTGCTTTAATTTGATAAGTATAATAATCTATTAAATCACTATCTGCAAATTCTAAATTATTATACATATTACTTAAATTATTTTTTACTATTTGAATATTCATCAAAAGTTCATTATCTTTCTCTAAATCACTTTTTTCAGATATTTGAAATTCTTTAACAAATTCACTATACATAAAATTCCATCCTTAATATATATTTTTTTAGGTAATTATCATATAAATCCAAACCTACAATATATATTTATGTATATTTTTAGAATTTATGCATAATTTATATAAAATTTTCTATTTTTTCCCATACATTATCTATATAAATTTTTCTTTCTGAAGAAAAGGGTAATATTGTACTAAAAGATATACCTAGACTTTGCTTTATTCTTTCTACTTCTGCATCTACTTTTGTTACAGCTATTTTATCAGCTTTATTTGTTAAAACAATAAATGGTAAATTGCTTCTTAAAATATAATCATACATAAGAATATCATCTTCTGTTGGATTATGTCTTATATCTAATAAAAGAATTATTAATGCTACATTTTTACCTTGTTCAAGATATTCTTCTATATATCTACCAGAAATAATTTTTTCTTTTTTAGACATTTTACTAAAGCCATATCCAGGTAAATCAACAAAATAAAATTTTTGATCTATATTATAAAAATTTATTTGTCTAGTTTTCCCTGGTGTATTACTCGTTCTAGCCAAATTTTTTCTATTAATCATTGTATTTATAAAAGAAGACTTTCCTACATTAGATTTTCCAACTAATACTATTTCTGGTAAATCTCCACTTGGATATTGTTTTTTACTTACTGCAGATATCTCAAATTTTGCATTTTTTACTATCATATTTTTATTTCCTTTTTATTTCTTTAATTTCACCCATATAATTCCATAAAACTTGTGGTACTTTCACTGTACCATCTTCTTGATAATTGTTTTCTAAAACTGCAATTAAACCTCTTGGACTAGCTATAACAGTATTATTTAAAGTAGCTACTAAATAATTTCCCTTTTCTCCTTTTGCTCTAATGCTTAATCTTCTTGCCTGAGCATCCCCTAAAGTAGAGCAACTACCAACCTCAAAATATTTTTGTTGTCTAGGACTCCATGCTTCAACATCACAAGATTTAACTTTTAAATCTGCTAAATCTCCACTACAACATTCTAAAGTTCTTACTGGTACATCTA
>CAOJJB010000026.1 GCA_948436975.1 uncultured Clostridium sp. | reverse complement strand
AAAAATAGAAGAAAAGGGATATAAAAAACTAGTAAGAAGAAACAAAAAGAAATAAGTATAAAAGTAGTCCTCCATATTAAACTTAATATGGAGGATTTTTATTATATTATACAAAAATTTATATTGATATTATGTATATGTATGTATCAAAAACAATGCAGGTTTGACAAAAAGGTAATCAAATAGTATAATAAACATGTTAATTTATGTTTATAAGGAGAATTTATGTCCGAAAAGAATGATATAATTTTAGACAAACTCATAAGTAAAAATATAATATATATAGCAATAATAGCAATATTGTGTATAATTTTAAGTATATATAACCTAAGATGGGTAATTCCATCAATTGTAGTTTTTTCAATGACAATAATATATACATTATGGATTTCAGGGAAAAAAAGAACAGAAATAGAGAACCATATACAAGATATAACATCAGATGTAAGTACAGCATCAAGAGGAAATCTTGTAAATACACCAATACCACTAGTATTAATAGAAACAGGTGGAAATATAATATGGAGGAGTAAGAAATTTGTAGAAGAATTTCAAAATATAGACATATCAACATACTTAAATCCTATTGTAAAAGAAATAAAATTAGATATAGAAAAAAATGATGAAAATGTAGAAATTTCAAAGCAATTTAATATTGATAAAAAAGTATATAAAATATTAGGAAGTATATTAAAAAGTAAAAAGAAAAAACAAAAAGAGTATATATTATCATTATATTTTATAGATGAAACTAAATATAATGAGTTATTTGACAATTATAACAATTCTAAAACTTGTATAGGTATAGCAATGATAGACAATTACGAAGAAATTATGCAAATAGTATTACCAGAAAGAAGAATAGAATTATTAGCTAAAATAGAAAAAGAAATTATAGATTGGGTAACAAGAACAGGTGGATTAATTATAAAAACAGAGAGAGATTCATTTATATATGTATTTGAACAAGCCTATCTATCAGAATTTGAAAAAGAAAAATTTAATATATTAGATAAAGTAAAAAGTATAGAAATAGACAGTAGAATTCCTATAACACTAAGTATTGCAGCATCTAATGATGGAGAAAATAATTATGAAAAATATAAAACAGCATTAGCAGCTATGGAAATAGTGTTAGGTAGAGGTGGAGATCAAGCTGTAATAAGAAAAAATGGTAAATATAAATTTTTTGGTGGTAAAACGTTAGAGGTAGAAAAGAGAGCGAAAGTAAAAGCAAGAACTATAGCACAATCAATAGCAAGAGTAATAGATGAATCAGACAATGTAGTAATAATGGGACATAAAAATATAGATATAGATGCAATAGGATCAGCATTAGGACTATATAGATTATCAAAAACACTAGAAAAAGAATGTTATATTGTATCAGAACCAACAGGAAAATCATTAGGAAAATTTTTAGAAGTATTAAAAAATGATGAAGAATATAAAAATAATATTTTAACAGAGCAAGAAGCAACAGATATATTAACAGAAAATACATTACTTGTAATTGTAGATACACATAAAACATCATATGTAGAATTTCCAGATTTATTAGAAAAAGTAGAAAAGAAAATAGTAATAGACCATCATAGAAAAGCACCTGATTGTATAGAAAATACAATGATATCATTTCACGAAGTATATGCATCATCAACAGCAGAACTTGTAACAGAAATTATGCAATATGCAAAAGAAGACATAAAACTTAATTTGTTAGAAGCAGAGAGCCTGTATGGAGGAATTATGGTAGACACAAAAGATTTTACATTTAAAACAGGAGTAAGAACTTTTGAAGCGGCAGCATATTTAAGAAAATATGGTGTAGATATAATTAGAGTGAAAAAATGGTTTCAAGCAGATTTAGAAAGTTATAATACAATAGCAGACATAGTAAGAAATGTAGAAATTTATAATGATACTATAGCAATATCAGTATATGAAGAAGAAAATGAAGACTCAAACTTAATATGTGCAAAAGCAGCAGATGAACTATTAACCATAAGTGATATAACAGCATCATTTGTAATGGCAAAAATGGGAGAAAAAATCTGCATAAGTGGAAGATCAATAGGAAATATAAATGTACAAATCATATTAGAAAAATTAGGCGGTGGAGGACATATAACGTTAGCAGGTGCACAGTTAGAAGGAGTTACATTAGAAGAAGCGAAGGAAGAACTTATAGTTAGAATAAATGAATATTTAACAGAAACTGAATAGTACTCTTTAGGAGGGAATATGTCATATATTGAATTTATTAATGTTGTAAAAGAATATAAAATGGGAGAAGTAAGTATAAAAGCATTAAATAATACTAATTTTGGAATAGAAAAAGGAGAATTAGTAGTAATAGTAGGAGCAAGTGGAGCAGGAAAGACTACAACATTAAATATATTAGGTGGAATGGATTCAGTATCAAGTGGAGAGGTTATAGTAGACAAAAAAAGAATAGATAAATTAAATAATAAGCAACTAGTAAAATATAGAAGGGAAGATATTGGATTTGTTTTTCAATTTTATAATTTAGTTCAAAATTTAACAGCACTTGAAAATGTTGAATTAGCGACACAAATTTGTAAAGATTCATTAAATCCAAAAGAAGTATTAGAAAAAGTAGGATTAAAAGATAGGATGAAGAATTTTCCATCACAATTGTCAGGAGGAGAACAACAAAGAGTAGCAATAGCAAGAGCAATAGCTAAAAATCCAAAATTACTTTTATGTGATGAACCAACAGGAGCTTTGGATTATAATACAGGAAAACAAATATTACAACTTTTACAAAATACTTGTAGAAAAGAGAATATGACAGTAGTTATAATAACTCATAATACAGCAATAGTACCAATGGCAGATAAAATAATATATTTTAAAAATGGAACAGCAGAAAAAGTCCAAATAAATGAGAATCCTATGTTAGTAGAAAATATAGAGTGGTAAAGATGTATAAAAGCGTAAAAAAATATTAAATTTTTTACGCTTTTATATATTATTTTTTAGAATTTTTTTTGTTTCTTATTTTGTTACGTTTCTTTTCCCACCATTTATAAACTAGTCCACCTTCTTTAAACCAACCAGAAGCACGTCCCCAATATAAAAAGAAACCACCAAAAATAATAATTCCTATTACAAAATTTATTAAAAAAGTTTCCATAAATATACCTCTCAAAAATATTATATAATTTATTACTAATAAAAGCAAGTAATTAAAATGAAGAAAATTTTCCAAAAAAAACTATTGATAAGATAAGATAAATATTATACAATATAGTCGTATAAATATATTGAAAAGGAGGAAAGTGTATATGAATAAACAAAATAATAATATGAATAATTCTAAACTTTCTGACCTTTTTAAAGAAATACAAGATATAAGATATGGACGAGCAAAACCAATAGAAAAACCAAAAGAAGAAATAAAGTTTAACAAAATATATGTAGTAGACAAGAGATTTAATGCCATAGGAGCAATAATAGGAATTTTATTTTTAATATTATTTACAACAGCAATAAAAAGCAATTACATATTTGCAACAACAGAAGAAGAAAAAATTGCAATAAATACATTTGAAGAAAATAATGAAACAATAGATATTATGGAAGTAATATCATCTAATATAAGTGAATTGACAAAAAAAGAAATAATAACAAATGAATTACAAATAGATTATGAAACAAAATATATAGAAAATGAAAAATTACCAAAAGGTGAAGAAAAAATAATACAGCAAGGAAGATTTGGATTTAAAGAACAAACAATAATAAAAACATATGAAAATGGTGAAATAATTAGCGAAAATATTATAAATGAAAAAGTGAACTCAGAACCAGAAGAATTAATAATAGAGATAGGAACATCAGAGTTTTTATTTGATAAAAAAGTACATATTGGTGATACAATGTATACAACAAAAGATGTAAACTTATATAATACTACAAATGAGAATGAAGACATAGCATGTATGATATATGAAAATATAGATGTAAAACTTATATCAGAAGAAGAAGGTTGGATTAAAATTGAAGTAGATGGAATGCAAGGATATTTAAAACCAGAAGAACTTACATCTGAGGGGTTAACACCAGGAATTTCAGAAATATCTAGAAAGAAAAGAATATTAGTATCATTAAACTTTGATATGCCACTAAATTGTCCAAGTGGTTTAACAAAAGAAGACTTTGAAAAAGTATTATCAAAAAATCCAAAAGATGTAAATCATATATTTGAAAATAATGCAGAATTATTTTATCAAATAGAACAGAAATATAATGTAAATGGAATATTCTTAGCATCAATAGGAATACATGAAAGTGCATGGGGAACATCAAATATAGCAGTACAAAAAAAGAACTTATTTGGATATGGTTCTTATGACTATTCAGCATTTTCATCTTCTATCACTTTTGAAAGCTATCAATATGGTATAGAAGCACTAGCAAAAGCTTTGTCTAAAAATTATCTAAATGAAAGAGGAACACAGATTTATGATGGAGAAATAGCAACAGGAAACTATTATAATGGAGCAACAGTTTCAGGAGTAAATACTAGATATGCAAGTGATCCTGAATGGGCAAATAAGGTATATAATACAATGGTTAAATTATATAATAAGTTATAATTAATAATTGCAAGTAAAAATAATAACTGTAAGTTATAGGGGAAAGGAAAAACTTTGAAAGTAAATAAAATAAATACGGTTATATTAATAATAGATATCATATTATTAATAATTTCAATTATTTCATATAAGTATATATTTGAAATAGAAACAACAAAAAGAATTTACTCAGAAGAATCAACGAAATTTGTAGAAGAAAACAAAAATCCAGTATATAAAATAAGTAAGATTATATTATATAGTAGTGCTAATGCAGTTGATAATAGCAATGGTGAACTTAAAAATATAGATATAAGTCAGTTTACAGATATAGAAATATATTTAGACAATAAAGCAAAAACAGAAGAAATTACACCAGAAAATACAGTTAATGAACTATTTATAGATAATATAAAAATAGAATCAAATTCAGAAGCAGGAGAAAAGATATTTAATTATAAGAACCCATTAAAATGTGGTAAATATGTTGATTTAGAAAATTGGAGCAATGATGGAATTTTATTTAATGTAGTAAATTCAAATGAAAAAAATGAAGAAGCAAATTATGATGAAAATATATTCTATACAGATTGCTCAAATCCAATTTCTTTAGGATTTATAAATAAAAACATATTAACAAGTGGTGAGGTACAAAGCAATAATGCATCAATATCATTTGATGGTTCTATTTTGGCAGATGCAGCAGTTGACTTAGAAACTCTAAATGCAACTATAAGTTTTTCATTACATTTAATAAACAATTATAATGAAGAATTTGTATGTAATATTAAAATAGATAATGATTTAACAAATGAAGATATTTATACAGGATATTTAATGAAAATAATAAATCCGCAAGATGATGAATATCAATTTATAAAAGCTAATTAAAAGAAACCAAGTCTGTACTCTGTACAGACTTGATTTTTACTATAGATTTAGTTATAATATAAAAATGAATATGTTTATGAATTATACATATATAGAATATAGAAAAAATAGATATAAAATGTCCTCGTAGCATAATGGATAGTGCATCGCTCTCCTAAAGCGAAAATGGTGGTTCGATTCCACTCGGGGACACCATTTTTTTGCAATTTTAAATATTACAAGCTTAGTAATGTAACAAAACTAATAAACTTATAGTATAATATAAAATCTAAGCTAGAAAATTGTAAAATTTATTATATTATGTAGTTGTTTTTATAAAGAAAAAGTGATATAATTAAATAGTAAAAAAATGTAAAAATAGTATGATATCTCCAAAAATTAAATAATAAAATTTTTGGTTTTATTTTATAAAAATAATTAACATTTTTTACACTGCATAATAGATATAGACAATATGACAAAATAAAAGATATGAAAAAGTATATTCACAATATTTAAAGAGGAATTAAAAATGAAAAAATCATTAAAAGTGAAAAGTACCTTTTGTATATCCTTTTGTGTGCTATTTTTAATATGTATAGTGATTTATTTTGGAAGCACAAGAGATACTTATGTACAGTCAGCTAATGTACATACTTATAATAGTAGTAATAATGTGAATCAAAAAAATATCTCATTTGATAACATTGATAGTACAGATAAAGTGTTATATTTATCTGATATTCCTTATAGTAAAGGTCAAGTTGCATGGGGAAATATATCATTAGATAAAACACAAGATAATGCATCATTTACTATGCTATTAAATGGTTCAACAACATTAGTAAAAAAAGGAATTTGGGCACATGCTACATCTACTTTAGAGTATGATATTAGCAACTACAAGGATTATGCATATTTTACAACTTTTTATGGACTAAATTCAACATCAGGAAATAATGGAAATGGTGTAAAATTTTATATTTATACTTCAGAAGATGGAAAGAACTGGACTTTACGTACAGAAGAAAATCCTACTGCAATAAAAAGTTCAAATAATGCAGTGTTTTTTAAAGTTGATATTAGAGATGTTAATTATATTAAATTATATGCTAATGATAATGGATCTAATGGAAGTGATCATGTAGTATGGGGAGATGCTAAACTTATAAAAGAAGACTATAACGAAAATGTTATGACAACAGTAGAAGAATATGATGAAATTATAAGAGCATCTTATGAACGTGGAGCAATTAAAGATGAATTAAAACTTACTCTTTTACAAAGAGATTTTATAAAAAGAGTTGGGCAATATCAACTTAGAGTATTTCTAGAAGAAGATCCAAAAAATAAAGAAACTTTAGAATGGTTTTTAAATAATGAAGAAGCATTGCGTTTATGGACAGTTGGTGGTACTCCAAATGGCACTTATTTACGAGCATTACAAGTATTAAGTCGACTATACCATACTCATAAAGATGATTTAACAAATGAAGAATTAACAGCAAATGGTACAAAATATAAAGATCTATATTTAAAAATGATGTTATCACTATCTTTAACTCATTCAACTAATGTTGGATTATGGATTGGTGGAGGAAGCAAATTATCAGATGCTGTTACAAGATATGAAATATATAAACAAATGCATTTAGACAATAAATTAGCATCAAATGCAATGTTTGAAAGCTATACAATTGAAGAAATGCGTGGAGTTATGATTACAAATATTGATGATGAAGAAATATTGTGGTTACGTGATTATTCTGAAAAGAAATTTTCAAATATAGTAGATCGTTTTAACCCATTTAAATATATTAATTATACATTAGGTTATAGTTATTATAGACCACAATACTATACTCAAGCGAATTATGCAAAATGGGATGCTAAATATGAACTATCTAAATATAATATTACTTATCAATCAGGAGCTCCAAAATTGTGGATAGTATTTGAAGAAGGTTCTGTTTGTGGTGGGCTTTCTAAAACAGCAGCTAATCTTTATGGTGTATGGGGTACACCAGCTAAAGTTTTAGGGCAACCAGGGCATGCTGCTTTTGCATATTTATATAATGCAGGTGGCGGAAATAATGCATGGCAATTATCATATAGTATTGCATCTACAGCTTGGGCTGCTACTGATGGTGGTGGACGTATGCCAAATAGTTGGGGAAATGGATGGTCTAGTGGGGCTGCAAGTAGAGGTTCATATCATTTCTTATCTCAACAAGCTCAAAATGAATATGATAAATATGAAAAAGCTGAGTTAATATTATTACAAGCAGATACATTTAAAAATGATAAAGAGAAATTAGAACAAATTTATCGTGATGCTTTAGCAGAAGAAATTATCAACTTTGATGCTTGGATTGGCGTAATAAGTGTATATAATGCAGATGCTTCTAAAACTCAAGAAGAAAGAATTGCTTTAGCAGAAGAAATTGCTGAAGTAATGGCTTACCATCCATTACCAATGTATGATTTAACAAAACTTGTTGCCACAAAAATTACATCATCAGAATACTTAGGTAAAATGATGATGTTACAAGAACAAGCTTTACGTAAGGCTACAAAAGCAACAAGTGCGAATACTTTATATCATAAAGAAGTACCAGTAGTTGCAAATGCAATTTTAGGTGTAATTGATTCTAGAATTGCTACTTTCTCTTTTTCAGGTGCAAATGCTGGGAAAATAGTATTATCTAAACAACTTCAAAGTGCGCAAGTAACTTGGAGTTATAGTTTAGATGGTGGTAATAATTGGAAAGAAGTTTATGAACATTCTATACAACTTACTAATGAAGAAATTGCATCAATAAATGCTAATGATGACATTAAAATTCATATATCAGGATTACCATTAACTGATAAAAACATTTTCACTATTAATATTAACAAGGGAGTATTCCCAACTAATGTTGTTTCAATAGATGATTTAGAAAATTGTATTAATGGTGTAACTGATCAAATGGAATGGACATTAGATCCTGATTCTGGAGAGTGGACATCATTTGCAGATGGAAAACCAAATTTAAGAGGAGATGTAGTTGTATACCTTAGATTAATAGCATCAGGAACAAATACAACAAGTGACCCTGTACATTATACATTTACTACTAATACATCTTCGGAATCACATCGATATATTTCTAGAACAGGTTTAAAGGTTAAAGAAGTATCAGCTACAAGTGCAGGAAATAAAGATAATATACTTGATGGAGATATAAATACATCATGGCATGGAGCAACTAGTTCTGGTTTAGGAGGAGCATATAAGCCTTCATATGTAGTAATAGAACTAGATAAACCTAGATATGTAGCAGAAGTAGATTATGTTCCTGATGCAAGGGCAACAGGAACAGGAGGATATCCAACTGGAAAGGCGAGTAAACTAGAAATTTATGTAAGTATGGATGGCACAAATTGGGAACTTGCAGCAGTTGGTAATAATTTAGGAAATAACAATAATTTGAAAAAGATAACTTTTGAAGAAGCAAAACAGGCAAAGTATGTAAAAATTCATTGCCCATCAGTTTATCAATCAGGGCTTCAACATTATTTTTCAATAGCTGTTATTAATTTATATGAAAATCCATCAGCTAGTGAAATACCTACTGCTGAGATTAGTTATAATATTACTAAAGAAACTAATAAAGATGTTATAGCTGAGTTAATAGATGAAAATAGACCAATTACTGTTACTAATAATGGTGGAAGTAAAAAACATACATTTACAGAAAATGGAGAATTTACATTTGAATTTGTAGATGTATTAGGAAACACAGGTACAGCAAAAGCAACAGTTACATGGATTCAAGATGATAATAATAATGAAATTACTTCTGATAAATATATAATAAAAGAAAAATATATAACAAGAATTATACCAAATACTAGTGTAACAGAATTTAAAAATAATATAAAAACAACAGAAAGTGTAACTATAAAAGATAAAGACCAAAATATTGTAGGAGATGATTCAAAAATTAAAACAGGAATGACAATAACAATAGGAGAAAATCTAGAATATACACTTGTAGTAACAGGAGATATAGATGGTAATGGAAAAATTACAATTACTGATTTAGCTAAAGCAAAATTGCATATTATTGAAACTAAGGTATTAGAAGGAGCACAATTAGAAGCGGCAGATATAAATAATAATGGCAATGTTACTGTTACAGATATAGCGCAAATTAAATTAATATTAATTGATAAATTAGAAATAAAATAAAATATTTTAGTAATAAGGTAAAAATGAAGGGAATTTATCCCTTCATTTTTTCGTTAAATTTATGTTCATTATTAAAATACTATTAATATTGAAAAAAAATATATTTTATAATATAATTTATAAAATCAGTAAAATGTGTATTAATAAAAAGTTATGAAATACATACTAAAATAAATAGTAAATTTAAAGGTTAAAAAGATATGATAGAAGATTATATGGATAAAGTAAATACAATTACTATATGTAAAACTTTGGAAGATATTTTTAAAAATCCTGTTTTAGATTCTGTAGAAGATTATAAAATAATAATTGAAAATCTTTTAAATACTGAATTAAAAGAAAAGTTTATTTTAAAATTTATAAATTATGGAAGAACTGATATAGTAATAGAAAATATTGATGCACTTAGAATAGAAGATAATTGGCATTTAGCAAAAAAGAATTCTCAATTTTATAAGATATTTTTTGAAAATTTTCAAAAAATTTTGGATAATACTGGTGAAGTTAATGACACAGGGGTATTAAGTGAGTTAGCAAAAGCATCATATATAATAGATGAACAAAGTGATAAAAAGAAAATAGATGGTATTGAATTAATAATTTCAAATTGGAGAGGACTTTCAGAAAAAACTAGTTTGTCTACAAGAATAGAATTATTAAATATTTTAAAATCTACTGAAAAAGGACGAAAAATTATAGTAGATGAATTACCAAATCTTTTTTATGGAAATCACACATATTCTTATTTTATCCGAGATATTTTAAAAGATAACGTAATATCAAGGGAACAAATTGCAGATTTAATTATTAAAGAACCTATAAGAATGTTATCAGAAACTTTTGAAAAAGAAGATTATCTATTTAATGTTAAAGATTTTATATCATTATTAGAACAAATAGATGAATTGCTAGAAACCACTCCTTTTTTAGAACAATCTCAAAAGCAACATACAAGAGAAAGTATTGAAAAATATTTATCACAAAATTTTGAAAAATTAATAGAGAAACTAGAAGAAAAAGAAGAATTTAAGTCAGGAGAAGGATTTGAAATTAATGAATTAAAATTAATAAATAAATTTGATACAGAAAATCATTTAATAAGAAAAAAGCTAGAAGAAAATTATGAAAAAATATCTAATAATATAAAAAAGGAAGATATTATAGATTTAATTCATTTATATTCAAATATGGATATACAAACAGAAGAAATAGATATAGAAACAGTAATAAAACAAAGTTTTTCTAATATAAAAGATGAAAATTTGCAATGGGCTATATCACGAATGGTTTCAGAACTATTAAAGGATCAAAAATTACTAATTAGAGATATGGAAATATTTGGAAGAGGTAATTATAATCGATCTATAAAAATTGGAGAATATATTTTAAAGATAGGAACCGATAGAGTTACTAATGAAATTCCATATGATGAAAGAATAATTCAACCACTTATAAGAAGAAAAATGGAAGGTAAACAAGGTGAGGAAGTATATGTAGAAGTACAAAATTTAGTAGATAGAAATTGGTATAAAGGTTTATCAGATGAAGAAATTGATGAAGAGTTATATAAGATATATATAGAAATGAAAAATAGGGGAAATCGTTGGACAGATGTTAGTAAATATAATGTTGGAAGATTATTAAAACCTAATTTACAAAACTTTGAAATAGATGGAAAACAAATAACGCCAATGGACAGTGCTATAGGAATTAAAACTGACGATAATGATGTATCAGAAAGAAAAGTATTACCAGAAGGTGAGCTTGTTGTTATTGATACAGATTATGTTTATAAAAATTATAAACCTTATAAGACTTCTATTGCAAGTAGGCATAAAATATTTGAAGAAAGATATATGAAAGAATGTGCAATTTTTGATACAAGAATAAGAATTGCAGGGCCTAAAATATTAACCTCTGCAGTAGAAATATCAAAAGAAGAAATAACAGATAAAGATATAATACAAATGTCTAGATCAGTAGCAGACAAACAAAAAAGCAAAGAAACACAAAACAATAATAGTTATGATGAAAATCATACTATACGGAAGATTATTTTAGAAATAATAAAAAAATAGGAGAAGAAATGATAAATTCAGCAAAAATTCCAAAAGCTTATTCAGAAGTTTATAGTTTTATAAATGCTTTAGGCAGTTCCTATATTAGTAAAATACCAGTTTCAGTTTATAATACAATAAAGAAAAATAGAGATGAAAACTATAATCCAATGTTTAATAGAGATGAAAGTATTATAAAAAGTAATATTTCTAAAGAAGGATTGGCTTTAATATCAGCTATAAATTTACAATATTGGTGTAATAATGAAGATGAAAAAGCAAAATTAAAGAAAATATATATACATAATGGTAATATAGAAAAACAAAAATATAGTTCTGACAATTTATTTAATAATATAAATAAAGAAAATATATGTGTAGATTTGATGGAATATAAACAAAGTTTTTTACAAAAGATTATTAGAAAAATAAAAAAAATATTTAGATTATAAATAAGTATTAATACAGTAAGTGGTTATGAAAAATTCTTGATTTTAATAAATTGTTGTGTTATAAAATAATATAAAAGATAGACAAAATAAAATTGTATGGAGAATTATGTGGAAGAGAAATTTATGAGAGAAGCTATAAAAGAGGCAAAGAAAGCATTAGAAATAGAAGAAGTACCAGTAGGAGCAGTAATAGTAAAACAAGGAAAAATAATATCAAGAGCACATAATACAAAAGAAACAAAACAAGACTCAACATGTCATGCAGAAATTTTAGCAATAAAAAAAGCTTGTAAAAAATTAAATTCTTGGAGATTATTAGATTGTGAAATGTATGTAACACTAGAACCATGTTCCATGTGTGCAGGAGCATTGATAAATTCAAGAATAAAAAAGATATATATAGGAACAGAAGATATAAAAACAGGAGCATGTGGATCAGTTTTAAATCTTTTAGAAAATTATAAATTTAATCATAAAATAGAAATAGAGAAATATATATTAAAAGAAGAATGTGAAAAAATACTTAAAGATTTTTTTAAGTATTTAAGGGAGAGAAAAAAAAGTGAAAAAAAATCTATTTAAAAAATGTTTATTTTTTATAGGAATAATTATTTCATTAATAATTGTAGCATTAATAATGATAAGATATGAAAAAGAAGGGGAAAAGGTATTACCATTTTCAATAAGTAAAATCTTTTTGGTAAGTACAGTTGATGGCAAAGTAGTGGACGACCCTACAAATATTTGGAATATTGGCGTTACACAAGTAAATGATATATACATGTATATTGATAAAACTATGGACACAGAAATATCACTAAAAGAAATAAAATTAGAGAATTTTATTTTAAATAAAGAACCACAAAAAGGAAAAGTAAAACTATTAAGACCAACAGGAGAGTTATCAAACTTATATACATATAGTCAGCAAAATTATTTAACAGAAGGAATTAGCTATATGGGAGCTAGTATAGATGATATGAAATCACTTGAAATATCAAATAATGGAGGGGTATTAGGTTTTAGATTTTCACTAGAAGAATTAGGTTCTTATATTTCAAATGAAGCATCAGAAATAACTTATGATGGAAAATTACTTTCAAATTTAGGAGTAAAAATAGAAGAAATACAATTTAATGTAGCATTTGATGTAATAATAACAACAAGTGATGATATAAGTTATAAGGGAACACTTAATCTAGAATTACCAATAGAAACAGTGATAGATGAAGGATCTTCAAATAAAGAAATAACAAATTTTGATGAAATTATTTTTAAAAGAGTTTAATAATAAAAGAAATAAAAAGTATTGCAAAATAAGAAAATCCATTATATAATCATAAAGAATTTTTAATTGGCTTTTCTTAAGGAAGGTATGCTTCAATAAAAAGCTATGAATCTCGTCAGGTTCGGAAGAAAGCAGCGATAAGTAGTGTATTTATGTGAGCTTGCATGCCTTCCTTAAGGAAAGCCTTTATATTAGAAATTAATATGTTCATAAATGTGGACAAGAAATGTTTTAAGTAATACAAAATATTTTATATTTTGTATACTAATAATGTAAAAGAAAAACCTTAACAATTTCAGAAATGTCCTAAAAAAGAGGATATAAGGAGGAAATAATGTCATATACAGCACTTTATAGAAATTTTAGACCATTAAAATTTTCAGATATGGTTGGACAAGAACATATTACGAGAACATTAAAAAATCAAGTAATTTCTAATAGAGTTGGACATGCATATCTTTTTAATGGAGGAAGAGGAACAGGAAAAACATCGTCAGCAAAAATATTAGCTAGAGTAGTAAATTGTTTAAATCCTCAAGAAGGAGAACCATGTAATAAATGTGAAATTTGCAAAGAAATTTTAGAAGGTTCTTTAACAGATGTTGTAGAAATGGATGCAGCATCAAATAACAGTGTAGAAGACATTAGAAGCATAAGAGATGAAGTAAACTTTTTACCAACTAAAGCTAAATATAGAGTATATATTATAGATGAAGTTCATATGCTTTCAACAGGAGCATTTAATGCACTATTAAAAACATTAGAAGAACCACCAGAACATGTAAAATTCATTTTAGCAACAACAGAACCACAAAAATTACCAACAACAATATTATCAAGATGCCAAAGATTTGATTTTAAAAAAATACCAGATGTAGATATAATAAAAAGGCTAAAAATCATATGTAAAGAGTCAAATATAAAGATAGATGAAGAAGCACTAAAAATAATAGCAGTGCTTTCAGAAGGACATATGAGAGATGCAATAAGTATATTAGAGAGATGCAGCCAAGAAAATACTGAAAATATTAAAATAGAAGAAGTAAAAGATTTAGTTGGTCTTCCAAAGTTGGAATATGTAAATGGATTATCACAAGCAATAATAGAAAAAGATACAATAAAATCATTAGAAATAATAGATCAAGTAATAGATGATGGAAAAGACTTATATAATTATCTATGGGAAGTAGTAAAATATTTTAAAGATATATTGGTATATAAAGCTACAAATACTCTAAAATTATATTCAGAAGATGAACTAGAAGAAATAAAAAAATTATCAAATATAATAGATAAAGAAAAATTATTAGATATAATATATCAATTATCAGATTTAGAAAATGATGTAAAATGGTCAGCTCAAAAAACAATTATGTTTCAAACAGGAATTATAAAAATATGTAGAGAAAGTAGTTCTACAAATATTGTTAATATAGATAATACAAATATAGAAAAAAGATTAGAAATATTAGAAAATAAATTAATAAACATGAAATTAGGACAAACACAACCAATAAAAACAGAAAGTAGAACTGTAAAAATAGAAAAAAACGCAGAAGAGAAAAAAGAAATTGTTTATTCTAATAATAATTCAAGTAATGGAATGGAAGTTTGGAAAAAGGTTATAGATGTATTAAAAAGAGATGGCAAAATAAGATTATATACAGCACTAATAAATACTAGAATAAATGAAGTGAATGATTTAATTTGGGAAGTAGAATTTCCAAATGGACTAACATCATTTAATCAAAGGATATTAGAGGATATTAATAATAAAAATGAATTAGTAAAAGAAATACTTAAAATAACAGGAAAAGAAATACATTTAAAATATAAAGATATGAAAAACTTAAATAAAGAAGAAAATAGCAAACCTAAGTCAGCCATAGACAATTTAGGAATAGATATAAATATAATAGATTAAAATAAGGAGGAATTTATAATGGGTAAAAGAGGAGGCTTTCCAGGAGGAATGGGTGGTTTTGGAGGAATGAACATAAACCAACTAATGAAAGAAGCAAAAAAAATGCAAGCAGATATGGAAAAATCTCAAGAAGAATTGGGAACAAAAGAATTTGAAGCAACAGCAGGTGGAGGAGCAGTATATGTAAAAGTTAATGGAAATAAACAAGTAAAAGAAATAAAACTTACAAAAGATGTAGTAGATTCAGATGATATAGAAATGTTACAAGATTTAATTTTAACAGCAACAAATGAAGCATTAAGAAAAGTTGATGAAGCACAAGCAGCACAACTAGGAAAATACAATATACCAGGATTAATGTAAAATTTATGAAAAGGAATAAATTATGTCATACTATTCACCTTCAATAGAAAAATTAATAGAAAGTTTTGAAAAATTACCAAGTATAGGTCATAAAACCGCACAAAGATTAGCATTTTATATGCTAGATTTAAGTAATGAAGAAGCAGAAGAATTCACAAATTCTATATTAAATGCTAAAAAGAATTTGCACTTTTGTTCAAAATGTTTCAATATATCAGATACAAATCCATGCAATATATGTTCTAATCCTAAAAGAGATAGTTCTGTTATATGTGTAGTTGAAGATGTTAGAGATGTATTTGCTATGGAAAGAACACACGAATTTAATGGTGTATATCATGTTTTACATGGTTCTATTTCTCCTATGAATGGAATTGGACCAGATGATATAAAAATAAAAGAATTACTAAGCAGAATAATGAATGAAGAAACAAAAGAAATAATATTAGCTACAAATCCTAGAGTAGAAGGAGAAGCAACATCAATGTATATATCTAAATTAGTAAAGCCATTAGGGATAAAAGTAACAAGAATAGCTAGAGGAATACCAGTTGGTGGAGATTTAGAATATACAGATGAAATAACACTTACAAAAGCTCTAGAAGGAAGAAGTGAAATATAGTATCATTAAAATAAAATAAGAATAAAATATAATAAGTTCTTATTTTTAAGGAGAGTCATATGCAAAAAAGTAAAAAAATAGTAATACTAGGTGGAGGAACAGGGACTTCATTTGTATTAAAAGGATTAAAATACTTCCCTGTAGATATAACAGCAGTTATTACAGTATCAGATGATGGATCAAGTACAGGAAGGCTTAGAAAAGAGTTTTCTACACCAGCAGTTGGAGATATTAGAAAAGTTCTAAGTAATTTATCAACTTTACCAGATGAAGTTAGAGATGTTATGGAATACAGATTATCTACATATAGTGAATTAAATGGGCATGCATTAGGAAATTTAATATTAACATCTTTAATTAGTGAAACAGGAAGTTTACAAACAAGTATAAAATATTTAAGTAAAATATTAGATGTAAAACATAAAGTTTTACCACTTTCAGAAGATTGTTTAACATTAATGGGTGAAACAATAGAAGGAGATGTAATAGAAGGAGAAGAGGAAATAACAAAAGCAAATAGAAAATACAGAAAATTTTTCTATAAAGAAGATCCGCATGTATTACCAGAAGTATTTAAAGCAATAGAAGATGCAGACTTAATTATATTAAGTATGGGAAGTTTATATACAAGTGTTATGCCACACATAATATGTAAAGATGTAGTAAGTGCTATAAAAAAAGCAAAAGCAAAAGTAATGTATATATGTAATGCAATGACTCAACCAGGAGAAACAGATGGATTTGGTGTAAGCGATCATGTAAAGGTATTAGAACAATACTTAGGAAAAGATGCTATAGATGTTGTAATAGCAAGTAATACAGTTATTCCGAAAGAAATGTTAAAAAAATATGAAACAGAAGAACAAAAAGATCAAGTACCAATAGATTATAAAAATATAGAAAATGCTAAATATGAATTATTAGAAGATGATTTATTAACAACAACTGATGGAACAATAAAACACAATAGTCTAAAATTAAGTTCAGTTATATTTTCATATTTAATGAGATAAAAGCAATATAAAAGACCTTAGCTAGAAATTTTTTCTAGTTAAGGTTTTTTTGAATTTTACTTATTTTTTTATTTATTTGATTTAATTTAAAATTAGCAAATAAGCCGTTTTTATTTTTAATTTTTTCTTTTTTTAAAAGCAATTTATTTACTAAAATTTTATCACTATCAGAGAGTGAATATAAAATTTTGGCTTTCAAAATATTTTCTTTTACTAATTCTTCATAATCTTTATTATTACCATATAACCCCATATTCAAAGTATAATACTTTTTATATATAAAGTCAATGTCTAGTTTAAGATGTTGTTAAAGTATTAATTGTGATTTTAATTATTAATATTATATAAAAATTTGATCTTTATAAATATAACAATAAAGACAAAAGGTTCTATAAATTTAGATTGAAATATATAAAAAAATATAAATAGTAATAGAAATGATAAAAAGCCAAAAAAGCTATGTGCGTAGTAAAAGTATAAAAAATACTAAAATTTGTAAAATTATTTTTATATTCAAATAAGTACAAAAGTAGTATATTAGAAAAAACAAAAGTAAGAGGAAAGAGAAATGAAAGTAAACGATGGAATAGTTGGGGCTGTACACACACACACACACACACACACACACACACACATGTATTAATTTAATAGATGAAAAAAGAGCAGTAGAAAGCTACTCTAAAAATGTTGTGAATTTTTATAATAGACTTTTATTTAGTAAACATAGTCATTGTGTTTATTAAGTAAAGGTTTATTTTTCTTTTTAAATAGAGGAAAATGTTTCCATGTAAAAACTTATGTAAAAGTTTTATTATTAAATAGAGAAGATAAAAAGAGGTATTAATATGAAAGAGAAAACTAAAATAACAAGAAAATTAATATTATTTTTTATAGTAATAAGTATAGCAATTTTTATGCAAAATAAAAGCTTAGCAGTAGTAATAAAAGATGAAAATAATATAATTACAAATATAAGTATTCCTAACAGATTAAAAAGTGTACTTAATGGAACAACAGTAGATCTAACAGGAATAGTAACAGGAGAAGATGCTGAGCATAAGCATATATATGAAAATAAATATGATAATGAATTTCATTGGCAAGGTTGTATTATTTGTGGAGATGTTCAAAATAAGCAAAGACATACAATACAAACAATAGGAAATGCAGCAACTTGTGATATATATGTTACATTAGGTCAAGAAGTATGTACAAATAATTGTGGATATTCAAAACAAATAGAAAGATTGCCACATATTGCACCAGACGTATTTAATTGGCAAGATTATGTAGGAGATACTCATTTAGCATTTCAATGTAAAAGATGTGGAGGAGGAGGCTCTAATAATTTTGGTGGACCACATTATTTTGAAATAAATGGAGAATGGTTAACAGTTTCACAAATAAGAGCTAGAAATATAAATGTACACTCATTAGGAACAAAAGTATGTAGAGATTGCAAATTATCTATTGATTTATCAGTACATAAATGTGCTACATCATCTTGTAGACTATGTAATGCGATTTCTGGACCAACTATTAATTACTCAATATCTCAAAACGTACTTGAAAATGGTTCAATTAAAATAGATTTAGTGAATAATACAACACAAACAGTTTATTTTGAAGTAAATACTAATGGTTATGGAATTTCAAGAATAGATGCAAGTAGTTTAAATGGTGGAAATTATAATGTTTCAGCTGCAACAAAAGTAAGCGAAAGTGGAAATAAAATTATATATAAATGTGAAGTTAGTCTTAAAGATAGAAATATTCCAATAACAGAAACTATAAGATTTATTGTAACTGCATATACTACTGTAAAATCAGGAGATATAATAGCAGGATACAGTATATCTGGAACCATTTTGGGTCAAAACACAAATATAGTTATGCCAGATGGTAGTGCACCAACAATAGATACAATAACAGATGAGAATATAATGGAAGATGGAAAATGGACAACAAGTAAAAGAATTAACATAAGTGGAAAATCACTAATGAACAAAAGTGTAAAAATCTCAATGTATGATGAAGAAAACAAACCAATATTTGAAAATGCAACAGTAGAAGTAAATAATAATAATTATAGTTATAGTGTAGTTCCAAATATAGAAGCAAATGTAACAAGAGTATTTAAAGTAAAAGTATCAGATTTATTTGGAAATATAACAACAAAAACAATTACTTTAGAGAAAGTAGATTCAAAAGCACCAGTATTAATAGAACAGATAGGAAACACAAATGAATGGAAAAAACTAAAAGAAATAACATTTGTAGTAGAAGAGGAAGGAATAGGAGAAGTACAAATAGGATTTAATAGTGAAACAGATTATGAAGTAGCAACGCAAGAAGGAAATAGATATACAAGAACATATAATTTTACAGGAGATATATATAGGCCAGTAATAGGTGCATTATATATGAAAGACGCAATAGGAAACGTAAAGACAGAAAGAGTGCAAATAACAAATATAGACAATACAGAGCCAAAAATAACAAGAGGAAGAATAAGAAATAATGAAGTAATAATAGAAGGAAAAGATG
>CAOJJB010000025.1 GCA_948436975.1 uncultured Clostridium sp. | reverse complement strand
TCTGTATCTACATTTATTTTTGAAACTCCATTTTCTCCTGCTTGTTTTAACATTTCATCTGGACATCCTTTTGCTCCTGGTATATTTCCTCCATTATTGTTACACATATCTACAAGTGTTGGTATTACTGATGATGCACCATGTAATACTATTGGTGTATTAGGTAATTTTTCTTTTATTTTTTGTAATATATCAAATCTTAATTTTGCATCACCTTTAAATTTATATGCTCCATGACTTGTTCCTATAGCAATTGCAAGAGAATCACATCCAGTTCTTTGAACAAATTCATATGCTTGTTCTGGATCTGTATATCTAGCATCATCTTCAGCTACATTAACGTCATCTTCTACACCTGCTAATTTCCCTAATTCTGCTTCTACTACTACTCCTTTTGAATGTGCATATTCTACTACTTTTTTTGTTAATTCTATATTTTCTTCAAAATCATATTTAGAACCATCTATCATAACAGATGTAAATCCTGCATCTATACATTTTTTACATGTTTCAAAGTCTGGTCCATGATC
The DNA here is from genome assembly GCA_948436975.1 of uncultured Clostridium sp. Lineage (GTDB taxonomy): Bacteria > Bacillota > Clostridia > TANB77 > CAG-508 > Scatovivens. The sequence continues at coordinate 22,896 of CAOJJB010000025.1, read as the reverse complement.
TAAATGAAGTGCTATTGGAATAGTTGTTGTTTCTACTGCTGCTTCTACCATTTTTATTAAGTACTCCATTCTTGCATATTTTATAGCACTTGATGAAACTTGTAAAATTACTGGTGATTTTAATTCTTCAGCAGCATCTGTTATTGCTTGTATAAATTCCATATTATTTATGTTAAACGCTCCTATTGCAAAATGTTCTTTCATTGATTTTTCAAACATTTCTTTTGTTGTTACTAATGGCATAATATATTCCTCCTTTATTTATATTTGCTGTTTACATTGTATATTTTGAAAATTAGTATGTCAAGTAATTTTTCGAGAATTTTAATAGCCTTTAGCATTACAATGAATTTTGCATATTAGATTTGTGCAGCTACAATTTGATATCTTAAGCAATCTCCCCTATTGTTCTTCACATTTACATTTATAATTTCCACACATAGATTCATCTTTAGCTGTACCATTACAACATCCTGGACATGCTTGCACCTCAATTTGTTTTAGTTCACATACACTGTGATCACAATTGTTATATTCGCAACTTTCTACTGTACATTTTATTTTTTGATCTCTATTTTCCATGTTTTACCTCCAAATAATAAAATAGAGCATAAGCTCTATTTTATTATTTGCATTTATATTTTTTTTATTTATATTCTGAATAAAATTTATCTCCTACAAATTTATAGTCTAACTTTTTTAATTCATTTTCAAACGTTGTATAATTTTCATTATTACTTTTTTTATCTTTTGGTAATTCATAGATTTGATCATATATTTGTTCTATTCCATCTAATATAATTTCACCATTATTATTCATTATACTCCAATTAAAATTAGCTAATCCATAATCATTAAATTTTATGTTCTCTGTTGAGTCTAATACTAAGTATAGATCTTTTGATATTAATCGTGGATTTATTACAGCATATTTTTTATCAAATACATTATTATATTCATTATCTATTATTCTTAAATAATTATCTTTATCTTTTACTATATATCTTCCATCATTACATATATATATATCTTTATATGTTTCTGATAGCATATTTCCTTGTGAATTTATAAAATAAATTGTATTATCATTATAATTTTTTAATAATATTTTTTCATCAAAAAAATCTAGTATTTGTGCTTTTCCTGTCATAGGTGTTTTTTTACCATATGAAGTATACCAACCTTGTGTTTTTTTTGAAATTTCATAAAATGGTAGCGTTCCATTTGAATATAAATATAGAAAATTTGAATCATAATCTATATTACTTGTTTCTAATGTTATTCTTATATTTAAATCATCTTTTTTGGCAAGCTGATATTTATCTCCTAATCCTAAATTAGATTGTGTAATTATTAAATCATATTCTTCATTATAATTATATCTAAAATCATAGTCCTTTTGTTCATCTTCTTCATAAACTGGTATCTTATTAATATTATTATCAATTTTTTCTATTTCATATTTCATTTCTTCTGTTTGTTGCAATGTATTTTTATAAATATTTTCTAATTCTTCTAATTTTGCTTTATAATTATCTTCTTCTGATTCTGATTTGTAAGATAATACTTTTCTTTCATTTTTTAATATTATATAAGAACTTCCGTTTTGACAAACTAATGCAATATAAAATTTTTTATTAAAAGCTGTTATTTCTATAAATGGACTCGCATATTCATATTTAAAATCTATAACACATTCCCCTTTTGGGTTTATATATCCGAATTTTCCATCTTTTTTTATGTTTATATAAGGAGTTTCAATATCTAGTTCTGTAATATATTTGAAATAATCTTGTTTATATGCTAACTCATTTTTGTTTTCTTTGTTTTTTATGCTTTCTCCTATTTTGTTATAATTTACAGTTACTACCCCTGTTATAGCAATAGCTACCATAATTACTATTGATATAGATATTCCTGTTGTACTATTTAATTCTACTAAGTTCTCTTTTAAACTTTTAAATAATATTATTAATCCTGATATTATATTAAAAATTCCAATTACTGGTTGTTTAATAAATATAAAACTTATAGAAAATATTCCTATCATATAACCTATATTAAAAGTAGTGTCTGATTTATGATTATAACTTTGAACTAAATTTATTAAAACAGTAATTCCTAAAATAGAATATATTGCTAATAAAATATATTTTATTACATAATTTTCTTGAACTGTTATTAAGGTTTTATCTTGTGGTACATAGATTGTATATATAATAATTAGCAATCCAAATAACAAATTCATACAGGCAATACATAAATTAACAATTTTTCCTCTCATATTATCACCTCATGTGTTTCCTTTATTTCTTTTGTATTTCTTTATAAACTATTTTGTATATTTCTTCATGTATATCTTCTCTTGTTCTTAAAATATTTTCTTTAACACATTTTATTTCTTCCCAATTATATTCAGATACTAAGCTACATGCTGCATTATAAGCTTCTTCAATATGTTTACTATCTCTTTCATGTATATCTTTATTATTATTATGTGTAAATTTATTTTCTCTATTTTTAATAAGTTCTTTCACTTTTTCTGGTGGCATATTTAAGAAAAATACTGTTGTTGGGATTGGTAATCCATATATATTAAATTCTAAATCAAATAGCCAATCTAAATATTTTTTTCTTTCTATTTTATCATTTATTTTTCCAGCTTGATGCACCATATTAGCTGTAGTATATCTATCTGCTAATAATATACCACCATTTTCAAAATATTCTTTAAATTCTTTTGTATATGTCGCATATCTATCTGCTGCATAAAAAGTTGATGCTATATATGGACTTACATCTTTTGCATTTTGCCCAAATTCTCCTGATAAATACATTTTTACAAGTGCTGATGAAGGACTATCATAATTCGGAAAGCTGACTGTTCTATATTGTATACCATCTTTTGTTAAATGTTGTTTTAATAAGTTAAATTGAGTTTGTTTTCCACTTCCATCTGTTCCATCTATTACAAATAATTTTCCCATATTTTTCCTCTTTTAATTCTTTTTTTCTATTCTACTGAATAATGGTTCTATATTTTCTAGTTTTAATCCTGATTGTATTGATATAAATTTCCATTCTGGTTTTTCTATTTTTAAATAATTTCTAATTTTTTTACATGCTGTTGGCATAACTATTTCAAATAGATTTGATAAATTTGCTATTATAATGCTACATGTGTAGATTGTATTATTGAAATCATCTATATTATTCTTCTTTGCAATCCAAGGTTCTTTTTCATCATAAAATTTATTTCCATTTTCAACTAATTGCATAATTTTCTTTATTGATTCTCTAAATTCTAATTTTTCTATTAATTCTGATGTTTCTACATAAGTTTTTTCTATTTGACTTTTTATTTCTTCATCTAATACCCCTACAGGTATTTCTTCTAATCCTTTAAACCTTAATGTTCTGTTTACTAAGTTTCCAAATTTGTTTAATATTTCTCCATTGTGTGTATTTTCAAAATCTTCTATTGTAAAATTTGTATCTTTTTTTTCTGGACCATTTGCTAATAAATGATATCTTAAAGAATCTGATTCATATAAATCTAATGCTTCTAATGCTGTCATTCCTATTCCTTTACTTTTTGAAAATTTTTGATCATTAAAATTTAAATACTCAGCTGAAACTATTGTATCTACTAAATGATAATTTTCTTCTTGGCCTAATAATAATGCATTTAATATTATGCTATGAAACATAATATTATCTTTACCATGACACATATAAATTTTATTATTATTACCTTCTTTCCAAAAATCTTCCCATGTACAATCTGTTCTTTTTTCACAAAGTTCCATTGTATTTGTTAAATATCCTAGTACAGCATCTATCCATACATACATTTTCTTATCATCATATCCTGGAATAGGTATATCTACTCCCCAAGTTAGATCTCTTGTTACTGCTCTATCTAAAAGACCTTGCTTTAAATATTTTAAAGTTTCATTTTGTGCATTTATTCTCCATCTATTTTTTACTTTTTCTGTATGTTCTTCTATTTGTTTTTGAAATTTTGATAATGCCAAATATAATACTTTATTATCTTTTTCTACTATTTTTGAATTACATTCTATACAATTTCCTAATTTTAATTCTTCATTTGTTGGAACATGTAGACAATTATCACATTGATCTCCTTTTGTTTCTAATCCACATTCTGGACATGTAAGAACTATTTCTCTATCTGATAAAAATTTATTGCATTTCTCACAATATGCTTGTGGCTCTATTTTTTCATATATATATCCATTATCATATAATTTTTTAAACAATTCTTTTACTTTGTCTTTATGATATTCTTCAAAGGTTCTTGAGTATAAATCATATGAAAATTGATATCCATTAAACATTCTATTAAATTCTTCATCATACATACTTGCTATTTCTTTTGGTGTTTTCTTTTCTTTTTTTGCTCTTTCTGTAATTGGTGTTCCATGACAATCTGATCCTGATACATATAGAACATTATCTCCTTTTAATCTATGATATCTAGCTAGCAAATCTCCTGAAATAAGTCCTGCTATATGCCCTAAATGTAACGAACTATTAGCATATGGCCATGCTCCTCCTATAAGTATATTTCTTTTTTCCATTTTATATTTTCTCCTTTTGATTTCTAGTATTTTTTTCTTTCATCACGTTCTTGATTCATATTGTAATTACGATCTCTTGGATCATATTCATCTTCTATATTCTCTACTGTATCTTCTTTTTCTTCAATATCTTCTTGAATATCATCTCCTATTTCTTCGTCTGCTCTAATTTCAGATCGTATTTCTGATAATTGTAATCCATATTCATCAAATGCTTTTATTCTTTTATCATTTATTTTTTGACTTGCTTCAATTTTATCTGTTAATGACATACTTGAGTTTCTTATTGCTTGTTCTTCATTTTCTAATTTGTCTAATATGTTTGCTAATTCTTCTTTTTGATCTGGTTTTAGATCTCTAGGTTCTGTTCTCATATCAGCTACTATTGTATGTCCATCTAAATCTGTATAGTAAATTTTTGAATCCATATCTTCTACATTTTCTACAACAGCTGCTGTACGGTAGTTTTCCATAAAGTTCGTTGCATCTTCATCAAATCTTCTTTCGTCTATTACTTTTGCACCTTGAACAAATACTACTCTATCATTTGAAGCTACATCTCCACTTCTAAAACTTAAGCAATATACAGGTTCTCCATTATCTTTTATTCCTGATGCTTCTGTTAATTGATCTGTTATACTTGCTGGATTTTTGGTTATTAAAACATGTTTTAGTTTTGCTCCATCTCTTTGTTTTATTTCTTCTACATAATCTCTAATTTCATCTGGAAATTCTATATCTTCTTTGTCTGATTTTTCTTTTTTTCTACCCTCTATATTACTGTCTTGCACTTCTTTTGCATCTACTGATGGATTTTTTTCTTTTAATTTTTTTACTGTTTGTTCTGATTTTTTTGGAATTAGAGTATCTTTTTCTATTTCTTTTTCCATTTCTTCTTGTGTTTTTGGAAATAAAGCTTCTTTTATTGTATTGGCGTCAATTTTTCCTTGAATTTTACCATTTATGCTTTCTTCTATTATTTGTTTTTGCATTCTTGGTGTTAATAAAAATTTCTTTGTTTTTCCATTTTCATCTATAAAGTTACAAGATATATCTTTTCCATCTTTATCTACTGTTAAAATTGTTCTTTCCCCATTTGGTAGAGTTATTTCAAAATGTGATTTTTCAAATATTAATCCATCTTCTTTTTTTATACTTTTTATTCCTTTATATTTAACTTTTTTAGGATCTATATTTCTTAATGGTATTACTTCTTTTCCCTCTGAAGATACATATACTTTAGCATTTTGATATGCTTTTGCATATGCATAATTATTTTTTAAATACTCATTTATTTCTCTTTCTTTTTTTTCCATTTTGTATTCCTCCAATTATTTGCATCTACTTATATTCTTGTTTTATTATATAAATATATTATAACAATTTCAAGATTTTTATTAGTTTTTTTAAATTTTCAATTTGATATTTCTTAATATAAAAATAATATATTTGTTTTATAAAATAAAAAGTGGTAAAGTACCACTTTTATTTATATATATTTCTATTATTTTTTGTTTTTGGATATAAATTATTTACTAATAATTCTTCCTCTATTCTAGCTTCTTCTCGCAATCTTTGACGTTCTTCCTCTTTTTGTCTTTTTAATTCTTCTTGTTTTTTTATCTTTTCTTCTCTTTTTTGAGAAAATAATTCTGTTTGCTCTTTTAATTTTTCTTTAAATGTTTCCATTCTTTCTTGTCTTTTTTTTACCTTTTCTTCTTTTTCATAATCAATTACTTTTTCTTCACCTTCTTCAAGTTCATAAAATCCAGAATTTTCATCTTCAATATACTTATCATCCACTGGTACTGTATTATTTTCTAATTTACTTTTGATAGTTTTTACAATATCAACATAAAACTTTTTATTTTCTGTACTTTTTTCTATTTCTTGATTACTTTTAAAACTTTCTTTTATTTCATATAAATTAGCAAAATTTTTCAAAGTAATTTTATTTGGTATACTTATTTTGTTATTTTTCCATAAATTATCTAATTTATATTCGATATCTATTTCTGCTTCTTCTAATTCCTGTTTTCTAAGTCTTTGGCATCTAACTATATAATCTTGTTTTGATTCATTTGGTAATCTATCATATTCTTTTGCCATACTTAAAACATACGATTCTGCTCTATTTGAAATTACCTTCTTATCTAGCCAAGCACAATCATCATAATCTAATAATGTTGTATATATTAATGTATCTATTCTTTGTACTTGTTTTTTATTTAGTCCATATAAGCTCATTAGTCCATTTATTTTAGTTTTCATTAATTGAATTGAATAGTGATTTTTTTTGAAACCATCATTTTTGTCTATCCCCTTTATAAGTTTTTCTGTATAATAATATTTACTAAATACTCTACAACAAGCTTTTTCAGCATCTACTATTACTAATACAGCATTATCACCCTTTTCATTTTCTAAATCTTCTAATTCAATTTTATTTGTTATATCTGTCGATTTTATACTACTTTTCTTAGAATAATTATCTTTAACTTCTTTATTTTTTGCAATATATTCTGATTTACTTTCTAAATTACTATCACTTACTATTTTTAAATTATTATTTGTATTTTTAATGTTGTTTGTGATTTTTAAATCTATATTATTTTCTATATTACTATTTTCTATTGGTCTTATTTGATTTTCTTTATTAACTTTTCTATTTGATATTCTAACATTTGGATTTGGTTTTATATTATTTTCATTTGATAGTTTTATTTCTACAGGTTTTATTATATTTCTACTTTGTTCTATTTCTTTATTATTTAAGCTATTGTTTTGTATACTGTTGCTTATATTGTGTTCTTTTTCAACATTTAATATATTGCCTTCTTTTTTTTGTTTATTTGTCAATTTTCTTTCTTCTGATTTCTTTTTTATATTTGATGCACTTTTTATAATATTATTTTTAATGTTACTTATATTTTTTTTAATAATTGGATTTATGTATTTTATAAATCTTATACTTAAGTTTTTTACATTTTGTGTAAAACTATAAGAATATTTTTTTATAATTTTATAAAATTTTTCTCCATTATTTTTAGTAAATTTAATACCTTTAATAGATTTTTCTTTTATTTTTTTACCTAAAATTAAACTATGTTTTTTAATTAATTTTATAAAATTTATTGTAAATGTTTTAATATGTTTTACAAAACTTGCAACAAGTTCTTTTTTCTTTTTCTTATTGTTTGTATTTACAATTTGTTGTTCTTTTTTATTAAAATCAATTTTCTTATTTTCTTTTACTTCTGATTTTGTTGTTAATAATTTAGGTTTTCTTTCTTCTTTTGTATTTTTTATAGATTTTATAGAAATAGCTATTTTTTTTATGTATTTTTTAATTTTTTTTATAGAGTTTATAAAAATTTTCTCAATTTCTTGTTTATTATTATTTTCATTTTTAATTTTAACTCTATTTACTATTATTCCAGTAGGATTTCCACCTATATTTTGAATATCTTTTTTTGCTTTTAGTATATCTTCTCTTCTTGTTTTTTTATAATCGGAAACTAATATTGTAGCATTACATGCTCTACTTAATATTAATGCATCTAAAGAATTTAATACTGATGTTCCATCTATTATTACTACATCATAAAACACACTTAAATCTTTAATTAATTGATTTAGTCTATCTGATGCTAATAATTCAGATGTATTTGGTGGTATTGTTCCTGAGGTTATTATATTTAAATTTTTAATTGCACTTTCATTTATAAAATTATTTGTAAGTTTTGATATTTCGACTCCATTAGTATCTAAACTTGATAAATAGTTCGAAAATCCCAAATTATTTGGTATACTAAATATTTCGCTTTGTCTTCCACTTTTCATGTCAGCATCTATTAAAATTACTTTTTTTCCTACTTCTGCAAAACTTATCGCTATATTTGCTGCTATATAACTTTTTCCTTCTTTTGCTGATGGACTTGTTATTAATATTATCTTCTTTTCTTTATTATTTACATTCATAAACTGTATGTTTGATCTAAGATTACCGAAGGCTTTTGAAGTAGTTGTTTTTTCACTATCATATGCAATTAACTCATTTTTAATTTTTTTATCTACTTTTAAAGGAATTTCTATCAAGCTTTTTAAATTTATTTCTTTTTCAATGTTTTCATTTATTTTAACATTTTTTTCTATGATTATTAAAATAAATAAATATGATAGATTTATTATTACTCCAATTATTATAGATATAATAATTGATAAAATTATAGATATGTTATTTACTGTTTTTATTATATGTGGATTATCAACAATATTTATGTCAGTATCACTATACATTTCTTCTAATTTTTCTGAAAATATATTAATTAACTTATTATTAATATCTATAGATTTTTGTTCATCAGTATTTTTTACTTCTATTTGAAATGTGTCTGCTTTAGTATTTTGCTTTATACATATACTTTTATTTAATTCTTTAGTTTGAATATCTATATCTAATTCTGATTTGATCTTTTGAATAGTTGTATCACTTTTTAATATTTCTTTAAATGTTGACATTAATTTATTAGATATTTCTACATTACCTAAATTTTTGCTTTCTTCTTCTAATTGTTGTGTTCTTACTAATAATAATGTTGTTGATGATATATATTCTCTTTCTGTAATTTTTAAAGAAACAATTGTACCTATAATTATGGAAATTAAGATTATTAAAATAACATATACTTTTTTTTCTTTTAATTTATTAACTAATATCATTTTTTTACCTCATAAATAAATTAAAAGATGCAAATAAGAAACTCTACTCACATCTTTTGTAAACTAAATTCTTTATTATTATAGCAAATTTTATCTAAAATATCAATACTTTTGGATAAAATTTACATAATTTTTTTATTTTTTTAATAAATTATGTATACTTTTTTATAATTTGTTATTTATATAATATCATCTTTTATTGTTATATTTAATTATAATTCAAAAAAGCACACTTTATGTGTGCTTTTATATATTTGTTAGTTTTTTTTATTAAACATTATAATCTGATACTTTTTTATATGCATATAATGCTGAAACAACAAGTGCAATTACTATAAATATCATTGATGAATTTGATCCTGCATATGGTAATTTAGAACTTGGTGTATTTGTATTATTAGTGCTATTTGCTACTTTGTTTGTAGTATTGTTAGCACTATTATTAGTATTATTTCCTGTTGAACCTACTGTTGCTGGTATATTATTAGTATTTGTATTATTAGCAGTATTGTTACCATCTTCAGATACTGCTCCTGTTTCATTTTCTACATTATTACCTGTATTTGGTTTTATTACTGTTGCTAATGAGTTTACACTTCCAAATACTAAAGTTATTAATGTAATAATTACTAAACTAACTAAAATTTTTTCTTTTCTTAATTTAACCATTTTTCCATCTCCCTATTACTTAACATCTGAACTTATTATAACATATAGTTTTTTTATAATGCAAGTTTTTTTTTAATTTTTTATAATTTTTATATTTTTGAAATATTTGTAATTTTTTTGTAATATTTATACATTGAATTTAAACAACACTATATCACCATCTTGCATTATATATTCTTTTCCTTCTGATCTGACAAGTCCTTTTTCTTTTGCTTGAACCATAGAACCAGATGAACTTATTAAGTCATTATATGATATTACTTCAGCTTTAATAAATCCTCTTTCTATATCTGAATGTATTTTTCCTGCCGCTTGTGGTGCTTTTGTTCCTATTTTTATTGTCCATGCTCTTACTTCTGGCTCACCTGCTGTTAAAAAAGACATTAAACCTAATAATTTATAACTAGCTTTTATTAATTTATCTAGTCCGGATTCTTCTAATCCAAGTGCTTCAAGCATTTCTTTCTTTTCTTCTTTTTCTAATGTACTTAGTTCTTCTTCTATTTTTACACATAGTGTAATAACTTCTGCTCCTTCTGAGGATGCATATTCTTTTACTTTTTTTACATTTTCATTTAAATCTGTATTTTCTATTTCATTTTCTGATATATTAGCTACATATAATACAGGTTTCATTGTTAGCAAAAAGCTTTCTTTTAATACTTCTTTTTCTTCATCTGTATATGTTAAAGTTCTTGCACATTTTCCATTTTCTAATGTTTCTTTTACTTTTTCTAATGTGTCTATTTCAAATTGATATTTTTTGTCTGCTTTCAAAAGTTTTTTTGCTTTTTCTAATCTTTTTTCTATTGTTTCCAAATCTGCAAAAATTAATTCAAGATTTATTGTTTCTATATCTCGTATAGGATTAACATTTCCATCAACATGTACTATATTTGAATTTTCAAAACATCTAACTACTTGTAAAATACTATCTACTTCTCTTATATGTGATAAAAATTTATTTCCTAGTCCTTCTCCTCTGCTTGCTCCTTTTACTAATCCTGCTATATCTACAAATTCTACGATAGCATTTGTAACTTTTTGTGGTTTGTAAATTTCTGCCAATTTTTCTAATCTTTCATCAGGAACTGCTACTACTCCTACATTAGGTTCAATTGTACAAAATGGATAATTTGCACATTCTGCTCCTGCTTTTGTTATACTATTAAATAATGTGCTTTTTCCTACATTAGGAAGTCCTACTATTCCAATTTTCATATTTTTCCCCTTCTATTTTTTTGTGGAGCCCACTACCAGACTTGAACTGGCGACCTCTTCCTTACCAAGGAAGTGCTCTACCACCTGAGCTAAGAGGGCATTTTTTCTTTTAATTATTTTATATTTCCTTTTATTAAGTAATTAAGTCTATACAGCAACATTCTTAGCATATATTACTTTTAATTAAAATTAGATTTTTCTTAGATATTTTATACCTAAGAAAAATCATTTATTCTTCATTATCTAAACACTTTACTGCTTTTTTTCTTATTCTTTGAATTGCATTGTCTACTGATTTTACTGGTGAGTTTAATTTATTCGCAATTGATATATAACTTTCTCCTTGAATATATTTGTCTAATACTTGTTTTTCAAAACTGCTTAAATTTTTATCTATTTTATTTTCTACAAATTCTATATATTCTCTTTTGGTTATTGTGTCTAAAGGATCTTCTACTAATTTTGTATCTAAAATTTCCATTACTGTTGTATCATCATTTTCATCATATGCTGATATATTTAATGAATATGATGAATTAAGTGGTATGTGTTTTTGTCTGTTTGATGTTTTTATTGCTGTTATAAGTTGTCTTTCTATACATAAATTAGCAAATGTTTTAAATGAATTGTTTTTTTCTAAATTAAATGACTGTATTGCTTTAAATAAGCCTATCATTCCTTCTTGTAACATATCATCACTTTCAGCTCCTATTAGAAAAAATTTATTTGCTTTCATACTAACTATTCCTCTATATTTTTCAAGCAAATAATTTTGCGCTTCTAAATCGCCTAATCTGATTTGTTCGATTAGTTTTTCGTCTGGAATATTCTGATATTTGCTATCACTAAAATTATACAAATACTTATTAGACATTTTCTTATTTTGAACCTCCATGTAAGTTATATCTGTATTATACGTTCTAAAGCTTGTCATGTCAAGTCATTTACATACAAAAAAAGACAGATTTTTTATCTGCCTTTTTTACTACTATTTTGCATAATCAATTACCCTTGATTCTCTTATTACATTTACTTTTATTTGTCCTGGATATTCCATTTCATTTTCAACTTTTTTAGCTACTTCTCTAGCCATTATAACCATTTCACTATCAGATACTTTATCTGGTTTTACTATTAATCTTACTTCACGTCCTGCTTGTATTGCAAATGATTTTTCTACTCCTTCAAATGAATCCGCAATTTCTTCTAATTTTTCTAGTCTTTTTATATAAGATTCTAATGTTTCTCTTCTTGCTCCTGGTCTTGATGCTGATATTGCATCTGCAGCTTGTACTAGCACTGCTTCTAATGTAAGTGCTTCAACATCTCCATGATGCGCTTCTACTGCATTTATAACCGTTTCATTTTCTTTGAATTTCTTTAAGACTTCTACTCCTAATTCAACATGGGTTCCTTCCATATCATGGTCTAAAGCCTTTCCTAAGTCATGTAATAATCCTGCTCTTCTTGCTATTTTTGAATTTATTCCTAATTCTTCTGCCATTATTCTAGCTAAATTAGAAACTTCTATTGAATGATTTAATACATTTTGTCCATAACTTGTCCTGTATTTTAATTTACCTATTAGTTTTATTATATCTGGATGTAAATTATTTACTCCTGTTTCTAGTGCTGCTCTTTCTCCTTCTTCTTTTATAATATTTGCTACTTCTTCTTTAGCTTTTTCAACCATTTCTTCTATTTTTGCTGGATGTATTCTTCCATCTTCTATTAGTTTTTCTATTGCTATTCTTGCTACTTCTCTTCTTAATGGATCAAATCCTGATATAATAACTGCTTCTGGTGTATCATCAATTATTAAGTCAATTCCAGTAAGTGTTTCTAATGCTTTTATATTTCTTCCTTCTCTACCAATGATTCTTCCTTTCATTTCGTCATTTGGAAGTGAAACAACTGATACTGTTGTTTCTGATGTATGGTCTGCAGCACATTTTTGAATTGCAAAACTTACAATTTCTCTTGCATTTTTTATTGCTTCTTCTTTCGCTTTTGTTTCTAAATCTCTAATCATTGTTGCTTTTTCTTGTGTAATTTCTTTGTTTAAATCATTTAATAATTGTTGTTTTGCTTGTTCTTGTGTTAATCCTGAAATTCTTTGTAGTTCTTCTAATTCTTTTTCATGAAGTTTTTCTAATTCTTCTCTTTTTTCTTCATTGTCTGCATATTTTCTTTCAAGTTCTTTTTCTTTTCCTTCACAGGCTGTTACTCTTTTTTCTAAATTTTCTTCTTTTTGTATTAGTCTTCTTTCTTGTGTTTGTATGTCACCTCTTCTTTCTTTAATCTCTTGCTCTAAATCATTTCTTATTTGAAGTACTTCCTCTTTTACTTTAATTAATTCTTGTTTTTTTAGATTCTCAGCTTCTATTTTTACGTTTTCAATTAATCTTCTAGCTTCACTTTCTGCACTTTGAATTTTAGATTCTGCAATTCTTTTTCTAATAATAACTCCTATTGGAATAAAAATTACAGCGGAGATTAGAATAGTGGCAACGATAATTAAAAATGTTTGCATAATTACATTTACCTCTTTTCTATTAAATTTTCAATGTACAACAAAATTATTTCATAAATTTTATTATTATTTATATAATTTATATTGTATTTTTCCCTATATTACTATTTTATATGTATTCTTAGAAAGTGTCAAGTTTTTTTATTTAAAATTATGTAAATACTGTTGAAACTAAAAGTTTTTACTTTCAAACATTTTATTTATTGCTTTTGAGTAAATATCTTTTGCAATATTGTATCCATTAGTAATCTTTTCTGTAAATTTATTCATACAAACATTTCCATTTATTTCCATTACATATATTCTATTATCTGTAGTTAATGCAATATCAATATTAGCAAAATTTATATTAATAGCTTTTCCAGCATTTACAGCTATTTCTTTTATTTCATTAATATATTTATCTTCATCATCTATTATGCAAGGTTCAGCACCATTACTTAAATTATGTTTCCAAGATATTACAATCTCTTCATTGTTTTTAGGTATATATTCAAAGTTAATATTTTTTATCAAATCAAATTTTATATTATATTCTTTTTCTTTAATTTCAATAAGTTCACTTATAGTATTTTTCCCATTACCAGTAACATATGGTTTTCTTTTTTTATAAATATATATAATTTCACCACATAGAAAAACTGCTCTATATTCTAATTTTATATCTAAGTATGGACATGCACTTAATGTATTATTCTTTTCTTCAAATAATCTATTTATTACTTCTTCTATTTCTTTTTCGTTTGTACACAAATAAACATCTTTACCTTCAGATGAGTCGTTTGCTTTTATAACTAATTTATTATTATTTTTTAATAATATTTCTTTTGCTTCTTCTATAAATTTATTCTCATAATATTCACTTCTAGTTGCTGGATTAAAAATCATTTTATGTTCTATTGTTGGTACATTATTTGATTTTAGAATTTCATAGGTTGCAAATTTATCTTTTGCTATTTTATATGAAATTGAACTGTTTAAATCAAATTGATATCTTATAATATAGTGTTTTTGATTTTCTTTTTGCAATTCTCTAATCCAACCATATGAAAGTATTTTTTGCTTAATATTTTGCTCATTACATATTTCGTTCAATATTTTATAAAATGGTTTTTGTTGTTCCATAATACTCCTTCTTGTATATAAACTAATTTTCTTTATTTTTATACTATTTTATTAAAAATTTTATTCTGATTTTTGTTAATATATCTTTTTATTAAATATATTGAAATTATATAACTAATACTTATAATTACCATTAATATGTCTAAACTTGATATATTAATACCTATCAAAAAAATAATTCCTGTTTCTATTAATATAATTACAATTTGAAAGAACATATTAATATTTTGCTTAACTACTGCATATTCCGTTATCCATTCAAGTTTAGGATTTTTTAAATCTATAATAATCATACTATAATTATTAAATATATTAATTAGCATTGATGTTATAAAAGTATATATTAATATTTTTATATTAACAATTGGTATTATTATTTTTATTAATACTATTAAGTAAACTACTGGTATTATATTTAGTAATATTCCTGGCATTATTTTATATAAACACTGTTTTTCTAAGTTTATTGGTATATACTTCATAAAATTTGCATTATTTCTATCTCTTGATATTGAAGTTAATGCTATAAAATTAAACATAAAAATTGAAGATATTATTGCTAAACACACAATTAGTCCTAGTGGTGTTTCGGTATTTTGAATAACTAAATTTTTAAATTCTAATATCTTTTCTGGTTCTAGATCTTTAAAAGATATCCATATTGGTATAGAGAAAATAATTGGAAATAATATTGATGGTAATACACATTGCATAAAAAAGATAGGATTTCTCGTTAAATTTATAAACTCTTTTTTTACATATGATTTTAATACTGTTTTTTGTTTATAATCTCTATTTTCATCAATTTTTGATATTTTTTTATTTGTTCCTGATGATAAAGTTGTTACTGTTTTTATATATATTTTAGATATAATTATACTTCCTACCACATATATCACCATAGATTCTATAAATAATATTCCTATATTTAATATACTACTTAAATTATTGTAATTTAATATAGAATTAATTGTAGGTTCAATTGTTATAAAATATTTTGAATATAGTTCAACTAGGCCATTAGTTTTTACTAACATTTGAACTAATTCTTCATTTGTTATATTATTATTTCTTAAAGTATTAATAAATTGTATTACTATTACTAATATTAAAGTTATAGCAACACTTATATATTGAACCATATCTTTATTTTTTATTATATTTGTGCATTTCATTATTATTGTTATAAGAATTGATGTTAATATTACTGGTACTATTGGAAATAATAGTGATACTATTATCCCTATAATATAAAAAGTTATATTTAATTTTAATAAATAACCATATACAACTAAAACTGGTACTATTATAATTGTCATTAAAATATATTGTGATATTATTAAGCAATTCAATTTCGCCATCACTATTTTTATTGGATTTATTGGTAAAGGCAATAATCTTTCAATATCTTTAGAAAAAAATAATATATTTAAACTATTAAATATTGTTTGAATTATTCCTATTCCTAATATTCCTATAAAACATAAATTTAAAAATACTGCTTGTTGTTTAATTGGTATAAGACTATTTATAGCTTGATAACTTATGTATCCTACTATTCCTGCTAAATATGCATATAATAATATAAATAATATTATTTTTCCTAGTCCTAGCTTATTTTTTCTGTTTACTTTATTATTTGTAGAACTTTTAAATAATATTTTTGTTAATAATATGGTTTCTTTCATTTATTTAAACTTCTTTCATTATATTTTATTTTTCTATGATTTCTAAAAATAATTCTTCTAATGATGCATTTTCTTTGAATTGATTTTTCATTTCTTCATATGTTCCTACAAAAATTAATTTACCTTTGTTTATAATACCTATTCTATCACATAATTTTTCAGCTACTTCTAATACATGTGTTGAGAAAAATACTGTATTTCCCTTTTTTGAATGTTCTTTCATCATTTCTTTTAAATCATGTGATGATTTTGGATCTAATCCTGTCATTGGTTCATCTAATATCCAATTTTTTGGACTATGTAATAGTGTTCCTATTACCATTATTTTCTGTCTCATACCATGTGAATAGCTTTGTAGCCTATCATTTAAGTTGTCATATATTCCAAACTTTTTTGATAATTTTTCTATTTTTTCTTGTCTTTCTTGTTTGGATATTATATATATATCAGCTAAAAAGTTTAAATATTCTATTCCTTTTAATTTTAAAAATACATCTGGATTATCTGGAACAAAACCAAATTTTCTCTTTGTTTCCACAGCTTCTTTAATTATACTTGTTCCATCTATTATTATATCTCCTTCATCTATTTCTAATATACCTGTTATCATTTTTATTGTTGTTGTTTTTCCTGCGCCATTTGGCCCTAAAAATCCAAAAATTTCTCCATTTTTTATTTCTAGGTTTAGATTATCTACAGTTTTTACTCCTTGTACATATGATTTGCTTACATTTTTTATTTCAATCATAGTTTTCTCCTTTTTTATTAATATATTTATAATAATATTTTTTTATTAATTTGTAAATAGTAAAATAAAAACCAATTCATTTTGAATCGGTTTTTATTTTTTAAATTTTAATTCTACTGACTATTTTTAATACTTCTGAAACACTCCAAGCTTGTGAAAAAGTTCCTCCTGGTTTAAATGGTGCTTGTGAACTATATAATTCTGAAATAGTTCCTATTCCTTCTTCCTTGTTAATTTCACTTTTAAAAGTTGTATATACATTTTTTATAAATTTTTCATATTCTATTATTAATCTTTCTTTCTCTAGTCTATCTTTCTCATCATCTATTATATTTTTAAAACTATCCACATATAAACCTAGCAACCATACCCATACTACTCCTTGATGATATGCTGTATCTCTTTCTTGTGGATTTCCTTCATAATATGGTATAAATCCGTCTTCTCCTTTTGCTAATGTTCTTAATCCATATTTTGTTAATAACTTACTTGTTACTGTTTTAAATATTGTTTTTCCAACTTCAGATGATGGTTTTATTACTGGATATGTTGTAGATATGCTAAACAATTGATTTGGTCTTATCTTGTCATCTCCTATAACATCATATAAAGATTTTTTCTTTTTATTGAAAAATTGTTTTTCAAACTCTTTTTTATGTTTTGAAGCAATTTTTTTATAATTATCTGCTAATTCTTTTTCTCCAAATTTTTTAGCAAGATTTTCTAATGTTTTTAATCCATTATACCAAAGTGCATTTAATTCTACTACTTTTCCATTTCTTGGTGTTACAGCAAAATCTCCTATTTTTACATCCATCCATGTATTTTGAGTGTTTTCTGTACCTGATGATAATAATCCATCTTCTGCTATAAATATATTATTATTATCTAAGTCTATTCCTTTTTGATAGTTTTCTACTATATTTTTTAGTTTTTCATATATATTTTCTTTTATAAAATCATAATCTTTTGTATATTGTAAATATTTATTAACTTGTTCAAATAGCAATAATGAAGCATCTGAACTATTATACAATGGTCTATTATCAAATCCTGAATATCCATTTGGTATTAATCCATATTTTATATCTCTTGTAAAAGTTAATAAAATTTCTTTAGCTAAATCATATCGTTTAGTTATTAAAAATAATCCTTCATATGCTATTAATGTATCTCTTCCCCAATCTAAAAACCACGGAAAACCTGCTATAACAGAATGTGTTCCAAAGTTTGGTCTGTTTATTATAAAACTATCTAATGCTATTACTAAGCTTTTCATTAAATCATTATATTCTTTTTCTTGTTTATTTAATTTTGATTTATTTTTTAATAAATCACTATTATTTACTATTTTTTCTATTCTTTCTTTTTCTTGTTTAAATACACTATTACTATTTATTTGTTCAGTATTGTCTTCTAATGAAGCTACAAATGTTACTTCTTTGGTTTCTTTTGGTTTTATAGTTATTTCATATCTTCCTGGTACTATTAGATCTTCTTTTGGATAAAATCCTCTTTCTTCTTCTTTTATATAAAACATATTCTTGAAAATATCATTATTATGTTCTATATAGTTACCATCATTTACATATATATACATAGGGGTACTTGATTTCCCATCTATTTGTATTCGTACTTTATTATTATCATTTTTCTGTCTTATTTCATATATATGATCTGTATTCATTTGATGAAAATCTCTAAAACTAACTATTGGTGCTAATTTTAATTTTGATTCACTTTTTCCATTTTTTATTTTATATTGAATTACTACTGTATTTCTTTCATACACCATTGATATAGTTTTTACTATTTTTACATCTTTAGCTTTATATGTAAATACAGGTAAAATATCTTTTTCAAAACTATCTAAAATTTTATATCCATCTGATATGTGGTTTTCACATACATTTGTAAATAAGTTATATTCTTCTCCATTTATTATTATACATTCATCAACTTTTGAAAGCACAACATTTCTAAGTGCTGGTGGCATTAGTGGCGCTACTAATAAGCCATGATATCTTCTTGTATTTGCTCCTAATACAGTTGATGAACAAAAACCACCTATTCCATTAGTTATTAACCATTCCTTATTCAAACATTCTTTTAAATCTATTTGTTTTTTAGTTAATTTCATTTGTATAGTACCTCTTTTTATTTATTTTTTCCTTTGTTGTTTCTTCTTTTAGGTATATTAGTATTTTCTGTACTTTTACTTTGTTTTGTTTTTTCAATTTGTTCTGCAATTTTTCTATTCTCTAAAATCTTTGCATCTGTATTTTGAATAGATTTTACTCTTTCTTTATATTTGTCTTTAAATTTACTTATTTTGTTACTTTCTTTTATTTTTTCTTTAATTCCTAATTTATTTTTGGTAACTTGAATTAATCCTTTTTCTTGTTGTTGTAATTTCTTTTGTTCTTTAAGTACCGACTTTAATAGTAAATATTCTGTATCATTTTGCATATCATGGAATTTTAAATCATTACATATCATTTCTATTATTGTTGTTGCAACTATATCTGGGTTATGCATTATTTTTCCATCTCTAACACAAGACATATTTCTTTGAATTACTTTTACATTATATTCATTTAATTTTTTACTGTCTATATCAACTACATCAGATCCCTCTTTATTATATTTTCTTATATATTCTGGTATAACTTCTCCTGTATCTGCCAAACAGTAATCTATAATCCCATCTCCTACATGTTCTTTTATTACTCTTAAATATTCAGATAAAGTATATTCTTCTGTTTTTCCAGGTTCTGTCATAATATTAGAAACATAATATTTTGTTGCTTGACTTGCTTTTATTGCTTTTGAAATATTTCTTACTAGCAAATTTGGTAATACATTTGTATATAATCCACCTGGTGCTATAATTATAATATCTGCATCTTCAATTGCTTCTACTACCCCAGGAGATGGTTTTGCATTTGATGGTGTTACATATATTCTATTTATTTTTTGAAGTTTTCCACTAATAGCTTCTGGAATTTTATCTTTTTCTTTAATTGTAGTTCCATCTTCTAAATCAACACATACTGTTGTTTCGTCTAAGGTTATAGGTATAACTTTACCTGATATATTTAGAGTTTCTGTACTATTTAAAATGGCTTCTGCCATATTATTATGTATTTCATTCATTGCTACTAAATATAAATCTCCAAAATTTAATCCTTTTAATTTCTCATTTTTAAAATTTAAGTTTATTAAACTTTCCATTTCTATGTCATTTTTTGACATTGATATAATTGCATCTTTTATATCTTTAAATGGTGCTGAACTCCCCAAGCTACTTGAGTAGTCTGCCATATTTACTATTGCAGTTATATTGTTTGTGTATTTTTTGAAACCTTGTATCATGTTACTTAATCCTTGTCCACCACCCATTATAACTACTTTTGGACCTTCTTCATAAACTTTTCTATTGAATATTAATGATTTTATATTTGATTGTGCCTTTTTTCCTTCTTCTGTTGATATATTATTTGCTTCTATTATTATTTCTAATGTTCTTTTTTGTATAAATACTACACTTAATACTATTAATATAAATCCCATTACAAATATGGTTATTGTTTTTCCTAATTCAAAAAATGTTATTTCTTCTGATACTAATATTTTAGCTATTCCATAACATGTTAGTATAATTCCACATATTATTAAAAGTATCCATCTTTTAACTTTTGTACTTGCTTTAAACCATTCTAAAAACGATTTCATTATATTTCATCTCCTAATACTAATATTTCCAATTCTATGTCCATTCCAAATTTTTCTTTTACTACTTTTTTGACATATTCTATTAATGATAATACATCTTTTGCTGTGGCATTTCCTTTGTTTATAATAAATCCTGCATGTTTTGTTGATATTTCTGCATCTCCTATACTAAATCCTTTTAGTCCACATTCATCTATTATTTTTGCTGTTGGTACTTCTTGCATTCTTTTAAATGTACTTCCTGCATTTGGATATTCTAGTGGTTGCTTTTCTTTTCTAGATTTTGCATATTCTTTTATTTTTTCTTCTATTTCTTCTTTTCTTCCTTTTTGCCCTTTTATGGTTGTGTCTATGATTATTCCTGATAATTTAGAAAATATACTATTTCTGTATGTGAATTGATGTTCATTAAGATTTAGTGTTTTTATTTTGCCCTCATATGTTATATATCTTGTTTTTAATACAACATCTTTCATTTCACCACCATATGCACCTGCATTCATTCTTATTGCTCCACCTATTGTTCCTGGTATTCCTGATAAAAATTCAAATCCTGTTATTTCTTCTTTTTGTGCTATTGCTGATAATGCTGATAGTGTCATTCCTGCTTCTACTGTTATTAATATTTCATTTGTGCTTTTCTTTATTTTGAAATTTTTTAAATTTAATTTTGCTACAACTCCTCTAATTCCTCCATCTTTTACTAAAAGATTGGTTCCATTCCCTATAATGTATAGTTTAATTTTATTTCTATTTGTTATTTTCATTAAATCTTTTAATTCTTCTATTGAATTTACTATTACAAAATAGTCAGCATTTCCTCCAATCTTTAATGACGTATGTTTAGACATAGGCTCATTTCTTAGTATATTTTTTTTGTTTACAATCTCTTGTAATTCTTTTTCAAAATCTGCCATATGCAAACTTCCCTTCTGTTGTTTTTATTTAATTATTATATGCTTAAACAACATATAGTAATACTATCATTTTTTCTTTTTTTTTACAAGTAAAAAAACAAAAAAAGATAGTTCTTAAATTTCATAAACTGTTAATATGTTTTTATACAGTTATTTACAAACATCTATATTTATTCATGTACTTATAGATGTTGTTGAAATTTTAGAACTATCTCTTTCTTTATCTATTTAATTATTTATCTATTTCTACTGTTTCTCCTATTGTTCCTGTTGCACTAGATGGTAAACATACTACAGGACGTGCAGCAACATAACTACTACCACCAGCACAGTTGCCACTTACAAGTCCACTATGATGTACATACCATATTTTAGTTGGATATTCAGACAGCCAGTATCCCAAACAAGCATCTATTTCTTCTGTTTTTGGTACATATAATTTATCTGTTATATCTAATGTTGGTCTATTTGTATAATTTAACTCTGTGTTATATTTTGAATTATAACTCAACATTAACATCTCTGCTGTTGGAGCTCCTGTGGCTGTTGCTTCATCTACTCCATTTGCAAATTCATTCCAATTACTTTCTGTTGTTAATACTGTTAACAATGCTTGTCCGCATTACTATATATTTCCCCTTTACTTCTAATCCTATTACTTCTGGTAATAATATATTTTCTAAATAATCATCTAATATTATATACACGTTTTCTCCATCATTATAGAATATTTTCCAATTATCTACTGTTTTGCCTTTTACTGTTGCACTATAATTTATTATCTTTCCATAATCACTTGGTTGTATACTTTCTGTTAGCTTTATACCTATTGGTGCAATCGGTACATTACTTCCTATTTCATCATCATGTGATGCTTTTCCTTCAAATTCTTTTCCTGTTCCTTGTGTATATTCTATCTCTAATCCAAAACTTG
>CAOJJB010000024.1 GCA_948436975.1 uncultured Clostridium sp. | reverse complement strand
TTGTTTATGTTTATTATAATCACTCATAACATAACCTTTATATAAAATATTGTCTGCTAAAATTAATCCATTTGTTTTTATTAATCTAATACCTTCTTTAAGAAATATTGAATATTTGCTTTTGGCTGCATCTATAAAAACTATATCATATTTATTATTTAATGTTGGTAATATATCAACAGCATTTCCTATCATAATATTTATTTTTCCATCTATTCCAATTTCTTTTACATTTTTTATTGCATCTTTTGCCCTATCCTCATCTAATTCAATTGTATCTATTATACAATCTTCTTGTGTATATATTGCAAAACATGATGCTGAATACCCTACTGCTGTTCCTATTTCTAATATTCTTTTTGGATTTTCCTGTTTTAATATTTCTTTTATTTTTTCTAATGTATCGTCCATAATTATTGGAATATGATCTTTTAATGCTTTTTCTTTCATTTTTTCAAATTCTTCTAAATTAAACATTTTATACCTCTTTAATAAGTTAATCCCACTTTAGTATAGTAAAACTTTTACTTTTTAAGTGGGATTTTATAACTATTTATTTCTTGCTGCTCTTTCTCTATCTTTATTATTAAGTATTTTCTTTCTTAATCTGATAGATTCTGGTGTTATTTCTACTAATTCATCTTCTTGTATAAATTCAATTGCTTTTTCTAAAGACATTTGAATTGGTGGAACTAATCTTAATGCTTCATCTGATCCAGAAGCTCTAGTATTTGTTAAATGTTTTTCTTTACATACATTTATTGCTAAATCTTCTCCTCTTGAATTTAATCCAACTATCATTCCTTCATATACTTCTACACCTGGTCCTATAAATAATTCCCCTTTATCTTGTGCATTATATAATCCATATGTAATTGATTTTCCATTTTCAAATGCTACTATTGTTCCTCTAACTCTAGCTTGTATATCTCCTTTAAATTCTTCATAACAGTCAAATATGTGATTCATTGTACCTTCACCTTTTGTGTCTGTTAAAAATTCTGTTCTATATCCTATAATTCCTCTTGCTGGTATTTTAAATTCTATTTTTGTATGACCTTCTTCTGCTGGTTCCATATTAAGCATTTCTGCTTTTCTTCTTCCTAATTTTTCTATAACATTTCCTACACAATCATCTGGTACATTTACCACTAATCTTTCTATTGGTTCACATTTTATACCATCTATTTCTTTGAAAATAACTTTTGGTCTTGATACTAAAAGTTCAAATCCCTCTCTTCTCATTGTTTCTATAAGTACAGATAAATGTAACTCTCCTCTTCCTGAAACTTCAAATGAGTCTGGTGTTTCTGTTTCTCTTACTCTTAAACTTACATTTCTGTCTAGCTCTTTAAACAATCTATCTCTTATATGTCTTGATGTTATATATTTTCCTTCTTTTCCTGCAAATGGACCATTGTTTACACTAAATGTCATAGATACTGTTGGTTCATCTATATCTACAAATGGTATTTTTTCTGGATTGTTGTAATCACATATTGTATCTCCTATGTTTATATCTGACACTCCTGATAATGCTACTATATCTCCTGCATCTGCATGTTCAACTTCAACTCTTTTTAATCCATCATATACATATAATTTTGCTACTCTTGCATTTATTATTTTATCGTCATTTTTACATATAGCAACTGGCATATTTAAATCTATACTACCTCTTTCAACTCTTCCTATTGAAATTCTTCCTATGTATTCGTCATAGTCAATGTTTGATACTAACATTTGCATTGTTCCATCCATATCACATGATGGTGCATCTATATTATTTATTATGGTTTCAAATAAACATTTTAAATCTTCATTTTGTTTATCTAAATCTAGTGTTGCTACTCCTTTTTTTCCTGATGCATATACAACAGGAAATTCTAACTGTTCATCATTTGCTCCTAATTCTATAAATAGTTCTAAAACATCGTCTACTACTTTGTATGGTTGTGCTCCTGGTCTGTCTATTTTATTTATAACTACTATTGGTTTTAAATTTAATGCTAATGATTTTTTTAATACTTCTCTTGTTTGAGGCATTGCTCCTTCAAATGCATCTACTAATAGAACAACTCCATCTACCATTTTTAGAACACGTTCTACTTCTCCTCCAAAATCCGCATGTCCTGGTGTATCTACTATATTTATTTTTATATCTCCATAGTGTACTGCTGTATTTTTTGAAAGTATTGTTATTCCTCTTTCTTTTTCTAAATCATTTGAGTCCATAACTCTTTCATCTACTTGTTCATTACTTCTGAAAATTCCACTTTGTTTTAACATTGCATCTACTAATGTGGTTTTTCCATGGTCAACGTGTGCTATTATTGCTACATTTCTAATTTTTTCGTTGTTCATTTTTATCCCCTCTTTATTTTTTGTTAATTAAAATATGGTTAAATCTACTACACGCAAATTTAACCATATAATTATATACTAGGTATTTTAGTTTGTCAATATTTTTTATGTTAACAATACAAAAGTATTTTAATATACTATCCTAATTTAAATTAATATTTTTTTAATCTATTTCTACCATTTCTCCTATATTTCCTGTTATTGCTGATGGTAATTTTACTACTGGTCGTATTCCGTACTCCTTCATTACTACAATAAATAATACTAAATAAATTTCCAGTATAGTATACATCCCATACAAATCCCTCATGGTTATTATCAGCCGAAGATAGCCAATAGTATGTATATCCGTCTATTTCTATTGTATGTGGTAAATATAATCCTGTTGAATCATTTATTAATCCAATATACCTAGTGTCTTTTTCTAATATTTTTGAATTGACTTTCGGATTTTCATTCCAACTATCCACAAATTGTTCATTTGTTGCTCCTCCTGTTGCTATAGCTCCTTCTACACCATTTGCAAATTCACTCCAATAGCTTTCTGTTGTTAAACCTTTTAATAATACTTCTCTACTTTTATTTGAATTAATACAATATTTACCACTTGTTTGTAATCCAGCTTCTTCTGGTAATAATCTATTTTCTAAATAATCATCTAATATTATATATATATTTGTTCCATCATTGTAAAATATTTTCCAATTATCTACTATTTCTCCTTTTACTGTTGCACTATAATTTATTGCTTTTCCATAATCACTTCCTGTTATTGTTTCTGCCAATGTTGGCTTTGTTGGTTCTATTGGTGTTGTACTGCCATTATTACTATCATCATGTTTTGGCTCTCCTTCAAATTCTTTTCCTGTTCCTTGTGTATATTCTATTTCTAAATTAAAGCTTGTACTTTCTCCATTTTCTTCTAATGGATCTGTTGCTGTTACTGGCCATTCTACTGTAAAATGTATATTACATTTTCCTCCCGCTTCTATTATTGGGTGTGCTGTTGTTATAACTTCTAATCCTTCTATTTTTATATGTTCACTTCCTGTTATATTTGTTGGTGTTACTGCATTTACCTGTGCTGGTATTGACCCTACATTTACTATATCTACTGAGAATTCTACTCCTGCTCCTGGGTATGCTAAATCTGCTACATTTACTTGTAATGTATTTTTATCTTCTGATATTTCTGCTTTTGTTCCTTCTTCATTTACTCCAACGGCTGTTACTATCTCTGAATTTTGAAATTCTAAATCAAACGTTCCTTTTGCATTTGCTGTTCCTGATACACTTAGTATATCTGAAAATGCTGCATATCCTACAGCTAATATTAATAATAAAATTAACAATAATAATATTATTATATTTTTGTTTTTTTGGTTCACTTTTTTCATTTTTATATTTCCTTTCTTAACATGAAAAAAAGACGCAGTTAGTTACTGTGTCTTTTTTATACTATTAATAAACTCAATTATTATTATTTTAATTGAATTTATATTTATAATCATATATATATTATTAAATTTGGTATACTCTTCTTTTAAAAAGTAACCTCTCTCTCTCTCTCTCTCTCTCTCTCTCTCTCTCTCTCTCTCTCTACAACAGCAAGCGTTTCGCATAATTAATTCTAGTTTCCTTTCATTTTTATTAATTTTATACTACTTCACTTAGCTATTTTAACTTATTTTTTTACTTTTTTCTATTTCTTTTCTGTTTCTTTTTGAATACATTTAAATTACACATATTATAGAACAGAATATTTCATATGAAACTTACAATTTTCTCTATTATATTTATTAACTATAAATTTACCAATTTTACAATCTCATTTTTTATAATTTCACTTACCTTATCTTCTATTTCTTTTTCTATTTTTTTACCTGTTATGTAATTAGAAAAGTCTAAAGGTTTACCATATATAATGGCATTTTTTGTAAAAGGTTTTGATGGACCTACAATTCCTATTGGTATAACCTTTGCTCCTGTTTTTAATGACATATATGATGCTCCATTTTTTATTTGTCCATCATTTTTTTCTAATCCGTTTCTAGTTCCTTCTGGAAATAATCCTATACATTCTCCATTTTTAAGAGTTTTTATTGCCTCTTTCATTGCTGAAATATCTTTTGAATCTCTTTTTACAAATATTCCCTCAAAAATAACTCCTAAAATATAAAAAAGTGGATTTTTCTTTAACTCTTGTTTAGCCATAAATCTTATATGTCTACCTGCTGTTACTATTATTAAAGGTGGATCTAAATATGTTCTATGATTTCCACAAAATATCAATGCTCCTTCTTGTGGAATATTTTCTTTTCCTATAATTTTTACCCTATATACTATTTTGCAATATGTAAATACTACAATCCTTACAATTACTCTACCTATTTTTTTTAAAAATTCTTTCATTTCTGACCTTTCTATACTATTTTAATTTTTATTTGTGATTTTTTCTTTCTTTTATGATTTTAATAATTTCTTCTACTACTTGTTCTATATTCAAATTTGTACTATCAATATATATAGCGTCTTCTGCTTTTACAAATGGAGCTATATCTCTTTCTGTTTCAAGTTTATGTCTTTCTTTTATATTTTCTAATACTTCTTCATATGTTTGATTTATGCCTTTTTCTTTATTTTGTTTATATCTTCTTTTTGCTCTTTCTTCAACAGAACAATCTAAAAATATTTTAACATCAGCATTTGGAAATACAACTGTTCCTATATCTCTACCTTCCATTATTATATCTTCTGTATTTCCCATCTGTCTTTGTAATGGAGTTATTTTATCCCTTACAATTTTTATTGCAGCAAATTGTGCTACATTCTCATTTACTTTTGATAATCGTATTTGTTCAGTTACATCTTCTCCATTTAAAAATACTAGTTCTCTATCATTTTCTTTTTTTAATTTTATATCAATATTATCTAATATTTTTGAGATTTTTTCTATTTCATTAGTTTTTATGTTTCTATTTAAACATTCTAATGTTACACATCTATACATTGCCCCTGTATCAATATTAATTAATCCCATTTTTTTACCAACTAATTTTGTTACTGTTCCTTTTCCACTACCAGCTGGTCCATCTATTGCAACAATAAAAGCCATCTTCTTATTTAATATGGTATTACCATAAACTCCTTATATACTTTATTTAGGTTTTTTAGGTTCCTATACCTCTTATTTATTCTTTTCTACATTTACACCTTTAACAACAATTTCCATACTCAAAACATTCATTGCTGTTATCTTTTCTATTTCTTTTACTATTTTTTTCTTTAATAATTGCATTGTTTCATTTATGTTATATCCATAATTAATAATTACTTCTATATAAATATATATTCCATCATTTAGCTCTTCATGTTTTTTTATTATTGCTCTATGTATTTTATGAACACCTTCTGTTTTATCTACTACATAATCTATTATTTGTTTAAAAACTGTATCTGATATTTTAAAATTTCCCATGTAACTAAATGTTGGTCTTATTATTGATTTTTCTGATACATATGGTGCCTGACCTTTTCCTTTAGATTTAAATATTTGAAGTGGATCTAATAAATATCCTGAAAAATCTTTTTTTAGAGCAAATGTTGGAACAGGAATAACATGTTTTCCTTGATTTACTCTTATATCTCTTGCCATTGCCATTTCCTCTTCTGTTGCAACATCTGTTATATATATTGTTTCTGTTATTGGTTCAAATTCTAAATTTTCTGCTATTTTCTTTACCATTCCATCAGAAGTCCCTAATATTAGTATACTATTTGGCTTTCTTTTTTTTATTGCTTTTTGTATTTCTTTTTTTCTTTCTTCATTCTGAAATAAAGCATTTTTAACAGTTTCTATTTTAGTTGGTGCTTTTTTTGCCGAAATTCCTGCAACTACTTCGTTTCCTGATATTAAAAGTCCATCATCTATAATATAATCTATCCCCTTTTCATTTGCAACCATTTGTGCTCTATAACTTTTTCCTGTTCCTGATGGCCCTACAAAAGCATATGTTTTCATTTTATGTTGCGAAAATAACATTATTTTTCTCCTTATATTAATATTTGTTTATTATTATAACAAATATAAAAAAAAAAGTCTACAAAACATTAAAGCTTTGCAGATTTTCAAATAATTTTTTAGTTAATATAAAATTCATATTTTTATCTCAGTATTTGGATTACAAAATCATTGTTTAATTCTGTACTTTCTGTTTCATTAGTTATAACATTATCATTATTTTTATTAGTTATTATTTGTACTGTTGTAGGATTATTTTCAACTTCATTACTACTAATTATTTCTTCTACTTTTTTATTAGTATTATCTATTGTTAATTTATAGGCTTTTAATATATATGTATAATTATATTTTGCATAAACTTTTAATCCTAATAATAATATTAAAATTATGTTCAAAAAAAATATTCTATAACTCTTTTTCATCTAAAGTTTCCTCCTCTTTTAATACTGTAATTTCAGTTTTAAAATTCCATCTTGCTATTTTAGCGTTATATTCTATTTTTTTATTATTTATTAGTGTATTTTTTAATAAAAAAAATTTTCTTCCTGCATTAAAACTTGTAATTATAATTAACACTACTAATATTATTATTACAAATATTTTTATTATAAGTTCTTTATTTAATTTTTTTATTACTATCTTTTGTTTTATATTTTCTATATTCATATTTACCTCATTTTTTATGATTTTTGATTAATATTTACTATTACGTCTATTTCATTAGATGTTTTTAAATTTTTTTCTTTATCATATTTTAAATATAATTTATAACATCTTTCAAATTCTTCATTTTTATTTATTATAATACTTTCTGTTTTATCATCTTTTTGTAGTATTTCTTTTTCAGATAAACAATCATATAATTCACATTTTATCGGAAACTTATTATTTGAATTTTTTATTTCTATATTAAATGAAAATCCTATTTCTGAAACTTTTTTATTATTATTTATTATTTCATAATTTTTTACTATAAAATGATATTCTTCTATTTGTGTATTTTTATTTATTTTTTTTACAATTGTATTTTGTTTTGCTTCAACTTTTATAATTGGTTCTGCTATTTTTAAACAAAGTTTTATATTTTTATTTTTTTGATAATATCTCGCAAAAGCTTCTATTGGAAATATTAACAATATTAATATTAAAATAATTACTGATACTTTTTTTATTTTTTTGTTTCCTTTCCTAATTATATAAAAGTAAAATATTACTTAATTTGTATATTGATATTTTTTATTTTAAATTCTCTATTAAAATTTTTTCTTAATACAAAATTTAAATTTTAAGTGGCATTTTGCTTAATGCCACTTTTTAATATATAAAGTTTTCATAAGATTTAAGTTTTTCTTTTTTATTTATTTATAAAAAGGTAATTAATTATCTTTTGTACTTATCAGAACTAAGATTGTTTACCTATAATTTCAATATCCAAGCTACAATCTAAAGATGAATTACCATTTTCATCATATACTAATATAGCATCATTATTATCTATACTTGTATTATCATTTTGATTAAAATTCCAATACCAATAAATTACTATTCTTCTTATTTGGTTATTCTCTTCTGTTTCTATTTTTCCATGTAATTTTTCTGATGCTAAATTTGAAAAAGAATTATATTCTTCTGTTTTATCAAGAATTGTTTCAAATGCATCTTTTATTTCTGCATAAAATTTAATGTTTGTTGGTATGTTTTTTTCATTTATTACTACTATTTCATAATCTACTGGCACTTCTGCTCCCATTGCATCTATTTCTATTTCAAATTTCCCACTAGATCCTGGTGCTATTTTTTCATTTGATAAATTTACTATTGAAGTTTCATTACTAGAATTGAATGACCATTTAACTATATTACTAACGATTACATTATCTTTTTTATAGTATTTGGTAAATATATATCCAAATATAAAGTCTAAAACTATTATAAATAACAACACACAAGTTCCAATAACTTTTCTTATTTTATAAACCTCCTTTTTTATTTATAGTTAAATATTTTTAATCTGCTTTATATCTTTTCATTTATAATATTTTAGGGGCATAAAATAAACTATCACTTTTGAATAAAATTAAATTAATATTTGACCTTGAATTTGGATTTTGCTTTTAGTAAGTTCAAAGTTTATAAAATACAATAATAGAAGATTTCTATTAAATTCCGTGCTTGGGGCGCAACAAAAAACTTTTTTAATTTTTTTTACATATTTAATTTTTAATAATCTGGAAATTATAAATATTAGAACAATATTTATTTTTAGATTTTTTTGATATAATTTGCAGTTAAAAATATTTAACTTGTTTGTGATTATAGCACCAAATTTTTAATTTGTAAAGTATTTTTTTATTTTTATTAAATTTTCTTAAAAATTTCTATAACTTAGATACTTTTTTGCATGAATTTTCATGAAGTCCATTGAAGCAAAATCTCTATAAGTTTAATATACATAAATTAATAAAAATACTATGAGTTGTAACTAAAATTATTATAACTCATAGTATTTTTTATTAATTATTTATTTTGTTATCCATTTTACTAAGTTTAAATTTTCTGAATCTACTAACATTGGATGTTTTGGCATAACTCTAAAAGTATATCCAAAGTTCCCACCATTTTTTAATTCTAATACTGCTTCATATGTATATTTATGTTCTTCTTTATTTTCATCAATTTTATTCATAGTTTCAGTATATACATTTTTCACTGTTCCATCATCTAAAAACTGACCGAAATATACTTGAATATCAGCACTTTCTTCATTTATATTTGGTAAATATACTTCACAACTTACAGTTATTTGTGTTCCCGCAACTAATTTTGCATTATCTACATTTCTATCTTGAACTAAAGATATTTTATCCCAATTTTCTTTTACATTTTTCTTCCATTTAGTAAAATCTGATACTTCTTCTAAATTCTCAAAATGTTCTTTTCTTAAATCACTTAATGGCATATATAATAAATTTACATAATCTGAAACCATTCTAGCTGTACTATATTTTCCTCCTGTTGTTTTTATAGAATTTTTCATATATGTCATCCATTCTTTTGATATTCCATCTTTATCTTGATTATAATATGCTGGTATAATCTTATTTTCTAATGTATGATATAAACTATTGCTGTCTGCCTTATCTTGTTCTTCATATGATTCATATCTTGCATTTGTTCCTATTGTCCACCCATTTGTTCCCGTATATCCTTCACACCACCATCCATCTAGTACACTAAAGTTTACAACTCCATTTACTGAAGCTTTTTCTCCAGAAGTTCCAGATGCTTCTAATGGTCTTCTTGGATTATTTAACCATACATCTACTCCACTTATTAAATATCTTGATATACCTATATTATAATTTTCTAATATAAATATTTTTCCTTTAAATTGTGGCATTAATGATATTTCATGAATGTATTTTATTAAATCTTGTCCTTCCTTATCTGCTGGATGTGCTTTTCCTGCAAATACTATTTGGACTGGTCTATTTTCATCATTTAAAATCTGTGTTAATCTTGCTATATCTTTAAATATTAATGTTGCTCTTTTATATGTTGCAAATCTTCTTGCAAATCCTATTGTTAATGCTTTTGGATTTAATGTATTTACTATTTCTGCTATTTCGTCATATCCTACTCCACTTTTTACATATCTTTCTGTTACATTTTGTTTAATCATTTTTATTAGTTTTTCTTTTCTTTCAATATGCGCATTCCATAGTTTTTCATTAGGTATATTATCTATTTTTTCCCATGTTGAATCTAATTGAATATTATCTTGCCAATATGGTGGTAAATATTCATTATATAATTCTTTTATATTTGGTGCAAGCCAAGTACATGTATGAATTCCATTTGTTACATGAGTAATTGGAGATTCATCTTCTGCTATATTTGGCCAAACATCACTAAATAATTCTCTTGATACTTCTCCATGTAGTTTACTTACACCATTTTTCTTTCCAGCAATTTTTAATGCTAAAATTCCCATATTAAATCCTGGTTCTAAATCATTTCCTGGCATACCTAATTTTAAGAATTCTTCTCTTGTTATTCCTAATTTATCCCAAAATCCATTAAAATATTTATCTATAAGACTTATATCAAATATATCATTTCCTGCTGGAACTGGTGTATGTGTAGTAAATACTGTTTGAACAGTTGCTATTTCTTTTGCCATTTCAAAAGAAATTTGCTTTTCTTCCATTATATTTTTTATTAATTCTAATGTTAAGAAAGATGAGTGTCCTTCATTCATATGATATACTTTTGGTTTATAATCTAAAACTTTTAGTGCTTTTACTCCAGCCATTCCTAAAACTATTTCTTGACGAATTCTCATTTCTTTGTCCCCACCATATAGTCTTAGTGTTATTCCTCTGAAATCTTCATCATTTTGTTCTATATCAGAATCCATTAAATATAGTTTTATTCTTCCTACATTTATTTGCCATAGTTTTAAATATAGAGTTCTATTTTCTAATTGTATATCTATTATAACATCATCATCCATTTGGTCTTTTACTGGTAGTATTGGTAAGTTATATAAATCTATATTATGATATTCAGAACATTGTTCTCCATGTGAGTTTATTCTTTGATGAAAATATCCATTTTTATATAATAGACCAATTGCTACAAAAGGCAATCCTAAATCACTTGCTGATTTTAGATGATCTCCTGATAATATTCCTAGTCCTCCAGAATATATTGAAACTATTTCATCTAGTCCATATTCTGCTGAGAAATATGCTATTAAATCTTCCTTATTATTTGGATATTTTTTTGTAAACCATGTATCTTTACTTTTCATATAATTTTCAAAATTTTCTGCTACTTTGTCATATTCTTTTAAAAATTCATTATCTTTTGAAAGCTCTTCTATTTTTTCTTGACTTATCATTTTTAAAAATTTGACTGGATTTTTTTCACTTGTTTCCCATAGATCTTGATCCATTTTTTTCAATAATCTTAAAAATTCTGAATTCCATGACCACCATAAATTATTAGATATTTCTGATAATTTATTTATTCTTTGTGGTAATTGTGGTACTACTGTAACTCTATTGAATATATACATTTATATATCCTCCTTCGTATTTTAAAATTTTATTTTCATTTGTCATTCATACATTTAATTATCTATTAAATTTTTTTTTTTGTCAATTGTTTTATAATTTTATTTTTTATTGTTTTACTTTATTTGACATTTTATTACATTTTAATTACTTCTTTATTACTTTTTTATTAATATACTTTTTTTATTAAAAAATTATATTATAATAAAATTATTATGGAGGAAAAAAATGAAATTAGATTGTGTAAAAAATATATTAATATATCAAAAAGCTTTATATGCTGAACAATTATATTACTACTCTAAACTATGTGAATTATATTCAAAACTTGCTACATTACACCCTTCAGCAAGTACAGCTGATGAAATAGTAAATATATATTCTAAACCACTTTCACTTGCTAGTTCTGGAAATTTAAATTTCTCTGAAATTGACAATTATTCTAGTCAAGAATTATATATATTTAAAAAATATGCTTTTTTTTCTGAAAAATTTAATGAGTTTAAAAAAGCTTCAGAATTATTAAGTGAGGTGTTAAGTAATGGATAAGAATAAATTTAATATGCCTTCATCTAGAATTGATGAGAATAAACTAATTTACTTTAAGGAATATATGAAAAATGAATCTCCTGAAACACAAAACTTTGATAGTAAAATCTCTAAAAGTCCTACTAATACAATCGCTCTACAAACATCAAGACAATTACGTAAATCTCAAGAAAGAATTACTAATATAGATTCAGAAGCTATTCCATCAGATAAAAAATTAGATAAAATCAATTCTAAATCATGTGGTGCTAGTTTTTCACAAAAACAAGCTATAAACAAAAATAGAAGAAAAAGAAAATATCGTACATCAAATAGAAAAGCAATTAGAAAAATTATGGCAATTGGATTAGTTTCTTCTGCTTTATTTTTTGGTGGAAAAATAAAAGATATAAATGAGTATAACCATCTTTCAGCAAGTAAAAATCAAGAAAACGATTATGAAACTTTAGTTTCTACTGAAACTAGAAATAAACTTCAAACAATTGAAACCACTATAAATTCTGCAAAATCTTCAGGAATTGAGCCTTCTCAAGATATATTAGAAGCAATAAATGTAAGTTTAGATACAGTTATTGATGAAGTAATGTCCGACTTAGTTACACAAGCTTTCAATGAAAAATATCCTAATTATAAAGTTACTTGTGTAGAAACACGTTATGATAAAACTACTAAATTTAGTCCTCATGAATTTTGTGAAATTTCTTATATAAATGACCAAGGAAGTAACTCAAAAACAGTATCAAATTTTAATAGCGACATTCTTCAAAGTTTTGATTATGAATATTCTTTAGATAAAGGAGAGTTAACATTAGAAGAATTAGAAACTATTTATAAAGATATTGATCATTTAGCTGGAACAAAATTTGTTTACAAAGATAATATTTTTACATTTTTTGAACCATATTTAAAAACAACTACTCCCAAAAAAGAAAATCATGACCTAGAATTATAATAAAAATTGGACATTACCATATAGGTTATGTCCTTTTTATTTATAATATATTTTTTATAATTTAAATGAATGTGGTAATAAATTTTCCATTGTATATTCTTCAACATTATTTTTATATACAGTATAAATTTTAAAATCTTTATCTACAAATTCATTCATAAATTGTCTACAATATCCACAAGGTAAACACTTCTCAGTTTCCTTATCTTTTGGTCCTCCTACTATTACAATTTTTTCGAAATCACGCTCACCTTCTGAAATAGCTTTACAGAATGCTACTCTTTCTGCACAAATGCTTTGAATTCCATTATTTTCTATGTTACAACCTGTGTACCTTTTACCATTCTTAGCTTGCAACACTGCACCTACTCTATAATTTGAATATTTTGAATAAGATCTATTTCTCATATTTGTAGCTATAATAATATCATCATTTAAGTTTAACATACTTTCCTCCCTAATTTTTATATAACTATATTTATTTATATTTTCTTATATTAAGTAATATTCTGCCACTTCGTGTTTCTTTTTCAATTTGATCAAAAATAAATTTTCCTTTTCCTCTTATTGTTATTATATCATTTATATTTATTTTTTTTGAAGCTTTTAATTCATTTATTGAATTTATATATACTTTTCCATCTTTTATTATTTCTTGTGCTTGTATTCTTGAATATTTTGAAAGTTCAGAAACAAAATTATCTAGTCTTATTGATGAAACTATTATATTTAATTTTTCAAATTCTGATACTATATCTGTTAATTCTTTAATACTAATTATATTAATTTCTGATTTCTTAAATCTAGTTAAACTTTTAAGTCCATCTAATAATATTTTAGAAATTTCTTTAAAAACTATTATATCTGCTCCAAAATTGGTTACTATTATATCTCCAAATTTTTCTCTTTTAATCCCTAATTTCATTATTCCACTTAAAAATTCTCTATGCTCATATTTTATATTACTTGATAATTTTATTCTAATTACTTCAAAAATATTTTCATAATTTTTTTCAATTATTTCTTTCGAAAATTTTTCTGGATAGAATATTAATATACTCCTATCAGTTTCCTTTTTTCCTCCCCAAAATAAAAAGTTTTGTATTTTTTCTTGTTTTAATATTTTGGTTATAATTGAAATTTCTGAAATGTTTAAAAAGTTTGTATAAGTTATTTTATTTTTAGTTTTACAAAATTCATATTTATCTATTACTTTTGCTACTAATATTTTATATTCTCCATCTTTATATTTTCTTTTTGCCTCTTCAAACACAACTATCTCCTATAATATTTTATGTATTGGGACTATATATTCCAATTTTAGTCATATAATTAATATATGCATTATCAATATTTTTCCATATATCTGTTTCTTCATCTATAACTTTATAATCAAGTGGTTTTTCTGATAGTTCTTCATAACTTTTTATAATATCATTTTTATATTTTTTTGGACATCTACTAAGTATTCTTCCTATATCTGAATATGGATTACCAAATCCAGCAAATCCAAAGTCTATAACTGCACTTATATGTTTATTATCATCTATTAAAATATTACTAGAATTTAAATCTCCATGTACTAAACAATTATGATCTTTTTTTATAAATTCATTATAATTCCAAAATTTCATATCATTTTTATCTACATGTACATTTAATAACTCATCTAAAAAGTCTGTTATTTTTAATCCTATATTATCTGTTTTAAATATATCATTTGGATTAAATTCTAATCTATGTACTTGATACATAAATTTAGATATTTCACTTGATATTGTTTTAATTTCTTCTGGTGTTAATTCATCCATTACTTCTGCTAATGGAATACCTGCTATTTTTTTATGCATACTAAATGGTCTATTATTATCAAATAATAATTTTAATTCTACTGTTTTAAAATCTGTTTTTCCTAATATAAATTTTGCAAATTCGTAATCTTTAACAATAGTTCTAATCCAAAAGTTATCTCTTGGAAAACGGAAAAAATAGTTTCCGCAAATTTGTTTCTACTTCATAAACAATATTTGTCCATCCTGTTGTTATATTATTTATTGAAATAATTTTTTCATTTGGTAATGCATTCTCTATTATTTCTTCAAAATTTTCATCTATTTCAAAATAACTTTTTTTCATTTATTTTCTCCTTTATATACTTTAGTTATATCTTTTACTAAATCTAACATTTCTTTTTCCGACTTTTTATCAAAATTATTATATATATAATAATCAAATTGTCTTCTTAAATTTTCATCAGTTGTAATATTTTTATAATGTTCATCTATTTCTAAAATTCTTTTTTTCTCAACATCGGGCTTTAAATGTCTTTCCCTTGTTTTTTGTTTTGCTACTTCTACATCATTTGGAAATATGTAAATTGTATGTAATTTAGGACATGCTTTTTTAAAATTAAAAATTGTTCTATAATGCATCTCAAATACTATGTTTTTATTTGAAAATAGTTCTTCTTTCAAATATGCATATGTAGAACCCACTAAATTAAATTCAAATCCTATTTTTCCTTGTTTTCTTAACTCATTTAATTCATCATCATTAACAAAAATTTTGTCTTCTCCATTTTTTTCGCCTATACGTATTTCCCTATTTGTTACAATTTTTAATTTTTCAAATCCTAATTGTTCTGTTATTTTATCTTTAAAAAATGATTTCCCTGTTCCTGTAACACCTGCTAATCCTAATATCATAGTTTATTCTCCTTATTATATTAATATCATTGCTAATAATGAAGTGGATATTGGAACTGTAATATTGTCTGTTCCTTTTATTGATATAGCTTCTATTAGTGTTATAAGTAACGCTGATAATGTTGATTTTATTATAACATGTGTTACAGTGTTATATGTTAAAAAACCTGCCATTATAATCAAAGTTACACAAAACATTGTTGTTGATCCTGCTAAACTTTTAGTATTGTTTCCAATTTTATATTCAGGACTTTTCACTGTTTGTCCTATTACTGCTGCTAATCCATCTCCATATCCCATTACTGCAATTCCACATAATCCTATAAGTGGGTTTTTTAATTTTCCAAAAGTAATTAATACTAATACACATAAACTTATGGCATAATATACTGTTCCTAAACTTTCCTTATTTTCAACTCCATTATCTCTTTCCATAACTTTTATTATATCCATTTTATATGATATATAGTTTATAATAATAAATAGTGCTGGAAGTAATGCTGCATAAAAAACATTATCAAAAAATAACATTGCTATAATCCACCAATTTGAAAGCATTATATGTATAAATTTTCTACTTGCTTCTCTTCCTGCTTTTTCAAAAAGCTTAGCTGAACCTAGTATTATTCCTATAAAAATTATTGAAACTGCAAGTCCAAATATGTTATTCATTTTTTTCCCCTTAAAAATTGATTTTATAATTAATATAAATTATTATATCAATTTGTTTTGTATTATATCAAAAAAAGTGCTTTATACAAAGCACTTTTTTAAAATTTCACAAACTTTACACAATACTAATTACAATTTACATTATTTATATATAT
Organism: uncultured Clostridium sp.; assembly: GCA_948436975.1. GTDB lineage: Bacteria > Bacillota > Clostridia > TANB77 > CAG-508 > Scatovivens. The sequence goes on along the minus strand of CAOJJB010000024.1, from coordinate 10,112 downwards.
TAGTCTTTGGTTCCTAATATTTTTGCTAGTTCCTCATGTCTTTTTATTTTTCCAGTAGTTGTTTTTATGAATTCCTCTTCTGTTATTGTTATTTCTCTTATATGTTTATATGGTGGCATTTTTTTATTTATTTCAGAAATTTTTTCTTTTATATATTTATATATATCATTTTCATTTATATATCCAATAATATCTGTTATTGCATCTTTATCATAAAGTATTTTCACACATACATCTAAATCATTATCTTTTGTTGGTTTTCCATATACCATACTCTCCTTAACTCCTGGTATATAATTAATTAATACTTCTAATTCTTCTGGAAATATATTCTTACCATTTTTTTGTACTATTACATTCTTTTTTCTTCCTGTTATAAATAAAAATCCATTTTCCATATATCCTAAATCACCTGTATGGAACCATCCACCTTTTAATACTTCTTCTGTTGCTTCGTTATTATTATAATAGCATTTCATTACAGCAGAACCTTTTACAACTATTTCTCCAATCCCATTTTCATCTGAATTATCAATTTTTACTTCAAAAGATGGCAATGGTGTTCCTACTGATCCTCTTTTTACATCTTTGTCATTTTCAACACTAATTACTGGAGATGTTTCTGTTAAACCATAACCTTGAACAATTTTTATTCCAAAATCATCAAAAGACTTTATAAGATTTATATCCATTGCAGCCGCTCCACTTACAATTAATCTTACCTTTCCACCTAATGCCTCATGAACTTCACTAAATATGTTTCTTTTTAATTTTATATGTACTTTATCTAATACATTTGTAACTTTTTTCATTCTATTTACTATTTTAGTTTTTCCTTGTTTTTCAATATTTTTTAATATTCTTCTATGAATACTTTCTAATATTAAAGGTACACTTACTATAATTGTTGGTTTATATTCACAAAGATTTTGACCTATATATTTTAATCCATCACAAAAAGACATTGTTCCACCAATATACACAAGAACGTTATTTATAAGTGCTTGAAAAGCGTGATGAAATGGTAATAAAGCTAATGTACTATCATTTGAATTAAATTTTATTACTTTGTTTAAATCCATAACATTTGAACATATATTTTTTTGTGATAACATTACTGCTTTAGATATAGAAGTTGTACCTGATGTAAATAATAGTATAGAAGTTTTTTCTGGATCTATTTGTGCATCTAAATGACTTCTATTTCCATTATTTATTAGTTCTTTTCCTTTTTGTATTAATTTTTTATATGATAAAATTCCATCTTCATCTTCTTCAAAATCAAAACATATAAAATATTTTATATTTGATAATTTTTCATCTTTAATTTTTTTCATAATTTCTAAATATTTACTTTCAAAAACTATGGCTTTTGCTTCACTACGTAAGGCTAAAGAAATTATTTCATTATCTGGTAAAGATTTATCTAGAGGAACAATAACTTTATCTCCTATTGTAGTAGCATAATATACAACATTCCATTCATATCTATTTTTGGAAATAAGAGCAATTCTCTCATTCTCAAGTCCTAAATTATTTAAAGATGTTCCAAAGCTGTCAATTTCATTTTTAAACTCTTTATATGTCATTTCATTAAATTCTACTTCTTCACCTTTTTTATACATTCTTTTTTTGAATCTAAAAACAGGATTATCTCCATATAATTCTACTGTTTGATTTATTAAATCTTTCAAATCAGTTACTTCTCTTACATTATCATAATATTTCTCCATATTTCCTCCAATATTTATTACAATCTTTAATATTTACAATTTATTATACTACTAATTTTATTAATCCATATTATTATTCGTCATTTTTTTATAGTCTGAATAAACTATATCTTCTAACCATTTTTTATTTTTTTCTAAATTTTCTCTTACAATTGTTGCTTTTATAGGAACTTTCTCTCTCTTATCATCAACTCGTCTATCTACTATATTCATATATTTAGCAACACTTTCTCCATATTTTTCACTACTATAAAAATGTGTGGGAGTTTCATCTTTCATAATTTTACTTAAATATTGCATTTGAATATTTACACTTTCTTTATCTAACCCATATTGAGATGGTGGATTATGTGCATATTTAATTTCTATACTAGGATATAATTCTTTTATCCATTTTGCTCGTTTTTCTGTTTCAATATCTATTACATCAGTATCATATACCACTACTATAAATTTGTCCATTTCTTTTAGTGCTGTTTCTATTAAATATTGATGTCCTTTATGTAATGGGGCAAATTTTCCAATTGTAAATCCTATTTTTTTATCATTTTTCATTTTTTCTTCCTTAACATATTATTCATATCTTAAAGCATCTATTGGATTCATTTTTGAAGCTTTATTTGCTGGATAATATCCAAAAAATATACCTATTGACATAGAGAATATTAAGGATATTATTATACCTGATATAGATGGTTGGGCTGGATATCCTAACAATTTTGAAGTTCCTACTCCTCCTGCTATACCTAAGGCTACTCCTATTATTCCTCCAATTAAACATATAATCATTGCTTCTACTATAAATTGTGTTCTTATTGAAGAATTTTTTGCTCCTAATGCTTTTCTAGTTCCAATTTCTCTAGTTCTTTCTGTAACTGAAACTAACATTATATTCATTACTCCTATTCCACCTACTATTAATGCTATTCCTGCAACAATTGATATTGCAAGTGTAATTGTTGATAAAAGTTCTGTTAGTATAGATACCATTGTTCCCATTGAAAAAACTGATATTCCACAATTTCTATTTGTTTTATAATAATTTTCAAAAAAATTTTTTACTTTTGTTACTAATTGATCTGAATCAACACCAACTTTTGTAATAATTTGCACATATTCGTATTTAATTTCTCCTCGTTTAAAAGTATTTGCTGATTTAAGTGGTATGTACATATTTGTTGTTACATCATCACCTGACCCCATACTCATTCCCATCATATAATTTTCTTGGTATTCATATACTCCTACTATTGTTATATTTCCTATTTGTCCATTACATGTTACAGGAATTTCAGAACCTATTGCTTTTTGAGTATCTCCTTCAAAAAGTTTGTTTACTAATTTTTCTGAAACAATTGCAACATTTTTTCCTTCTTCAAAATCACTTTGTGAAAACATATGGCCATCTATCATAGTTAATTCATTTGTTATAAAGTATCCTGCATTTACTCCATTAAGACTAACATTTGCTGTATTATTACTTTTTTGTGCTTGACTATTTCCTAAAGTATATTGCATATTTATAGCATATATTTCTTTTGAAAATTTATCACATAATTCTTTTATCATATCATTTGTTAGATAATCATCTTCACTTATATTAGCCCCATTATTTAAATTTCCATATTTAGCACCTTCAATTATTTTGGAATTATCTTGTTGGTTTTCTTTTGGTGCTATTGTTACATATACGTCATTTGCTCCCATTGATTGCATATTTTCTGATACTGATAGTGTAAGTGAATCTCCAACTGTAATAATTGCAATAACAGAACCTATACCTATTATTATTCCAAGCATTGTAAGTAATGCTCTCATTTTATTTGAAAGAAGACTATTAATTGCTAAAATTATATTTTCTAATAATAACATTATTTATTGCCTCCTTTTTCTTCATTTATAATATTTCCATCTTTTATTGAAATAATTCTATCTGTTTCTGATGCTAATTCGTTTGAATGAGTAATAAGTATAATAGTTTTATGCTTTTCTTTATTTAATTTATGAAACAAGTCCATAACTAATCTTCCAGTTTTTGAATCTAAAGCACCTGTTGGTTCATCAGCTAAAATAATTGCTGGATCGTTTGCCATTGCCCTTGCTATAGCTACTCTTTGTTTCTGCCCCCCTGATAATTCTTCTGGTAAATGTTTTGATCTATCTCCCATTTCTACTAATTCTAATAATTCTTTTGCTCTTTTTATTCTTTCATTTCTTCTCATTCCAGCATATAGCATTGGAAGTTCTACATTTTTTAATGCACTTGTTTTCGATATTAAATTATAAGTTTGAAAAACAAATCCTATTTTTTGATTTCTTATTTCTGAAAGTTCTGAGTCATCTGCTTCTCCAACATTTATTCCATCTAATATATAATCTCCTGATGTTGGTCTATCTAAAATTCCAATTGTATTCATTAATGTTGATTTTCCAGATCCTGATGGTCCTACTATTGAAACAAATTCTCCTTCTTTTACTTCTAAAGAAATTCCATGTAAAATTTCTAATTCATTAGGCTCTCCTATATAAAATTTTTTTACTATATTACTTAATTTTATTATTGAATCCATTTAAATTCCCTTCTACATTCCAGCGTCTGCTCCCATTAATTCTATTATTGTTTCCATAGAATTATCTCCTTTAACTTCTGGTAAAACTACTTGTATTCCATCTGTTATTTTATCTGAAATAATTTCTACATAATAAGAACTTTCAAGCCCTGTTTTTATTTCTAACTCTTCTTTTTCTCGTGTTTGCTCGTTTTTTAATATTTCTATATATTTATTTCCATTTTCTTTTTCATGAATGGCTTCATAAGGTACTGCCCACACATTTTCTCTACTATCTGTAATTATACTTAATTTAGCATTCATTCCTAATCGTAATCTATCATTTTGAGAATCTAAAGCTATTTTTACTTTATATGTTGCTGTGCCGCCTGGCATACTTGTTGTAGCTGTTGACATATCTGCTACACTTTCTGTTGCACTTGCTGCTGTATATATTATTCTTCCTTGTAATTCTTCTTCTCTTGTTGCATCTGTTTTTACAAGAACTTTCATTCCTTCTTCAATATCTGCAATATCATATTCATCTATGTTTGCTTCAATAATAAATTCTTCACAACCTTCTATAACTGCAATTGTTGTACCTGAATAAATATCTCCTGGTTTAGACATTACTGATGTAACAGTTCCATTAACAGTAGCTGTTAATACTCCTTCTTTTAGTTGATCTTCAAATGTTTTTAATTGTGTTTCTTGAGTTTGTGTATTTAATTTTGAACTTAGTTCTGAATTACTTATATTATCTTGCATATTTGCAATTGTACTATTTGCTGTATTGATTGCACTATTATATGCTTGTATTGATTTTTCATATGCGTTTTTTAAATTATCTACTGTAGTTTGTAATGTATTTACATTTGCTTCTGCTGCTATAACTTCTGCTACTACTGCTTGATAACCTGCTTCCATTTGTGCTATATTGTCATAAGTTGATTTATAATTTAAAAAATTACTTTTAGCTGTATTTAATGAATTTTCTAAATTTGATAACTTTGTTTTTACTGATATATATGTATTTTTAGCGACTCTATGTGCTGAAGTTGCAAATTCTCCATCTTGATTTGGTTGTGTCCAAACTGCTCCTGTTGATGGATCTAATTGTGTAATACCATCTGCTCCAAAATATTTGTTATATTCATTTTGAGTATTTGCCATGATTGCTACTTGTGCTTCATAAGCATTATTAGCTTGATTATAAATGTTTTCTCTTCTTGAATATTCTGATTTTATTTGTGAAAAATTTGAATTTTGAGAATAACTATTTTTTGCATTTTGCTTATTTGCTAGATCATTTCTTGCTGAATTTAATTGATTTTGTGCATCCTGATATGCTTTAAGTGCTGTATTAATATCATTTTGTCCTATATTTGCTTGATCATTTTTACTTATTATTGCCTCATTTAAACTTCTTTTTGCACTTTGTACTCCAAGTGTTCCTTGTGCTTTGGTTATGTTTAATGTTTGTTTTGCGCTATTTAAATTATCTTGTATAGTTGATGTATCGAATTTACAAATTATATCTCCTACTGAAATTTTATCTCCTTCTTTTACATTTACACTTTCTATTTTAGATCCTGTAAGTGTTGAAACTACATTTTTAGTATTATCTGTTTGTATTGTTCCAGTAGCAGCTATACTAATACCTATAGAACGTTTTTCAATTTTTTCTGTTTCTATTTTAGGTTCTTCCACTTTTTTAGGTTTAAACAATGTTATAATAAATATTAAAATTATTAATATAACTGTAACAATTATTATTTTTTTCTTACTTTTTTTCTTTTTCATTTTAACTTATTAATATTCTCCTTACTTTATTATTTTTAAATTGTTTTATATTATATCACACCTTTCAACTAATTTAAAGTATACTTATAAAATTATTGTAATCTTTGTTACAATTTTGTAATTGTTTTTTAATCGTTATGTTATACCTCTTTATTGTTCCTTGTGATATAATGACCGTGTTAAATCAGTAATGAGTGTTTAACAAACTTAAGATAAAATCTTATTTTAGGTATCTTTGGGAGGTTTTTAAGAGATGATAAATTTACAAAAACTAAAATTTGAAAAGAGTAATAATTATTTAAATACACAATTACAAACACAAACTAATAATAAACAATTAATTTTAGATATTATTACAAATATAGGACTTTTTATAAATAATTCTTCAAATATTGAAGAACAAAATAAATATGAAAAAATTCTTTTAGAAGCTAATACACATTTACAAACTATTTCAAGTAATATAATTGCAATTGAACAACTAAATTTAGAAATTACTAGTATTACTAAAGAATTGTCTAGTTTATTAGAAGAAAAAAATAAATCAGCTAAAACAAAAGAATTTTATGTTGCTTCTTTTTCAAATGTTAGACATAATATTGTTCTATATTCTCAAAAATTCCAAGAATTAGAAAAGAAATTAAATACTGATAATGTTAGTTTTAATGAATTTATAAATATAAACAACTTTAAATATAATTTTAATTCTGTTCTTACTAATGAAGAAGATGATGCAAATTATGAATTTGCTGGTTTTTCTATAAATGAATCTGCTGAAAATATATTAGAAGATACATCTCACGAAGCAATAGAAAATGAAGAAAATTTAAGAATAGATCAACTAACAAATGAGTTTAAATCATTATTAATAAATCTTTCTTCTGGTTCTGTTCCAATGGAAAGTAGTTTAGATTTATTAACATCTTATATAGAAGATATAAAATCTAATTTAGAAAATAAAAAAGATATAGAAGAAGTTAAAGATTTAGAAAGTGAAATAACTGAAAATATTGTCGAAAATAATGAAGAATTAAATACTTCATCTGATAGTGCGAAAAATGTTGTCAAAGAATTAGAAAGTACAGATAATAATTTAGAAAATTCTGACTCTAATGCTGATATATCTGATTCTTCTAATCCTATTCCAAATTTAGAAGATTTATTAACTAATATTAATAATACAAATATTGAAAATTTAAATATAGATAAACTAGAAGCAAATACAATTACTGATGAACCACTTAAAGAAGTTTCTGATGAAATCGAAAAAGAAATTAATACTATAGACTTACCTAATAATGAATTAAAAACAGAAAATAATGTAGAGATTAATGAAGATAATCAAGAAAGTATTTCAAAAGATGATGAATTTAAAACAAATTACATATCTCATAATGACAATCTTTCATCTGATGACATTGATAAAAAAGTAGAAAACATTTTAAAAGCAGAAGTTGATAATGAAGATTTAATAATTTCTGAGAAACGTAAAACTATATATTTACCTTACAAAATTTCTGAATTATTACATTATGTTGAAAGTTATCCAAATGTTTATACATCTTTAAGAGATGTTGTAAATCAAGAATTTGTATTACCTTTTAATTATTTTGTAAAACATCCATACAAATCAAGATTTTCTGAAACATATAATATAATAAGAAATCGTGAAGGTAAAGGATTTATTCAATCTGTATCTTATAGTGTAAATGTTGCAAAAAGAAATAACTTAAATCCAGCTGTAGTAGCTGCTTGTAAAACACAAACTGAACTTGAAAGTTATTTATATTACTTAGATTCTGACAATTTAAAAAGATTTAATTTCTTTAACATAATTTATGAAGTTAATCTTTTAAAAGAACATAAAAGAAAAAATAGATAAAAATTTATAAAGCCATTCGTTTGAATGGCTTTTATTATATTATAAAATTATACAAATTAATCCGCCACTGCCTTCATTAACTATTCTTTGTAATGTTTCTTGAAGTTTGCATTGCGCATCTTCTGGCATCTTAGCTAATTTGTTTTGTAAACCTTCATTTACAAGTTCATGTAAACTTTTTCCAAATATATTAGATTCCCATATTTGTTTAGGATTATTTTCAAAATCAGCAAGTAGTGATTTTACTAAATCTTCAGATTGTTTTTCACTACCTACTAACGGAGATACTTCTGTTTCTGTATTAATTCTTATCATATGAATAGATGGTGCTTTAGCTTTTAGTTTTACACCATATTTTGAACCTTGTTTTACTATTTCTGGTTCTTCTAAAATTAAATCTTCTATTCCTGGAGTAACAATTCCATATCCTTTTTCATTTACTTCATGTATTGCATATGCCATTTTATCATAATCTTTCTTTACTTTTGCAAAAGAAGACATACAACTAAATAATTCTCCTTCATTTTTAATTGTAACACCTGTTATATCGCTAAGCATACTATAAAATAAACTATCATTTAATTCTGCATTTACAGTTACAACTCCTGTTCCTAAATTTATTTCTTCTACACTTGCTCTTTTTATATTTTCACATTCCTCTAATTTTAAATAATTATCATTAACATCTTTTAATCTTACTGTATTTTCAAAAGACCTTTTTACATTCTCGAATAAATTTAATTTTAATTCATTATTCATATCTAAACCGTCAATCCAACGTGGAAATTTTACTTCAACTCTTTCTATCATAAATTCATATAATAGTTTAGAAAAAATTAAATTTATATCTTCTAAATTTAATTCTAAACAATTAATTGGTATAACAGTAGTTCCATATTTTTTAGATAAATTATGTGCCATTTCTATACTATATCCATCATTCGGATTTTGACAGTTCATTAACATTATAAAAGGTTTATTTAATTCCTGTAGTTCTTTTACTACTCTTTCTTCTGCAACTATATATTCTTCTCTTGGAATGTCTGTAATTGTACCATCTGTCGTTACAATTATTCCTACTGTTGAATGTTCTACTATAACTTTTTTTGTACCAAGTTCTGCTGCTGTTTCAAAAGGTATTTCACTTTCAGACCAAGGTGTTTTTACCATTCGTGGCATATCATCTTCTAAATATCCTATCGCATTATTTACTAAATAACCTACACAATCTACTAGTCTTGTTTTTAATTTTACATTTCCATTTAAAGTAATTTCAACAGCCTCATTTGGAATAAATTTTGGTTCTGTTGTCATTATTGTTCTTCCACTTGCACTTTGTGGTAATTCATCTACTGCCCTTTCCTTTTTATATTCGTTTTCAATATTTGGTAAGACTAATAATTCCATAAATCTTTTTATAAATGTAGATTTACCTGTTCTTACTGGTCCTACTACTCCTACATAAATATCTCCTTCTGTTCGTTGTGCTATGTTTTCATATATTCCTGAATTTTCCATTTAAAAATCCTCCCTATAAATTTGTACATCTTTTACTAATTTATATTAGAGGATTTTTATTTTATGACTATTTTTATTTTATTTTTTTATCTAGTTTTTCAAGTTTTTACTTACTTCTTTAATTTATTTCTATTGTTTCTCCTACTATTCCTGTTATGTTGGCTGGTAGTTTTACTAATGGACGTACTCCTCTTTTATCATTGTTATAATAATTTCCTGTTCCTCCTAAACTACCATTACGATCTAAATACCATAGTCCATTATCATATGATGTAGATAACCAATATCCATAACAATCTTCTAAATCTTCTGTATGTCTAATATATAATTTTGTTGAATCATTTATTAAATTACCACTTTTATTATATATTGTTTCTTTTTCTAATATTCTTGTATTTACTTTAACGTTTCCATTCCAACTATCTACAAATTGTGCATTTGTTGGACTTCCTGTTGCTATTGCACCTATCGCTCCATTTGCAAATTCGCTCCAATAACTTTCTGTTGTTAGTCCTGTTAATAAGGTTTCTCTATCTGTATTTGAATATATACCATATTTACCACTAGTTTGTAATCCTGTTTCTGTTGGTAATAATCTATTTTCTAAATAATCATCTAATATTATAT
>CAOJJB010000023.1 GCA_948436975.1 uncultured Clostridium sp. | reverse complement strand
CCCGCATAGCCAGCTTGGAAGGCTGGAATTCTACCATTGAACTACACCTGCATATTTCCCTCTGACAAGTATAAATTATAAATTATTTAATTGTATTTGTCAATACTAAAAATAATTTTTTTTAAATTATTCTTCATCTTTTTTTGTTTCTTCTTTTGCTGGTTCTTCTGATGCAGCTGGTTCTTCTACTTTTACATCTTCTACTGCTGCTGTTTCTTCTACTTTTGCAGCTTCTATTTTTGCATCAGCCTCTACTGCTTCTGCAACAGCTTCTTCAGTAACAACTTCTTCAGCAACTGATTCACCTGGTACAACTTCTTCTTTAATAATAATCTCTCTGTTTTCAATTCTTGCACCAATTTTTTCTTTAGTTTTAGCAGCTTTACCTACTCTATCTCTCAAATAATATAATTTTGCACGTCTTGCTTTACCTACTCTAACTAATTCTACTTTTTCAATCATTGGAGAATGTATTAAGAATGTTTTTTCAACACCAACACCATAAGAAATTCTTCTTACTGTAAATGTTGCATTTACTCCTCCACCTTGTTTCTTTATTATAATTCCTTCGAAAACTTGGATTCTTTCTTTGTTTCCTTCTTTTATTCTTACGTGAACTCTTACTGTATTACCAATTTTTAATTCTGGTATTTTGTTTTTTAATTGTTCATGTTCGATAGATTTTAAAATATCCATTTTCTTTCCTCCTTCTTTAAATAATGGATAGGATTTTTAATCCTTATTATTTTTTAATTCATTTATATACTTTATTTCTTCATCAGTTAATTTAGCTTTTTCTAAAAGTTCTGGTCTTTTTATGTAAGTTGTTTTAATTGCTTCTTTACGCCTCCATTTATTTATATTTTCATGATGACCTGATTGCAAAACTTCTGGAACTTTTACTCCTTCAAATTCTTCTGGTCTAGTATATTGAGGATACTCTAAAAGACCGTTTGAAAAACTTTCTTCTTGAATAGAGTTTTCTGTCAAAACTCCATCAATATACCTTGAAACACTATCTATTAATACCATTGCTGGTATTTCTCCTCCAGTTAACACATAATCGCCTATTGATATTTCTTCATCAACAATTTTATCAATTACTCTATTATCTATTCCTTCATAGTGTCCACATAATAATATTAAATGTTTTTCGTTTTTAGCTAATTCTTCAACTTTATTTTGCGAAAGTTTCTGTCCTTGTGGGGTTAAATATATTACTTTTGATTTTTCAGATTTAACAGATTTATAAGCATCATATACAACATCTGGTTTAATAAGCATTCCTGCTCCTCCTCCATATACTGTATCATCTACTTTTTTATGTTTATCTTTCGAAAAATCTCTAATATTTATTAAATTAATTTCTATTAAACTTTGTTTCTCTGCTCTTCCAATAACACTTTGTTTTATTGGTTCAAACATCTCTGGAAATAAAGTTAATATATCAAATTTCATATTAAAGTCCCTCTATAAGATTTACTATTATTTTATTAGATTTTAAATTTATTTCTTTTATAACTTCATCTATTCCAGGTAAAAGTTTTTGTTTTCCTAGTTCGTCTTTTACTACATAAACATCATTGCTTCCTGTTGAAAAAATATCATCTACTTTTCCTAAATATTCATTATTTTCTGTATAAACATCAAGCCCTATTAAATCTGCTATATAATATACTCCTTCTGGAAGCTCTTCAAATATTTCTCTATCAACTACGATATATGAGTTTCTGAATTTTTCAGCTTCTTCGATTGTATCTATATTTCTAAATTTTATTATTACTTGATTTTTATTGTAACTTACTTTTTCTATTTCATATTCTGTTAAATTAGATTTTTGTTTTATAAACACTTTTTCTATTCTTTCAAATTTAGTTCTGTCATCTGTAAAAGAATTTACTTTAACTTCACCTTTTAGCCCTTTAACATTTACTATTTGACCTAATTCTAAATATTTATTCATATTTAACACCTAATCAAGAAATTCAATATTTACTTTTTTGTTTTCTTTAACAGCAATCGCTTTCATTATAGATCTTATTGCTTTTGCCATTTTGCCTTGTTTTCCTATTACTTTTCCCATATCACTTTGAGCAACTTTTACTTCATAGCAAATAGATTTTGCTTCTGCCTTTTCTGTAATAGATACTTCTTCAGTATTTTCTACTAGATTTTTTATTATTACTTCAAGTATATCTTTCATTTTAGTTACCTTCTTTCGATATGATTATTTTGCCATTTTTTCGATTAAAGCTTTAACTGTATCTGTTGGTTTTGCACCATTTTTAATCCATTTTTCTACTTTTTCGTTGTCTAATACTATTGTAGCTGGATTTGTCATAGGATCATATGTTCCTATTTTTTCAACAATTTTACCATCTCTTGGAGATCTTGAATCAGCTACTACTACATGATAGAAAGGAGCTTTTTTCTTTCCAACTCTTTGTAATCTTATTTTTACCATTTTTAAATTCACCCCCTGAATATTTTTTATTTATATAAATTTATATTTAATTTCTATTTAAACTTAATTTTTAAGTTTTCCTAGAAGTTAAAAAATTTAATAACAAAATTATTTAAAGTTTGAAAAATCTTTTAAATCATCCATATTCATATTTTTCATTAATTTTTTCATCATTCCTTTATTTGATGTCATGTCTTTCATCATTTTTTGTGTTAATTCAAAAGATTTCATAAATTTATTTATCTGTTCTACTGTTGTTCCACTACCTTTTGAAATTCTAATTCTTCTACTTCCATTTAGTATCTTTGGATTTCTTCTTTCTTCTTTTGTCATAGAACAAATCATTGCTTCTATTCTTACAAATTCTTTTTCGTCTACTTGCACATCTTTTAGTTTGTTCATTCCTGGTATAAGTTTTAGTATTGATGAGAAAGATCCCATTTTTTTCATTTGTCTTAATTGTCCAAGATAGTCATCTAAATCAAATGTTTGCTTTTTTAATTTTTTCTCTAGTTTTTCAGCTTCTTCTAAATCAAAGTTTTCTTCTGCTTTTTCTATAATAGAAAGTACATCTCCCATTCCTAAAATTCTTGATGCCATTCTTTCTGGATGAAATACTTCTATATCACTTAATTTTTCACCTGTTGCAGCAAATTTTATTGGTCTTCCTGTTATTTTTTTTACTGATAATGCCGCTCCTCCTCTTGTATCTCCATCTAATTTTGTTAATACTATTCCATCAATTCCAAGTTCTTGATTAAATGTATCTGCTATATTTACTGCATCTTGACCTGTCATTGAATCTACTACTAATAAAATTTCATGTGGTTTTATGTTTGTTTTCAAATCTTTTAATTCTTGCATTAATTTTTCATCTATTTGAAGTCTTCCTGCTGTATCTATTATAATTACATCATGTAATTTTGATATTGCTGCTTCCTTTGCTTGTTTTGCAATTAAACTAACATCTTTTGTATTTTCGTTTGTATAAACTGGTATGTCTAATTGCTTTCCTACTACTTGTAATTGCTTTATGGCTGCTGGTCTATATACATCACATGCTACTAATAGTGGTTTTTTACCTTGTTTTCTTATTACATTTGCTAACTTTCCTGCTGTTGTTGTTTTACCTGATCCTTGAAGTCCTACTAACATTATTATTGTTGGTGGATTTGGTGTAAAATTAATTTTGCTCTCTTCTCCTCCAAGTAAGGCTATTAGTTCATCTTTGACTATTTTCACTACTTGTTGTCCTGGTGTAAGTGATTTTAAAACATCTTGCCCTAAAGATTTTTCTTCTATTACTTTTACAAATTCTTTAACTATTTTATAGTTAACATCTGCTTCTAGTAATGCTAGTTTTACTTCTCTTAGCACTTCTTTTAAGTCATCTTCTGTTATTCTAGCTTTTCCTCTTAATTTTCTTGTTATTTCTTGTAGTCTAGATGATAAACCGTCAAATGCCATTATTGCCTCCTATTTGAATTATTCTATATTAAACTTTTTAATTGCTTTTTTATATTTTGCATAATTTTTTCTTTATTTTCTATCTTTTCAATTTCTGTTAATATTGATTGTATTTTTTCTTTTATTTTAATATTTTTGTTCATTAATTGCAATTTTTGTTCATATTCAAAAAGATTATTTTCACCTTTTTTTAAGTTATCTCTAACTGCCTGTCTAGTTATATTTTCGTTTTCTGCTATTTCTGATAATGATAAATCATTGTTATAGTAGTCTTCTAATAGCTTTTTTTGTTTTTCTGTTAATAGTTTTCCATATATATCTAAAAGGATGCCTATTTGTACATTTTTTTCCATTTTTGCCACTTCCTACTATATTTTTTATTATAATTTTAGTACACTATTTCACATTTATTATATATGTTTTTGTAATGCTAATATACTTTACACTTTTTTTTAGATTTTGTCAAGTGTTTAATGGTATTTTTTTAATTTTTCTTTATATTTTTAATTACTTTTTTGTATTTTGTAAATTATTTAAATAAAAAGAACTTCCTTTGAAGTGAACTCCAAAATGTTCACTTCAGAAAAAGTTCTTTTACAAATTATTGATTATTATAAGCACTCATCATATCATACATATATGATTGATAGTCAAAAGCTTTTTGAATTTCTGGCATTCCAAAATTTTCACCATGTGTATCTACACTTGCTGATTTAATTACAGGATAATTAGCAAATTGCTCTATATCATCTTGTGATGTTTCTGTTCCATCTTCATTTTGTTCTGCTGGTTTCATTTCAGCCTCATTATATATTTTTTCTAAAATTTCCATACCTTCTGTTATTCTAGCAAATCCTGCATATGCTCCATTTAAAGATCTAGCATCATCACTCATCATTATACCTATTTGAGAATTACCTGAATTATAGCTTTCTTCTGATAAATTTGACATATATTGTGAGTAATCATCTCTTATTATTGATATAATTCCTTTTTCATGTCTTAATGTATTTTTTTCAAAATTATTGGCAACAAACTCACCTTTTATTGAATATTCATAATCATTTTCTGAATCCTTTTCTATATCTTGTGATATTAAACTTCTTTTAGGCTTATCTATTTCTCCTTCTGAATTTCTTCCAACATATAAACATATTGCATCTTTTCCATATATAACTTTATTGTTATAATATCCTGATTCTATTAATTTTATAAAATTGGCAACTGTATTTGGAGCATATTCTGGATATAACTCCATCTTTATAGTACCATAATTTTCAATTTCAAAAACTGCTTCTGGATGATTAACCTCTTTACTTATTCTACTTATTGTATTATATGCAAATACTCCAATTAATACAATAGCTACTATCGCTATAATAGCCCATACAACAAATTGTACTTTTTTATTCATTTTTTCCTCCCTTAATCATATGTTTATTATATTATTTTAATCCTAAATATTTCATAGCATCAATAATATTCTTTGCACCTATTATATCTAATTTAAATTTTTCTTTCAATACTTTTTTATTACTTTCTGGAATTATACAAGTTTTATATCCTAATTTTTCTGCTTCTTTTATACGTTTTTCAATCATATTAACACTTCTAATTTCTCCTGTTAACCCTACTTCTCCAATAACTACTACATCTTCTTTTATGCTAATATTTTTAAAACTAGAAGCAGCAGCCAAAATAATTCCTAAATCTAATGCTGGTTCATTTATTTTAATTCCACCAACTAAATTTATATAAACATCTTGTGAACTTATATTCATACCTGCTCTTTTTTCTAAAACTGCCATAAGTAAAGTTAATCTATTATAATCAATACCACTTGCATTTCTTCTTGGCATTCCAAAAACAGTTGGTGTTGATAATGCTTGTAATTCTAATACTAGTGGTCTAGTACCTTCTAAACTTACAACAATAGCAGATCCTGCTGGATTTCCATCTCTTTCAGAAATTAATAATTGAGAAGGATTAGTAATTTCAACTAGTCCCTCACTTTGCATTTCAAACATACCAATCTCATTAGTTGAACCAAATCTATTTTTTACCCCTCTTAAAATTCTATATGAAAAATATCTTTCACCTTCTAAATATAAAACAGTATCAACTATATGTTCTAGAACTCTTGGACCAGCTATATTTCCATCTTTAGTAACATGTCCAATTATAATAGTAGTAATCCCTGATTGTTTACACATTTTCATAATTCTAGCTGTAATTTCTCTAACTTGACTTACACTACCTGCCACTGATGTAATTTCATCAGAATACATAGTTTGTACAGAATCTATAATAACAAACTTAGCACCACTATTAACTAAAGCAATTTCAACATTATCAATATCTGTTTCTGCTAAAAATAATAAATTATCATTTTTAATATTAAGTCTATCAGCCCTACTTTTAATTTGCTCAGCAGATTCTTCTCCAGAAACATATAATATTTTCCCATCAACCTTAACATTATTACAAATTTGAAGAATTAAAGTAGATTTACCTATACCTGGTTCTCCACCTAGCAAAGTAAGAGATCCTGTAACAAAACCTCCACCTAAAACTCTATCTAGTTCACCAATATTTGTCTTAACTCTAAAGGTTTCTTTTTTTATAACTTCATTTAACTTAACAACCTCACTTTTAGGTTTATTTTTCTCTTTAGAAGAACTTTTTAATCCTGTAATAGCCTTTTCTTCAACAAAAGAATTCCACTCACCACAAGATGGACATTTTCCAAGCCATTTAGGCGAATCATAACCACAACTATTACATACAAAAACGGTACTTGTTTTTTTTGCCATACTTCTCCTTTCATATACCTTGTAGAATGTTGCAATGTATATTAATAAACAGTCTCTAAAAAATATTTAATATTTTTTGTAATGTTATTATAAACATTGCATGACTCCAAGTAAGTCCTATTACCCAACATGGTTTTAGTGTTTCATTATTAATCTGTTCTCCTAAAAATCCGTGTTCTGATGATGTTTTTATAATAAATGAAAATAACTCTAATGCTTTTTCTTTTTCTTCAATTTCTAAATAATACCATATCATCCACAAAGTTACAATAGGCCATGGATTTTTTCCTCCCATATATCCATCATTCTCGTATCTTATATACCCTCCTGTATATGTTTTTAAAATTTCATTTATTCGTTCTATTGTATTTTGTATTTTAATATCATTAGCTGATAACATTTCAAATGGTACTATTGTTCCAATTATACTCATATCAAGTCTTTTATCTACTATATTTCTCACATATGTTTTTCTATTTTCATCATAATATGTTTTTATACAGTATTCTTTTATATTTTCTGATTTCTTTTCTAGTTTTTCTATTTCTTTTTCTATAAATACCTTTTTTTCATTGTTATCTTGATAAAATTCTTTTAATTCATTATATATTTTTATCATTGTTTTAAATGCTGCATATATCGCTGATATTGAGTATAATGAATTGCCTTCAAATTCTTCCCATAAATCATAACTTTCTCCCATTTGATTTATGTCTTCTAATATATCATCTATATATTTTTCTAAAAATAAAATTGCTCTTTCAAACATTTCTAAATTATCTTTTAAAAAATATTTATCTTTTGTAAATTTATAATGTGTATATGCTCCAAATATTACACTTGCAGTTTCATCAATTTGATATCCCCATGATGGTGCTAAATTTCCATCTGTATAAAAACGTTGTTCCCACATTCCACTTTCATATTGGGTATTTCTACAAAAATTTGAATAGAATTTATCAGAAAATTCTTTCATTCCTACTATATCTAATGCTTCTGTTATAAAAACTGCATCTCTTGGCCAACAATATGAATATCTTCCACATTTAGTTTTGTTTTCATCAACTTCAATACCAGCTGAAATTCCTCCTGTTTGTTCATTTATTAATAATGAAAATAATAAAATACTCCTGTTATATATTTTTTTTATTTTTTCATCTATTTGTTTTTCATTTATTTTTAGAATATCATGTTCTTTTATATATTTATCCCAATATTCCATTGTTTCTTTTTCTAATATATCAACATCCAAATTTTTTATTCTTTCAATTTCATTATCAATTTCAAGTGTACTTATTTTACTATTTTCATTTACATATACAAATAAAGTAATTGTTTTTTCTTCTCCTGAGGCAATCATATTTAAGTCATAATTTATTGCTGAGTCATTAGACATCCCTATATAATCTTTTCCATTTATAACACCTGTATGGAAATTATTTATTACACCATTGACTTGTCTTCTATATATTTCTCTTCTTGAAAAAGTACATACTGAGAAATCATGATTATATTGAATTAATGCATCATTTTTGGTATATCCACTTGTGTCATTGTTTACATTTGTTAAAACTTTTGAATATGCTAAAAAATTAATATTTAGATCTATTTCATTTTCATTTTTAATAATATATTTTTTTATTAAAATATTTTCTTTTATTGGAACAAAGTCTGTTTGAATAATTCTTACTTTAAAATAAGAATTATAAATTTCAGTTTTTAAAATATTATTACTATTAATATATTCTTGCTTATATATATTATTTATGTCATCATGTAAATATATTAATTCTGAATCATTTACTTTTATTCCTGTATAAAATTCATCTATAAATTGTTTATAGTCAGCTGCTCCATATAATAATCTAATTAATTCTCCTTTATTTGTAAAACTTGCTTTTAATTTTGAATTTCCAATAATTGCGTCATTCAAATACTTCTCTTTCATAATTTCTCCTATATTTTTATTTTTAATTGCCTATTTCTCTACTTATACACATGTTTATTTCTAATATAATATTTAAATAAATATCTTAATTATCTTTAATTAGTCATAATATTTTGTATTTGATTTTGAATGTATTTTAATCTATCTTCTAATTTTTTTAGTTCTTCATCTTGTGTATCTATATTTTTTTGCATTATTACTGTTTCTATGTCTGATATATTTTCTTTTAGTTCTTCTATTTTTTCTATTAAATCTAAACGTTTAAATTCATTTTTGTATACTTCTATTTCTTTTGTTGTTTCTACTAATTCTAATCCTTTTTCTGTTATTTCGTAACTTTGGCAAAATTCTGGTATTATTACTTTACTCTCACTTGTTGTTTCAATTTTTTGTTTTAATATCTCTTGCCCTTCTGGCTCTCCATGTACTAAAAATATATTTTTAGGAGGATTTGTAAATGAATATATAAAGTTTAATAACCAATTTTGATCTGCATGTCCAGAATATCCTTCTATATATTCTATTCTAGCATTTACTGCTATTTCTTCTCCAAATATTTTAACTCTTTTAGCTCCTTCTACTATACTTCTTCCAAGTGTTCCTGGAGCTTGATATCCTACAAATAATATTGTACTTTTTGGATTCCATAAATTATGTTTTAAGTGATGTTTTATTCTTCCTACATCACACATACCACTTGCTGATAATATTATTGCTGGTGATGTATCTTCATTTAATGCTTTTGATTCTTCTGCTGTTTGTGTGAATTGTAGACCTCTAAATTCTAATGGATTATCTCCTCTTTTTATTTTTTCTTGTATTTCGTCTTCAAATAGTTCTGTGTTTTTCTTAAATACTTCTGTTGCTGAAATTGCTAGAGGACTATCTACATATACTGGTACATTCATTATTTTTTCATATTTTCTTGCAAATTCTTCATCTTGTCCTAAATCATCTTTTAATTTGTCTAGTTCATATAATATTTCTTGGGTTCTTCCTACTGCAAATGATGGTATTATTACTCTTCCACCATTATCTAATGTTTCTGATACTATGTCTAAAAACATTTTTGCTTTATCATCATTTTGCATATGAAGTCTTC
The DNA here is from genome assembly GCA_948436975.1 of uncultured Clostridium sp. Classification (GTDB taxonomy): domain Bacteria; phylum Bacillota; class Clostridia; order TANB77; family CAG-508; genus Scatovivens. Next base: position 18,459 of record CAOJJB010000023.1, on the reverse strand, counting down.
CACCATATGTTGATTCCATTACAAGATAATCTGCATTACTTATCATTGTTGGAGAATCTAATAGTGGTAAATCATTATTCCCTAAATCTCCAGTAAATACTATTTTTGTTGTTTTTCCTTCTTCTGTTACCCATATTTCTATAATTGCTGATCCTAACATATGTCCTGCATCATTAAATCTTACACTTATATTATCATCTATATCTACAATTTCATCATAATCTACTGGTTTAAATATTTCTAAAGATTTATATGCTTCTTCTGCTGTATAAAGTGGTGGTAATATCTCTAAATTATCTCTCATTCTTTTTCTATTTTTCCATTCAATTTCCACTTCTTGTATATGACCACTATCAGGAAGCATTATTTTACATAAATCACATGTAGCTTTTGTTGCATACACATTTCCTCTATATCCTTCATTATAAAGTTTTGGTATTCTTCCTGAATGATCTATATGTGCATGTGTTAATAACATAAAATCTATATCTTTAACATTATATGCAAATGGATCTGAATTCTCTAATTTTTCTGTTGCCTTTCCTTGATACATTCCACAATCTACTAAGAATTTTTTGCCTGATGCTTCTACTAAAAAATTAGATCCTGTTACTGTTTGAGCTGCTCCTAAAAAAGTTATTTTCATTTCTTACCTCCATTTATATTTTTTCTTTTTAACTAATATTTTTATAAATTATTTTAATTAAATAATTTTATCTTTCTGCTTTCTCTTACTTCTAAAGTTTTATTTGTTAATTTTATTTTTTTTCTGCCTTGCTTTTCAAAAACATCTTTATCATAAACCTTTATAATTAATCCTTCTTTATCTGTTTTGAAACTTAATTTTATTTCTTCTAATTCGATTATTTTTGTATCTAAAGCATATTTTATAATTTCAAAATTTAGATTTATATCCATACTAATTATTTTTATAGCTCCATTTTTGCAAAGCATTGTTATAGCCTTTTTTAAGATTTTATCTATAAAAATATCTAATTCTTCAATATCTGATATATATACATCTTTTGAAATTTTTAATTTTCTATAATATCTTAACTCATATAAAATATCAATTATTTCATCTCTTGTTTTCATTTTACTTAATTTTTTATATATGAAATTTAAAAATTCTTTTTGCAATTCAATTAATACTTTATCAAATCCTTCTTTACATTTATAAAACTCTAAGGTTTCCTCAATTGATTTTTTTTCTTGAAGAAAATTAGCTGGTTTTAATATATAATCTATTTGAGTAATTTCTTTCAAATACTTTTCTCTTTCATTAATAAGCATTCTTTTATATTTATCTATAGTTTTAATTTTTTTATTTTCTTCTAACTTTAAATTTGCTTTTTCATATTCCTTTTTTAATTTTTCCTTATCATTTAAAGCTATATCTATTCTTTGAAGTTTTTTGCTTAATTTTTTCTTTTTATCTTTAGAACTTTCTATAAAACTTATTTTGTCTTCCATTTTCTTTAAAATTCTAGCTTTTAATTTCAATTCTATATCAATTTTTTCTCTATCTTTTTCATTAGATGATAAATACGCTGTTTTATATAAAGTTTTTAAATATTTATCATTCCCTGTAAAAAATTTAATATATTTTCTAGATTCATCTAAAAAATCTCTTCTTGTTGATCCATAAGTTCTCCATTCATATAAAAATTTTTCACCTAAAATTACTAATAAATTTTGATATATTAAATTATCTATATAATTAAATTTTTCATCATAAGTTTTATCCCAAGACCAACCATTAAAATCTCTTAATATCTCAACATTATTTAAATTGTATCCATTTACTAAAGTATTTTGTATAAGATTTTTTAGTATAAAACTTTCATTAATATAAAAATATTTTGGAGATATATCTGAAATAGCATATAATAAAGCAATTTCAGTTGGATATGTTAATATACTTCTTTCATTTTCGTTTGTAAGTGCTTTAACTTTGTTTTTAATAAGCAATTTAGCCTGATCAGAATCAGGCTCAACAGTTTTTATATTATCACAATATAATCTTATTATTTCAACAATTTCATTTAAAAAATCTTCTTTACTTCTTACAGATTTTTTTATTTTTTGAAAATCAGTATATGAAATTTCTATTTTATATATCATACTTAAAAGAAGACTCTTTATGTTTGATGAAAAATATTTACTATCTAATATTTCTTCTAATTCTATATTATAATCTTTTAATTTAGAAAATAATCCCATTAGAATCCTCCTTTATTTTTCTTCTGTATTAGTATTTTCTAGTGTTTGCGACATTTTTAATTCATTAAGTCTTTCCATAGTTATAAGTACCTGTCTTGGTTTACTACCTTCATATCCAGAGATAATTCCTCTAGCCTCCATTTGATCTATAATTCTTCCTGCTCTTGCATAACCTACTTTAAATCTTCTTTGTATAAAAGATGTTGAAGCCTGTCCTACTTCTACTACTGTATCTATTGCCTCCATTAATAATGGATCTGTATCATCTTCTTCGGCTTCTTTTTCAATTTGTCCTTCAGATTTGTTTGATTTTTCTATTTCTTCTAATATATCTTCATTATATGTAGCAACTCCATTTGATTTTATAAAATCTACAATTTTTTCTACTTCACCATCAGATACAAAGGCTCCTTGTACTCTAACTGGTTTTGATGCTCCCACTGGATAAAATAACATATCACCTTTTCCTAAAAGCTTTTCTGCTCCTACTTGGTCTAATATTGTTCTTGAATCTATTTGTGATGAAACAGCAAATGCTATTCTTGATGGAACATTTGCTTTTATTAAACCTGTAATAACATCTACTGATGGTCTTTGAGTTGCTATTACTAAATGCATACCTGCTGCTCTTGCTTTTTGTGCTAATCTACAGATTGATTCTTCAACTTCTTTTGCAGCTACCATCATTAAATCTGCAAGTTCGTCTATTATTATTACAATTTGTGGTAATTTCCCTACAGTACCTTCTTCTATATCATTTTCTATTACCGAATTATATCCTTTTAAATCCCTTACACCTTTTTCAGCAAATAAATTATATCTATGATCCATTTCTTGAACTGCCCATGCAAGTGCTCCAGCTGCTTTTCTAGGATCTGTTACTACTGGTATTAATAAATGTGGTATTCCATTATAAACAGAAAGTTCAACTACTTTCGGATCTACCATAACTAGTTTTACTTCACTTGGTTTCGCATTATATATAAGGCTTGTTATTATAGTATTAATACAAACTGATTTTCCAGAACCTGTAGAACCTGCAATAAGCACATGAGGCATTTTAGCTATATCTGCTAAAACTACATTTCCTGCAACATCTTTTCCTAGTGCAACAGATAATTTAGAATTATTGTCTTCAAATTCACTACTTTCTATAACATCTCTTAATGGAACAGCCTCTTTTTCTGTATTTGGAATTTCAATACCTACTGCTTGTTTTCCTGGTATTGGTGCTTCTATTCTTATACTTTCAGCAGCTAAATTTAATGCTATATCATCTGCTAAGTTAGCAATTTTATTTACTCTAACTCCTTCAGCTGGTTTTAATTCATATCTTGTTATAGCAGGTCCTACTGAAATATTTTCTACTTTAGCTGAAACTCCAAAACTATGTAGCGTTCTTTGAAGTTTAGTTGCCTTTTCTGTTAATACTTTTGCCCCCATTTTATTTGATTTTTTACCACTTTTTCCTAATAAACTAACTGGTGGGTATTCATAATTTTCATCTTCTATTGAAATTGTATGTTCTAATTGTAGAACTGCCTTTGTTTTACTTTCTTTTTGTTCTTCTTCTACTGTAAACAAAGTATCTTCTATAATATCTTTTTTACTTTCTTCTTCATTTGCTTTTGCAGTAGATTTATAAATATTAGCTTCTATAACATCTGGATTAATTTCTTCTTTATCTTTTGATTTTTTATCAAATAAACTAATTATTTTTCCTCTAAATTTTGATGGCTCTTCTTCATCATCTTCGTCATTTTCTTCATTATTCAAATTAATTGTAATTTCATCTTCATCAAAATTTTTAAGAGTATTTTTGCTTTTTCTTTTATTCTCTCTTGGTTCATCCATTATTTCTAATTGTACATTATTAGTTTTTGGTCTTTCTCTTTTATTTGCCATTCTCTGTTGACGTCTTGCAATTAATTCTTCATCTCTTTGTTCTTTTCGTGCATTAGCTTCATCTATAATATCTAAGAAAAATTCTGATGGATGTAATCCAAAAGTAAATACACATAAAATAACTACTATTCCTGCTGTTGTAATAGCAGCGCCAAACATTCCTAATAATTTTATAAGAGGATATGCAATTACTGCTCCTATTGTCCCTCCACCAATATTTTTTACACCTAAATCATATGCTACTTCTATAATTTTATTAAATTCTAAATCTTGATTTATTACTCCTTTTGATATTTGATATATTGACATTGTTGCTGCAACACATGAAGTTAAAACAGCAAATTGTATTATTTTAGAAGTAATATAACTTTTATCATCTTTTGCTGTACATATTGCTAATCCCATAAAACCAATTGGTATAAAATATTTAATGAAACCTATTATACCTCCTAATGCAGGACTTAAAACTTCACCTATAGCCCCTTTTTCTCCATATATCAAAATAAATAATAGTATACTTATTACAAATAATATAATTACAACTAAATCTATATTTACTCTTGAATTTTTTCTTTTATTATTAGTTTGTTTTCTATTTGTTGTTTTTTTTCTTTTTCTTCCCAATGATACATCCTCCTAGATTGGATTTAAAAAACAGAATCAGAATCAATTGTAATTGATTTTGATTCTGTTTTTAGTTATTTCAATTCTTTTCTATTATTTTGAATTGTTTCTAATGCATTTTGAATTGACATTTCTACTCCACTTAAAGTTTTTCCAAGTTCCATCATATTGTTTTCAATATTTGCTAAAATACCATCAACATATGTATTTGTTCCTTGTGTAATTTCTCTGTACATTTCATTAGCATCAGCAATAATTTCTGTCTTTTTATCATATGCTTTTTTAGTAATTTCATGTTCATCTATCATTGAAATAATTCTATTTTCTGCTTCTTTTACAATGTCATCTGCATCTTTTTGTGCTTCACTTATTATTCTTTCTCTTTCTTCTTTTATCCATTTAGCTTGTTTAAGTTCATCTGGTAATCTTAATCTAATTTCTTTTATTATATCTAAAAATTGATCTTTTTCTACTATACTTTTTTCAGTAAAAGGTAGTGTTTTACTTTTTTCTAAAATATCTTCCAAAGTTTCTAGTAATGTGAAGATTTCCATCTTTTTATCATTCCTTTCTCAGAGATAAAACTTTTTATTAAATTGTCTTAAGTTTAATATGTTTTATCTATTCTGATTTAAAAATAGAAGATATACTCTTCCGTATCTTTTTATATCTTTTATCTTTATTAATTCTGTATTTAAATTACTTATTATTTTTTCCTTATCATCTGTTTCTATAATAATAAGACCATCTTCATTAAGTATATTTTCTTCTATTATTATTTTTGTTGATTCTTCTGCAAAATTTGTTTTATAAGGTGGATCTAAAAAAACTATATCAAATTTAATTTTTTCTAATTTTAAATTTTGTAATGCTTTTTTATAATCACAATTTAATAAGATTGTTTTTTCTTTTGTTTTTGTTTTTTCTATATTTTGTTTTATTACTTTTATAGCATCTCTTGAGGAATCACATAAGTAAGCTTTTTGGGCTCCTCTACTCAAAGCTTCCAAAGCTAATGCTCCACTTCCTGAAAATAAATCTAATACTATTGATTCTTGTAAATCATAATTTATTTTACTAAAAAGTGCTTCTTTTACTCTGTCTAATGTTGGTCTTGTATTTTCTCCTTCTAAAGTAAACAATTTACTTCCTCGTAAGGTTCCACTGATTATTCTCATATAACTCCTATATTTACAATTATACTATATATAATATTTTATTCTAAAATATGGATAAGTCAATAAGATTAACACAATTGTAATACATACTTAATTCTTTTGTAATAGTTGTTTTACCTTCAAAATACGACATTTTTTTATTATGTATTTTACTTTTATTTAAGAATATTATATATAACTTTTTTTAAATAAAATAAACTTAAAAAAATTATAAAAATAACATCAAAAAAGGATGCTTTTTAATTGCACCCCTTCATACTTCGTTTTATTCTTCATTATCTTTGTCTTGTAATAGTTCTAATTGTGATATTAATAATGCTTCCATTTTTGCTTTATATACTCCAAATTGTCTTTTTAGTTCTTCTGTTCTTTTTCTTATTTCAAATTCTTCTTTTGTTACAGATTCTGTTGCTCTTTTTGCTTCACTTTGAGCATCTCTTATTATTTGATCTGCTCTTGATTGTGCATTTGCTTTTATATCATCTGCTGTTGTTTGAGCCATAACTAAAGTATTTTGTAATGTATGTTCTACATTTCTATAATGTTCTAAGTCTTTTTTGTCATTCTCTATTTTTTCTTTTAGTTCTGCATTTTCTTTATATAATTTTTCATAATCTATTGTTAGTTGATCTAAAAAATCATCAACCTCATCAACATTATATCCTTTTAATGTTTTAGAAAATCTTTTGTTTTCGATATCTAAAGGTGTTAGCATATCTTTTCCTCCTACTTGTTATTTTAGCCATGAAGTAGAAAATTTACTTTCTATTTTCTCTTTCGCAATTTCATTTACTATATCATAATTATATGGAGCAACAACAAATATAGAATTTGATACTTTTTCCATATTTCCATCTAATGCTTGTGCTGCACCGCATACAACGTCAACTATTCTTCTAGCAACATCTTTACTTACATATTCTAGGTTTAATACAACTGCATTTTTTTCTTTTAATTGCATAACTATTTCACTAGCTTGTTCAAAGTTAGTTGGTTTTGCAATTTTCATTCTTATTTGTTGTGGCTGTGGCATTTGCACAACATTTTTTTTGCCTCTTCTAAAAATTCCACCTGTTTCTTCAACTTCATTTTCTTCTTCATTTTCATAATCATCTATATAATCTGAATTATATACACTATCGTCATAATCTTCTCGAGAATCTTCTTGTTCTCCCCATATAAAATCAACTATTTTTTTTAATGATGATGTTCCTGCCATTTTTTTTTAGACCTCCTAATTTTTTCTCTTCATTCGTAGCTTAATATGTATATAGTATCTATCTATTTTTTCTTAATGTCAAGCATTTTTTTCTATTTTTTTCATTTGTTATATAAAAATAACTTTTCTGTAATTTTTTTGTAATTTTTTGTAATTTTTTTGAAATTTTTGCTTTGTTAATGTAATATTATTTCATCATATAATTTAATTTTATTCATGTCTGCTATTTCTTTTTCTGAATATCCTAATTCAATTAATTCTTGTTCTGTATAATTTTCTACAATTGAATAAGTATCATTTTGTCTTAAAACTTTTATTGGAATTTTTTCTAAATATCCTGTTGCATTCGTTTCTACATATGTTTGATCATTTTCTTCTATTATACATGAATTACTTATTTTCCAACCTACATATTTCCACCATATTATATCAAAAGATATCTTTCTATATTCTAATAATTCTTTTACATTTTCTGTTATTTTAAATACTAAAATTGTATTTTTCTCTTCTTCTTTAACATATACTATTTCAGCATTTATTTCATTTGCGTTAGATAATCTTAATGTTACATTATCGCCAATTTTCGCTAGCGTTGCTTTTTCTGATTGAATAGATGTTGCTATATGACATTCAAAATTATTTACTATTTTTCCTTTTTCATTACTTAAAGGAACAACTGCTCCCACTTTTAGATTAAAACCTTCTAATAATTCTGAATTTAAATAATCAAAATTATTAGGTAATAAAATTGTTTCTAGCCCGTCCACTCTATATGAAGCTGTTCCAGATATTGGTGCATACATTGTTTCTGAACCACTCTCTAATTCTTTTTCCAAATTATTTCTCTGATTTGTTAAATTTTTTACATATGAATCAGATGGACTAAGTGTTCCTGTAATTTGTGCCTTTCTAGATATATATGCTTCAATTTTATTTTTATTCTCCTGAATTTTTTGTAAATAATTTAAATTATGCATAGAATCAATAGTATTTTCAATTTGTCCTTCTATACTAGATATATCACTAGACACTAATTCAATTCCACTATTTTCTATTATTTCACTTATTTCCTCATCTAATTTTGTAATTTGTTGTAAAATTGATTCTTCACTATTAGAGTAATATCTAAAAACAATTTCTGATTTTGCTGCTCTTTCACCATCAGAAAGGACTTTTACCATACCATTTTTATAATTTTCTCCTTGTAGAACTACCTCATCTCTTATTATATAGCCTTCTGCTGGTTCTTCATAAGATAAAGACCCATTCGATACAACAAATACATCTGTTGGCTTTTTTAATATTTTTGTACTATTAGTAACTAAAATAATAAAGAAAATCATAAAAATTATTGTTACTACAATTTTAACTTTACTGTTATCTTCTTGTACTTCTTTCACTATAACTCCTCTAAAATAATTTTAATATTTTCCTGTAAACCTTTTTCACTATCTAACCATATTGCTTCTTTATTTTTTCTAAACCAAGTTAATTGTCTTTTGGCATATCTTCTTGTTTCTTGTTTTATTTTGTCAATCATTTCATTTCTTGTTAATGTTCCATCAAAATATTCTACTACCTCTTTATATCCTATACTTTGCATGGCTGTTGGAAGTTTGGGATATTTTGTAATAATTTCTTTTACTTCTTTTTCTAATCCTTGTTGTATCATTATGTCTACTCTACGATTTATTTTGTCATATAGTTTTTCTCTATCTATTGTTACAACAAATAATTTATAATCATATTTTATTTCTTTTTGTCTAGACAAAATCTCTTGTTCTGTTTTGTTTTTTCCTGTTGCTTTATAAATTTCTAATACTCGTATTATTCTCTTTTTGTCATTTTTACTTATTTTTTGCATAGCTTGTGGATCTATCTCATTTGCCTTGTTCCATAATTTTTCTAGTTCTTGTAAGTCTTCTGCTTTTTCCATTAGTTCATTTCTATATTGCTCATCTAATTCCATATATTGATATTCTATTCCATAAATTAAAGAATTTACATATAACCCCGTACCACCCACTACTATTGGTGTTTTCCCTTTTGCTAAAATTTCTTCTATTGCTTTTTCTGCATCATTTTTAAAATCTGATACAGTATATCTCTTATCTGGTGATATACAATCAACTAAATAATGTTTTATTCCACATGCTTCTTCCTCTGTTACTTTTGCTGTTCCTATATTCATCTCTTTATAAATTTGCATTGAATCAGATGAAATTATTTCTCCATCTATTTTTTTAGCAAGTTCAATTGACAATGCTGTTTTTCCTGATGCTGTTGGTCCTGAAATAACTATAACTTTTGGTTTCATGTTTATCTCCTATTAAACTTTTTCTCTAAATCATATTTTGTCATTTTTATTGCTGTCGGTCTTCCATGTGGGCATGTAAATGGATTTGGTAGTTCTAGAAGTTTTTCCATCAAGTTTTCTACTTCTTTTTCATCTAATTTCATTTTAGCTTTAACTGCTGCTTTACAAGCAACTGTTGCTATAAATTTATCTTCTTTTTCTTGTCTAGCTGTAACTGCTACTGTATCTATCTCATCTAATATATCTAAAAATAATTGTTTTGTATTTAGTTGTTCACACATACTTGGTACTGACATTAATTTTATTGTGTTATCTCCAAATTCTTCAAAAGAAAAACCTGCTTTTTCAAACATTTCTATATTTTCTCTAGCTATTATCATTTCTTTGTGAGTTAAAGTAATAACATCTGGTAAAAGTAAAAATTGCTCATCTTTTTCACTATCACTATAATAATTAGCTTTTACTTTTTCATACATTATTCTTTCATGTGCTGCATGTTGATCTATTATATACATTTCATTTTTTATTTCTATTATTATATATGTAGAAAATGCTATTCCTAAAAATCTATATTGTATTTCCTTTATCTCTTCTTCACCTTCAAAAACATTCATATTTTCACTAGCATATGAAAAATCGTTTGAAGCATTAATTTTTTGTTTTTCTATTTCTTCTAATTCTTTTTCTTTTCTTATTGCAAATGGCTCTACTCCAAATGTTTTTTTATACATCTGATCAAATTCTGGATTATTAATAAATTTATCTTCTTTTAAAGCTTCTCTCACTTTATTAGTATCAATTGATTGGGTACTATCTAATTCAATTTTTGATTCAAATAATTTTGAAAATTGATCTTCATTAGAAATAACTTTATTTTTTTGTTCTTCCTTATTTACTTTTTCTTCATTTTTCTCTAATACAATAGTGTTTTGTGGTAATGAATTTATTTCTTCTTTATTAGTAACTGCTGTATCTTCTTTTTCATTATTTTCTTGACTTGAATTAGTTAAATCTATTTCTTTTGTATCACTAGAAATTAATGTGTTGCCTAAAGATATATTTTTATTTACATTTTGGTCATTTATTATTTTTGGAATTTCAAATGATATTTCTTCTTTTTCTTCTGCTAAAGTAATTTTTTCATTTTCTTTATTACTTTTTGTAATATTGTTTGTATTTTCTTTTATGCTGTTTTCTTTATTTTCTATTTCTTCTTTTGGTAATTCATTTTCCATTCCATGTCTAAATTTAAAGATTTCTTCTAAATGATTATTATTTATTTCTTCTTGAGTTTCTTCTGGTTCTTTTACTATTTTTTGAAATAATCCTGTTATTCCTCCTTTTTTTTCTTCATAATAATTATTTAATATTTCATTTGCAGTTCTATTTAATTCCTTTGCTTTGTTTTCCACATTTTTTTCATTTTCTGTTAATTCTTCTTTTTCAACATTAGCCACAAGTTCTGATTTTGCTAAATTTGTTTTTATTGCATGATATATTGCTTTAAATACTTTAGTTTCCTCTTCAAATCTTACTTCTAATTTTGCTGGATGAACATTTACATCTACTAATTTAGGATTTATTTCTAGATTTAATACTATAAACCCATATCTTCCTACTGGTATCATTCCTTTGTATGCTTGATCTGCTGCTGCTGTTAAGTTCTTATCTTTTATATATCTTCCATTTAAGAAAAATAATTGATTTCCTCTATTTCCTCTTGCTATTACTGGTTTTCCTATTACTCCTGATACTTTCATTCCTTCATAATCATAATCTACTTCTATTATTTCTGATGCTATATCTTTTCCATATATACTATATATAACTGTTTTTAAATCACCATTTCCAGTTGTTTGTACTACTGTTTTTCCATTGCTTATAAGCTTAATTGCAACATTTCTATTTATTAATGCTACTCTTGTTACAGCATCCTCTATATATCCTGCTTCTGTATAATCTTTTTTTAAAAATTTATATCTTACTGGTGTATTATAAAATAAGTTTTGCACTGTTATTGTTGTTCCAACAGATCTTGCTGCTTCTGTAAATTCTAATGTTTTTCCTCCTTCAACAATTATTTTATGTGCTACATCAGTATCTTGCTTTTTAGAAATCATTTCTACTTTTGCTATTGCTGCAATACTAGCTAAAGCTTCACCTCTAAATCCCATTGTTTTAACTTTTTCTAAATCATCTGCTGTTCTTATTTTACTAGTTGCATGCCTTTCAAAAGCAATTTCCATATCATCTTCTGAAATTCCACATCCATCATCTGTAATTTTTATTAGTGATATTCCTCCATTTTTTATTTCAACTGTTATATTCTTCGCACCTGCATCTATTGAATTTTCTATCATTTCTTTTACTACTGAAGCTGGTCTTTCTATAACTTCTCCTGCTGCTATTTTATTTATAGTTAAATCATCTAATAAAACTATATTTCCCATTTTTTTCTTCCTTTCTTATGTTTGCTATCAATTTAAGTCCTTTTGCTTCCCATTATATATTACATTTTTAAAAATTATATCATTAATTTTTTTTTTTGTATACTTTTTTAAATTTATTTTTTGTATTGTGTAACACTCTTTATTCAAATTCATATTATATAACATACAAAAGATTTGAAATTAACTAGCTCTTAGTTATTTTATTAAAAAGTATTAAAATTTTTTATTGAATTTTGATACTAATTTTTAAATTATAGTTTTTCTATAATAACATATTTTTTTAAAGGAGGAATTTAAAATGCCAGAAAACAGAGGTTGTGGTTGTGGATTATTTGGAGGAGATAATGATTGTCTTTGGATAATAATTCTTTTAATTATTCTTTTCTGTTGTTGTGGAAACAACGGTAACAGAGGTTGTTGCTAATAACTTATTAGTAAAATTTAATAATCTATAAAACTAAAAAGTGCTTGGTATCTCACCTTGCACTTTTTAGTTTATTTATATATGAAAATTAACATATAGTAAAAAGAAATCAAACTTTTAAAGTTTAATTTCTTCTTTCTAACTAAAATAAATTTTAGTACATTCCACCCATATCTGGCATTTGCTCATGGTTTCCACAACCACATTGTTTTTCTTTCTTTTCTGTCATAATACTTTCTGTTGTAAGTATCATAGAAGCAACTGATTCTGCATTTTGAATTGCTGAACGAGTAACTTTTGTTGGATCTACAATTCCTTCTTTTTTCATATCTACATATTGTTCTTTTGATGCATCAAATCCTACTCCTGGTTTACTTGATTTTACTTTATCTAATATTACTGCTCCTTCTAGTCCTGCGTTCATAGCTATTTGTTTTACTGGTTCTTCTAAAGCTTTTAATATAATTTTTACACCTATTTTTTCATCTTCTGATACTTCTTCTAATAATTTTTCTACTTTTGGAATTACATTTACATATGCTGTTCCTCCACCTGGTAATATTCCTTCTTCAACAGCTGCTTTTGTTGCTGATAATGCATCTTCTATTCTTAGTTTTTTCTCTTTCATTTCTACTTCAGTTGCTGCACCAACTTGAATTACTGCAACACCTCCTGCAAGTTTTGCAAGTCTTTCTTGTAGGTTTTCTTTATCATAACTTGATTTTGTTTCTTCTATATTATTTTTAATTTGATTTATTCTTGTTTCTAATTCTTTTTTATCTCCCATTCCGTCAACAATTATAGTATTTTCTTTTGTGCTTTTTATTTGTTTTGCTCTACCTAACTGTGCTAATGTTGTATCTTTTAGTTCTAGTCCTAATTCTGATGTTATAACTTCTCCACCTGTTAAAACTGCAATATCTTGTAACATTTCTTTTCTTTTATCTCCAAATCCTGGTGCCTTAATTCCTACAACATTTAATATTCCTCTTAATTTGTTTAATATTAATGTTGATAATGCTTCATTTTCAAAATCTTCTGCTATTATAACTAGTTTTCCACTTTGACTAGTTATTTCTTCTAATAATGGTAATATTTCTTGAATATTTGAAATTTTCTTATCTGTTATTAATATATATGGATTATCCATTACAGCTTCCATTTTGTCTGTGTCTGTTACCATATATGGTGATACATATCCTTTATCAAATTGCATTCCTTCTACAACATCTACTTCTGTTGATGATGTTTTTGATTCTTCTATTGTTATTACTCCATCTTTTGATACTTTTTCCATTGCATCTGCAATTAAGTTTCCTATTTCTTGATTATTAGCTGATATACTTGCTACTCTTGCAATATCTTCTTTTCCTTTTATTGGTGAACTTATATTTTGTAATTCTTCTATTACTTTTTGTGTTGCTTTATCCATTCCTTTCTTTATTGATAAAACATCTCCTCCTGCTGCTACGTTTTTAACTCCTTCTCTTAACATAACTTGTGCTAATACTGTTGCTGTTGTTGTTCCATCTCCAGCTATATCATTAGTTTTTGTAGAAACTTCTTTTACTAGACTTGCTCCCATGTTTTCAAAGCTGTCTTCTAATTCTATTTCTTTTGCTATTGTAACTCCATCATTTGTTATAAGTGGTGCCCCAAAGCTTTTATCTAATACTACATTTCTTCCTTTTGGTCCTAATGTAACTTTTACTGTATCTGCTAATTTATTAACTCCTTCTAATAATTTCTTTCTAGCATCTTCTCCATATAAAATTTCTTTTGCCATCTTTTATTCCTCCTTTATTTTATAATTGACAACATCCCTTTTTGGATATTCTATTGCACAATTGCTAATATATCTGATTGCTTTACTATTATGTAATCAATTCCTTCATATTTTACTTCTGTTCCTGAATATTTGCTTGTTATTACTTTATCTCCTTTTTTTACTTGCATTTCTACTTTTTTTCCGTTTTCGTCTATTCCTCCTGGTCCTATTTCAATTACTTCAGCTATTTGTGGTTTTTCTTGTGCTCCTGATGATAATATTATTCCACTTTTTGTAGTTTCTTCTGCTTCTACCATTTTTATTAATACTCTGTCATTTAATGGTTTTATCATTTTTATTTCCTCCTTTTTATTTTTAATTACTTGTAATTTTAAATTAGCAGTCATTGTTTTTGACTGCTAATAATTTATACCCTATTTAATAAATTGTCAAGAGTTATTCTTAAAAAACTTATTTTTTTTATTTGTTATTTCAAATTTATTTATATCAAAATATGTTAGTTTTACTCCATATTCTAATAGTTTTTCATCATACTCATTTTGTTTTAATTTTATTTCTAACTTTTTAGATTTTTCTGGTAAGTCTTCTATGTTTAATTTATATTCTTCAGAAATTTCATTTATTCCTTTTTCAATTGATTTCAATATATATTTTCTTATCTTTTCTATTAATTCTTGTTTTGTAAAATGTTTTCTTATTCCTATTATTTTGCTCAAAAACATTTTAGGATTTTCTATTTTAAAGTCATAATATCCTTCCAGTTTTATATATATTTCCGAACCTTCTTTATTAAAATTTATATATTTTATTGGATCATTTATTGAATATTTATTATGTTTTATTATATTTCTATTTAAATATATAATACATATTTCATCATTTTCTGTTTTTCTAATGTGCAAATCTTTCCATTGTTCTTTTATATTGGAATCTGTTTTTTCTTCTATTATTATATACTTACCGCACTTATCTTTAACATCATATACTTCTCCTTTATTTATTAATACCACAAATTCTTCTCCGTTAACTTCTATAATATCTCCAACTTTTACATCATATTTCATAAATATTATATCATTTGTTAATTTTTTGCATTTGATAATTTTATTATCTTCAAGCTTTTTATCATAAGTTATTATTTTTATACTCATATATATTTATCTAATTCCTCCCACTCTTATCATTTTCAAATTATTATTTTCCATCTTTAGATACATTTTTAATATTGTTTGAAATAAATTTAATTGTTCCTCCATATTGCATATATGATATGCATATTCTTACAAATAATTCTATATCATTCTCATTTCCTTGAAAATATATTATAGATTCTTACAATAAACTTTTTAATGTTCTTTTTATATTGTATCTTTTTGAATTAGCATATGTAGTAACTTTTTCATATAATATCTATATAAATTCCCTACAATATTAAAGAGAAGTAATTATTTATTTACTTCCCTTTTCTATTTGCTTAATTTTTTCTTTCTTTTGTTGCTTTTACAAATTCTTTAAATAGTGGAGCTGGTCTATCTGGTCTTGATTTGAATTCAGGATGAAATTGTCCTGCTATAAAAAATGGATGATTTATATTTTCTACTATTTCAACTAAGTTCCCATCTGGTGAAGTTCCTGAACAAATAAGTCCTGCTTGTTCTAATATTTCTTTATAGTCATTATTATATTCAAATCTATGTCTATGTCTTTCGCTTATATTCTCTTCTCCATATATTTTATATGCTAATGTATCTTTTTTTATTTTACATGGATAAGCTCCTAATCTCATTGTTCCACCTTTTTTTGTAATTGTTTTTTGATTTTCCATTATATGTATAATTGGATTTTGTGTAGTATTACTAAATTCTGCTGAATCTGCATCTAATATTCCTGCTACATTTCTTGCAAATTCTACTACTGCCATTTGCATTCCTAAACATATTCCTAAAAATGGTACTTTATTTTCTCTAGCATATTTTATTGCCTCTATTTTTCCTTCTATTCCTCTATTTCCAAAACCGCCTGGAACTAAAATTCCATCATAATCTTTTAATATGTCTTTTACTGTGTTTTCATTAATTGTTTCTGAGTCTATAAATCCTATATTTACTTTGACTCCATTTGCAAAACCACCATGTCTTAGACTCTCAGCTACTGATAAATAAGAATCTTGTAATTGCATATATTTTCCTACTAGTGCAATATTAACTTCTCCTTTTAGATTTCTAATTGTTTCTATTAATTTTTCCCATTCTTCATTTTTAGGTTCTTCTTTTTCTAATTTTAATTTCTTGCAAACAGCTTTTGCTAATCCATATTTCTCTAGCATAAGTGGTACTGCATATAAGTTTTCTGCTGTAAGGTTTGGTATAACATTTTCTGGTCTTACATTACAGAAAAGTGCTAATTTGTTTCTTATTTCACTTGGAATTTCTGTTTCTGTTCTACATACTAATATATCTGGTTTTATTCCAAATGATTGTAGTTCTTTAACTGAGTGTTGTGTTGGTTTTGATTTTAATTCATTTGAACCACTTATATATGGTAATAATGTTACATGTATATACATAACATCATCTGGATCTTCTTCTAGTCCAACTTGTCTAATAGCTTCTACTAAAGCTAAACTTTCTATATCTCCTATTGTTCCTCCAAGTTCTGTTATTACTATATCTGCTTGTCCTTCAAAACTGTATATATTTTCTTTTATTTCATTTGTAACATGTGGTATTACTTGTACTGTTTTTCCTAAATAATCTCCTCTTCTTTCTTTATTTAAAACACTTTGGTATATCTTTCCAGAAGTTATACTACAGTTTACATTTAAATTTTCATCTGTAAATCTTTCATAATGACCTAAGTCCAAATCTGTTTCTGCTCCATCTTCTGTTACAAATACTTCTCCATGTTCATATGGACTCATTGTTCCTGGGTCTACATTTATGTATGGATCGAATTTTTGATTTATAACTTTATATCCCCTATTTTTTAATAATCTTCCTAATGATGATGCTGTTATTCCTTTTCCTAATCCTGATACTACCCCTCCTGTTATAAAAATATACTTAGTATTCATTTTAACTCCTTCCAATTTTATTTATATTATTTTAGAACAAATCTAAAAAATTAAAGATTTGTTTATGTACACATATTAGAATAATCCTTTTCTATTATATAAAAACAAAAAAACAGATTTAAAAAATGAGTTTTTTTTTAATCTGTTTTGATTTATTTCTTTCGACATAGTTATTCTACCATTTTATTATTTTTTTTGCAAGTAATTTTTAGAATATTTTTATCTTTATATAACAGTAAAATTTATAATAACCTTATATAATATTATTATACAATAACTGATATAAAAAATAATTAATAAATGTAATTTTACTACCAAAATTTAGAAATCATTGTATCTAGATTATTATAACAAAATATTATTAAAAAATATTTTAAAAAAAATAACTTTATATAATTTATTTATAGTAAATTAAAAATTTGTATTGTAATTTATTTTTCTTTATATTATAATTTAAATATTAAATGGAGGATAAAATGATTATATCTAAATTTACACCCGATAAAAAAATGATAAATAATGAATTAAAAGTTTTAAATGATATTTTAAACCAACAAAGACAACTAAAAAAGACTTTACTTCTATATCTTGAAAAAATTTCAGAAGGAATTTATAATGCAATTGATCCAACAGATGTAAACTCTTTAATATCTTGTCTTAATAGTATTAAAAAAAGTTTTGAAAATATTAAAGAAAATATTTATGAAATTATTGAATTAAAAAATTATCTAGAAGATTTATTAAATTCTAATTTTATTGCTGACCCACATTTAATAGAATACAATAAAAAATATTTAGAATTATTTGAAAAACTTTCAGAAGATAATATATTCTATTATTCTTTTATGGAATCACTTTTAAAATACATGAAAGTAGTTTTTCCTGAAAATGTACCAGAAATATCTTCTGAATCTGAATATAATATTAACGAAAAAATTGAAGAAATAGCACAAACTCAAATATTAGGAGTTACTTCACCTACTAATACTATTGAACAAAAAGTATTAGAAACACCTATAAGTGAAACTTTAAATCAAGATAAAAAAGATGAAACTTTAGATGCAGAATTTATTGAAAAATTAATTCAAGATCCAGTATTATCAAATACTTCTAATACTGATGAAATAACTCAAGAAACTACTGAATTAGAAAATGCTCATGATGAAAATATTGATACTTCTTCTGATAATGTTTCTAGTATAGATGAAATAACTCAAGAAACTACTGAATTAGAAAATGCTCATGATGAAAATATTG
>CAOJJB010000022.1 GCA_948436975.1 uncultured Clostridium sp. | reverse complement strand
TTACTTTTCTTAAACGTACATCTGTTATTTGCATTGTTTTAAGCACCTCTTTCTTCTAGTTTTAATACATATCTTAAAATTTATATGTACTAATTTATTATTCTACAAAAAATTTTTTTTTCCTTCTTTTTTTTTAAACTTTTTTTATTTTTTATATTTTTTTGTAATAAAATGATGTTCAAAATATGTTACTTTTACTTGAAATTATTCATATATAATAGTATAATTGCAATATATTTTGGGAGGCCTAAAAAATGAATTTAGAAATAACTAATTTAAATAATTATAAACATATACATCTTATTGGTATAGGTGGAATTAGTATGAGTGCTATTGCAGAAACTTTAAACAATTGGAATTATACAGTTACAGGTTCTGATTTAAATCAAAGTAAAATCACTGACTCTTTAAATAATCATGGTATAAAAACTACTATTGGTCATGATTTAGAAAATGCAAAAAAAGCTGATTTAATTGTGTATTCTGCTGCAATAAGTGAATCAGATCCAGAAATTATAATTGCAAAAGAGAATAATGTTCCTTTAGTAGGTAGAGGTCAATTTGTAGGATATTTAACAAAAATTTATAAAGAAGCTATTTGTATTTCTGGTACTCATGGAAAAACAACCACTACTTCAATGATTTCAATTTGTTTTATAAATGCACAAAAAGATCCTTCTATTGAAGTAGGTGCTTTATTAGATGCAATTGGAGGAAACTATCGTGTTGGAAATAGTGATTACTTTATCTTAGAATCTTGTGAATATAAAGGTAATTTTTTACAATTTTTTCCAAACACAGAAGTAATTTTAAATATAGATAATGATCACTTAGATTATTATAAAACTTTTGATAATATAATAAAAACTTTTAATGATTTTGCTTTATTATTAGAACCTAATGGTTTACTTGTAACAAATGCTGATGATGCAAATTGTTATAAATTAAAAGATATTGTAAAATCCAAATTTATTTCATATGGTATAGAAAATGAAAATGCTAACTTTGTTGCTAAAAATATTACTTTTAATAATAATGGTTTTGCAATATTTGATGTATATAAAAATAATGAATTTTATACATCAATTGAACTTTCTATTGCTGGAAAACATAATGTTCTAAATGCTTTAGCTTGTACAGCTGTTTGTGATTACTATGGAATTGATAGTAATACTATTGTAAAATCTTTAAAAAGCTTTAAAGGTGCTGAGAGAAGATTAGAATTTAAAGGTTCACTACCTAATAATGTAAATATTTTTGATGATTATGCTCATCACCCTACAGAAATAAAGGCTACTGCAAATTCTATAAAAAATAAAAAGCATAATAAGTCTTGGGTTATTTTTCAACCACATACTTATAGTAGAACTAAACTTTTATTAGATGATTTTGCTGATGCAATTTCTAATTTTGATAATATTATTATTTTAGATATTTATGCTGCTCGTGAAAAAAATACTTTTGATATTTCTTCAAAAGATTTAGTAAATAAATTAAATGAAAATAGTAAAAGTGCTATTTATATGCCTAATTTTGATGATGTTGTTTCTTATATAAAAAGTAATGTTGAAAAAGATGATATTGTTATTACTTTAGGTGCTGGTACTGTTACTGATATTGGACCTATGTTGATTAAATAAAGTTTTTAAGAGAATAAAATAAAACATTGCAAAAATTATGAAATAATTTTATATACAAATTGATTGAAGGCTTTATATAATAGACTAACTATATAAAAAAGTAGTAAGACGAAAATAAATCTTGTGTTTACTTTTTTCTTACCACTTTTTATTTTTTATATATTTTTCATACTATTATATTTTTCAATTTCTTAAATCTGAAACAGGTCTTATATTAATAATATCAAACACTCTCCTTATTTGTATTACCTCTAATCATTCTTTTATCATTATTTCAATTAGTTTTTTCCTTTTTCTCATACAGTGAAAAATTGTCATCTTGATATAATAATTCCCATTCTTCATCATCTTGTATATATATATTTATAATTTCATTGTTATATAATAATGCATGTGTTATTTCATAGTCTTTAAATAATTTTTTGTAGCTTGTTATTCCAAAGGTTACATTATACCAATCTTTTAAAATTGTGGTACCCTTATTAAATTCCTCTGTATAAACTTCAGACCTTGAATCCATAAAAGCTGGTATATCTTTAAATTCTAAATAACTTCCAAAATTAAAACCATTAAAAATTCTAATATTTGGAATATCCAAATTATTTAATATATATTCTGTTGCATCAACAGGATAATATTTTGTTTCAATATAATCCTCTCCTAAATTTCTTACAAACATTTTAAAACAAAATGACATAAACAATATAAAAAATAATAAATAAATTACTTTTTGCATCTTTAAATTAATATTAATTTCACATTCCTTAAAAAAGTCATTTACAATTCTAATAATACAAATTGTTGATATTGTATAAAAAAAGTAAATACATCTAACAGTAAAAACTGACATAAATAAAAATCCAACAATATAAAAAATATCTGTTACTCTAATCTTGGTTTTTGTAAAAGAAATTATTCCAATTGTAATCATGATCATTCCTAAAAGAAATAAATCATCTATTATATTTAAATTCTGTAATTCATCTATAAATACTTTAGAAATACCACTCATATTTTTAAACATATAAGTATATGGTTCTAATGAATTTGGAACAATAAATCCTGATATAATTCCTATTAAAATTAATATTATAATTTTTTTTAGATTTCTGCTTTCAATTACAATTTTACTATCTTCACTATTTCTTAATTTCATTTTAGATAGTATAAATTCTGCTATGTATGGCAAATATAAAGCAAAATACATTGGAAATACAGAAGAATGCAAATTAACTAACAGTATAGGCATCAAACAAAGAACTATAAAATATCTTTTTTTATTACTTTTTAATAAATTCTCTATACAATAAAATTCAAATAAAAATAAAGTAAAAGACATAATTTGTGCTCTAGCAACAAATTCACCTACTGAAAAATACATTACTGCTAAAGTTACCAATAATGAAAAAAAAGTTTTTTGGATTATTTTTTCTATTATACTATAGTATAATATTGCTTGTATACAAGCAATAACAATTACTCCTATATAAATACCTAGAAAATTAAAATTATTATATATAGTTGCAACTATTACATCAAATAACCATCTAGGATTAGTAAACTCTAATCCTTCATGCCATACAAGTTTTTCTTCTGTTTGTACACCAGTTTCTAAAATATCCTTTCCAATAGCTATTGTAAAAAAAGTATCATTTTGAAAGCTTTTTGGAACTATTGATATCATAAAAATAATTATTAATAATATTGGAATTAAATATTTTATTTTTTCTTTCATCTACTTGTAATCCTCTCTTATTTCATTTATATTCATAAATTATTTATATAACATAGTTCTAAAAGTTAATATACTATCTTCATTAAAAAAATTTTCATTTTCTAAAATACTGTATCTATTACAATCTTTATATGCTTCTAGTGTAGAAACTCCTCTAACTATTATTGTTTCATAACTAGTTTCTGATGTAATTTCAACTATATTATCTGTTAAATCATATATGTTATTATATGCTTTTCTTCCTGTAACTACATTATTACTACAATCAATTATACTATTTTCAACTTCATTATTTTGTTTAATCCAGTATAACGCTGTATCATAAGCATACCCATTAATTAATTTACAATTTATTATTTTATTGTCATACATATTATCTATAATTTGTATTGCTTCATTTCTTGTTACTTGACTCCATATTTTACTATCTTTTTTTGAAACAGGATTATTATTTTCTTTTCCAATTTCAAATCTTGAAATATAAAAACCACCATTATTTAAAGCACTATTTATAAATTCTTCATAATTTAAATTATTACATGTATCTTTACTTATAAAAGCTGGATTTTGAAAATTGTATTTGTTCAATTGTGGAATCTCATCATTACTTTTATTTGTACATGGTATCCAAACATATTGATTTCCATTAGTATCTTGTATCACATAACCATTATTCCATTGACCTTCAACATGTTCAAAACCTTCAATAATATATGGATTCTTACATTTTTCTATATCATATTTTCCATTATCAATAATATTTTTATAAAATTCTGTTTCTTTTTTTATTTTTTCATCATATACATAATACATTTTTTCTTTTTCTTTAGAAAATTTGTACATACTAATATTTTCTAATGATGAATTTATATTTCTATATACTTTATTTAAATAAAATCCAAACATGATTAATAATATAACTACAAAAAATATTTTAAATACTTTCTTATTTTTTGCTTTTTTAAATAACTCTGTAACTGATTTTAAATTTTTTATACAATAAATTAATACTGATATTATAACAATTAAAATTCCTATTACTATAATTCTTGAATCCATATATTACAAATTACATTAATGTTAAATTAATGTCCTTTCTATTTACTTAACATTAACAATTATATTTATTTTTTTTTTACTAGTCAACTGTATTTATTTGCTTTATCATTAAATCACCAAAAATTGCATACCCTATTTCTGGATTTGAAACTAATACATTTGTTACCGCACCTATAAATTTTCCGTTTTGAATAATAGGTGCCCCTGATAAGCCTCTTATAATTCCTCCTGTTTTTTCTAGTAATTCTTCATCAGTAACTCTTATTAGCATACTTTTATTATTATAATCATTATCTTTATAAATTTTTTCTATTTCTATTGCATACTCTTTAGCAACATTACTATCATCTAATGCACATAGTATCTTAGCCTCACCTGTTTGTATCTCATCTCTTAAAGCTACTTTTAATGCTTTTGAAGTATCTATATTAAGTGCAGTAAGATTATTAAGAATACCATATACTCCAAACTGTGTATTTTTTGCAACTTGTCCAATCGTTTGTTGATTAACTATTGTTCCTTTTATTTCTCCAGGATTTTCACTTTCTCCTTTTTTTAAAGAAATTACTTTTGAAGTTACAAGTTCTCCAGAATCTATATTTATTAAACTGTCTGTATCTGAATCTGTTATTCCATGCCCCAACACTGCAAAAGATTTAGTAGTAGGTTCATAAAAGGTCATTGTTCCAACTCCAGTTGCTGCATCTTTTACCCAAAGTCCTAACTTGTATTCTTTTTCCTCTGTTTCAACTGGTTTTATACTAGTTGTTACTACATTTCCATTTCTTAATAATGTTATTTCTACATTATCTCCTTTTGATTTATTTACAACTTCTTTTAAAGTATCTATATTTTCAATTTCCTGTTCATTTATTTTTAAAATCGTATCTCCTTCTTCAAGATCTGAATTTTCGTATGGCTTAGTTAATGTATTGTTTTTATCTTCTATTTCAGACATTCCTACAATTAAAACTCCATTTGTATACAATTTAAGTCCTATTATTTTTCCTATTGGTACTACTTGTATATCTTCGATTGTAGTTATATTTATATCTTTTAATGGCACTTTTCCAAATAAACTAATTTCAGCATTACTTATATTTAAATTATTATTTGATGTTTTTGCTAATTCTGTTATTTCTATTCCATATAAGTTTTTTAGTTTTAAATCTTCTCCTTTTAATAAAACTATACTTTGAGGAATTCCTGTAACAAAACAAACATATATATATATTATAATTAAAACAAAAATGGTTAATATAAATTTTATCTTTTTCATAATTTTATATTAACCATTTATTCTTTTTTTATTTATAAATTACTTTTATATATTTTACTGCACTTTTAAAAATCTCTTGTTTACGATTTGCATCAGCAATAGGTTCATCTGGACTATTTAAATATGTACTATTACTACTTTCTTGAATTACTTTTAAATCATTTAAACTAAATTTTCCACTTGAATTTTTAAATGAGTTTGGATTAAATCTTAAATTTATTGTAACATCACTTGTTGAATTAGAAGAAATTGTATTTCTTCCAACTTTTTCAAGAGGTTTTGAATCTACTTCAAAATTATATGTTATTTCTTCACTATTACTACTTCTTGTGTGTATAGTTCCAAGAACAATTTCAATTGATTTAATTTTATTTAATGGCAAAGTCGATGATTTACCTATTCCTTGATTTTTATCAAAAACTATCTCATATCCTTCTGATGGTTCAATTGCATTCATTTTATAAAGATTGTTTCTTTCTTTTCCTATAGCCAAATAATATGCTGCTTGTAATCCTAAATAATCACTATTTTCAAAAATATTAGTTTCATTATAGTTTCCATCATTTATACAATCATAACATGCTAAATTTTTATGATCATATATATATTGCATATAATTAAAATTTCCATCATATATTTTATCATACTTAACTTCTTTTGAAGAAAAAGATCTAAGTTTTGAATTTACTACATTTTTATAATTTTTTGTAAATTGAGGACAATCAATCCTATGATATTCTGTTGATTCATCACTAAAATTATCTTTTTCCACATAAAAAATATTTTTAGGAGATACTGAAATTTCATTATTGGTACTAGCTACAACCATATAATTATTATATATTTTTAGTCCACATGAATATCCTTGCATAAACGACACTATTGATGGATTTTTTAATATTAAATTCCATTCATCGTTTAACATAACTGGCATTTCATAACTATATGTTCTTGAAGTTTGATTATTGTAAGTTGACATTGCTAAATTTAAATTATATTGTATAGAATTTCTTATAACATTTAATTTGTGGCTATAAAATGTTGATTCATCTGGTATTTCTGTTATACCACTATTATTATTTCCATTTGTATCAAATATTGGTCTATCACTATTTGAAAAATCATATGTAACATTTTCTGTTCCTTTTATTGATGTATAATTTTGACCAGAAATTTGAGATATATTATTTTCTAAAATCTGAATTCCATCAGTAGGATTATTTAAATTTTCTTGTACCCAATTTGAAAATATACTTGCTTTAGTATAATAAATAACAGCTGACATTTGATCTAAAGCATATTGAGTATTATTTATTGCTTGCTGTAAATCTTTCATTCTAACATTGTCAAAAGGTTTATTCGCTGCTCTAAGATCTTGGATACTGTGCAAATGATTATTTAATTTATTTAAATAATCATTTAATTCAGAATAACTAGAATACTTAATACTAGAATCATCTAAATCTGAAATATGATCATATCCACTAGAAATTGTACTAATGTTACCATTATCGTTTATTTTAATTGTTACCTTTTTTCCTTGTTGTATATAATTTTGTATATCACTTTCATTATATTCTTTTAAATTTTCATTAGGATCAGAAGCTTCTATAGTAACAACACCTGAAGGAATTAAATATCCTGATTTTGTATAATATATGCTATCTATATATCCTTCAATTGTAACATAATTATCTAATGTGTATATAATAGTAATATCAAAATTTTTTCCATTACTGTTTCCTTTATATCTTGCAGAATATGGCATATATGTTTTTAAAACATTTTTAGTATTTAATTGTGCATCTGCAATTTTAGTTGTATACTCATCAGTATGATCTCTTGCTAAATATAATAATTGACCATAATCTGTACTTTCAATTAAGTCCTCATGTTTTAAATACTTATCACTATCTTTTTTATATACATAATAGTTTCCAGATTTTTCTACTCCTTTATCTCCTACAGAAATAGCTTTTCCATCTTCATCTTTACAAAATTCTAATACTTGAGTTGGAGCTGAAATATAATATCCATCATATAATGTATATAATATTGCTGGTATATAAGGATCTACAAAAGATCTACTTGCATTAGATAATCCAAAATTTGTTGATAAAGTATTAAAAAAAACATTATTAGATGCTTCTATAATTGTACGCAAAGAATCTGCAACAGTAGATAAATCTTCATTTGCTGTATTAAGTTCAAAAGAAGACATTGCATCATGTGTAGCATCTAATAATTTAGAATCATATTCAGTTTGTAATCTTATTGTATCTACTTGTAGTTGTATATAATATGTTAAAACCAATATTAAAGGTATAGCAACTAAAGCAAATATTATACTAAAACCTTGTAATTTCATTTATAACTTCCTTTATATTAATAAGCTCCATTAGCAGTAACAACTCCCGAATGTTGTGCTGCAATAGAATAAATATCACTTCCAGAAATTGAATAAAATACACTTCTTATAGTTTGAGATAGTGTTTTATTTGTATTTTTTAAACTAGTTGAAAATATATCTCCTTCTTTCATTGTATAAACACCATTTTGTTGAAGCATTTCTACTATTTGAGAAGTATAAATTGAATAATATACGTTTTCTCCTATAACTATTCCTTGTGTCCAAGCTGATTTTTTACCAACATTCTCATCAAGAACTTTTAGTTCCATTTCTATGTCAAATGTATTACCTGTAGCTGAAACTGTTGATACTAAATCAGAATAATTTTCCATTGTTATTTTTCCAACTGCTCTTGCATTGTCTACAAATTCAGTAGTTGCTGTTTGAACAGATAATTGAGATATATCATCACTTCTCTCAGAAACTGATAATAATGGAAATATAAACATTAAAATTGCTGCTAAAAATATAGCAATTATTGTAATTAGTGTATCACTCATATATTCCTCCTTAAATCTTTATTTTTAATTATCACATCATAGTATATATTATTACTATTTTATCTTGTGGTTTATTTTCTGTAACTAATACATCACCTTCATCTGTTGTCATTGTTGCTCCATCCCAAGAATAACTTATAAATCTTTCTTTAAATTGCTTTCCTGACATTTTCAATGCTTCTGAAAACTGATTATATTTATTATCTTTGTAATTAACATATTTATTATTTATATAACCTGCTTCTCCATTAATAAATAAACTTACTCTTTTTCTTGCATTTTCTGTACTTCCTCCCCATGGAGCTCCATGCATATAATAAGGTTTGCTAGGATCATTATAAATAGTTTTATAAGCATATTTCTCTTTTTGCTCTGGTGTAGTTTGTAAAATAGCTTTTGTATCTGCAATCGCATTTGGAAGTTTAGATTCTAAATCTAAATCAAAGATTTGTATTAACTCATTAGTGTCATTATAAATTTTAACACAAAATCTTTCATCTGCATACCTATATAAAGTTGGAATAATAGTTTCTGCACTTACAATTCTATAATTACCTTTTTTTATATCTTCATCTAAAACATTATCACTAATTTTTACATTATCATAATATGCTGTAGAATCTGTATAATAAACTAATGTTTCAGCTGTTGATGTTACTTGTGAAAACATATACATAGAAACTGTAAACGCAACTACAAATACTAAAGCTGAAAATGCTATCATTAATGCTTGTACTACATCTTCCATTCGTTTTCCTTTCTTTATATAAATATATAATAAATAATATATCTTACTATATATTACTTATTATGTATTTATATTATCTAAGATAGCTATAAAATAGTTTATAGCTATCTTAAAATTTTTATTAGTATTATTCAGGTGTATAATATATTGTTATTTGATTTATTAATCCTGATGTACCTGTATTCATTATCACTTTATATTCATGTTTCAAATCAATAACTTGTCTTAAAACATTCAAATTATTCACATAGTCTAAAGTTTTATTTCCATCATCTGCACCTGCATTATATTCAGCATTATTAGCTGATTTACTAGTACCATTATTATTGAAAACTACTGTTGGAACCTTCCCCGCTTCATCTTCATATGTTTTAGCATTACCTAATAATCTACCTATTAAAGCTTTAACATTTGCACCTGCCTGCATTCCTTCATAAGATGTAAATTGACTATTAAAAGCTTGAACTTCTTGTGTTGTCATTTGTGTTATTGAACTTTCTACATTACTTTGTGCGCTAGAATATATAAACATACCTATAGCGATGATTAAAATAGCTAATAAAATTGCACCAGCTATCAAAAGTGCTTTTGAAGCATTCTCCATAACTTCTTCCTCCTTTGAATTATAATTTATATTTTATTTTAATTAACTAGATTTCAAATTTTTTCTAGTATAACATTAAAAACAATTTTAGTATTCTTTAGCTTCAAATGTCATAGAAGCAATTCTTCCTGTTTTTTGATGATATTGTATATCTGTACATTTAAAACTAACTTGTCCAAAATATGCTACAAAAGAATTTATTCCTAAACTATCTATTCTTTCCATTCTATATGTAGTTTCATTTATTATCATAGTTACATATATTTCAATACTATATTCATCATCTAATACATATAATCCTTGTTCATCTTTTGGTATTGAATATTTTTCATTATTACTTGTTGCTTTATTTATTAATGTTGTAATATCTAATCCATTAAGATTGTCTTTATTATAATTTTCATATACTAAATTAAAATTATTTATTTCTTGTTTTTTTGTTTGTAAATTCTTATAATTTAATACAAAAAATGTTACAACTATAATCATTACAATTAATATTACAGCTAGAATCTTTTTCATAACATACCTACTTTTATTATATCATATTCAACAAATATTTACAATATTTTTGTTTTAAGGTCTCACATATTCCCAATTAGATGCATTGTATTGCATTTCAAATACCATTTTTGAAACTTTTCCATTATGATTATCTGCATATTCAATTTCTGTACAATTAAATAAATATTTATAAACAGTCTTTTTAATAGGATTTCCATCTTCATCAGGTGCATCTTTATATTTAGTTTCAGCTAATGTATCTGTTCCTAAAAATATATTATTATTTGTTTCTAATCCTAAATCTGTTAGATTTTTAGTTGCTAAATTGTAAATTGATATACTATTAGCTGTATCAGTACTTCCATTAAGAATTTCATTTCTGTCTAAAGGTTTTTGGGGAGAAATGCGAAATATTTTATTTCTTTGTGTATTAATTACAATTTCAACAGCATTAGTAATATCATACTCACATTCTTCATTAACACTATGTGCTAAATTTGCTACTGTTATTAATTCCATAATTGTATTATCACTTTTATGATACAATTCAAATCTAGAATTATATAATTCTAATTGTTCTGATTGCTGTTTTCTATCATAATTTTCACTTACTCTAGATCCTGCTCTAAATACATATGCAAATATTCCCATAAGTAATACTCCCATTAGAACTGTACCTGCAATAATTAGAGCTCTTGAAGCATTCTCCATTTTACTCTCCTAATATAAATTTCTATTTATCTATTTCTTATTTATTTCTTCAAAAGTTACTTTATTTACTCTTCCAGTGGTTGCACTATATTCTATACCTGTACATCTAAAAAATCTTGTTTTAAAATCATATAATGCAGTTTTCCAAACCGCCTTACTCCAAATACGATATTCGTCTTTTTTTGAATTTTTTATTTCCATTTTTGGATTTTTAGATGCAAATTTCAATAAATCTATTACTTGATTATCTTTAATAGAATAATATCCATTATGTGTTCCTCCATCTTTAGTTAAATACATACTTTTATTTAATTTTTTTGATTGCGAATATAATTTATCATTGCTTAAGAATTCTGTATAATAATCTGTACTAGTAGAAGTGTTCTTATTTATTTCTTCTATGCCTAATACATCTAAATGTCGTGATGTAGATGTATCTGTATATAATGTTTCTATTTCTTTTCCTGTTATAGCATCTTTATTAATATAATATATTTCAATTTCTTCTTCTAAATGATCAAGTAACTTTACCCATATATCAACAGTAAATTCATCATTATACTTATTACCAGACAAAAATCCTCCACCCTCAATGTACTTATCATTATTACTTTTAGCCTTGTTTAAACAAGAAATAACATCAACACCATACATAGCAGACTTTTCATAAACTTCATACTCTAAATTAAATTTAGAAAGTTGCTCTGCAGATTCCATAGTTTCTTCTTGCTGAGGAAATACACCAATATTAGAAAAAAAGTATACAATTAATGCCATTATTATTACAGCTAATAAAATTCCACCTGCAATTTCTAGGGCTTTAGCAGCATTTTCCATATATTCTACCTTTCTACATCATTGATGACATACTATCAAAGGCTGATGTCATACTTGTCATACCAATTACACATAATGGTACTATTAAATATCCAACAAACAATGATACCATAGGAGCAAATCCTATAACTTTACCAATCATTGATTTTTTAGAAATTGTTCTTTCATTAGATTCTTTTCTTTTCTCTTGATGATAAGCTCTTTCAGTATCTAACTCATCAAAAGCTTCTCTTATTGGAATTTGTTCAACAGCAGCTTGCAAACTTTCAACTATTCTTATTAATTGTTTAAAAGAAATATCGTTTTTAAGTTCTTCTAAAGCTTCCCAAGGTCCACTTTCGTAGTTATTAACACATTTACTAATTGGTTCTCTAAATATGTTAGAATATCTCTCTAACCATTCAAGAATCATTTCAACATTTACTCTTTCAATCTTCATAAGCATTAATATAATAGTTTGAAATTGCATAACTTCATTTTCCATATCCATTTGCCTCATAACTTTTTGGAACATAAGTAACCAAATTGGAACTTGATATCCAATTATCATTATTATAAGAGCTATTAAAACTTCAAACCATCTAATATATTCAGATTGAACTATTTGTAGTTTTTCCCAAATCCTGTCTGTAATAGTATTTAGTTCTTCTTCACCACTGCCACCATATTCATCTGATTCTGCTACTTCTTTTGCTAATTTTTCTTTTGTTACATTATAATCATATTGATACTTACGTAAAAATACATTATCTTTTTCT
This sequence comes from uncultured Clostridium sp., assembly GCA_948436975.1. GTDB lineage: Bacteria > Bacillota > Clostridia > TANB77 > CAG-508 > Scatovivens. The sequence goes on along the minus strand of CAOJJB010000022.1, from coordinate 20,378 downwards.
GTTGTTTCTATCGCTTTCTTTTCTTGAGATTCAGACATAGTACCAAGTAAGTTATAATCTGATGTTGGTTCTGTGAACTGAAAATTTATAGCCATTTTATGAGCTGAAAATAATATTACAAATGATACTATAAAAGCTACTATTGCATATGTTATTCTATTTATGTATAACCACTCCATTTTTAATTTTGAAGCAGAGTCTTTTAATAATTGTATATTTTTTCTATATTCTTTTGTTCCTTTTTTAGGAATAAAATAGTCTACAATCTTTTTAGGTAATTTCTTTTTATATAATTTCGCTTGCCAAGGATTTTCCATATTTTTAGCAACATTTACACTACCATTATCTTTTAATTTTCTTGTAAGTGCAAATGACAAGAATGTTAATCCTATTAAAGCAATTTGCATCATAAATCCACCTGTACCATTGTAAAACTGTCTTGTAAAAGAGAATTGACCTATTGCCCAATTTTTTACTGTATCTAAAAATAGTATTGGTAAAGCAGCTATCATAGATAAACTTTGAAATACATAGTCTAATTTATCTCTTTTTAAAATTTCTATTTGCATTTCTTGTGTTATATTATTTAAATTTTTTAAGTATAAAGATGCTCCATCTTTGTCTTTTCTATCACCAAATTCTTTTGTTAAATAAGAAACTCCTGCAAATTCTTTTAAAAAACTATTTGGTGCTATATCATAATATTTTTCAAGTTCTGTTTCTGGATCATCTGAAATTAATACTTCATATATTTTTTCAGCTTGTCTTGATACTTCTTTTTCATCATCTTGTGCTACATCATATATTGCTTCTTCAACCATGTTAAATTCATGATAAGCATGTCTTATTTCTGCAAAAAAATCTAATTGCTCTTTTAATAATTTATTATCTATTCCATCTACCATACCTTCTAAGAGCGTTTCTAAGAAGAAATATTCAAATAATAATATAGAACTCATTACTAAATAATTCTCATGTGTCATATATATCGTAAAAAATGTTAATGGTATAACAATTAAAAGTGCTTTAAATAATATTTTAGCTACTTGTTTTCTAGTTAGATATTCATCTTCAAGGTTTATAATCTCTAGTCTTCTTCTTAATTTTAATGCATATCTTCTTAATACTGGATATTTTGTACATGTAATATAGAATTTTTGATAAAATACTTCCATACTAAGAGTAGAATTTCTAGTTCCTTCAACCAGTGATCTTACATATTTAGTTTCTTTTGTTTGCATTTTTTTACTTATAAGATAATATGCTAATACAAGTATTACAAAAACTCCACCTAATCCAGCAATAAAATATAATAATACATCTTGTGTCATCTAACTATTACACCTCTCTTTCTCTATGAGAATTATTCTTCATCTAAGTCAAAATCTTTTAATACTGGTGGTCTTCTTCTTACAGCTGTATTTGTAGCATTTGTGCTACTTACTGGTCTTTTTCTAACTGGTGGTCTTTGTGTAGCAGGTCTTTGAGTAGGTCTTTCACTTGATGTTCTAGATGTTCTTCTTGGCATTCCTTCTCTTACAGGTCTTTGAGTTGTAGCCACTGGAACTCTTCTAGTTTGTCTTTGTTCGTCTGCACCTTCTCCTTTTATTTCTCTACCTTCTTCATCATATACAGCTAGTTTTGGAGGTTTTATTCCCCAATTTCTTTCTAGGAATTGATCAAAAGCTTCAATATCTGCATCATTCATGTTTTCTCTCATTCCCCTAATATTTTCATCTGAAATAGGATTTGTTAATACATATGAATCATCAACAAATTCTAATATATTACGATATTTATATAATTCTCTATTTGTTTGTTTTGTGAAAAATATTGTTGCATTGTCGAAAAATTTATCAAATTTTCCTTCTAATGTTTTTTCATTTCTATGATCAAATGTATACTCATTTTTTTCTTCTACTGGTATACATTCTGTTATTCTTTCTATGTAACGTCTACCTCTAAAGTCTTTTACTAAGTGAATATTAAAGTTCAATACTTGTACAACTTGTTCTGCTGCTGTTTGTTCATCTTTAAACACACCTGTTCTTAACATTGAGTTACGAAGTGCTGTAACTAGGTTTGGAAATGTTTTAGCATGGTGTGTAAATAATGTAAATTTAGAAGCAACCTGTGCTGATTGGATCATCCAAGATGCTACGGGGTCTGTTGCAACCTCTCCGAATTATATTAACAGAACCATCAGTCTTTTTCTGTACGTCCAAACAGTCTTGTCCAGAAATTGTTTCAGTTTCACGCATTGATACTATATTTCTTGTTGGATATATTTTTCTTAAATGTAACTCGAATGCAGTTTCTGTTATACGAAGGTTCATTGTTTCATATATATTTTCTATCATTGCCATAAGCATTGTTGTTTTTCCGACAACCTTGCTCTCCTGTTAATGCTATAATTCTTGCACCTTTTACCAAGTATTTTAATAATTCTATTGCTTCTTCTTTTCCATCAAATTTAACTATTTGTTCTAGTGTAGCTCTTTTTACGTCAAACTTTCTTACGAAAAATGCCCATGTTTCGCACATGCTTGGTCTTACAACAACAACACGAGAACCGTCTTTCATTTCATTAATTTTATAACCATTTGTGTCTGATAACTGACCTGGATTGTTATATTTGTATATATTTTGACATACTCTTTTTAATTCTGCTTCTGTTCCAAATGATAGGAATGCAAGTCTTATTGATTTACCTTGGAAAAATATCCATATAGCATCACATGCTCTTGGTATTTTTGATTCCATTGCTTGTTTTAAATAATCTCCATCTGTTTGTGCAACTTGACTTAAAAATGATTCTGGTAGTCCTGATGTACCTCCAGATACACCATCTATATTCATATCTCTTATTTCATCTATACTACTAAAACCTTTATATTTTTGATATATTCTTTGTACTATTACTTGTAATTTATCATCAAATTCTAATTGAATTTGTTCTTTTTCATAAATTTCATCTATTTCTTCATTTGTTATAACATAACAAGGTTTTGATTCACCTTCTACATATTTTAGTCTAGCTAAATCATATTTTTTTATAAGTTCTGTTAGAGCTTCATATGCAAAATTCTTTTTATATTCATGAATTAAAATATCAAACTTATCTTGTGATGTAAGTAAAGATGGTGTATCAAAAGGTATTGCTTTTGATATATTTGTTTCATCTACTCCATATTCTTTTGATAATAAATCATATATTAATTCTTTAACATATTTCTTATCATTAACATCACCATATGTACAACCTTTTAAGGCTTTCTTTAATTCATATTTTTTGGCTCTTCTTCTTTTTAGTTCTTCTTCTGATAAACCTATGTCATATAAGTTTATTTTTGTTATTTCGTCTAGTCTTTGTTTAACAAACTTAATCATTTTTTCTAATGTAAAAGTTTTGTCATCAATTTCCATAGTATCTACTAATTCATTTTTATTTTTTCTTATCATGTGTACTATAGCTGATACTACTACAACTACTACAACGAATGTAAAAGCAATATTTGTTATATTCATAAAAGCTCCTTCCTTTAAAACTTGTTATTTTAAAGTTTATACCTTGTATTTTAGCTCTTCTAATTTTTTTATAATTCTTTGACAAGCATGTTCAACAGAATTAGTAAAGTCTGCATCTTTATCATGTGTTGATGACATTCTGTTTTTTAAGAAATAATTTGCTACTCCTGCCTCTGATGCTACTCTTACAAAAGTTGAATTATAAGGAATTGAAGGTATTTCTTTTCTTTCTCCTATATATCTTGTAAGATTCTTAGCATTATATAGTGCATTACTATCAGCATTTGAAAGTAATGGTAATATTTTTTTTCTGTCTAACACTTCTTTGTCTTCTTGCAAATGTTCTAAATATTCATCTGCTTGTTTTCTATTTTTAGTAAAATTATAAACTATTAAATTTGATTCTGCTAATAATAATTTTGTTGTTTCATATTTTAATGTTTTCTCCATGTCTACAAAAACCATATCATAGTATTTATCTGCTGTTTTTACTAAATCATTATAATGTATTAATGCCTTAGTAAATTCTTCTGGTGATTGTGTTTTTAATCCACATAAAACATCTAATCTATTATTAAAGACAACTCTTGTATAATTTTTTACAATTTCTGGTGTTGTTTTATTACTTGCAACTGCACTTAATAATCCTTCTGCACCAGAAGATATGTCTAATTTTCCTTTAGTTAGCAATTTTGAAACACTTTTTTTATCATTTACATTCCAAAAACATCTTTCCATTGTGTCATCATCAAATGTTGCATCTATTAATAATATTTTATAATTGTGTTGTATTGCCATATGTGTTGCTATTGATGTAATTGCTAATGTTTGTCCTGTTTCTTTTTTGCTACCACTCCAAAAACCTATTATTGCCATGTTATTCCTCCTGATTAATTTCTTTCTAACATCTTTCCAGCTTTTTTTACGTCGCTTTGTTTTGCTCCACTAATTTCTTCTACTATATATAATATTCCATCTATATATTGACTACTTAATCCTCTTATTTGTATTCTTTCTGATCTTTGATTTATAAAAATAGCATTTTGATCTCCTATTTCAAATGGGAAAAATATAATGTCTTCATCCCACTTTATTTTTAGACCTTTAGAAAGATAATTTAAATATTCATCTTCTTCTGGTAACATATCTTTTGAGAAAAGAACTTTTTTAACTTGTACTTGTGTTTCTAATCTTTTAAATACTTGCAAACCTCTTCTTAAACAATATATGTCAAAAGAAGTAACAAAGAATTTTTTTTCTTCTGTTTTTATTCTAAAATTATAATATCCTTTGTATGAATCTATATTTACTAATGCATAGTCATAATCTAATTTAGTATTTGAATCTATTTGTTTATATTTTTTTATTTGCTCTAAACTTTCAAACCCTATTGCTATATCTACTTTTTCAAAAGAGGTTATATATTGTTTTTCAGGTTTCATTTTGGGAATTATATATCTAGTTTTTTGTAAAGCTGTTGCATCTACTACTAAAACTTTTTTTCCTAAAAAGGTTAGTATTTTTGCAACATATATCATCATATCTGCCTTATCATAACTTCCTATAAAAGCAATTTTCTCCATTAGTATTCATATCCTCCATTTTTATCTTGTGTATCCAACATCCTCTGAACCTTCTAATGATTCTACAAATTCTTGTCTTGCTGATTTTATTTTTTCTACTTCACTTGCATTTCCTGCACTTACTAAAGAACTTTGATTTTCCATATTTGGCTCTAAAGCAGTTTCAAAATAAGTTGTTCTAATTTCTGATATATAATTAGCAAATAAATTCTCTCTAGCTTCTTCAGTTATATTAGGATCTTTATTAATTAAATCTACTACTGCTCTACTTACTGTATAATTTGGTTTTGCTTGATCTTGTCTTCCAGGTTCTATGTATGGTAATGCATATAATTTTGATCCTGTTATAGTATAAGCTTCTACAATTGCATTATTTAATGTTAATATTTCTCCTTCTGTTACTTTTAACCATACAGATTGCTCATTAGTTCCTAATACTTTCTTTTTAGATAATACTATAAAGTCTTGTCCATTTGGTAAAGAAATTCTTATATCTATATAATCTCCATTTACTAATTGTGATGGTAGTATTATCATATTGTATTCTTGAATTCTTGCTGTATCTGTTGTTTGGTCATCTGATTCTTCCATCATTTCTTTTGTTACTATTGTTCCTGCTGGTACATCTATTTTCATTACCATTTCTTTTTTTAATTCATTACCTTTTTCATCTATCTTTTGTATTATATCCCCATTTTTATCTTTAAATTCAAAATCGTCTGCACTAACTACTCTATCTTGGCTTACTGATGTTTGTACCGTTGCAGATACAAAGTTATCCATTGTTATTGTTTGCCCTGATTTAAGATCACTTGATGCTACTACTACACTTTTTTGAAGTGCTTCTAATTTTGCTTTTGCTTCTTTTATTGATTTTATTTGATATAATAGTAAAAATACTACTACTGCCATTATTATTAATGCTACTAAAAATCCTATTAAAAATGAATTTCTAGCTCTTCTTTGCATTGGATTCATTGCCATACTTAAGTTCCTCCCTTTATTACATAAAAAAAATTTATTCTACATTTTGAGATATTTTTCTCACACCTTTTACTTTATTCTACAACAATTAATCCTCAAAATCAATAAATTGGCGACTTGTAATTAAAACTTATTTCTTTTGTAATTTTATTGTTACATTAATTTATTACAAATTTATTTAGTGCTTCTAATACACCTTCTGAATTATTATCTGCTACTATTACATCTGCTATTTCCTTCATTTTGGGGTTACTATTTCCCATTACTACTCCTAGTCCAGCTCCTTCTATCATTTCTTTATCATTTACATTATCTCCTATTGCTAAAACTTCTTCTTTTTTTATATTTAATTTTTCTAAAAGATATTCTATTGCAGTCCATTTATTCACATTTTCATTTGTTACTTCTGTATAATAATATTGTATATCAACATCTTTTGTGCCATCTTTTATTTTTTTTCTTGACATATATGCAACTTCTAAAACGTCTATTCCTGGAATTTCTTTTAGTCTTTTCATTATACTATTAAATATAAATTTTGATTCATCACATACTGTGATTTTCAAAAACTTTTCTTTTCCTGATTGCTTTATATATTCTTCTATATTTTGTACAACATTAATATGTGTTCTTTTTTCTTCAACTTTTTTTGCATTCTCTTTATGATAAAATAAAATATTATAACTTAAAGAACTTGCTATAACTTCATCTTCTGTATAAACATTATAAAAAAAGCTATTTTGCTCGCATAATCTTGCAATATTTAATACTTGCTCTTTTGTTAAAAATCTATCATATAATATTTCTTGATTTTTTATATCATAAACAGCTGCTCCATTTCCTGAGATTAAATAATTATCTACACCTAATTCAATTGCTAAACTTTCTGTAGAACTTATTGGTCTTCCTGATGAAAGCACTATCTCTACTCCTTTACTTTTGGCTTCCTTTAAAGCATTTCTTGTATTTTCTGATACTTCTCCATATGAGTTTAATAATGTTCCATCTAAATCTATTGCCATTAATTTATACATAAAGATTCTCCTTTTTTTATTATATCCTAACTTTCATTATATCATTAAAAGTTTTTTTGACAACATTTATTTGCTTTTTTCTACATTTTTTATATTTTAGTTAATATTTACAACTTTTTATATTTAACAAATATTATAATATTAAAAATTAATAAAAAATTTATCATTATAAAAAACAAAATAGTAAAAAGGTGAGATTTCTCCCACCTTTTCTAATAATTCAAGCCTTTTAACTTATTTGTTAGCCATTTGATTTTCAGCTTGTTCTATTAATTTTTTAACCATGTTACCACCGATTTTACCAGCATCTCTAGCTGATATATTTCCGTTATAACCATTTTTTAAATTAACACCAACTTCACTAGCAACTTCATATTTGAATTTTTCTAATGAATCCATAGCTTCTGGAACTACGTTTTTATTACTTCTTGCCATCTTAATTCACCTCCGAATTTTAATAGTGTTTTCTACTTTACTATCAATAAGTAAATTACTTCACACTATTTTTCTTATGAAAAAACACTAAATATAAATATCTAATCATACAATATTTTTTATATCTCACTCAAAATATATAAATATTTGAATGATTAAACATTTCAAAAAATGATTTAATGTATTTTCAATATATATAATGTGTAATTTCAGAAAAATTAAACAAGTAATTTTTGGAAATTTTTAAGATAGCTTTTTTATATTTTTAAGCTTCTGGTTCTACTAATCCATAGTTGTTTGTATCTTTTAATTTGAAGATTACATTTACTTTTCCTGTATCTACATTTACAAATGTATAAAAAATGTTTCCTTTTCTTTCACTTAATTTTAATTTTGCATCTTCTACTGATATTGGTTTTATTTCATATGATATAGATTTTATTACCTCTTCTTCTATTGGTTTTTCTTCTTCTATTCCATTTATGTTCATTTGTTTTATTGAAGAGTCTTTCATCATTTTTTCTTTTTTAGCTTTTGTTTTTCTTATTTGTCCTTCTAATATATCTATATCTTTATCTATAGATGCATATAAATCTTTATCCTCTGTAACTGCTTTATATGACATTCCTTTTACTTGTACATACATTTCTGCTATTTCAGCCAAAGCATTTTGTTTTTTTATTGTAACTGTTACATCTATACTTTCTTCTCCAAAGTATTTTTCTATTCTTGTTAATTTTTTCTCTACATATTCTTTAATAGCTTCTGTTGCTTTTAATTCTTTTCCTGTTATTGTTATATTCATATTTATCACTCCTTTTTGTTTTTAGTAAAATTATTATATAGATAAAACTTTAATTTTGCAAGATATTTTTTTATATACTCAAGATAAAATACTTTTCATTAAGATATTATCATATAAGAATTAATATAATCATGAAATTTGAACAAAAATTTTCCCTAAAAAAACTTCATCTTGAATTACAACTAAAATAATTTTTCTAATTTATATTCTTTTTCAAGTTTTTCATTTAAATATATATTTGATATTAATTGAAGTTCTTTTTGACAGCTTTCAGAAAGTTCAAAAGAAAATATTTTTTTAGGATCTGCTTTCACAATATAAATTATAGCATTTCTTGTAGCATCACTTAGTTCTAAAGCACTTGTATCTTGTCTAGCACAAGCAGTACATTTTGCTCCATTATCTTTTATACTAAAATATTTTAATTCTTCTTGTTTTTTACAACTTACACATTCTTTAATATTAGGGGAAAATCCTAATATTTTAAGTATTCTCATTTTAAAAACAGAAGTTATAAATTCTAAATCTTTATCTGTTTCAGAAATCATATATAATGTATTTAAAAATAATTTTAATGTATTAAATGAATTTTGATTTTCTGTTGTAACATCATTTATTATTTTAGTTATATATGATGCATATGTTAATTTATCTAAATCTGTTCTTATATTATAAAACATTTCTATTGTTTCACAAGAGTTCATTGTATATGTATCTGCAACTTTGAATAACATATATTCACCAAAACATAAAAATTGAGTACCGCTAAGAAGAAGACTTTTTGGTCTTCTTGATCCTTTAGCACTGCACCCAATTTTTCCTAAATTAGGGGTTAAGATTGTAAGCATCTTATCAAAATCCCCCATATTGTTTTCTGCTATTATTATTCCATTTACTTTTATTTGTTTCATCTATAATTACCTTCATATTTTCTTCTATATTTTTCATTTCTTTAAATTCTAAATACGAATTTATATCTCCTGTTTGTTTAAATGTATTCCACGCTAAATTTTTTATCATGTTTCTACTCTCCTTCTTGAATTTATCTTTTGTAATTTTTAGAAGATTTATACTGGTATTTCATTTTTATTTTAATTATTTATTTTATTTTAAATTTATTTACTATATTATCTTTTTCTTGCCAATCTTCTTTTACTTTGACCCAAACTTTTAAATTTACTTTTGTGTCAAGCATTTTCTCAATATCTTGTCTTGCATATGTTGCAATTTTTTTCAAAAGATTTCCACCTTTTCCTATAATTATTCCTTTATGTGATTCTCTAAGACAATAAATTATTGCATCAATGTCATGAATTTCTTGTCCTTTTGTTGTTTTTCTATTTTTAAATTTTTCTATTTCTATATATATCCCATGTGGAACCTCTTCGTTTAAAAATTTTAAGGCTTTTTCTCTTATTATTTCTTCTGATATTTGTCTTACTGTTTGATCTGTATATTCTTCATCTGAATAGTATTTTGGACCTTTTGGTAATATTTTTACAAGTTCTTCAATTATAGTTTCAATTCCATCTTGTTTAGTTGCACATATTGGTACTACTGCTTCAAAATTATATTCTTTACTATATGTATCTATTAAATTTAATAATTTATCTTTCCTAACTAAATCTATTTTATTTATAATAAGTATACATGGTTTTTTACTTTCTATTATTTTGTCTAATATTCTTCTGTCCCCTCTTCCAATTTCCTCAGAGGTAGCTTCTATTAAAAATAAAATCACATCCACTTCTGAAAACATTGTAAATGCTGTATTTACCATTGTTTCTCCTAATTTTGTTTTAGGTTTATGTATTCCTGGTGTATCAGTAATTATTATTTGATATTTCTCATCATTTAAAATTGCTTTTATTGCTGTTCTCGTTGTTTGTACTTTATTTGCTGTTATAGCAACTTTTTCTTTTACTAATGAGTTTAATAATGTAGATTTTCCTACATTTGTTCTACCTACTAATGATACAAATCCTGATTTAAATTCTTCCATTTTTTACCTTTTCTTTTTATATTATTGTGTAATAGATACTGATGAATCTATTGGACATATATTTATCCATGTGTTTCCATCATTTACTTCTATTTCATTCCCCTTTAAATCTATATATTTTGTTTGCTCTGTTCTGCCCTTTTTTATACATTTTATTTTTATTGCCTTACCATTTGTTATATAATATCCATCTAATTCTCCAACTGTTACTACTTCCTGCCTTCCTTTAGCTTCTTTATCTTTTAAGTCATAGTTTTTAGCTAAAGTTATAATAATGTTTTTTGTTGTTATATCTTCTTTTGTAATTTCATCTGTTATTTTTTTATTTTTTGAATATCTTACATATCTTTTGGTGTCTACATTATATTCATATTTTACTTTATGTGATTCAGTATATGGAATTGTAATTACATTTGCAATAATTGCATCTTCCATTTCTAAATTTACTTCATCTGGTACATAATTTAATACACTTTTTTTATCTGATATTATATTATAGTTTTGCTCTTTAGATATTTTTTTGATAGAATCAATACTAGTATATGCATTGTGTGGCGCTTTTTTATGTTTTTCTCTCCAATATAAAGATGTTTCTGTTCTTTGTTTTCCTGTATCATATACTTGTCCATTTATATTATTAATATGAAACCTTTCTATATCTGATTGTGCTTGTGGACTCATTCCTAAATGCGCATATATTGCATCATTTTCCATAGCATAGTCTAAAAAGTAATGTCTTGCACTTCTTATTGGTCCTACTCGGTCTGTTTCGACATTTTTAAATAATGCCATTAACCTAGTTTCTCCACCTTCAACTATTATTTCATAAACTATATATGCTGAATTAATTGAAGCTTGTGGTTGAGCATTTTGGTTATTATCTATCATAAAAGCTATTGGACTATCTGTTCCTTTAAATATTTCAATTTCTTTTTGAGATTGTTCTATTTTTTTTGATTCTAAATTATTTTTTTGTATATTAGTAGTTTTATTTGAATTTTTATTTATTATAATAAAAAATATTACTCCTAATATAACAATTAATGCTACTGTCATAATTACTATTATTTTTTTCTTCATATATTTCTCCTAAATTTTTACAAAATTTATAATATTTTTGGTAAAAATATTAATACTCCAATTATAACAGATAATATAGAAACTATTAAAACTCCACCTGCTGCAATATCTTTTGCTATTTTAGCTTTTTCATTATATTCTTCAGTACACAAATCTACAATATTTTCTATTGTTGTATTTATAAATTCTGCAAAAAATACTAAAAAAACTATTAATATTATTATAACCATTTCAATTATATTAATTTTTAAAACTATACTTGTTATAATAGCAAAAATAGCAAAAATTAGTTCTACTTTTATATTATTTTCATTTTTTATAGTATATTTTACTCCATTTAAAGCATTCTTTAAGGCTTCGAAAAAATTCTTGTTTTTCCATTTATCTTTCATTATAACCTCAGTTTCTAACTATGTTTAATTTTTCTAATATATTTTCTTCTTTTATTCTCATTTGCTTTTTATCTTCTTCTTCTATATGATCTTCTCCCATTAAATGATAAAATCCATGTACTATCATATATGATAATTCTCTTTCAAAACTATGTCCATATTCTATTGCTTGTTCTTCTACTTTTTCTATGGAAATTATAATATCTCCTAGTGGTTCTCTATATTTTAATTCTTTTATATTAGTAATTTCCGTTTTTTCAAACATTGGAAAAGAAAGTACGTCTGTTTCTTTATCTATTTCTCTATATTTTTTATTTATCTTCTTTATATTTTCTGAATTTGTTAATGTAATACTAATATATAATCCCGAATTTTCTAAATTTTCTGTGATAAAACAGTTTTCTATAATTTTATTAATTAATTCTTTAACTTCTAGTTTTTCTTCTATATCTAAATATTCAATTTCTACTATTTCTTTCATTTTACTTTAATACCTTTTTTATAATGCCCTTTTATTGTTTTTGGTACATTTTTTACAACTCTCATTACTCCTAATTCTACTAATTTGTTTTTATAGAATTTTCTAATATTTGCATATTTTTCATATTCGTCTTCAGTATTATATAACTCTCTTCTTAGAGATAGTATTTCTTTTTCTTGTGATGAACCTATTTTACTATATGCTTCCCAAAACTTCTTATATTCTTCTCTTTCATTTGGTTTATCCCAATAAACCTTTGTTGATAATAATTTTACATTATAATCTTCAATTAATTTTAATAAAATTTGATATGTAGATTCTTTTTTTTCTTTTACTTTTGTATTTGTTATAAGATTTCTTGTATCTATTAATAATTTATTATAACATTGTTCTGCTGCTACTAAAGGAAGACTATGTGTAAATAGAGTTCTACTTAAACTTAATAAAATCATATTCTTTTCTAAGAAATCTCTTTCATCCAATTTTCCTATACTAAATCTTTCATATTCTTCATAATCTTCTAATATTTTTCCATATTTTTCTGTTCCTTCTATTTTAAATTTTATTGGTAGAATATTTTTTATATAATCTTCAAGTGTTTCAAATATTTTTTTATATAAATCTGTTTGATTAATTTTTTTTGCTCTTAATCCATCTGCTAATTTAACTGAATAATTCTTTAGTATTCCTTTATATATAATATCCATTTTTTCTATATACATTGGTTCATATTTTACTACTATTTTTTCTTTTTTTCCTGATAATAAACTTTGATAATCTAAGTCTAATAAAAATTTTTGTTTTCTATACTTATATTCTATATATTCTGTATCTTTTAAGTGGACTACATTATAATAATTTGCCAAAGCATCTTTTTCAAATACAGAAGCTATATTATTTTTTACTTTTTTATAGATTGAATCCATTATATGTTTATCTATTGATTCTAAATATAATGTATAACTTTCTTCATATCTATTTTGAAATTGTTCCTTTTTAGATACATCATTTAATTTTTCAGCATTTTTATATTGCTCAAAATACTTTATCAAACTACTTCTTTTTAAATTTATCATCATTCCATTAATACCAATTTTTGTTGGAGTTAATAGTTTTGTTAATGTACTAGAAACCTTACTAAAAAAAGTTGTATCATTAGAAAGCACTTTTAAGCTTCTTTCTTCTACCATAAAAAAACCTCCTCTTTAATCTATGTTTTTCTTTATTCCAATATCTTCTTGAATTTCATATATTATTTTCATACTTATTCCATTATCTTTTTTATTTACTTCTATGTTTCTTGTTTTATATTTATTTTCATATTTTGATATTTCATATTCTTTTTCTAATTCTTCTTCTAATTCCTTTTCTATTTTTTCTTTTAGTTCTTCTTCTGAATACGTTTTTGGTTGATTTACCAATTCTATATTAGTTACTTTTTTTATTTCAATTGGTAAATAAAAATTAGAAAATAATTTTACTTTTTGACTTGTGATTATTGTATCATAATTTTCAAATTTTGAAACCCCTTTATTCAAATTTATTTTAAAATTATTTATACAAATTTCGTTCTTTTTTTCCTCTTTTCCAGTTTTTACTGTTACATTTTGAACAAATTCCTCTTTTTTCTCCTTTTCACAATAAATTTTTCCAAAAACATCTGCTTCTGCATGTACTTGCCTTATTCCTGTATGTTCGCCTTCCATTACTCCTTCAACCAAAATATCTCCTTCTTTTACTTCATCTCCTTCTTTTACTCTTGCAGTTCCACTTTGAACAATAATTTTTGAGATAACTCCATCTTTACTTGCAACAATATTACATATCTGACTTTTATCAATCATATCTGGAATTTCTATTGCTTCTTCAACAGTTATAATAGCATTAGTTCCTTGAATATTTATACCAATCCAAGATAGATCTTGTCTTTGAAGTCTTATAGAGTTACTTATTTTTTCAGTATTAATACCAAACTTTAATTTTCCAACACTTATACCATATTCCTTTACTAACTGTATAACTTCATCTTTAGTTAAACTTTCATTTCCATATACTTCAACATTCCATATAAATTTAGTTATAGCAAAAATGAAAATAGCAATCACTATAATAGCAACTGCAAAAACTTTTCTTTTTCTATACTTATTAATAAAAAATGGTACTCCTGATTTTTTCTCTATTTTTACTTTACACTTTGTTTGTTTTGCAATATGTACTATTTCTTTAAAATCAGACCTTAATATTCTAGCTTTTATGTATGTACTATTTTCTCTATGTAAATCTTGCAGGATTATTTTTTTATTTCTACAAATATTTAAAAATCTTTCTAAAAAAAATCCTTCAACAATAATATTTACCGCCCCAACAAAAAACATATATATAATTTTAAAAAACATAACACTCTCCTCTCTAAACAACTCATTAATTACATTAGTTACTAGATACTTTTAAACACTTATGTACACCATTTATTAACTAACATCATATTTTTTTTGCTTCAAAGTCTATATTTTCAATTTTACCACTTACTAATATATCATCATCTGTCATCTGATTTAATTTTAAGTTAAAACCATTTATATTTATGTTTCCTATTGAGGTGCTTATTCTAGCAAAAAAATCCTCATACTCTAATATTCCTTTAAAATTTTCTATCATTATTTCATCAAAACCTGTTATTGTTATCTTTGGAATATTACTAATAACTTCTCTCGGAATTTCTAAAAATTTACTTACTTTATTATAATTTTTCATAAAAATAACCTCTCTTTTTAATTATATATTCTAAAAAGAAAGGTTTATTCTATTTTTTATTTAATTTAATTGTTTAATATTTTTTTTATTTCTTCATCTTCTCTTAATTCTGGAGTTATATAATCTATTACTTTCTGTTTTCCCTTACTTAATGCTTCTATTGCTACTTCTTTATCATTTCTTAATCTATAACTTGCATATTTTAAAATTATTGGCTTATTTTCAATTGCACTCATTACAACTTCTTTATCATCCCTTAATTCTTTACTCGCATAATATAGCACTTGTCCATCATTTTTTGTAGCTGCTAATAATACATCTTTATCAGCTTTTAGTCTTGTACTCGCATAACAACATGTCCAACCTGCTTGGCTTACTGCTTCTAATAATATTTCTTTATCATCTTTTAATCTATCACTTGCAAATTCTAATGCTCCGCCATCTACTTTTACTGCATTTAATACTATTTCTTTATCATCTCGTATTTCTTCATTTGCCCATTCTAATAAAATAGGATCTTGTTTTACTTTCTCTATAAAAAAGTTTCTATCATCTTTTTTTTGTTTGGCCTCTATTATTTCTAGACTTTCTGCCATTATTATTCTCCTCTTATATTCATTAAGATCTCTTTAATGCAATTTGTTCTACTTTTTCTACAAAAACAATATCTTCTTCTTTTAAATTGCTTTTTTTAATATTATAATAATCTACTATTTTTTCTACATCTTCTATAATATTTTTCAAATTATCTTCTAAATCTTCTTTTTTTAAAATGATACCTATTTTTTCACATTTATTTGAAATTATTTCTGTAATTTTTAACTCTTCTGATAATTTTATTTCACTTAATGCTGCCTTATATGGTTTATTCATAAAATCTATTATTTTTTGAACTTTTTCATCTATATTTACACCTTGATCCACATAAAATTGAGTTGTAATTCTATATATATATGTATAAAAAGATATTGCCATTTTAAACATATCTTTAATTGTAGAGTTATATTTAACAAGTTCAGCAATCTTTGCATTTACTCTTTTTTCATCTAAATCTACATACAAATTTTTTAATTCTTTTATTTTAATAGTTGAAGCAACTGGAAATTCATATATTTTTCTTTCTAGCCTTTTTCTTATAAAACCAAAAAATTGGCTTTTACATCTTTTAATATTTCTTCTATTTCTCTTACTTTCTTTTATTAATTCTTGTTCTTTTTTACGTAATTCTTTATTTTTCTTTTCATAAATATCATTATAATCATACTTAATTCTATACTTAGTTTTTAAATCTTCTATAACATATTGATATTCTTTATATATTTTATATTCATAAAGTGTACTTAATAGTCTTACAAAACTATCATTTATAAGTCTTTTTTGTTCTGCACTACTTTCAAAATAATTTTTTATACCAAATTTTTCATATAAACTATTCATTTCTTTATCTGTAAATGTTTTAGTATTCCAATTATTATTAACAAATTTACCTAATATATATTTTGAATCTGTTTTTTCTAATAACACTAATTCCTTATTTAATTCAAAAAAACGATTTATTAATCTAGTATTATCCAAATTCATATGATGTAATATTTTTTCATTTCTTTCATTTAATTCTTTTTCTAATTTTTTAGAATTTATATAATACAAATATCTTAAGTTTAGCTCAATATGTGTTGCTATATCTGGACACTTAGATAATATTTTATCAAATACATTTTTTAGTCGTTCAGAATTCTCAGGTTCATTTAAAAAAGATTTAACATACTCATTTGAATAATGACTATAATAAAAATCATTTTCTGTTAAATTTATCCCATATTCTTTAAATTTATTTATAAATAATTTTAAACTTTGATTTATTTCATCAAAGTTAGGTTCAGAAATGCAATTTAACTTATGTATTATCCTATCAATACCTAGTTTTTCATAAGGAGTATTTATTTCATTAAATAATTCAATATTTCCAATACTTTCAATATTCTTTTGTATTTTTATAACATCTGGATTTTCCTGAATATCAAGTAATTTTTTATATCTATCTTGCATTTCATTCCATATAATATCTCTTATTTTTAAAGCTGTTTCTTCAAATTCTACTACTTTTTCAACATATTTACTTCTGTTCATTTTAGTATTTATAGGCAATACAGTTAAAACTTCTTTATTACTTGATATATATTTTTCAAATTCTACTAATATATCGTTCATTTAATCCTCCGAACTTTTTTCCGTTTTTTCTTTTTCTAAAAATTCTATATATTTTTCTGTTTTTTTATATAGTTTTAATAGTTTTTCGTTACTTAACTTTGATAATTCAAGATTTTTATCCATTGTAAATCCCTTTCAATTACTATTTGTAAACTAATTACAAATAATTCCTAATATAAATTTAAGCATTAGTAATTTTTTGAACATATTTACTAATATATTTTTTAAATATGTCCTGAATTTGTTTATTACAAACTTGTTTTTTATATTTTATTGTTTCATACTTTTTGCTTACTAAATCAGTTAATTGCTTTTCTGGTAATTCTAAATCCATATCTAATACTTTTTCTATCATATTAGAAACTAGCTGTTCTATTATTTCATTTTTATAACTAGGTTTATCTTCTTTTTCTTCAATATTTTGTAAAACTACATAATCTAATAAAAAAAGTTCGTCCATATATTTTTTAAGCATTTTAGTATTTCTGTTTTCTTTTACTTTATTAGACTTTTTTGCTTTTGGCTTTTTTTCTATTTCTTCTATAATATAATTCCAAAGTTCAATAGGTAATTTAAAATCACTATTATTTAATATTACCTCATTTCCTTCTATTTTTTCTTCAATAGTTTCTATTTCTTGTTTTTCTAGTTCCTTATAGTTTTCTAATGTAGTTAATTTTATAGTTTGTTTTTCTAAATCAATTATTCTTTTCAATATTTCTATATCTTCAACAGTTAATTCGCTTTCTTCTGTTTTATTTGTTAATATTATTTTTACATCAACTTTAGTATCTTTATTATAAGATTTTCCTTGATACTCTAATGTATTTATTTTTTCAATAGGTATTTTAGTTTTTGCTAATATTCTTTTCTTTTCATTTTTTATTGTAGTTATCATTTTATTTATTAATGAATATATAAATTTATTTTCATAAGAATTTTCTTTATATTTGTCTACTGTTTCTAAAATTGCTCTCACATTGTCCATAGTTTCTTCCATCTTCTTAATCCAATTTTGATTTGTTTCCTCATTTTTATTATTTTCTTCTTTAACAGTTATTTCTGAAAAAATTTCATTATTAAATTCTACAATTTTTTCTCTTTCTGTATTTTTATATAGTTCAACAAGATCTAAGATTTTATCCATAGTATACTCCTTAAATTTTACTATTTTATTGTTTTTCTAATATTTTGGTATTTTTATATTTCTTTTTATTTATATCATTTGGACTTACTATTACACAACTAAATATTTCTAATATTTTTATTTCTTCATTAGAAAGTTTTGGCATTTTATCATTAGTTTTTAAAGCAAAATTAAATCCACTTTTTAATAATTCAAATATCTCGTCTTTATTTTCCTTAAAATCATCATATTTAATTTCAAAACACATTCTCTCTTGTGTTGCTTGATTGTTAATAATTTGTAGTAATTGTTCTAATTTCTTCTTTTTATTTAATAAATCAATTGCAAAATCACAAATATATATCTTTGAAAAGTCTCCGTCTAATATATCTTTTAAAATTTTAATTGTTACCATTGGATATTCTACAAATAATCTATCTTCTGCTAAATATGTTGTTGAAAATACTTCTTCTATTGCTTCTTTACAAAATATTGTTGGAAACTCAAAATTATATTTTAGTTTTACTTTATAATAGTTATTTTTTTTGTTGTTCATTTTTTTTGTTTCTATTTTAAAGTCTTCTGAATCATATATTTTTAATGATTCATCTAATTTTTTTATATCTTCCTTAACAATTTCTGAAAAGCTCTCTTCAAAGTTTTCTTTTATAGCTGTTTTTAAATTTAATTTAAAAATTCTTTTTTCTGCTATTGATGCTACTATTTCGTCTATTCCAACATTATTTCTAACATTATCAAAATAAAAATAATATTGAAATAGTGCTACCATATTATCTATTAATTCTTTTCTTCTTGGCGACTTTTTTATTAATTCATTTCCTTTTTTCATAAGTGCACCATATATTCTTCTATAAAAAAATTTTATATTATTATCTAATCCATAATTATAATATCTAGCATCTATATAAGTTTGTATTAGTTCATCTGAAATCTTTTTATCATATTTATTTTTTAACACTAAAGTATTATATTTTCTAAAATTTTCTTGAACATTTGTTATATGATTTCCTACTATATTATTCATTTTTTCCTCCAAATCGACCATTATATAAACTTATATATTAGAAGTATATCATTATTTATAATGTTATTCAACAAGTTTTATGTTTCATTTTTTTATAGTTTTAGTAACAAAATTGTAACAAAAATGATATATTTTTTTTGAAACTTTTGCCCCAAAATGCATTTACATTTTTTTTTACTTATATTATAATAACTCATATAATATAGGAATATTTTGTCGAGATGGAGGGTACGAAATGGCAGTAATTTCAGAAGATACAGTTGAGAAATCAGTTGTATCAAAGAAACAAAATTTAAAAAATAAAACAACTACTACTAAACCAAAAGTTGTTTCAAAATCATGTAAGGAAAAATCAATAGCTAAAAAAAGAACTATTAAAGATATTACAAAAAAAACAAATAATAAAAATGTTAAAAATAAAATATCTAATAATACTTCTGTTATAAATAAAAAAGATTTAACAACAAAAAAGAAAAAGAGAACTTTACATTTAAATTTAGGAGTTACTACTACACATGAACCTGAAGAAAATATAATTATACCTACTTCTACTCCTCATATAGTAGATACTTCTATAAATCAAAACTCTCCTTTTTTCTATGAACCATCTGTCTTTGAAAGATTTAATATAAATGTTACCAATATAGATGATGAACCTGTTGAAACTGATATTTTAGACACTGATGAATTTGAATTACTTAATGAAGATGATTTTAGCACTGAAATTAATGAAGTTTCTGATATCTCTGATGACGTTGTAGATGAAATTGATGAGGTTTCTGATATCTCTGACGATGTTATAGATGAAATTGATGAAGTTTCTGATATCTCTGGTGATGTTATAGATGAAATTGATGAGGTTTCTGATATCTCTGATGATGTTATAGATGAAATTGATGAAGTTTCTGATATCTCTGA
>CAOJJB010000021.1 GCA_948436975.1 uncultured Clostridium sp. | reverse complement strand
TCTTTATATTCTACTTCTGCATCTGAAATTGATGTATTACAACTTGTACACCAATTTACCATTCTTGTTCCTTTATAAATTAAACCTTTTTTATATAATTTTATGAATTGCTCTAATACTGCATCAGACATTCCTTTATCTAGTGTAAACCTATTTCTTTCCCAATCACATGAACAGCCTAGTTTACGTTGCTGTTCTTGAATAATACCACCATATTCTTTAGTCCAATTCCAAGCTTCATCTAAAAATTTTTCTCTACCTAAACTTGCTTTTGTTTTCCCTTCTTTAGCAAGTTTTTGAACTACTTTCATTTCTATTGAAATAGAAGCATGATCAGATCCTGGAACCCATAAAGTTCTATATCCTCTCATTCTTTTGTAACGAATTAAAATATCTTGTATTGTATCATCTAAAGCATGCCCCATATGAAGTCTTCCAGTTACATTTGGTGGTGGCATCATTATACAATATGGCTCTTTTGATTTATCTTGTGATGGTTTAAAATATCCTTTTTCCTCCCAATTTTTGTACAATTTGTCTTCAAAATCTTTTGGATTAAATTTCTCATTTAATTTGTGATTTTCTTTCATAAAATTACCTCCTCTATAAAATTCAAAAAAACTCTACCCATATAAGGGCAGAGTTTTAACTTCCACGGTACCACCTTATTTATTTATTTTTTTAATAAATATCTTAGTTAAGTTTATAACGTTTCTTAAACGGATATACTTAAGGTTATTTTCAGTATATCAACTCCAAAGCTACCTTCAATTAATCTTACTATATAAGAAGCTTTCAGCTTATAACTTCTTTTCTCTTTTTTAGCAGTATTAATTTACTCCTCTTTTTCATAGTCTTTTATTTTTATATTTTATATATTAACATAATTTTATAATTAGTGCAATAGTTTTATTATATATTTTTCACTTAAGCATATACTATTTTATGGTCTTGTTAATTCATTTCTACAGTTCCTATAATAGAATTTATATCTTCAATTTTATGTTTTTTCATATAATTTTCAATTCCTTCTATTGTTTTTATACTAGTTTCAGGATCAACAAAATTTCCTGCACCTATTGATACTGCAGTTGCCCCTGCAATCATATATTCTATTGCATCATCTCCACAAGTAATTCCACCCATTCCTAAAATTGGGATATTTATTGATTGTGCCATTTGATATACCATTCTAACACCTATAGATTTTATTCCTGGTCCAGAGTATCCTCCTGTATTATTAGCTAAAACTGGTTTCCTTTTATCTATATCTATTTTCATTCCTAATAATGTATTAATTCCAGAAACTCCATCTGCTCCAGCATCTTCTGCTCCTTTTGCTGGCATTGTTATGTCTGTAACATTTGGTGTTAATTTTACTATTAGTGGTTTATCTGTTAATACTCTTTTTACTTGTGATGTAACTTCTCTTACTCCTTCATATGTAGTTCCAAATGCTAAACATCCTGCTTTAACATTAGGACAAGAAAGATTTAATTCGACACCATCTATATCTAACTTATTTAAAACTCTGCAAAGTTCAACATATTCTTCAATAGTATGTCCAATTGCATTTACTATTATTTTAGTATCAAATTTTCTAAGCCATGGTAAATCATTTTCTATAAAGTATTCAATACCAGGATTTTGAAGTCCTATACTGTTTAACATTCCTCCAGGTACTTCACAAATTCTAGGTGCTGGATTTCCCATCCATGGTTCTAATGCTGTACCTTTTGTTATAATTGCTCCAAGCCTGTTTAAATCAATAAAATCTGCATATTCTCTTCCATATCCAAATGTTCCTGATGCTACAGTTACTGGATTTTTCATTTTAATTCCACATAAATTAACTTCTGTATTCATATTAACTCCTACTCCGATAAATATTTTATTTATCTATTATTTTATTATTAAATCATTTATATTTACTTCTGTATCTGACAGTCTTCCACCAATATATTTTACATTATAATTTAAAATTTTACTACTTAAATTATTTTCTCTACAATCTAACACATATTTTCCTAATTTATCTTTTGGTATACTATATCTTATATGTTCATCATATTCTATATTTTGAATTGGTATTTCTGTTTCCTTTTCAATTACTTTATATCTATTTATACCTTCTGTATCTACATCTATTTCTATTAAATATTCATCATCTCCAATAGCTGTTATTCTATTAAATCCATAATATTCTGATATTACTCTATTTACAGGCATATGGTAGTCAAATTCTGGAAAGAAATTAGATATATTTATCCAATCTTCTTTATGTATCCAGTTTAAATAATCGAATTTGCTAACTAATACATCTTTTTCACCTTGTTCTACAGCTTTTTCATATTGTATTGTTACTTTTTCTTTATATGGAATTATATAATTAATTTGTGCAAGTGTACTTGGCGAAAAGTGTCCGAATACCATTAATCCTACTACTATTGATATAATTGCTATTAATATATTATTTTCTTTTAAATTTTCTGCTATTATACTAATATTCTTTGAAAATACTATCATAAACATTACTTCATATGCTAAAAATGCTCTTGGTGGAAAATATGATATTACAGCCATTGGTATAGTTGCAATTATAGCTGGTAATATAAAATATGAAAATTCTAATTTTACTAATGAATAGTTCAAACTTTTGATACTTCTAATTTTTTCTGTTTTTATTAATTCAATATTTTCTATTATCAATACAATTAACATACTAATTACTACTGTTATTAAAACTCTACTATTATCTTTATAATTTTGCAGAAAATTCCAAGAAAATTCTGCTCCATCTGAATTCATTCTCAAAAAATTTCCAGGTGCAAAAATTGTTGCAAAAGTTCCCAAACAAAACATTATAAAAATTAGAAAAACTATTATTTTTTTTCTATTACTAAATTGTAAAACTCTTTTTATTTTAAATAAATATAAGCAAATAAGAAATGCTCCCCCAACAAATGCTATATTTTCATGAGAAAAACTAGTTATAAAAGAAAATAATATTAATGAAATCTCTTGTAATAAGTTTAATTCTTTTTCCCCTATAAAAAAGTTATAAACATAATATATAAAAATTACTAAAAATGTACTTGGCCACAAATAGTTAAATGATCCACTTATCCAAGCAAATTTTTCTCCAAACATCATACTAAAACTCAAATATCCAAATACTGATAAAATTCCTAAATATGTGGTTTTTCTATTTAAAACTTTTGTTATTAAAATTATAAAAACTAAAAATACAATTGTATTTGATATTTGATAAACAAGTGTTGGTAAATTTCTAAAAATTCCTATTAATACATGTGGTATTATTCTACCTGTCCAGTTTTTATAAAAAAATTTAGCTGTTTCTAAAGCATTACTAATACTATCAACTTTTTTTGTATGATTAGAGCCTTGAACCCAAGTATAATTATAATCATCTGGACTTAGTAAAACAGAATAATTAAGTAAAAAAATACTTATTAATATTATTAGTAATAGTCCTATTTTAGCTAATTGTTTTATTATTTCTAGTATCTTTATATTTTTTCCAAATATATGTATATCTCTGTTCATAAAATAACTCCTATATTTCCACATCTATTGCATTAAATACTGGACCATCCTTACAAACATGCTCATATTTTATTTTCTCACCCTTCTTCACTTTAACAGCACATCCTAAACATGCTCCTATTCCACATCCCATTCTTTCTTCTAAAGATATCTGACAAGGTATATTAGCTTCTACTGCAAATTCTTTAATAGCTTTAAGCATTGGAAGTGGTCCACAAGCAAATATCATATCTGGTTTATCTTTTTTACAATCTTCCTTTAAAAAATTAATTGCAAATCCTTTTTCTTTATAAGAACCATCATCTGTTGTTAAAACTAGCTTATTAGATACTTCTTCAAATTCTTTTTCTAAAGTAACTAATTCTTTATTTCTAAACCCCATATACATAGTTATATCTGATTTACCTTTTAATTCTTTTGCAAGTTCATATAATGGATATGTACCAATTCCACCACCAATAATAGCAACTTTTTTATAATTTTGTATTTTAAAAGTTCCTAACCCAAGTGGTCCAATTATGTCAATTTTTTCACCCTCATTTTTTTCTACTAAAAGTTCTGTTCCTCTACCTCTAACTTGAAATATAAATTCAATAATATTACCATCAATATTAAAAATACTAATAGGTCTTCTTAAAAATGGTTCACCTGTATTAGATACTTTTATTTCTAAAAACTGACCTGGTTTTGCTTGTTTTGCAATATCTGGTGCATTTACAGAAAATTTGTAAATTCCATCAATAATTTTTTCTTTTTTTATAAGTTCACATTCTACTTTTACTTTCATAATTCCTCCTTATGTCCATTTTTGGACGTTGCTAATACTGTTAAATTTTAATTGTTACAGTATCAGTTCATTTTATATTACTAAAATTAATGTACTTATTTGTCTACTTTTATACATATTTTATTTAAAAAAACTTAATTATATATTCTGTTTCAAACTCTTTATTTGGTTTTAATTCAATTAAATTTGCTTTTTCTTCAAACCTTCCATTTGACTCTATTGTATCTACTGTATTAAAACATGGTGATATGCAAATAAATGGTTCATCTAATTTTGACCCTATTGCTAAATATGGAAAATCTTTAAATGAAAAAGAAAATATAGTTTTAGTTTCTGTTTTTAAATATACTTTATCTGATTTTAAATTTTTCATAATTATAACATCATTTTCAAAAGTTTTTCTATCTAAAAAAATTCTATTTTCTTTTAAAAATTTTTTACTATTTTCTGATTTAGTTTTTAATAACTCATTTTCTAATTGATAAAATTCTATTTCATCTTCAATTTCTTCAAATTCTAGTCTATATTTTCCACTTGAATAATCACATAAAAAAGATATATGTCCACCTAAACCAAACACCATTATTTTCTCATCTTTATTTATTACTTTATATTTGGTTAAAACTTCATGTTTTTTTATTTCATATGAGATATAAAGTTCAAATTTAAAAGGAAATCTTTTTAATGTTTCTTCATTTGATTTTAAAAGATATGAATTCTCACCTATTTCTTCAAATTCCATATCCTTAGCAAACCCATGTTGTCCTATTTCATAAGTCTGTCCATTTATAATTGTTTTTTCGTTCTTTAGTTTTCCTACAATTGGAAATAATACTGAACTATGTCTATTCCAAAAGTCTTGTCTATCATACATTTTTTCAAATCCATTAAATTTTATCGATACAAGTTCTGCACCTTTTTTTACAGTCTTAATTTCTATCACTATTTTTCTCCTTTATTACGAGCTCTTTATAGCCTGTTGTTTTATCAAATTCTCTAAAAAACTCATATTCATCAAATTCTGCCAAAACTATTTCTGCTGTTACATTTACTAAACAATTATCTTTTAAATGTCCGCCTATTGTTTGTAAATTAATATTTGATAAACTAATATGTATATGACAGCCTTCCATTGACAATGTTCCTGTTGCTGATACTATTTCATAATCTTCTTTAATAGTTTTTACTGTTTTACCATCAGCTGTTCTTAAACATACTTGATATAAGCATCCTACTGCTGATAAAATTACTCCTGATTTTATTTTTTTATCTATTACATATTGTTCTATACTTTTCTTTAAATCCATTCCTTTTGTTAATCTAAATGCATGAATTTTCATTTATCTTTCTTCTCCTTTTGATCTTTCTTTTAACCTTTCATGTCTAAAAAATTCCAAAACCTCAGTTTTTCCATCTACAATGTTTCCTTGAACATTAAAATTCCTTAATCCATCTCTTAATAATTCATTTCTGTTTTTATATAATTCAAAAACAATATTATCTAGTATTCCTTTTATTATTTGAATATCTACTGGTTTATATTCAGTAGGAATTGCTTTTTCAGCTTTAAACATATCTTCATGTTTACTTTCAAGAAATTCTAATCTTTCTTGTCTTTGTTTACTATATTCATCTTTATTTACTACCAAATCTGTACTAGAATTTGGAACTAAATAATTTCTTCTTATTAAATCTGATTTATCTTTTACAAATGAAATTTTATCCCATGGAATAATATATCTTTCATGCACTGCCTTTTCTCTTGTAATAGATTTGCTATCAAATCCTTTTCCTACTAGTTCTATTACTACTGAATCTCCTTCATAAAAGGCTACATTAAATCCTCCATCATTTTCATATTTTGGATTTGTGGGGGTTTCTTTTTCTAATATTAAAAGTACACCATTTGGATTTTGTTTTTTTATTTCATCTATAATATTAGGTATTTCTTCTTTACTTCCAGT
This sequence comes from uncultured Clostridium sp., assembly GCA_948436975.1. Taxonomy (GTDB): domain Bacteria; phylum Bacillota; class Clostridia; order TANB77; family CAG-508; genus Scatovivens. The sequence continues at coordinate 27,989 of CAOJJB010000021.1, read as the reverse complement.
TGTTTCATCAATTTTTACAATTGGTAAATCACCTATTATAGTATCTGTTCTAGTTGTTAGTCTATCTGGATAATTATCTTTTATTTTTTCCCATTCTTCTTTAGATGATACTATTTTCAAACCGCTAAATGGTATTAAACTAGGTAAATATTTAGAAGCTAATACTATTCCTTTTGCTTTTCTAAATCTCATTAAGTTTCTTTTTTCTTGTTCTCTTGCAAAAAACATTCTTGATTTTTGTTTATTTAATTTTTTTTCATAGTTATCATCATATTTTGTCTTAAAAATATCAGGCATTTCTATTTCAAATGGAACTAGCTTATTATCATCAACAACATTTAATTCTACTCCAAATTTAAGTAATCCATCTTTTTTTAACTCTTCTTGTCTTTCCCACAATGGTATTATTACATCCTTTTGTAGTTTATGAAATAATTTTGGATCAATTCCAACATATCTTTTGGGAAATACTTTAATAATTTCCCTCATTCTATCTTTATACTCTCCTATCAAAAATACCATTCTTGAAATTGCTGTATCAGCATATGGTATTTGTTTTATTTTTCCTATTCTATATCTATCTATAGCATCTTTTCTATAAACTTCGGATTTTTTCCATGGAATAACCCAAGTTTCATGTTCTGCTAACCCTTTACAATATTCCCCACAATCAAATCCTGGACCTACATAACCAATTTTTATACTATCATCTAAATCAAAATTTAGTAAAAATCCACCTTTAGTATAAATTCTTTCATTACTACCTGGTTCTAATTCAATACATATAAATGATGGATTATCCACTTTTGGTGAATTTTCTATTATATAATCATCTATATTATCTTTTTTTCTTGTTGCTCCATGAATATTGGGAATATCTGTCCCTATTTCAGTATCTGTTCTACAAGTTACTATATCAAGAAACTTATCTTTTATTTGTTGCCACTCCTCTAAACTATTTACTATATAACATTGTTTATTTACATCAATATGTGATAAATATTTCCTTATTAGTTTTATCCCTCTAGATTTCTTTAATTTATTTATATAAACTTCGTCTTTTGGATCATACATATTTACAATCATTTTATTGCCTCCATTTTAAACTACTAATAAATCTATAATCACTTTATAACTGAATTTAATTCATCTCTCATACGAATTGCCTCTGCTCTTGTTGCTTTTGCATATTCATCTTCTGAAAATTTATCTTTCCATAAATCAGATTTATATGCACACATTAAACTTCTTGTTGCATTTACTATTCCACCTAATCCATTTTTATCAAATCCTAATGCTATATCTTCTGCTTTTCCTCCTTGAGCACCATATCCTGGTATTAAAAAATATGCATGTGGCATTATTTCTCTTAATTCTTTTAATTGTTTGGGATAAGTTGCTCCAACTACTGCTGATACTGAACTGTATCCATATTCTCCAATTAGTTCATCTCCCCAAGTATTTACAAGCTTCGCTACTTTTTTATAAATCTCTTCTCCATCTTCAGCTTTTACATCTTGTATTTCTCCAGAAGACTTATTAGATGTTTTTACTAATACAAAAATTCCTTTATCATATTTTTTACAATCTTCTACAAATGGATTTACACAATCTGATCCCATATATGGATTTACAGTTGCAAAATCTACATCAAATATTGGTTCTTCTTTTTCATTTATTATATTTTTTCCTAAATATGCTTTTGAATATCCAGCTGATGTAGAACCTATATCTCCTCTTTTTACATCTACCATTACTACCATTTCTTTAGATCTGCAATATTCTATCATTTCTTTATACAATTTTATTCCTTCTATTCCATACATTTCAAAATACGCACTTTGTAATTTAACAGCTGGTACTATATCATATGTTGCATCTATTAGAGCTTTGCTATATTCAAGCATTGCATTACACATTCCTTTTATATCTGTTCCATATTTATTTTTAACACAATCTGGTACCATATCATATCTTGTGTCTACTCCAATTACAGTTGGATTATTAGTTTCTTTTATTTTTTCTATTAAAATATCAATTGCATTTTTCATTTTTTTCTCCTATACATATTTTTAATAAATTATTATAAATTTCTTTTGTGTTCTTAAATTTACAAACATCTGTCCCTAAATAAGCAAAATGTCCATTATTTAAAATGAAATAAGTAAAGTTTAACAGTCTCAGCAACATTCATATACTACTTTTCCTGATACTATTGTGTATTTTACTTTTCCTTTTAATGTTTTATTAATCCATGGTGTATTTTTAGATTTTGATACTATGTTTTCTTTTTTATACACATATTCTTCATTTGGATTAAATATTGTTAAATCTGCTATTTTTCCTTCTTTTATTTCTCCTCTATCTATTCCTAATAATTTTGCTGGATTAAATGACATTACTCTTACCATATCTAAATAAGATATATGTCCTGGTGCTACTAAATTTGTTATTGTTGCTCCTAATGCTGTTTCAAATCCTATTATTCCATTTGGTGCTTTTGCTAGTCCTTTGGCTTTTTCTTCTTCAGCATGTGGTGCATGATCTGTTATTATAGCATCTATTGTTCCGTCTTTTATTCCTTGTATTATTGCTTGTCTATCTTTTTCTTCTCTTAATGGAGGATTCATCTTTGCATTTACGTCTGATTTTAATACTTCTTCTACTGTGAAACTATAATAATGTGGACAGGTTTCACATGTTACCTTTACTCCTCTTTGTTTTGCACTTCTTATCATATCAACTGACGTTTTTGTACTTATATGACATATATGTGTATGTAAATTGTTTGTTTCTGCAATTACAATATCTCTTGATGCCATTATTTCTTCTGCTTCTGGTAATACTCCACCTACACTAAGTTTTTCTGCTATTGCTCCTGCATTTATTGCTCCTGCTGATACTGATTTTTCTTCACAATGTTCAGATATAAAACTTCCAAGCTTATTTACTTCTATCATTGCTTTTCTAATCATTGATGCATTTTCAACTGGCATTCCATCATCGGAAAACGCTATTGCTCCTGCTTCTAATTGTGATTTAAAGTCTACTAATTCTTCCCCTTTTTCTCCTTTTGTTACACTTGAAAATGGTAATACATTACATAGATTAACTCTTTTTGCTTCTGTTATTATTTTTTCCAAAATAATAGCGCTATCTGGTGTTGGATTTGTATTTGGCATAGGACAAATAGTAGTAAATCCACCAGCAACAGCGCTTTTGCTTCCTGTTTCAATAGTTTCTTTGTGTTCTCCTCCTGGTTCTCTTAAATGACAATGAATATCAATCATTCCTGGCATTATATAATGACCTGTACAATCAATTTCTTTATCTGCTTGTACTTCAAGTTTTTGTTCAATTTTTGTTATTTTGTCATCTTCTATTAATATGTCTAATTTTTTTTCTGTTTTACTTGCATAATCTATTACTGTTCCGTTTTTTAATAGTGTTTTCATTTTATATCCTCCATAATTTATTTTCATTATTTTATCATCTTTATTTATCTTTTTCAATATATAAAATAACTTTATTTTTTGTATAAAAATAGAAAACAGGTGCTAAGCATTTCTACTTTAGCACCCGTCCCAATGAAACTTATATTATATTCTGGTATCGGCCATGCGCTCGATACATTTGCCATTCTTAAAGATCATCATTCCTTCAAGATCTGGCACTGTCTTCACCGCTATCAGCATTCTTATCAAAAATCTTTCTACTATCTCTCTCGAAGCATTAACCACCTTATGGAAACCAACCGAATGCTCCCTCTCAACATCCGAGGCATAAAACTTCTGATCATGGTAGTAATTATACAGAACTATATTATTCCCTAAATCATCTTTTTCTGGAATTTTATAGCCATATTTCTCCCACAGATCCGCTGCCTCATCTTTTAACTTTGTAGGCAATTCAGAAAAAGTCTTCCAACCTTCATCATCCAGGTATTTTAACTTTAACTCAAACAGCCCGTTTTCTCCTCTTTGCACATCAGCCTTTACCATTTTTACTCCTCGTTTCATTCCTTAAAACCTCCTAAAATATTAGTATGTATTTGTAGTATGATAAAAACTTTCCACAATATGTGGGGTACTTTATATTATACTATATTTTAATTAATATTTCAATAATAATTATATACAAATTTGTACCAATTTACGCCAAATTTTACTCATTTTACTATACAATCCTTTCTTTTTAATTGACTTTTAAATATTTTTACTATATTATATAAACAAATATTAAAAATTAAATTATTATAAAAATTTTGGAGGTAAATTATGAAAGACTTAACATCATTATTATTTGAAACATCTGCTTTTAAAGTTGCTCCAGAAAATAAACCTTTTTGGTATACTTCTGGTAAAATTGGTCCTTACTTTATAAATGCAGATTATTTTTATGGAAGTAAAGAAGATTCAAAAACTTTATTAGATTTTATTGATTCTGAATTAGAAAATGAAGATAAAAAGAATATTCCTGAACATATTTTTTCAAAAACACTTCTTCATTACAATCAAAATTCAATTTATAAATTTGTTATTGATTATATGATTGAATATATAAAGGATAATATAAATTTAGATGATATAGACTATATTTCTGGTGGTGAAAGAAGAGATTGGCTTTTCTCTAACATCATAGCATATTTTCTAAAAAAACCTCATGTTACTATATACAAAGATTTTTCAACTATTCTTAGCAATAGCGACTTTTCAGAAAATAATGTTGTTTCATCAATAGAAAATAAAAACTTCTTACATATTGCAGATCTTTTAAATCAAGGTGTAAGTTTTACTAGAAACTGGATACCAGCAATCAATAAGTTAGGTTCTTCTATTAAATGGGCGACTTTTGTAATTGATAGAATGGATGGTGGAACTCAAGTATTAGCTGATAATAATGTTGAAGCACTTTCATTATTGCAAATAGATAATAACCTATTTAGAAAAGCTTTAGAATTAAATTTCATTACTGAAAAACAATTAAATATAATTAAAGAATTTAAAAAAGATCAAATTACTTCTATGAAAAAATTTTTAGTTGAACATCCTGAATTTATACAAGAATCTTTAAATTCAAGTGATCCTAAAGCATCTAAATATTCAAAAATTATGGTTGAACAAGATATTTATGGATTAAACAAATAAAAAAAAATATATAAAAGGGGATGCCACCAATTTAATGGTGGCCCCCCTTTTTACTTTTATTTTTCTTCTCATTTTTTAAATGGCTAACACCAGCCCTTTATCATACATCATAAGAAGATTCATAAAAGTATTAGCTTCATACCTTGAATTGAAGTGGATGCTAAATTGCATTTCATTGTATGTCTTCTCTGAGTTGGATACATCAATATAGTCAGCGGAACATTTTAATGCAATGTCAAAAATATCCCTGCATTTTTTGAAGTCCCTTTTTTTGTTTTCCCGATGCTTCTTGTTATCCGCCTGTTCTTTACACAATTTAAGCAAAGTTTCCACATGTGTACTATGTAATTCCTCTAACCTCCCAGACTCAAATTGGGCGTTAAATCCTACAGTTACATTTGTTATTTCTAACATTTTAAATCCTCCTTATCATTATCCCTATTCTAGATATAATGGTAAAGGAGGTTCCCTTACCATTTATAAATAGTATAGGGAACTATCGTATTTCTTTATTATTGTAACATAATTTACATAAAATGTCAAATACAATACAATTTAATCTATCTTAAAAAATTAGTGAAAAACTTCACTAATTTTTTACTTTATTTTTATATTTCTGGATGCATAATTAATTCTCCAAGCTCTTCTTCTTCTCCATATTTATCTACAAAATATATCATATATTTTGTTTCTATTTTCTTAATTTTAAATACTTTTGTTCCATTTCCTTCTGATCCGTTTTTATTTACTTCATATGAAACTATATCTCTATTTAACTGTTCTGTATTAATATAATATTCATTTTCTACAATATTATCATTAATATCCTTTAAATGTTCTATATATTTACTTTCTAAAAGATATACCAATACTGCATTTTCTGTATATATTTCATTAATATTTTTATCATTTTCTGATGCATATTTATAATCGCCAAAATATTTTTCTTTTATTATAAAATTTATGTTTTCTACTACTTCATTTTTATTATATTCTGTATCTTCTTCTTTGTATTGACTTACTATTCCATTATCACCAAAAATCTTGTTTATTGCTATTACTGCTACTACTAAAAGTATTACTATTGTAATTATCAATCCTATTATAGAAAATCCAGCATCTTTTCTCATAATAATTCTCCTTAATTCTTTTGTCAATTTTACAATAGAATTATATATTTTTTTTCGAAAAATTTCAACATTTTTCTAATATATTTTTACATTTTCTTTCAAAACAATTTCTTTGAATTCTTCTAAAATTTTATCTGTTAAAAATATTGCTCCACATGGTTTTACTTGCTCATCTTCTGTAATTTCTAGTTTTACATTTGCTCTATCTCCACTAAAGAACTTTATTGCACCTCTTAATCTTTGTTTTTGGTCATCATCTAAATTTGTAATATTTATATTAAGTGTTTTTATCTGATTTAACTTTGGTATATCTTCTCCAACATCCTCTGAAAATTCTTTTATTCCACTTGCTACTATTTTTACTGGTTCTTCTTCTCTGATGCTTATTCTACCTTCTACTAAAACTATGTTATCATTTACAAGAAAATTGCTTGACTTTGAGTAAATACTATCAAAAATAATTATTTCTGCACTTCCATAAAAATCCTCTAATGTTACAAATGCCATTGTTGTATTTTTCTTTGTAAATTTTTTTGTAACTTTTGAAACTACACCAACAAATTTTACATTTTGTCCATCTTTATAATCTTTTGTAATTCCAAACTCTTCTAATTCTTCATTCATTTTTATCATATTTAATGTAGATATATTAGTTTGTTTTTCAATCGCTTCTTTTATTTTATCTAAAGGGTGCCCTGAAATATAAACACCTAACATTTCTTTTTCTAAAATAAGCCTTTCTTTTTCTGGAATTTCTTCTTTTTCTATAAAAGCATATTTTTGTGCTTCTACTTTTTCTTCATCTTCTTCTATTATATCAAACATTGAAACTTGATTTTCTATCTTATTCTTATTTTCACTAGTTATAGTATCTATAATTCCTTCAAAAGATGCTAAAAGTGTTGCTCTATTTTTTCCTAATTCATCAAATGCTCCTGCTTTTATTAAACTTTCTATACACTTTTTATTTACAGATTCATTTTTTACTCTTTCACAAAATGATGCAAAACTTTCAAATTCCCCATTTTTCTCTCTTTCTTTGACTATACTATCTATTACTGATACTCCCACATTTTTTATACTTCCTAAACCAAATCTAATTTTATTATTTATAACAGTAAATTTAGTATTACTTTGGTTTATGCTAGGATTTAATATTTCTATTCCCATATCTTTACAATCCTGAATATATACTGGAATTTTATCTAAATTTCCTAAAAAACTATTTAAGGTTGCTGCCATTAATTCTTCTTTATAATAAGTTTTTAGAAATGCTGTTCTGTATGATATTACTGCATACGCGGCTGCATGTGATTTATTGAAAGCATATTTCGCAAATTCTGACATTTCATCAAATATTTTATTTGCTGATTTTGCATCTATACCATTTCTTACACATCCTGGTACTTCTATATTTCCATTTTCATCTACTTGACCATTTATAAAAATTTCTCTTTCTTTTTCCATCACATCAAGTTTCTTTTTTCCCATTGCACGTCTTACTAAATCAGCTCTTCCTAGTGAATATCCTGCTAGATCTCTAACTATCTGCATAACTTGTTCCTGATAAACCATACATCCATAAGTTACATTTAAAATAGGTTCTAATGCTGGATGAGTATATTCATTATGACCTGGATTTAATTTTCCTTTTATATATCTTGGAATTTGATCCATAGGACCTGGTCTATATAGTGATACTCCTGCAACTATATCTTCAAAACAATCTGGTTTTAATTCCTTCATAAATGAAGTAATACCACTACTTTCAAATTGAAATATTCCAAAAGATTTTCCTTCTTGCCACAATTTATATACTTTTGGATCTTCCATTTTATCATCAAATACTATATCTATTCCTCTATTTTGTTTTATAATTTCTAAACAGTTTGCTATAACACTAAGTGTTCTTAATCCTAAAAAATCCATTTTTAAAAGTCCTAATTCTTCTAATAAGACCATTGTATATTGTGCAACAATGTTTCCATCGTTTGTACATAATGGTACATATGTATCTACTGGATCTTTTGTTATTACAACTCCACATGCATGTGTTGATGCATTTCTCGGCATTCCTTCTAATCCTTTTGCTATGTCTATAATTCTTTTAGTTGTTTCATCATTTTCATATTGTTCTTTTAACTCTCTATTTTCTTCTAATGCTTTATCTATTGTCATATGTATTTCAAATGGTATCATTTTAGCTATTTTGTCTACTTCTGAATATGGTACATCTAAAACTCTACCTACATCACGTATAACACTTTTAGCTGATAATGTACCAAAAGTTATAATTTGAGATACATGATCTTGTCCATATTTTTTAGCAACATAATCTATTACTTCTTGTCTTCTTTCGTCTGAAAAATCTACGTCAAAATCAGGCATACTTATTCTATCTGGATTTAAAAATCTTTCAAAAAGTAGATTATATTTTAGTGGATCTATATCTGTTATTCCTATTGAATATGCAACTATTGAACCCGCTCCAGATCCACGTCCTGGTCCTACTGGAATTCCTACTGATTTCGCATAGTGTATATAATCCCAAACTATAAGATAATAATCTACATATCCCATTTTAGATATTATACCTAGTTCATATTCAGTTCTTTCTTTTATATTATCATCAAAATTTTCTCCATATCTTTCTTTTATTCCATCCCATGTAAGCTTTCTAAAATATTCTTCGTGTGTTTTAAATTCTTTTGGAACATCATAATTTGGAAGTTTCGTAACTCCAAATTCAAATTCAAAATTACATTTATCTGCTATTTTTACTGTATTTTCGATTGCTTCTGGAACTTCTGAAAAATAGTCTGCCATTTCTTCTGGTGATTTTATATAGAATTCATCTGTTTCAAATCTCATTCTGTCTTCATCATCAATTTTTTTTGCTGTTTGTATACAAAGTAAAATTTCATGATTATAACTATCTTCTTTTTTTAAATAATGTGCGTCATTTGTTCCTACTAGTGGTATATCTAATTCTCGTGAAAGTATAATCAATTTTTGATTTACCATTACTTGTTCTGATAATCCATTATTTTGTATTTCTAAATAATAATCTTCTCCAAAAACCTTTTTGTGCCATAATGCTATTTCTTTTGCTTTTTCTAAATCATCTTTTAATATTGCTTTATTTATGCTTCCTGCTAAACAAGCACTTAAACATATTAAACCTTCACTATATTGTTCTAATATTTCTGTATCTATACGTGGTTTATAATAATATCCGTCTATAAAACTTAATGATACTAATTTTATAAGGTTTTGATATCCTGTTTTGTTTTTTGCAAGTAATATAAGATGTGAGTAATTATCATCTATTCCTGATTCTTTATTAAATCTGCTTCTTGGTGCTACATAAACTTCACATCCTATAATAGGTTTTATTCCCTCTTTTATACATTCTTTATAAAAGTTTACTGCTCCATACATTACACCATGATCTGTAATTGCTATTGCTTTCATTCCAAGTTCTTTCGCTCTTTTTGGTAAATCTTTTATTCTACACATTCCATCTAATAAACTATATTCACTATGGACGTGCAAATGTACAAATTCTGGCATAATTTTTCCCCTTTTTTCTTAATAATTTTATCAAAATATATCATATTTTCTTTATTTAATCAATATTTCAATATCTGCATTACCTAAAAAAATGTTAAATTTTGATTAAGAATATAAAAATAAAAAATATCCACCTGAATATTTGAAGTGGATATTTTTTATTTATATTTTAGTTTTAATCTATTTCTACTATTTCTCCTATTGTTCCTGTTAATGTTGATGGTAGTTTTACTACTGGACGAATGCTTAAATAATTATCATAATAGTAATAATAATCAATACTACTATAATAATCTATCTTTCCAAAATAAGATAGACACCACATTGCATTTGGATTGCTTTCATATGGTGAAATAAAAAAAAGTGTACTACAATTATCTACTATTGATGTATGTGGTAAATATAATGTATCTTTCAGATTTATCGATGGTCTATCTATATAATTTAAATTTGTTCCATTTTTATTGTTATAACTTGCCATCAACATTTCTACACTTGGTGTTCCTTGTCCTGTTGCTCCTGATACTCCATTTGCAAATTCTCTCCAATTACTCTCATCTGTTAAAGCCTCTATCAATTTATCTCTACTTATATTGGAATAAACACTATATTTACTATATGTTTGTAATCCTGTTTCTGATGGTAATAATCTATTTTCTAAATAATCATCTAATATTATATATACATTTGTTCCATCATTATAAAATACTTTCCAATTATTTACTTGTTCTCCTTTTACTGTTGCACTATAATTTATTGCTTTTCCATAATCATTTCCTGTTATTTGACTTACTAATGTTTTCTTTGTTGGTTCTATTGGTGTTGTACTTCCAGTATTATCATCTTCATGTTTTGCACTTCCTTCAAATTCTTTTCCTGTTCCTTGTGTATATTCTATTTCTAATTCAAAGCTTGTACTTTCTCCATTTTCTCCTAATGGATCTGTTGCTGTTACTGGCCATTCTACTGTAAAATGTATATTACATTTTCCTCCTGCTTCTATTATTGGATGATCTGTTGTTATAGCTTCTAATCCTTCTATTTTTATATGTTCACTTCCTGTTATATTTGTTGGTGTTACTGCATTTACTCTAGCTGGTATTGTTCCTACATTTACTATATCTACTGAAATTTCTACTCCTGCTCCTGGGTATGCTAAATCTACTACACTTACATTTAATGTATTTTTGTCTTCTGATATTTCTGCTTTTGTTCCTTCTTCATTTACTCCTACAGCTGTTACTACTTCTGCATTTTGAAATTCTAAGTTAAATGTTCCTTTTGCATTCGCTGTTCCTGATATTGTCAAAATATCTGAAAATGCTGAATATCCTACTGCTAATACTAACAATAATACTATTAGCACTATTATTACTGTATTTTTATTTGTTCTATTTATTCTTTTCATTCATTCCTCCTACACTTTGTTCTGCACTTGTGTTTATATTAATTTTACACCACCATTCGACATTTTTCGATTTCTTTTATATTATTTTTATGATACATTTTTATTACATCATAATTAATTTTTTCTTCATTTTATTTCAAAATTTTATATATAATTACAGAACAAAAGAGGACATTTGCAGTTAGTTTTGTCTTTTGCAATTTCCATAATGTCCTCTTTTGTTCTGTAGGGCTCTGACTAATTTTATATTAGATTTTCTTTAAAAATTACTTGATACTCAAGAATTGTAATGTTATTAATTAATATAACTAATTTAATGATATATATTAAATTTATAAAATAAACTATAAATTGTAATAAAAAACAAATCTCAAAAATTTAGTTACTTGAAATATATTTTTAATTATATATTCTCATTTCTAATAGTATCAATAATATTTTGTTTATTTATTTTACTTAAAGAATATTTCATTATTAATCCAATTATAAAAAATACAAATATAATAGAAATTATTATTGCCATTATCGGTAATTTATAAGTCATATCCATACCTTCTGAAAAAGCTTTATATATGAAATATGAACCTATACATCCTAAAGGTATTCCTATAATAAGAGATTTACAGCCATAGAAAATACTTTCTAATCTTATCATTCTATTAAACTCATTTTTAGTCATTCCTATTGATTTTAACATTGCAAATTCTTTTTGTCGCAAATTCATATTTGTAGTAATTGTATTGAAAATATTTGTTACTCCTATTAATGTAATAACAGCAATAAATCCATATAAGAATATCGAAATTACTAATACCATTGCATTTTGTGTTCTTTGTGCCTCTTCATAATCTGAATATACTATTTTTTCATATGCAGAATTAGAAGTTTTTAAATTAGTAAGTTCTTCTCTAAGTGCTGTTGTATCATTTGACATTATATACATTCTGTCTATTCTATAATCAAATTTATCCATTAGCTTATCACTTATTATTAAACCTGTTCTATCTTCTAATCCCATTGGTACTTCTTCTATTCTTTTTTCTACTTCTAATTCTAAAGTATTATTAGTTTCTCTATAATTATCATCTAAACACTTTAATACCATTTTTTTATTTTCTATATTATATAAGTTTCCATTTGTCTTTTTATTGTTTTTAAAATAAGTAATATTATCTACTAAAATTCCTTTATTATCGTAATCCTCTACTTTCCCACCTATTTTTTTCACAAAATCTTCAAATTGTTTTTCACCTATTGCTATAATTCTGATTTCTATATATTCTAAATCACCAAAATACTCTTTTCCAAAATCCGAAATATATTCTTCTGGAATAGAAGCATACATTGTTTTATAAATACTATACTTATCAATTTTGTTAGATTTTGATATTTGATTAAATATCTCTTGTGTGTCTTTATTATCTGAACCACCATATAATACAAAATTATAACTTATTTCTTTATAATATTCATTAGACATTTTAAATCCAAAATCAATAAATGAAGAAAGTGAAATAAATATTGTAATACTCACAACTAGCGATATTACTGTTGATTTGTATTTTCTCTTATTTCTTTTTAAATTTTTATATGAGATATCTCCACCAACTTTAAAAATTTTCTTTATAATTTTTGATCCTTTTAATTTTTTAGATTTAATTTTTATTTCTTCATTACTTCTTATTGCTTCTATTGGTGATATTTTTGCTGCTTTTCTTGCTGAAAATATACTTGAAAAATAAATTGTAATTGATGAAAATAATATTGTAATTATTATTGGTAAATATGGGACTTTATATATAAATTTTATTCCATTTAAAGCTTCTTCTAAAATAAAATTCATTAAATTAATAAGTACAAAAACAGCAAGCATTCCACATAATATTCCAAGTGGTATTCCTATTATTCCAAGTACAAATCCCTCAAACAATACATTCTTTTTTATTTGTTTTGATGTTGCTCCTATACTTGATAATATTCCATATTGTTTTATTTTTTCAGTTATTGATATTGAAAAACTATTTTTTATAACAAATATACTTGAAACTATTATTATTAAAATAACTATTCCAGCTACACCATATAACATAGTCATTGTACTATCACTTAGTGCTATTCCTTCCCATCTAAGCAAACTAATATTATAATCATATTTATATTTTGCCTGCTCACTTTTGTTTTCTATTCCTAATATTTTATTTGTTTCTTCTTTATAATCTTTAGGATTTTTATATTTTATAATTAAAGAATTGTTCTCTTTTATATTTTCTTCTAATGTTATAACACTATATCCTGGTGATTGCCTATCCTCAATAAATGTAGATGGTCGTTCTATTACACCTACAATTTTATATTCTTTATCATATTTCTTTTCTAATACTTCTATTTGTTCTTCTGAATATATATCTTTTTGTTTAAGTTCATATCCATCTGCTATTCTTTTAGATACTTCTAAATTTAAAATATCTCCTATTTTTAGTTCAACCCCAGCATTATCCTGTATATGTTTTGAAATGACTATTTCATTTTCATTTTCAGGTAATCTTCCTGTTATTAATTTTAAACTATTTAATAAATCTTTTTGCATTCCTAATAAACATAAGTATGGTTTATATTCATTTTTTGATCCTTCTAATTTGCAATATCCCTTATATTCATATTCTTTAATATTTTCAATACTTTTATTTTTTTTAATTTCTTGTACATCTTCTTTTTCTACATCATATATTATAGTGTGAAAATCGCCATATTCACTTTTAGAATATTCTACTAGAGTTTTCTGAAAGCTTGTTACCATTCCTGATACTGCACATATTAGTGCTGATGAAAGCATTATACCTATTATTGTTACTATTGTTCTTTTTTTATTTAAAGATAAATCTTTTATTGTAAACTTTTTTAAAATATTCATTTCTAAATATTCCTTTCATCTGAAATAATTTTTCCATCATCTATTGTTATTACTCTATCTGCTTCTTTTGCAATCTTTTCATCATGTGTTATTACTATTACAGTTTGATTATATTTTTGATTTGATAACCTCAAATATGAAATAATCTCTTCAGAAGCTTTACTGTCTAAATTCCCTGTTGGTTCATCTGCAAGCATTATTGCAGGATTATTTATTATAGCCCTTCCTATTGAAACTCTTTGTTGCTGCCCACCTGATAATTCATTTGGTAAATGTCTTTTTCTATTTTTTAATTGCAAAGTTTCTAATAAATCATCCATTTTTTTTGTGTCTACTTTTTTTCCATCTAGTTCACATGGTAATGATATATTTTCTTCTACATTTAATATTGGTATTAAATTATAAAATTGATAAATTATTCCTATATTTCTTCTTCTAAAAATTGCTAAATTGTCGTTTTTTAGTTTATATATATCTATATCTTTAATCTTTACTGTTCCTGATGTTGGTTTATCTACTCCTCCTAATAAATGTAATAATGTACTTTTACCACTTCCACTTGCTCCAATTATTGCAACAAATTCTCCTTCTTTTACAGAAAATGTAATATCATCTACTGCATTTACTTTATTTTCTCCTTTTCCATAAGATTTTCTTAAATTTTTCACCTCAAGAATTTCCATCTTTAATCTCCCTTTTTTATATTTTATGATATTTTTAACAACCCTTTAGTTGTTGTTTTCTTTAAATCTTGTATCTTCTTTTTATTCATTACTTTTTCTATACTTATTATTCTACTATGTTCTATACTTTCCCATTTAATATGTTTTTTTATAACTGCTTCAAAATTAATTGGTATCCATGAAAATATAAACACTGGTAATAATAAAATCCCTTTTAAGTTTTTTCTTATCTCTTTTCCAGAAAATTTTACTACTATTGAAGATACTATAATCATTCCTAAATAACTTATAATTATATAGATTAATTTACTACTATAACTTATATTAATTTTTTCAAGTATTCCTAAAATACCATATGATAAATAAAATAAAGTTCCTATTATTTGCATTATTGGTGATAATATTAGAATTGCTGTATCTATAATTTCAAATTTTTTAAATAATTCCTTTTTTAAATCCTTTTTATAAATTTTCAAACAATCTAACATTCCTTTTGACCAACGTTTTCTCTGTTTATACGAATCTTCAAATTTTAAAGGTTGCTCATCATATGTTATTGCATCTTCCACAAATGCAATTTTTACATTATTTATTGCACATTGTACAGTAAGTTCTATATCTTCAGTAATAGTAGATACATTATATCCATTTTCTTTTATAAATTCTTTTGAAATCATCATGCCTGTTCCATTTAAAAAACTAGATTTTCCTAAGTTCATTCTCGCCTTATTAAAGAAAAAATTTTGTAACCAATAATATAATGAATGCGTATTTGAAATCCATGTGTCTGATGGATTTTTACTATCTCTATATCCTTGTGCTATTTTATATCCTGCATTATAAGCATCATTCATTTTAGATATAAAATTTGGGTGTACTACATTATCACTATCAAATATTAAAAATGCATCATAACTTTTTAATTCATTTTCTATTCTATTAAAAGCTAGTTTTAATACTTCTCCTTTTGAACTTATTTTTTCTTTAAATTTTAGAGTCTTAACATTTTCTATATTACATATTTCTTCTGTTCTATCTGTACAATTATTTGGAAGTACAAATATATCATATTTATCTTTATCATAATTTTGATTTTTTAAACTAACTAAAAGATTTCTTATTACTGTTTCTTCATTTCTTGCTGGTACTAAAATTGCAAATTTTCTCTTTTCTTTACTTATTTCTATTTTTTTATTTTTTAAAAATATCCCTATTGCAATAATCCCAAAATATATCATATATATTCCTAAAATCTTCTCCAATACTAAACATACCATATCCATTTTTTCTTCACCTCTTTTTTATTTGTCTAGATTATAAATTATAATTATTAAGAAAATTGATATATTTTATTAATATTTTCTTAAAATTATAAAAAAAAACAGTTGACTTTTTAATAAAACCTATATATACTTATAATTACTTGCAACTATGTGTTGCAAACTCGTCATTATATTTTTGACGAGGAATGAAGGAGAGGGGTTATTTTCCTTTGTTGGACAGTACCTTGCATGTTTAAATAAATTTTTTTGTCCAACAAAGGACATCTGAAAATGTTTTCGCATTTCAGATGATAAACCAAAAGACTTCCCTGTAACTTAGGGAAGTCTTTCCTTTTTTATATAAACAAGAAAGTTATACCTTTCTATTATATAAAAGCTTATGTTAAATTTTTTGTATAATAAAGATATTATTATTTATAATATCTTTATTATTTCATCCGTATTTTTTACTTGTACTTTCGGAATTTGTAAAACTTCAAATTTTGAAACTTTATCTCCAAATTTTATTTCTACTATATCTCCAATTTTAACTTCATAACTTGGTTTTACTATCTTTCCATTTACGGCAATTCTTCCATTATCTGCTGCTTCATTTGCAACCGTTCTTCTTTTTATTACTCTACTCATTTTTAAAAATTTATCTAATCTCATATATATTTTTTCCTTATCTTTTATTTTTTATATCTCATGACTTTTAAAATACAAAATATTTTTTGTATTTTTCAGCTAAACCTAACCAAATATCATCATCATATAATTTCATGTATTTATATATTCCTTTTGCATTTTCTACACATAATCTACCATTTTTTTCAAACATAATTTTTTTTGCTTCTTTTAAGAAATTATATCTTACCATTCCTTTGCCACTTATTGCACAAAATGATAAATTCATTAAAACTTTATCTTGTTTTAAAATTTCGCTTTTTATAATTTTTTCTTTTATAATATTTATATCATAATCTATAAGTCTTAATTGTACATTTGTTATTTTATTTTCTTCAATTTCTAGTATTATATACTCTGCTTGACTAGTATAATGTGGTGAAACTCCACAACATCCTGCATTTACTACTAATTTTCCATTAATGTTTTCATACCACATTTTCTCATGAGTATGTCCAAAAATTAAAGCATCTGCATCTAGGCCTTTTGTATAAAAGTCCAATAATTCTCTTTTTTCTCTATGTAACTGTTCTTCTACTGATTTTGGTGAACCATGAGCAAATAAAATTTTTACCCCCTCATACTCTACAGTTAAACAAATTGGAAGTTTCTTAATAAATTCTAAATTTTCTTCTGTAAGCTCATTATACATAAATTTAACATTTTTAAATTGTATATTTTTCCAATCATATTTATATTTATCATATTCTATAAGATACTGTTCTTTATTTCCTTTAAGAATTTTATTACTATATTTTCTAACTATTTCTAGTGTTTCATTCCCAAAAGGTAAATCATTTATTAGGTCTCCTATAAAAACATATTCATCTACTTTATTTTTTTCTGCATCTTTTAATACCTCTTTTAATGCTACACAATTTCCATGAATATCTGAAATAACTGCTACTTTTATTTTTATCACCTCTAATTTTGATTATATCATTATTATATATTCATTTCAATAACTTAAATTGAATGAGCTTACAGATTTATACTTTATAAATTATATATGAAATTATTCAATTTTAGTTCAAATATTTTATCTAAATCTTTTATATGGACAACTATTATTTATGTTATTGTTTAAATTATTTGAACTCAAATTATTATTAAATCTATTATCATTATCATTAAATGCATTAGTAAAATTATTTTCTTCTACATTTTCATTATATACATTTCTAACAATTGGTGGTGTTAATATTCTTTCTGTATTTATTAAATTAGTATTATTGAAACAATTATCTCTTTCTGTAGTACAACAATTACTTCTTACATTACTACAACAATTGTTTCTACATCTGTTACAAATTATAGAAACTATATATGCTGTTATAAAAGAAATAATTGTATATACGATAGCAAGAACTATTAATTCAGCTGTTCCGCCTAATGCAAATGCAACTACTAAGAATATTGAAAAAAATATTCCTGCTACTTTTATTGGGCATTTTATTAATGTTTCAAATATAATTGACAATATTATTACTGCTATTGGTATAGCAAAAAAAACTAGTAAAGTATTCATATAAATAAACCTCCATATTTATTATCTATTTATATATAATATTCTACTAATTTTTTTATGTGATTTTTGAATTTTAATAAGTAACTTCTACCAAACAAAGTCCTCTAGCTGGAAGTGTTTTTCCTGCTTTTACTCTTTCTCCACTTTTAATTATACTAGTAATTTCTTGTGGTTTTATTTTTCCAACTCCAACATCTAATAATGTTCCAGAAATTATTCTAACCATATTATATAAAAATCCATTTCCTGTAAGTTCTATACATATTCTATCATCATTTTGAAAAACTTCTGCTTTATAAATTTTTCTAACACTACTTTTACTACTTGTTCCACTTGCTTTAAAAGCTTTAAAATCATGTTCTCCTTCAAAAAATTTAGCAGCTTCTTTCATTTTACTAATGTCTAATTTTATTGGAAAATGATATTCCATATCTCTAAAAATAGCACTTCCATGTATTGAATTATTTATAATATATCTATACTTTTTAGACTTTACAGAATATCTACTATGAAATCTCTCATCTACTTCTTCTGCGTTCTTTATTCTTATACTTTTTTTCAATTTAGAATTAATAGCAAATGCAAATTTTTCTATATCAATCTTACTATTTGTTTTAAAATTTGCAGTTTGACCCAAGCTATGAACACCTGCATCTGTTCTACCAGATGCAATTAAATCTATTTCCTCACCTGTTATTTCACCAATAGCCTTTTCAATTTCTCCTTGAATATTTAATTTACTAGGTTGTTTTTGCCAACCATTAAAACCTTTTCCATCATATTCTATTATTAATTTTATATTTCTCATGTTTTAATTATATGTCCTTTTTGGGATGTTTGTCAATGTGATCATTGATTAATTTTATTAAATATGATAAAATTCTTTTATGAATATAAAGTTAGTTGCAAGCGACCTTGATGGTACTATAATTGATAAAAATAATAATATTTGTAGCAAAAATTTTGATGCTATTAATAAAATTCATAGTGATAATATAGATTTTGTAGTTTGTACTGGAAAATCTTATTCTGTATCTAAAAAAATTTGTGATAAATTTAATGCTTCTTTTGGTATTTTTGGTAATGGAACTCAAATAATAGATTTTCGCTCTGGTAAGGAAATTTTAAGAAAAACTATTCCTAAAGAAGATTTATTATTTATTATTACTTTTGCCAAAAGAAATAATTTTCATATTCATATTTATACTGATACAAAGATTATTTCTGAAAAATTAGAATTTATGGATTTAAGAAACTTTATACTGAAATCTGAAAATGGTACTACTTCTTTGGATTTTTGTATTATACCTGATATTTTATCTTATGTAGAATTAAATGAAGTATCTGCTTTTTCTATTATTGTAACTTCTGATGAGAATTCTTTGTCTAATTTTAAAAATATATTATCAATTAACAAAAACATTGATTGTGTTTCTATTAATAAACGTGGCAAATATCGAGATAATATCATTAATAAAGATTACGAATATTTAATTATTTCTCCTATTAATATTAATAAAGATACTGCCTTAAGTTTCTTAGTTAATTATTTGAATATTAGTAAAAATAATATTCTAGCTATTGGAGATAATGTTAATGATTTAGAAATGGTTAAAGAAGCTGGTATTGGTGTTGCTGTCAATGAAGCTTATCAAGATTTAAAAGATGTTGCTAAATATGTTACTTCTTCAAATGTGTCTGATGGTGCCTTTGCTGAAGCTGTTTATAAATTTATAAAAAAATAAGAAGTGTTTTATAACACTCCTTTTTTATGAAAATAAATTTTTATAAATATTTATTTATCTTCTTTTTTTGTTTTTTGTCTTTTTTTTGATTTAGATGTATGAATTGGTTCTGTTATTAAGTTTTTTATTAAAATCTTTTTTAGTACATCTTCTCTTACATCCGCTATTAAAGTTCCATCTTTGGCTATTGATATTTTACCAGTTTCTTCTGAAACTACTACTACTATAGCATCTGATTCCTTTGAAATTCCTATTGCAGCTCTATGTCTAGTTCCTAGTTCTCTTGCTATATCTTTATCATCTGCTAAAGGTAACATACAAGATGCTGCTTCAATTTTATTATCACTAATTATTACTGCTCCATCATGTAACGGTGTTTTAGGTTCAAATATATTTACTAGTAATTGTGGAGATATTTCAGAATTCATTAAAATTCCTGTTGCACTAATGTCTTGTATTTTTATTTCTCTCTCAATTACTATTAATGCTCCTTTTTTTGCTTTAGCTAATTCTACTGATGCTATTGCTATTTTATATATATTCTCTTTTTTCTTTGCATTTAAGTCTTGATCTGTTCCTAAAAGCCTACTAAATTTATTGGTAGTTCCTAGTTGTTCTAATGCTCTTCTAAGTTCTGGTTGAAATACTATTATAAGCATTATTACTCCATATGACATTACTGATGTTAATATATAATTTAATATTGTTAGTTTTAAGTATCCACTTAAAAAAGTTATTATTATTAACACTGCTATTCCTTTTAAAAGTTGCCATGCTCTTGTTTCTTTTAGCATCTTAAAAGCTTTATATATTATAAATACAACAATTACTAAATCTAAAATTGTTGTAATAACTCTTAAAGGACTGGCATATAAATTGTTAATATTTCCAATAACTAGAGTTTTATAGAAATTTTCTAAGGTTTCTCCTATCATTTATTTATTCTCCATTCTATTTGATTTTATCTAAATAAATAAAATAATAGAGTTCCAAATACTGAGAATAGCATTAATGCTAAAGCTAATCCTGCTATTATTTTTGTAATTAATTTTCTTTTATCCATAATTTGTTCCTCTTTTCTGTTTTTAATATATATTTATTTATAACATATCATGTATTTTTTTTCAATACAAATTATTGGGATTTTTTTATATTTCTACTGTGTCTTTTACTGTTCCTATAATATTAGTTGGTAATTTGACTATTGGACGAACAGCAACACTAGGACCGTCCATCATATTGATTATATAGGCGCCCAAAAAAGTCTACATAATACATATAGTTATTACATGGTGTAGCAAGCCAATATGCATTACAATTATCTATTCCTGATTTATTGGGGACATATAATGTTTCATCTCTATCTAATGTTGGTCTATCTATATAATTTAAATTTACTTCTTTTTTTTTCATTATAGCTTTTAATTAACATTTCTGCTGTTGGAGTTCCTGTAGCTAGTGTACCTTCTACTCCATTTGCAAATTCACTCCAATAACTTTCTGTTGTTAATCCTTCTAATAATTTTTCTCTACTTACATTAGAATACACACTATATTTATATCCAATTTGTAAATTTGTTTCATTTGGTAATAATCTATTTTCTAAATAATTATCTAATATTATATATACATTATTTCCATCATTATAAAATACTTTCCAATTATTTACTTGTTCCCCTTTCACTGTTGCACTATAATTTATTGCTTTTCCATAATCATTTCCTGTTATTGTTTCTGCCAAATTTACTTTTGGTTCTACTGGTATTGTACTTCCAGTATTATCATCTTCATGTTTTGCACTTCCTTCGAATTCTTTTCCTATTCCTTGTGTATATTCTATTTCTAAATTAAAGCTTGTATTTTCTCCATTTTCTCCTAATGGATCTGTTGCTGTTACTGGCCATTCTACTGTAAAATGTATATTACATTTTCCTCCTGCTTCTATTATTGGATGATCTGTTGTTATAGCTTCTAATCCTTCTATTTTTATATGTTCACTTCCTGTTATATTTGTTGGTGTTACTGCGTTTACCTGTGCTGGTATTGTTCCTACATTTACTATATCTACTGAAAACTCTACTCCTGCTCCTGGGTATGCTAAATCTGCTACATTTACATTTAATGTATTTTTGTCTTCTGATATTTCTGCTTTTGTTCCTTCTTCATCTACTCCAACCGCTGTTACTATTTCTGCATTTTGGAATTCTAAGTTAAATGTTCCTTTTGCATTTGCTGTTCCTGATATTGTCAATATATCCGAAAACGATGCATATCCTACTGCAAGTAGCAATAATAATATAATTAAAATTATTATTAAAGTATTTTTATTTTCTTTTTCCTACCTTATTTCTAAATTTTTTCAATTAATAATTATAAAAAGACATAGAAATGAACTAATTCAATCTATAGTTCATTTTTATGTCTTTTTTATATGTTTAATAAACACAAAAATGTGTTATTTATTTTCTTATAAAATCTACATGTGTGTGTGTGTGTGTGTGTGTGTGTGTGTGTGTGTGTGTGTGTACAGTACCAATGGTTTTAACATTATAATATATTTCTTGTATTTTCAACTTATTATCCCTTTTCTTCTAGTTATATATTTTTATTATAACTTATATTCCTATAAAAAAAAATTACATTTTTATTTTATTTCTATTACATTTTCACAACTAAGAACAAAAGTATCATGCAGATTTACATAGTAAATTTGCATACAAATTTGCCAACAGCTTTATATAATAAGAACTTTAGATTAATTTTATATAATAAAAAAATCCCAATTAGTAAAAAACTAATTAGGATTTTCTTATTATTTTAAATATATTGTAGGATTTACAATTTCTCCATCTTTATACATTTCAAAATGCAAATGAGATTCATCAGCGATTTCAAAACTTGCTGTTTCACCTACAGTTGCTATTGTTTCTCCCTTTTCTACTGTATCTCCTTCTGATACAAATTCTGTTGTTAAAAGATTTGAATAAATTGTTTTAAATCCATCTTCATGTGAAATTGTTATTGTTAATCCATATCTTGGATCATTTTTTATACTTTCTACTGTTCCTGTTTCTGCTGCCATAACCACTGTTGTTTTATCAGCCTTTATATCTATTCCTGTATGAGTTGTCCATTCTTCTAATGTATTTGAATATACTAGAGTATCTGTTGCAAAATCTTTTGTAATTTCTCCTGATACTGGTGCTGAAAAAATTAATTCTTTTTTTTCTTCTACTTTTTCTTGTGCAACAACATTTGTATTTTCTGCTACTGAATTTTCTACTACTGACTCTACTGGTGTTGTATTAACTTTTTTACTTGTTTTATTACTAACTGTATTTTTATTATTAGATACACTTTGTGTATTTTCAGTATTTGTAGTTGAATTAGAAACAGTTGAATCTGATGTAAAACTTGTTTCTTCTAAATTATCATTAGAAACAATTTCATTTAATTTTCCTAAGCTTTCCATATTACTATTAGACTCAGCTTTTAATTTTTTATTATACATAACAAAAACTGTTAAAAAAATTACTATTGCTAAAACTAAAGTTATACTAAATATAGATGCTATCCTTTTTATTTTTTGTTCATCATAATATTCTCTTCTTCCCATAAAAACCTCCATTTAAGTAATTAATTATTAGTAGTATTTACAGTTTTTAGAAGATTATTCACTAATTTCTATATCTTTATAATAATATTTAATAATTTCCTCATAATTTTTCCCTTGTTTTGCTAAAGCATCGCTACCACATTGACTTAATCCAACTCCATGTCCATATCCTAAAACAGAAAATTTTATGCTATTTTCTGCCATTTCAAAATCAAATTTTGCTGATTTAAGTTTAAATAAAGTTCTTGCTTCTGTTCCACTAATTTCTATATTTCCAACTTTGAGTTTTTTTACTCTTCCACTAGATGTGTGTTCCAATATTTTTATGCAATCTTCCTTACTAAAATCAATCTCAAAGTTAGAATATTTTTCTAACATTACTTTTACTAACTCATCCTTTGCAACTTCAACACCTGATGTAAAAGAACTATAAGCATCTTCGCCTGAAGTTTCTACTGTTTGAAAATATGGAAAATCACCTCCCCATACATTTACAGATAATTCTGTTGTTCCTCCACTATTACTATGAAATAATGCATTTATTGGCTCTCCATTATATAAAGCTAATTTCCCTTTGGTTTCATTTACAGATTGCATAATTTTTTTCCAATATTCTTCTTTTACATCTTCCTCCCATCTTGCCATTCTGTTTTCTTTTGTTATCCATGCTTGACAACATAATGCACTATCACATAAATCTGCATTTTCATGTTTTCCACCATTTTTTATTTGATATATTGTATATGTTCTAGCTACAATTGCTTGTGCTTTTAATGCTTCAATTTCAAAGCTAGCTGGCATTTCACTTGAAACTACACCATATAAGTAAGTATCTAAATCCATTGTTTCTATCTCTCCTGTTTCTGTGTGAATTAATCTTATATTACTATATTTTCCATAATCAAATTTTTCTTCTAATACTTCATTTGAAACTACTTCTTCTGTTTTTAAGTTCTTAAAAATAATTGGCATTGTTATTATCAAAATAATACTAAAAATTATATAAAATAATATTTTTTTCAAATTAAAAATCCTTTCAAATTAAGCTAATAATTTATTTCTAAAATCATTTAATATTCTTTTCTCTATTCTTGAAACATGAACTTGAGAAATTCCTAAAATACTTGCAACTTGACTTTGAGTTTTATCTTTAAAATATCTTAAATTTATTAACTCTTTATCTCTGCAATTTAATTTTTCAATAAGTTCTAACACTGTTATTTTATCTATTATTTTTGACTGTTCGTCTTCATCACCTGCTAACATTTCAACTAATTCTTTTCCACCTTCATCTATCTTTTCATTTATTGATTCAACATTTCTAGATGCTTCCATTGCAATATAAATATTTTCTTCTGGTAATTCTAAAATTTTAGAGAGTTTTGTAATGCACAAAGACTCCCCAGTTTTTACCATATATATTCGTTCTAATTCTTTTATTTTTATTCCTAACTCTTTAATGCTTCGACTTATTCTAATTATTCCATCATCTCTTAAAAATTTTTTTATTTCACCTATCATATATTGTACTGAATATGTAGATAATTCTACATTAAATTCAAAATTAAATCTCTGTATTGCTTCTATAAAGCCTATACATGCAATTTGATATAAATCATCTGCTTCATATCCTCTTCCTAAAAATCTTTTTACAATACTCCATATAAGACCGCTTATTTTTTTCCAAAATTTCTGCTAATATTTCTTTATCTCCTTGCTGTGCTTTTGCAATAAGAGTTTTTTCTCTTTCTTGCATTTTATCCTCCTAATATGTATTTTATGAATTATTTTTATTTATTTTTTTATTCATTGTAACTTTCGTTCCTAATCCTACTATTGATTCAACTTTCAAATCATCCATAAAGTTTTCCATAATTGTAAATCCCATTCCGGATCTTTCTAAGTTACCTTTTGTTGTATATAGAGGTGCTCTTGCTTCATCTATATTTTCTATTCCTTCACCTGTATCAGATACCTCTATTTCTATTTCATCTTCATATAAAATAGCTTTTAATTTTACTATTCCATCTTTATTTGGATAAGCATGTATAATTGAATTAGTAACAGCTTCTGATACAGATGTTTTTATATCCGCAATCTCCTCAATTGTAGGATCTAATTGTGATGCAAAAGCTGCTACTGAAATTCTAGCAAATGCTTCATTAGCAGATTTACTAGAAAACTCTATTTTCATTTCATTTTTTATATTTTTCATAATATTTTTGTATCCTCCCTTTTTTATTATATATACAAATTTTATCCTATTTGCTCTTGTTTATAATTATCTATAATAGGTATTATTTTTAAAATTCCTGACAT
Organism: uncultured Clostridium sp.; assembly: GCA_948436975.1. Classification (GTDB taxonomy): domain Bacteria; phylum Bacillota; class Clostridia; order TANB77; family CAG-508; genus Scatovivens. Next base: position 1,980 of record CAOJJB010000021.1, on the reverse strand, counting down.
TTCAAACACTCTTTTTAATTTATTACCTACATTTACAAGTTCTAATGTTCCACCAAAACTACTAGTTGTTTTATATCTTCCTATTACTAATCCTATTCCAGCACTATCCATAAAACTAACTCTTTTTAAATCCATAATTACTTTTTTGGGCATAAATCTTTGTATTTCATAATCAGCTCTTTTTCTTATTCTTTCTGATGTATGATGATCTATTTCTTCTGTAATTTCAAAGATTAATAACTTGTCCTCTATAAAATGTTTTACATTCACTTTATATCCTCCTTTTTCTTTTGAATATTATATAAATTTATATATTTTATATATTCTAAAGTATATAGTTTTTTCCTTCATAGAAAAAAGACTACTTTTGTCGCTTTTTAAGAAGTTTTCGACAAGTAATTATCCCCCAGCTTAGCTGGGGGCTTTTTACTCATAACGCCTAAAAGGCTATGTTACAAGCAGAGCCTCAAGGCTCATAGCTGTCTCGACGCATGCGTCTCTTATGACCCGTTTAACGGGTCTTTATATTCTTTTATCGATATTTGGTCATACATCATATCTTCTTGTAATTGATTCCTTACATATTCTGCTATTCTTTTTGCATTTTTACCTACCGTGTCTACATAGTAGCCACGGCACCAAAAACTTCGTTGGCCAAATTTGTATTTCAAATTTGACCACCTCTGGAAAATTATGAGGCTACTTTTGCCCTTCAATATTCCCATATATTTCGACACTGATAATTTCGGTGGTATCTCTACAAACATATGAACATGGTCAGGGCAAACTTCCGCCTCTATAATTTTCACTTCCTGCCAATCTGAAATATCTCTCAATATTTTTCCTATTTCTAATCTTTTCTGTCCATAGAAAATTTTTCTCCTATATTTAGGTGTAAATACTATATGATATTTGCAATTCCATTTTGTATGTGATAAACTTGACATTGTATCATATGTAGTGCTTTTTTCTTTAGTTTTTCTATTGAATATACTATTCATGATACGCAACTCCTTTCATTTATTTTATCAATTATGCGTCGAAACATATTGATATTATATCATGAAAGGAGTTGCTTCGCTACAAAGCTAAAGCCTATGTTACTACTGGCATAGCCGGAAGGTTATATACATCTAAAAGCGAATGAAGATTATCCTCATTCGCTTTTAACAACTTTTATATATAAATCAATTCACTAAAAACAATTTCTTCTGCTTGTGCCTTAATTGAGTTCATAGTTCCAACCCAATAAAGCATATCGGTATTCTTCATATCTTCTGTCAAATCACTTTTAGTTTTTAACTCACTGATAATCTGTTGAACTCTATTATCTGCCATTTCTTGTAGTTCTTTCAAATATTTACAATTATATGTTCTTCTAATATTCTTCTAACTCTGATAATTTAATCTTTTTAGTCAAGTTAGTGATATACACATCATTAGAATAATTAAAAACTAAAAAAGTAATGTTTTTAATTATCACTCTATGTGGCTCAATATATATAAGATTAGTTCTTTCTAATTTTCTAATGCTACCATTTACAAAAGTAGGAGTAACTTTAGAAAACTCACATATAAATTCTAGACTTTGTTTTAGACATTCTTTAAATTCTAGTTCTTGTTTAATTATCTTCATTTCAAGTACCATCCTTTCCCTTATAGAATTAGGATGATTTTTTGCAAAAGAAAAAATCAACCATTTTACTGATTGATTTTCATATCTATCTGTTCTATAAAGTTTGAACAGAAACGTCGTTGGAGCGGGTAGCGAGAATCGAACTCGCGCTATCAGGTCGGAAGCATGACATTCTACCACTAAATTATACCCGCATTAATAATATATTTTATTATACACAAAATATCATTATATTGCAAGAAAAAAAGCCATCATACTAGACCTTTTTCTAATACAATGACTTCTCTAATGGAGCAGGTAGCGGGAATCGAACCCGCATAGCCAGCTTGGAAGGCTGGAATTCT
>CAOJJB010000020.1 GCA_948436975.1 uncultured Clostridium sp. | reverse complement strand
TATGATACTATAATAGTTCATTCAGGTACTTATACGATAACACCAGAGTTGCCGGCCTACCCGATGGACTGGTTTGAAATAGATGGTCAGACTGTTGAGGCAGACGGAAAAGCCCATAAGATAGAGTTGAAGGTCAAAGATGGAATGGAAGTTCCTGCCGGTTTGACTTGGGAGGTTAACGGGCAGGCTGAAATTATGCCAGGTGAGTACAATTATGAGGTTGTATTTGTTGGAGATTCTAATCACCAAGCAATTGACCCAATATCAGTAACAATGGAGATTAAAAAACGTTTGGTTGAGGTAACAATACTCGATCAGACGTCTCGTAAAGGTGAGCCATTGGTGCCCAAAGATAAATGGGGATACGTAATAACGAAAGGCTCATTATTACCTGAAGATGATTTAGAAGTTGAAATACAATGTGATGTAACTGAAAGTTCAGAAACAGGGGCCTACCCATTGACGGGTAACGCAACTGTTCTTGGAAGTACATCAGCATTGTATGATACTATAATAGTTCATTCAGGTACTTATACGATAACACCAGAGTTGCCGGTTTATCCGGTAGACTATGAGTGGAACCATTCAGAAGAGTCGCTTCCCTATAAGGGGAGATCTTACACTTTTGAAGTGCAGGATCGAAACAATGTAGAGGGAATTACAGTAACATATAGTGTGAAAAACCTTCTTTCAGGTAATATTGAAGCTGGAAACACTGTCAAGGAAATTGGACTGTATGAAATAACAGCGACTCCAGTTGGTGATGAAAATCATCAACCAATTCCGAAGTTGACTAAGAAAATTGAAATCTATGACCCTGACAAAGGGCCAGGATCAGTATCACCAGATGATGGGGATAAAGATCCCGATGGCGGGGAAGAAAATCCCGGCGGAGGTGATGAAGGCAATAAACCAGGTGATGGCGATGATAAGGACCCCGATGATGGAGAAGAAAATCCAGGGGAAAATTTTAAAATCGCTTTAAACCCCACGGTAACAGGAAATCAGTTGCTTGTTGAGGTCAGTATGACCAACATAACAGGTAACGGTGTGAATGCGCTTTTGGCAACTCTTGGATATGATCAGGAAGTGTTAAAACTTATTGGTTTAGAGGCGCAAAACGGTTGGGCAACTCCTGAAATCAATAATGATACAGGAAGACTTGTAACCGAAAAGGGTAGTTTGGTTAATGAAAACCAGGTTATCTTTATTGCCAAGTTTGATATATTGGATCAGGGAAGAGAAACAGTGATATCAATGACTGATATTACAACGTCAGACTCAATGCAGGATATAGCAGCTCCAAATGTAGCTGTAACAGTAAATATACCTGCACCTGAACCGACACCAGCATCAGATACTCCAACTGAAGATGAGCAGCAGCCAGCAGAACAGATAGAAATTCCTATGGAAGAAAATTCGATAAGCATTGTTACACCAGACGATGCATGTAAAATAGAGGCTGTGGAAACAATGGAAGCAGAAAATAGGAGAGAAATGCTGGAGATTATTGAATAATACTCCATGAAATAAAAGAAAGATCGTTTTAGAGGGAAGGCTTTGCCTTCCCTCGATTATTTTTATAAAGGTTTACTGTTATCCTATTATAAAATTAATTTCTTAAAATTATATGAAATAAAAAAGAATATCAAATTTGTATTTATTAAAATAATAAAATGAGAGTAAATTTTATATTTATTCTGATTTTATTATTTTATATAATAAAAAAATATCATAAAACGAAAATCACATCATATATATAATATAAGAGGTGATTTTTTTGATATATATAAAATTAATTGAAAAAAAAGAAAAAGAAAATGAAAATAATTTGCTAAAATTTATAAATAAAATGAAGGACAAGTTTATAAAAATAAAAGAAGAAAGAATAGAAAATAAAACATTAATAGTAATAAATGATATAGAAAATAAAACATTAAATAAATTATCAGAATATATAAATAGAAACTGTATAAATAGAGTATGTTTATCAAACAATCTTTTAAGTAATAAAAGTTTTATGGAATTTATAAAAAAAGAAAAAGTAAGAATATTTGATGGAAAGTGGTTGTTTAGACACTTAGCATATAATTGTACAGAATATGTATGTAAATGTAAAAAGGAAAGTATGAATTATCAAGAAGTATCATTTTTAACAAATGAAATAAATGATATAATAGTAGAAAGTATAAAAGATATAGCACCAAAGATAAGAATACTAAATATAATAACAGAAGATGAAAAGAAATTTAGAAAAATAGAAAAAGAACTATATGAAGAAAAAGGCATAATTTTAAATATGAATAATAATTATAAAAAAAGTTTAATAAAAAGTGATATAATTTTTAATTTTGACTTTACAGAAGAAGAAATAAATCAATATAATTTACCAAAAAAAACATGTATAATAAATTTCAATCAAACTATAAAAATAAATTTAAAGTCTTTTGAAGGAATAAATGCAGACTTTTTTGAAATACCAATGCCACGAAAATATTTAAAAGATAGCATCCATTTAGATAATTTTGAAAATTCAGTATTATATGAAAGTTATATATATAAAAATACTAGTTTCAATAATATAAAAAAAGAAATACAAAAAGATGGTATAAATATAAGCTTTTTAGATGGAAAAAGCGGAAGAATTAGAAAAAATGAATATTTGAATTTATCAAAAAAAATAGCTAATTAACTTGACAAAAATAGAAAATAACCTTATTATATTGGAGTATATAGAAACAAACAAAGAGGGGGACTTAAAAAATGGGAGAAAAAGAATATTTATTAACACAAGAAGGTTATGATAATTTGGAAAAAGAACTAGAAAAATTAAAAACAGAAGTAAGATATGAAATAGCAGAAAGAATAAAAGTAGCACTAGGATTTGGAGATTTATCAGAAAACTCAGAATATGATGAAGCAAAAAATGCACAAGCAGCAAATGAAATAAAAATAGCAGAATTAGAAGAAAAAATAAAATATGCTAAAATAATAGATGAATCAGAAATAGATACAGAAGTAGTACAAGTAGGAAATATAGTAAAAGTATTAGATATGGAATTTGATGAAACTATTGAATACACAATAGTAGGATCAACAGAAGTAGACACAACAAACAATAAAATATCAAATGAATCACCAATAGGAAAAGCATTATTAGGAAAAAAGAAAAACAATATAGTAGAAGTTCAAGCTCCTGTGGGAATTATCAAATTTAAAATATTATCTATAAAAAAATAAATATAAGGGGATATATGCGGTTTACATATATCTCCTTTGTATTATAGAAATTACAAAAGTATTAAGAAAAAAATTACAAAAAAATTAATAATATTAAAGGAGAAAACTAAAATGAAAAGAATAAGAGTAGCTGGAATAATAGAAATGGATGGAGGATATGCACTAATGCATAGAAAAAATGTAAAGCAAACACCTAACACAGAAAAACCATATGGAGAATACTATGTATTTCCAGGAGGAGGTTTAGAAGAAAATGAAACTTATGAAGAAGGAGTAGAAAGAGAAATATTAGAGGAATTTGGAATAAAAGTTAAAGTAAAAGAACAAATATATAGTAGAAGAGTAAATGAAGAAAACTATGAATATTTATATAAATGTGAATATGTAAGTGGAGAATTTGGAACAGGAACAGGACCAGAATTTTCAGGAGATCCTAAATATAAAGATAGAGGAGAATATATACCAGAAATTGTATCAAAGGAAAAAATAAGAAATATAAGATTATTTCCAGAAGAATTTGCAAAACAATTAATAGCGAATTTAAAATAGTTTTTTTATTCAAAATGTAAAGATCAATATTAATTATATATTAAAAATAAATAAAAAAATATATAAAAAAATAGTGTAAAAAAAAGTTTTTTATGATAGAATACAAAAAGTATAAAAAGGATAATAAAATATCCATAATAAAAATAAAAGGAGAATACTATGTTAGCCTATAAAAGAGTATTATTAAAACTAAGTGGAGAAGCACTAGCAGGAGAAGAAGGTTATGGAATAGACCCAGATGTAGTAGGAAGAATATCTGACCAAATAAAAAAAATAGTAGAAATGGGAGTTCAAGTATCAGTAGTAGTTGGTGGAGGAAACTTTTGGAGAGGAGCTAGAAATGGGCATAAAATGGACAGAGCAACAGCAGACTATATGGGAATGTTAGCTACTGCAATGAATGGATTAGCATTACAAGATTCTTTAGAAGCTAGAGGAATGTACACAAGATTACAAACAGCAATAGAAATGAGAGAGATTGCAGAACCATATATAAAAAGGAAAGCAGAAAAGCATCTAGAAAAAGGAAGAGTAGTAATATTTGCATGTGGAACAGGTCATCCATTTTTCTCTACAGACACAGGAGCAGCATTAAGAGCAGCGGAAATGTCAGCAGAAGTTATATTACTTGGAAAAACAATAGATGGAGTTTACTCAGCTGATCCTAAAATAGATAAAACAGCAGTAAAATATGACCAAATAACATATCAAGATGTATTAGAAAAAGATCTAAAAATAATGGACTCAACAGCAACAGCACTATGTAAAGATAATAATATACCATTATTAGTATTTGCAATAAGTGATCCAGAAAATATAGTAAGAGCAGTTAAGGGTGAAAAAATAGGTACAATAGTATCATAATAAAATATAAAGAGAAAGGATATATGAAAATGGAATTACAAGAATTAGAAGATAGAATGAAAAAAACAATAGATGTATTTAGTCAAAACTTATCAGAAGTAAGAGCAGGGAGAGCAAATCCTGCAATATTAAATAAAATAAGTGTAGAATATTATGGAACACCAACACCAATAAATCAAGTAGCAGGAATTTCAGTACCAGAAGCTAGAATGATAGTTATACAACCATGGGACGCAAGTATATTAAAAGAAATAGAAAAAGCAATACTTGCATCAGATATTGGATTAAATCCAAATAATGATGGGAAAGTAATAAGACTAAACTTTCCAGAGCTAACAGAAGAAAGAAGAAAAGATTTAGTAAAAGATATAAAGAAAATAGCTGAAGAATCTAGAGTAGCAATACGTTCAATAAGAAGAGATGGAATGGAAGATGCAAAAGTAAAATGTAAAAACTCTGAAATAACAGAAGATGACAAAGCAACATTAGAAGATAAAATTCAAAAACTAACAGATAAATATGTATTAGAAATAGATAAAATGTTAGAAAATAAGGAAAAAGAAATTATGAATATTTAAAAATGGGAGCAATATAGATGGAAGAAAGAAAAATGCCAAGAAATATAGGAATTATAATGGATGGCAATAGAAGATGGGCAAAAAATAAAATGCTACCAGTAAAATTAGGACATAAACAAGGGGCAGAAACACTAAAAAAAGTGGTTAGACATGCAAATAAAATAGGAATAGAACATATAACAGTATATGCATTTTCAACAGAAAATTGGAAAAGAAGTGAAGAAGAAGTAAATGCATTAATGGAATTATTAGAAAATTATTTAGATGATTTTGCAAAAGAAGCAGATACTGAAAATATAGTAATAAAAGTTTTAGGAAATGTATCACAATTATCAAAATCATTACAAGAAAGTATAGAAAGAACAATAAAAAGAACAGAAAATAATACAGGAACAGCATTGAATATATGTTTGAATTATGGCGGTAGAGATGAAATTCTTCATGCAGTGAGAAATATAGTAGATGAAGTTGAAAAGGGAAAAATAAAATCAGAAGAAATAAATGAAGAATTAATATCAGAATACTTGTATACTAAAAATATACCTGATCCAGATTTAATAATAAGAACAAGTGGGGAAATGAGATTAAGTGGTTTTTTAATATGGCAATCAGTGTATTCAGAAATTTTATTTTTAGATAAACTTTGGCCAGATTTTTCAGCTAAAGATTTAGATAATTCTATAGAAGAATATCAAAAAAGAAACAGAAGACATGGAGCATAATAAAATATTTGTAAAGGATATTTATATATGAATATAAAAAGAGTATTAACAGCACTAATTGGCTTTCCAATAGTCATATTAGTATTTATATTTGGAAATAAGTATATTATAGATATAGCAGCTGCAATTATTGCAATTATTGCTATGTATGAATATATAAAATGTGTATCTAATAAAACAAAAGTAATATCATGGATAAGTTATTTATCAGTGGCAAGTATTGCATTAATACATATTATTCCAATTAATATTATAAACATATTTGTTAATTTTGGAATTCCAATAATATTATTAATATTATTTTTACATGTAATAATTTCAAATATGAAAATTACATTTGAAAATATATCATATACACTAATAGGAATATTATATGTATTAGGATTTTGTATTTTTATACCATTATTATATGGAATAGAAGGTGAAATATCTGGAAAAATACTAATATGGTATAATATATTTTCAGCATGGGGAACAGATGTGTTTGCATATTTAATAGGAAAAAAATATGGAAAAACTAAATTTAGTAAAGTGAGTCCAAATAAATCAGTAGAAGGATGTATAGCAGGAATTATAGGAGCATTAATAATTAATTTAATTTTTACATATTTCATAAATATATATTTAGAAATAGAAATTTCATATATAGCTATAGGAATAATAGTTTGTATATTAAGTGTAATAGGGCAAATCGGAGATTTTTCAGCATCTGTTATAAAAAGATACTTTGAAGTAAAAGATTTTAGTGAATTATTCCCAGGACATGGAGGAATGATAGATAGAATAGATAGTGTTATATTTATAGCACCATTTGCGTATTTTTTATTAACCATTATTTTATAGGAGGACTTATAATTTGAATTTTTTAATTAATGCAGCAAAGGTAATATTTTTATTAGGTTTTTTAGTATTTATCCATGAAGGAGGTCATTTTTTAGCAGCAAGATTATTTAAAGTAAAAGTGGAAGAGTTTTCAATAGGATTTGGACATAAAATATTTTCTAAAAAAGGTAAAGAAACTCTTTATAGTATAGGATGTATACCTTTTGGTGGATATGTAAAAATGACAGGAGAAACTGAAAGATCTGAAGAAGATGGGGCTTTTAATAAGGCTAAATTATGGCATAGAATAGGAATAGTTTCAGCAGGAGCAATTGTAAATATTTTATTTGCTATTATAGTATATTTCATATTATCTGTATGCTCAGGGTACAATATTTCAACAACAGTTTCTGAGATATTACCAGAAGCAAGAGAAAATGTATCACAAATAGAAGTAGGAGATAAAATATTAAAAATTAATGATACTAAAATAAGAATAAAAACAGACATAGCAAAAGCTTTGAAAAATTCAAATGGGGAAGAATTAACAGTATTAGTAGAAAGAAATAACGAAAATATAGAATTGAAAGTAAAACCAATAAAATATGAACAAGGAGCATATATATTAGGTATTCAAGTTGCATTAATTGAAGCTGGAATTGGAGAAAAAATATATTATGCATTTTGGGAAACAGCAGATTTTTTAGGATCTATTGGTGAAAGTTTAAAACTATTATTTACAGGAAATGTAAGTATAGAACAAATGACAGGTCCGATAGGAATATCTGAAATTGTAGTAAAAACAAATGGAATGTATAACTTCATATATTTACTTTGTTTAATATCATTATCATTAGGAGTAACAAATTTATTACCAATACCAGCATTAGATGGAGGAAGAATAGTATTACTTATAATAGAAGGAATAAGAGGAAAGGCACTAAAGGAAGAAATAGAACTAGGAATACAATCAGCTGGATTTTTATTATTAATATTATTTTCAATTTATATATCTTATAAAGATATATTAAGAATAGCCATTTAACATGTTAAATTATAATTGTTATTATATTTTCTATCACAGAAATACAGATGTTGTAATTATAGAAGGGAAAAATTGAAGTTATGAAATGTAGAATATGCGGAGCAAAACTAAAAAAAGAAGGAGATATATGTGCAAATTGCTATAAAACATATCAAGAAGAAGAAGATTTAAAAAAAGATATAAATGAACAATTAAAATTTAGTAGAAAATATTCAATACCATATGAAATAGCAAAATATGCATGGATATTTATAGTATTTATAATGTCTTCAGTTGTATGTATTACAACAGGAAGTATCTTAGAAGAACTATTAGTAATTCTTATATTTGCTGTAATAATAGGTTTTCTATTATTTATAGATAAAAGAATTGCAAAAGCAACAAAAGTAGTGTTTTATGAAAAAAGAGTAGTATATACTTTTAAATTTTTATTTATAAACATCGAAAAAATAGTAAAATATTCAGATTTAAAAGATGTAACATATTATCAAACTTTTAGGCAAAAAAAGTTTGGATTTGGTGATATATGTGTTTATGCAAGGGGAGCAATTCCTGGTGCAACATTATTAAATGGATTTCAAATTAAAAATGTTGAAAATGTTAAAGAAATATTTGAGGCAATTGGACAAGTTATAAATTTTGTAAATAATTAAAATTAAAGAGGCAAATATGCAGAAAAAATATATAAAAGAAGTTTTCAAGGATTACAATGAAAATAATAATTTAACAAATTCAGAAGTTGAGAATATAAATTTATATAAGAAAACTAATAAATTGCAAGTTAAGATAATATCTTCTAAACCAATAAATCTTCAAGAAATAGATAGTTTTGAAGATTTTTTGATAAATACTTTTAAAGTAAATAGAGCTTCTGTTGATGTACATTATAGTGATAACTTAGAAATAAATGAAAATATATCTGAGAATTGGAATAATATAATTACATATATTGGAAAAAAAGAGCCTTTTAGTAGGGCTATATTAAATAATAGTATACCAAATATAATTGACAAAAATGTAAATGTGAATTTGTCTATGAAAGGAGCATCTTTTTTACTTGCTCAAAAATTTGATAAAGGAATAGAACATATATTAAATAATTTATATAATAAAATTTATGAAGTAGAATTTATTGAAAATAATTCTAAAGAATTTGAAAAAGAACTAATAGAAAAACAAAAACAAGAAGAAAAAGAAGCATTGATTGAATTAGAAAGACAGGCTCTGCAAGAAATTGAAATTAGAAAAGAAGAAAAGAGAATTGAACAAGAAAGAGAAAAGGCAAGAAAATTAGAAGAAGATGAGAAATTAAAGCAAGAATTAAGAAACCAAAATCCAGAACTTACTGCTAAAATCGAGGCACATCAAAATAAAAGTGTAGAAGTAAAAGATGAAGAATCACCATTAATATTAGGTAGAAGTTTAATGATAAGAACAGAACTTGTAAAAATTGAAAATATTCCAATGGATGATGGAACAGAAATGAAAGTTTGTATTGATGGAGAAATTTTATCAGGTTCAATAGATTCTAGAGATATTAAAAATGAGAAAGTTATATTAATGTTTAATCTTTTTGATGGAACGAGTACAATAGCTTGTAAAGCTTTTTTAGATAAAGAGAAGTTTAAGAAAGTAAAATCAAGAGTTTCATCAGCTAAAGGATTAAGAATAGAAGGTGTTGCAAAGTATAGTCCATATTCAAAAGAAGTAGAAGTTATGGCAAATACAATAATTGAATCAACAGGAATGAAAAAAGGATTAAAAAGAGAAGATAATTCAGAAGTAAAAAGAGTAGAACTTCATATGCATACACAGATGAGTCAAATGGATGCAATAACACCATGTAGTGATTTATTAAAAAAGGCAGTGAGTTGGGGATGGAAATCAATTGCAATAACAGATCATGGAGTTGTACAATCTTTTCCTGATGCACATAAATATTTAGAAAAAACAGGAGCAGATTTAAAAGTAATATATGGAGTAGAAGCTTATTTTGTGCCAGATAAAGATCCATGTGTTTTTTATTCAAAAAAACAACCAATAGATAATACAGAATATTGTGTATTTGATTTAGAAACAACAGGTATATCTCATATAACAGAAAAGATAACAGAAGTTGGAATTATGAAAATTAAAAATGGAGAAGTAATAGATACATTTGAATGTTTTGTAAATCCAGAAAAACCAATACCACAAAAGGTTGTAGAAGTTACACATATTACTGATGATATGGTAAAAGATGCAGAGACAATAGATAAAGTTATGCCTAAGATTTTAGAGTTTATGGGGAATTCTGTTTTAGTAGCACACAATGCTGATTTTGATATAGGATTTATGAAACATAATTGTAAGCAATTAGGATTAAAACTAGAAAATACATATATAGATACTTTGCGTTTAGCAAGAGCAATGTTTCCAGAATTTTCAAAATATAAATTAGGAATAATTGCAGATAAATTAGGAATTAAAGTCGATGTTGCACATCGTGCTTTAGATGATGTAAAAACTTTAGTGGCTGTTTTTAAAGAAATGATTCAAAGGGCAAAAGATAAAAATGCAGAAATTATAGATGATTTTGATAATGCTTTTGAAACAGATTTTAAAAAATTACCATCATATCATGCTATAATTTTGGCGAAGAATTATGTTGGTCTTAAAAATCTTTATAAATTAGTATCATATTCTCATTTAAACTATTTTTATAAAAAGCCAAGAATATTAAAAAGTATGTTCAATAAATATAGAGAAGGACTAATTTTAGGTAGTGCTTGTGAAGCAGGTGAATTATATAGAGCAATTGTTGCAAATAAATCAGATGATAAATTAGAAGAAATAGCCAATTACTATGATTATTTAGAAATACAACCTTTAAAAAATAATGAATATATGATAAGAGAAGGTATTGTTGAAAGTGAAGAAAAACTAATTGAGTTTAATAAAAAAATAGTAGCTTTAGGTGAAAAATTAAATAAATTAGTAGTAGCAACTTGTGATGTTCATTTTATGGATCCACAAGATGAAGTTTATAGAAGAATTTTGCAAGCAGGTCAAAAATACGATGATGCAGATAATCAAGCACCATTATATTTAAGAACAACAGAAGAAATGCTAAAAGAGTTTGAATATTTAGGTAAAGAAAAAGCATATGAAGTTGTTGTAACTAATACGAATTTAGTTTCAGATATGTGTGAAAAAATAAAACCAATTTCTCCAGAAAAGTGTCCACCTCATATACCAGGTTGTGAACAAACTATAAAAGATATAGCATACAGTAAAGCACATAAATTATATGGAGAGAAACTTCCTGAAATAGTTCAATCAAGACTAGATAAAGAATTAGATTCTATTATAAAAAATGGATTTTCTGTTATGTATATAATAGCACAAAAACTAGTTTGGAAATCAAATGAAGATGGCTATATAGTAGGTTCAAGAGGATCAGTAGGTTCATCATTTGTTGCAAATATGACAGGTATTACAGAAGTAAATTCACTTGGGCCACATTATAGATGTCCTAATTGTAAATATTCAGATTTTTCAGATTATGGGGTGAAAAATGGATTTGATTTACCTGATAAAGAATGTCCAAATTGTGGACATAAATTAGATAAAGATGGAATGGATATACCTTTTGAAACGTTTTTAGGATTTAATGGAGATAAAGAACCTGATATAGATCTAAATTTTTCAGGAGAATATCAAGCTAAAGCACATAAATATACTGAAGTAATATTTGGAAAAGGAACGACATTTAAAGCTGGAACAGTAGGTACAGTTGCAGAAAAGACAGCTTTTGGTTATGCCAAAAATTATTTTGAAGAAAGAGATATACATAAACCAAATGCAGAAGTAGCAAGAATATCAAGTGGATGTGTTGGAGTAAAAAGAACAACAGGTCAGCATCCAGGAGGAATTATAGTAGTACCAAAGGGTAGAGAAATTTTTGAATTTACACCAGTACAACATCCAGCAGATGACCCTAAATCAGATATAGTAACAACACATTTTGATTATCATTCAATAGATCAAAACTTATTAAAACTAGATATACTAGGTCATGACGATCCAACTGTTATAAGAATGCTACATGATCTTACAGGAATAGATCCAACCAAAGTTCCATTAGATGATAAGGAAACAATGAGTATATTTAGTTCAACAAAAGCACTTGGAGTAAAACCAGAGCAGATTAACTCGGAGGTAGGTAGCTTTGGAATACCTGAGTTTGGAACAAAATTTGTAAGAGGAATGCTTGTGGATACAAAACCAACCACTTTTAGTGAACTTATAAGTATATCTGGACTATCACATGGTACAGATGTATGGTTAAATAATGCACAAGAATTAATTAATGATGGAATAGTTACATTAAGTGAAGCAATAGGATGTAGAGATGATATTATGGTATATTTAATGAAACAGGGGTTAGAGCCAAATCATGCATTTAAAATAATGGAAACAGTACGTAAAGGAAAAGCCTTAAAAGATCCAGAAAAGTGGGCAGAATATGTTGAAATAATGAAAGAACATGATGTACCAGAATGGTATATTAAATCTTGTGAAAAGATAAAATATATGTTTCCCAAAGCACATGCAGCAGCATATGTAACAAATGCATTTAGAATAGCATGGTTTAAAGTACATAGACCAAAAGCATATTATACAGCATATTTTTCAATAAGAGCAGATGAATTTGATAGTGAATGTATGATATTTGGTAAAGAAAAAGTAAAAGAAAAAATGAAAGAAATAGATAATGCAGGAAATTCAGCAACACCAAAAGATAAAAATATGTATCCAATATTAGAATTAGTATTAGAAATGTATGAAAGAGGAATAAAATTCCTACCAATAGATTTATATAAATCGCATAGTACAAAGTTTATTATGGAAGATGAAGGAATAAGACCACCACTGAACAGTATACCAGGATTAGGAACAATAGCAGCAGAAGGAATATATCAAGCAAGACAAGAAGAGCCATTTGAATGTATAGAAGATATGCAAGCAAGATCAAAAATAGGAAAATCAGTAACAGAATTACTAGATAAATTTGGCTGTTTGAAAGGAATGACAAAATCAAATCAAATGAGTTTATTTGTGTAATGTTCTTTGATTTTAAATAGATAATATGTAAATTTTTTAGGAGATATTTATGGATAATAAAGTAGAACAATTAATAAATGAATATGAAAAAAATATTGAAAATACAAAAGAACATTTTTCATATATAAATTCAGTAAGAGAATTTAATGGTTATATATTTAAAAAAATGCGTCATAAAGAATACTTAGAAAATGAAGAAAAATGGTTAAAAAAATTAATGAATATGGATTATTGTGTTCCAAAACTTATAGGAGTACATAATAATATTATTATAACTGAAAAAATTGATGGAGAAACAATTCGAGATGATAAAGCACAAAAGCATTTATACAATATAGGTCAATTAATTACAAATTTGCACAATGTACCAATAGAACAAAAAGAAGATTGGAAAAAAAGATTAATGTTAAAGTATATTAAATTAAAAGAGTCTGCTAAAGATATTATGGAAACTAATATTTTTGAATCAACAACTAATTTTTTAGAACAATGCTTAGAAAATATAAAAGTTTCGAATTTATGTATTGTACATAAAGACATTAGACCAGAGAATATAATATTTTCAAATGGAAAATATTATTTAATTGATTTAGAAAGTATGTGTATTGGAGATAGAGATTATGATTTTACAAGAATTTTAAATTTGTTAAATCAGAAAGAATTTTATTGTTATGAAGATTTTAAAAATTTGATAGATGGATATAGAAGTATTAAAGATGTAGATATTAAAGAAGAAAAATGGCAATTTTATAATAGATACTATGCTTTTAGGCTATATAGTAGAATGTTAAGTGGAGAAATAGATAGAGATAATAAATATGAAAAATATCTTAAAGATGTATTATTAGATAAAAATGATAGAGTAACTGACTGGATAAAAAAATATAATGTAGAGGAGAGTTTATGAAAGAACTTATAGAAATAATTGGGATTAAATATGTAATTATATATTTTTTAGTTGCTAATTTAGTAGGTTTTTTAAGTATGGGAATAGATAAATTTAAAGCTAAAAGAGGATATTGGAGAATACCAGAAGGAACTTTAATTATGATAACAGTTTTGGGAGGAGGAATTGGAACACTTATAGGAATGTACACATTTAGACATAAAACAAAGAAACTAAAGTTTACAGTTGGAATTCCTACTATATTAATAACAGAAGTAATTATTATAATAATGATTATTACAGATTTATGGAAGTTATTTAGTTAAAACTTAGGAGAAAAAATATGTTAGAAGAGTATATAAATAAGCTAAGACCATTAGTATTAGATTTAGTTTCAAAAGATCGTAGTGGACATAATATTGATCATCTAGAAAGAACAATGAAAATTGCACTATTTTTACAAGAACACGAGGGAGGAGATCGTATTGTAATAGGAATAGCAGCTTTCTTACATGATATACATAGAATTATGCAAAATGAAGAAGGGAAATTTATATCTCCAAAAGATTCCTTAGGAAAAATTATGGAAATTTTAAATTCTATTGATTTAGAAGAAGAAAAAATAAATAAAATCTTATATTCAATTGAATATCATGAAGTCTATAGTTGGAATAATGAGAATAATAATTATGAAGATATAAATACATTAATATTACAAGATGCTGATAATTTAGAAGCTATTGGTGCAATTGGAATAGCTCGATCTTTTCTTTATTCAGGTGCAAATCTTAATCAACTAATATATAGAAGTGATATACCTTTAGATAATTCTTTTGATTTTATAGAAGGTCAAAAAGAAGTTTCAACAATACATCATTTTTATCATAAGTCATTAAAATTAGCTGATAATATGAATACAAACACAGCTCGAAAATTAGCAAATAAAAGAATAGAGTTTATGAAAGAATATATTGATGAATTTTTAAAAGAATGGAATATGGAAAAATAATAAAGTATAACTTGTTAAAAAAAATACTATATGATATAATAAGCAATAATATTAAGAGGATGTAGAAGTGGAGAAATGTTATGTTTGAAAAATTGTTATTCAATTTGCTAGCATTTTCCTTGTTTATAATAATATTTTTTAAAATAATTAGAAAAAATGACTCAAACTATATGGCATTATTATTATTACAAGCTATGGGAATAACAGTAAGTTTTATAGAAATCAAACTAGGAATAGATGAACATATTTTTTGGGGAACTATTAGATATTTATTTGCAATAATTATACCTTTTATAATTATTGCAATGGAAATTAATGGAATTAATTTTTCAGAAGTATTAAGTGTTATACTAGCTGAAATTCTTATTATAACAGGAAATAGTAAAGTAGCAAAAAAGGTGTTAGTAATGTTGGTTACAAAATATCCAGAAAGTTATTTAGGACATAAAATATTAGCAGAATGTTATGAAAAAGAAGGTGGTATGAGAAGAGCAATTGATGAATATGTAACAGCAGTAGATATAAATAAAAGAGATTATAAATCTTATTTTAAAATAGCAGAATTATTAAGAGATTTAGGAAAGAAAAATGAAGCAGTACAAATGCTCGAAAATTTAGTAAGAACAAAACCAGATTGTTATGAAGGTTCATGCTTACTAGGAGAATTATTATGTGAACAAGAAAGATTTAAAGAAGCAGCAAATGTATATAACGAAGCATTATTATATCGACCAACAGATTTTGATTTGTATTATAATTTAGGAATAGTATATACAAGACTAAGTGATTTTCAAATGGCAAAAGAAATGTATGAAAAAGCAGCAGAAATAAATCATAGAATGTATGGAGCTAATTATAATTTAGGTTTAATAGCATTTATAGAAAAGGATTATGAAAAAGCAGAAAAATATTTTGAAAAAAGTTTATATGAGGAATTAGAAGCATCATCATATTATCAATTAGCGAAAATATATGCATATAAAGGAGAAAAAGACAAAGCAATAAATTTTTTAAATAAAGCAATAGAATTAGAACCAAAATTTTTAAAATTAGCAGAAAAAGAGAAAAGTTTTGAAAAAATTAGATCACATATCACAGTTTCAGCAAAAATGGAAGAAATAGATATAACAGATGAATATAATAATGAAAAATCTAATAAAAAGAGTGCAATATTAATCAAACAAGAAAAAATAGCTAGAAAATATTTAGAAGAGAAAGCACTTATTATTGAAGAAATGAATGAGAGTCTTTCAAAAGAAAAAATAGATAAAAAGCTTGATAGTATTTTTAATAAAGAAAAAAAACAAGAACAAATAAAACAGCGAGAAAAAGAAGAAGATAAAGACGAAAGACAAATAAATTAAAATACATAAATTAAATTTAATAACATAGATTTAATTATAGAAAATAAGAGAGGAAAAGGTAAATATATGGAAAAATCAATAACAGTTATTGGTGGGGACTTAAGAATAGTCAAACTAATAGAAATGTTAGATAAAGATGGGTATAAAGTATATACTTATGCTTTAGAAAATTCAGAGGAATTATTAAATTTAGATAGTGTAGAAATGTGTCCAACTTTAGAAGAAGCTGTAAGTAATTCAAAAGTAGTAGTAGGACCAGTACCTCTATCAAGTGATAGAAGAAGATTATCAGCGCCATTTGGAAGAAATAGTGTTGAATTAGAAGATTTTATTTCAGTTTTAAAAGGAAAATATTTAATAGCTGGAAATATTATAATTAAAGAACAATTGGAAAGTAATGAAATACAGTATACAGATTTATTAAAAAGAGAAGAGTTTTCTGTATTAAATACAATTGCAACTGCTGAAGGAACAATTCAAATAGCTATGGAAGAAACTCAAAGAACTGTACATGGCTCAAATGTACTTGTAATGGGATTTGGAAGAATAGGAAAAGTGCTAGCAAAAATGTTAGATGGAATAGGAGCTAAAGTATATTGTGAAGCAAGAAAGAATGAAGATATATCATGGATAAAAGCTTATGGATATAATCCAATTCATTTAAATGATTTAGACAAAAATTTAGGAAAGTTTGATATTATAATAAATACAATACCATTCCAATTATTAACAGGAAATAGATTAGATTTAATAAAAAAAGATGCTGTTATAATTGATTTAGCATCTAATCCAGGAGGAATTGATAGAAAATCGGCAAGAGAAAAAGGCTTAAAAGTTATTTGGGCATTATCATTACCAGCAAAAGTTGCACCTTTAACATCGGCTGAATTTATAAAAGAAACACTATATCATGTATTAAAAGAATTATAATTACAAAAAAGATAATATTAAAAATGGAGGATACAAATGACTATAATACAAGCAATTATTTTAGGAGTAGTCCAAGGACTAACAGAATTTTTACCAATATCTAGTTCAGCACATTTGAATGTATTTCCATGGATTTTTGGTTGGAGTGAGATATCTGAATCTTTTGATGTTGCATTACATTTAGGAACTTTATTAGCAATACTAATTTTCTTTTTTAAAGATTGGTTAAACTTAATAAAAGGTGGATTTAATCAAGTTTTTAAAAAAGAAAATACTACAGATGGAAAAATATTTTGGTATCTAGTAATAGCCACAATTCCAGCTGGAATATTAAGTTTAGTATTAGATAAAATATCAGATTTTATAGTAAATGGTAACTTAAATTTAGAAATGGCTCTAATAGCAGTAGCACTTATAGTGATGGGAGTTATATTGTACATAGTAGATAAAAAATCTTCTTCAAAAATAGATTATGAAGATATTAATTTAAAACAATCTATTTTTGTAGGAATATCTCAAGCATTAGCAGCAGCTTTTCCTGGAGTTTCACGTTCAGGAATAACTATGACTGTTGCAAGAGCATTAAAAATAGATAGAGAAAGTGCTGCTAAGTTTTCATTTCTATTAGCTACACCAATTGTGGCAGCAGCAGTATTAGTTGATATTACAAAATTTACAATAACAATTCCTTTTATAATTGGAATTTTATCTAGTTTTTTGATAGGGCTAATTGTTATAAAATTTTTAATGGATTATCTGAAAAAAGGAAGCTTTAAAGTATTTGCAATATATAGAATAATATTCGGACTTATAATACTAGGAATAATATTTATAAGATAAAATGGAGGAATAGATATGGGTAGAGGAAAACATGCAGGAGATCCTAATTCTTTTGAAGATACTAGTTCTTATTCTTATGAGAATTCAACTAAAACTGAAATTCAAGAGAATAAATATGATTTTTTAAAAGAAGATGAAAATATAAAGGAAAAAAGTACAAATGAATTTTTAGAAGGGTTTGGACACCAAAATGAATTTGAAAATGATTATATTGATTTTTATGGTGAAACAACTATTAATTATAAAAAGATATTTTTAATATTAGCAATAATTATTATACTTACAATTGGAGGATTTTTTATATATAAGTATTTATCAGAAGAAAAAGAACCAGAATTAGATCCAGAACCTGTAGAAACTACTGCATATAATATGATTGAACAAATTGAAGGTTATGATGTTTTAGGGAAAATTGTTATAGAAGATTTGAATATTGAACAATATATTTTAGATTCTACTGAAGATAAAGCATTAGAAAATGGTATTGGAAGACTTTATGGAGAAACTTTAAATAATTATGGTAATTTTTGTATAGCAGGTCATAATTACGAAAAGGTCTTTGACAAATTATCAGAATTAAAAGTTGGAGATAAATTTGTTATAATAGATAAAAAGTTAAAAGAAACAGAGTACGAAATTAAAGAAAGTTATATTACAGAACCAGATGATCTAAAATGTTTATTACAAGATGAGGAAAAGATAGAAATTACATTAATTACTTGTAATGAAGGAGCTACTACAAGACTTATTGTAAAAGCAGAAGAAGTAAACTCTATAAATTCAAATAGTAGTAATACAAATACAACTAATATAACTAATACTACAGATAATACAACTTTAAATGCAAAAGAAAATGTATAAAAGGATGGTCGAAATATGAAAAAAGTATTATATCAAATTTCATTAATTTTAATGATAATGATTATAGGAATGATTTCGGTATTTATCACGAAAGTAAGTGCTGATAGTATAGCTGGATTAAATTGTCCTTCATCAACAACAATAGGAAGTAATTTTACGGTATCTTTAATATTACCAGGAAATGCATATTCAGCACAAGCGAATATAACAGTAAAATTTAGTGATGGAACTACAAGTACACAAAGTTTAGTATACTTAAATGGTATGGGGGATTTCCCAAATTCAGTATCATTTAATGCAAAAGTAGCTGGAAATGCAACAGTTACAGCATCAAATATAGTAATATCTGATGCAAATGCAAATACAGTGGAATCAGGAGGTTCAAAATCAGCATCAATAAATATAGCATCAAATTCGGTAGCACCTACTGTAGAAAATCCAGTAAGTAATAATGAACAACCACAAATTACTTTTTCTGATATAAATGAAACCGTTTATACATCTGACAGATGTAATGTTAGAAAAAGTTATTCAACAAATAGTGAAAAAATAACTACTTTGGAAAAAGGAACAATTTTAAAAAGAACAGGAATAGCGAGCAATGGTTGGTCAAGAGTAGTATATAATGGAACAACAGTATATATATCTAGTCAATATTTAACAACAACTCCAGTAGAAATAAAATTTCAAGAAGTGAATGAAACAGTTTATGCAACTCAAGAATGTAATTTAAGAAAAAGTTGGAGTACAGCAAGTGATAAGGTAGGATTTTTAACACAAGGACAAGAGATAACTAGAACAGGAATAGCAGATAATGGTTGGTCAAGAGTCAATTATAATGGACAAGTAGTTTATATAGCTACAAGATTGTTAACAACAGAAAAAACGGAAGAGACATCAGAAGAAGAACTTACAGATGATACAGATATAGAAAAAACAGAAGAAGAAATTTTATCTGAAATTCAAGAAGAAATAGGAATATTACCAGAAGTAGGAAACAATATTGCAACAGTTCTTTATATTATAATGACAACAATTGCAATATGTGGTATAACAATAGGAGTATATTATATAAAAAAATAATATAGGAGGATAGTTGTTTTACAACTAATATAAATGATGGCAGAGATAATTAATGGAAAAGAACTTGCAAAAAAAGTAAGAAAAGAACTAAGAAAAGAAGTAAATAAATTAAAAGAAAATGGTATTATTCCAAAATTAGCAGTAATTATGGTTGGAGAAGATCCAGGTTCACAAGTATATGTTAGAAATAAATCTAAAGCATGTGAAAAAGTTGGAATTGAATTTCAAGAATTTTTATTTGATGCTAATACAACTGAACAAGTTTTATTAGATACAATAAAAAAATTAAATAATGATAATACAATTCATGGAATTTTATTACAAAGTCCTGTACCAAAACATATAGATATAAATAAAGCATTTAGAACAATTTCGCCAGAAAAAGATGTTGATGGATTTAATCCAATTAATGTAGGAAATTTAACTATTGGGGAAGATGCATTTATATCTTGTACACCATATGGAATAGTAAAAATGCTTGAAGAATATAATATAGAAACAGAAGGAAAAAATGCGGTAATTTTAGGAAGAAGCAATATTGTAGGGAAACCAATGATACAATGTATGTTAAATAAAAATTCAACTGTAACAGTATGTCATTCTAGAACTAAAAATATAGAAGAAGTAACAAAAAATGCAGATATATTAATTGCAGCAATTGGAAAACCGAAATTTGTAAAAGAAAATATGGTAAAAACAGGAGCAGTAGTAATAGATGTAGGAATAAACAGACTTGAAGATGGTACAATATGTGGAGATGTAGATTATGATGGTATTTTTGAGAAAGCTAGCTATATTACACCAGTACCAGGTGGAGTAGGACCTATGACTATTGCAATGCTTTTAACAAATGTAATAAAGGCTACAAAAAAATGTCAATTTGAGGACTGTTAATATATATTTTAATCATTTATAGATATACAAAATGCAAAATAATTTATAAATTTAAAAATGTTTATAGGGGTGTAGAAATTAATTTCTATGCTTTTTTTATATTATATATAAAATTATTTTATAATTTTAGCATATAGAGCAAAAATGATATTTGCAATTAGTTTTTGATTTGTCAATATTAAATATAAAGGAGGAATTTTTATGATAAATGAATATGATATTTGGTTTTCAAATACAAATATTAGTAATAGTAATAAATTAGATTTATTAGAATATTATAAAAGTAGTAAGACTATTTGGAATTTAACAAAAAAAGAATTAATTAAATATGGCTTAGATGAGAGGAATATTAATATAATTTTAGATAAAAAATTTAGGATAAATTTAGATATATATATTAAATATTTAGAAAATAATAAAATAAAATTAATTCCTTTTAATTCAGAAGAATATCCTAATAGTTTAAAAAATATTACTAACAGGCCAGCTTTTTTATATATTAGAGGAAGAGTAGAAAATTTATATGATGATTGTATAGCAATTGTAGGAGCTAGACAAGCAAGCAACTATGGAGAGTATGTAGCTAGAAAATTAGCAAAAGAAATTTCAGATAGAAATGTAAATGTAGTAAGTGGTTTAGCAATAGGAATAGATAAATATGCTCATTTAGGTAGTTTAGATAGTAATATTGGAAAAACAATAGCTGTATTAGGAACTGGTGTATCAGATAATGAAGTGTATCCG
This sequence comes from uncultured Clostridium sp., assembly GCA_948436975.1. Classification (GTDB taxonomy): domain Bacteria; phylum Bacillota; class Clostridia; order TANB77; family CAG-508; genus Scatovivens. The sequence continues at coordinate 13,737 of CAOJJB010000020.1, read as the reverse complement.
TTTCAAAACAAAAAGGTGTTTGAAAGAATACTTGAAAGTGGAGGAACAGTAGTATCAGAATTTAAATTGGGAACAAAACCTGAAAAATATAATTTTCCATTAAGAAATAGAATTATAAGTGGATTATCAAAAAAGATTATTGTAGTGGAAGCAAGGGAAAATAGTGGCAGTCTTATTACAGTAGATTATGCACTAGAACAGGGAAAAGACGTATTTGCTGTACCAGGAAATATTACTTCTAAGAATTCGGTGGGAACCAATAAATTAATAGAAGAAGGAGCTTTTATATTTAGTAATGTAAATGATTTATTTTACTAGAAATTTTATTATTGTTAAAAAATGTAAATAAAGTTAATATAATGAAATTTTAAGAAAAAAATAATAAAAAAAGCTTTAACTTTTTATATAATTATAATATAATACATTTTGATAAATAGGAAAATAAGATTAAGACAAATTTTAAGTTTACTATAAAAGGAGGAATTATGGAAACAGAAAAAATAGAAACAAAAAGAACTAAAAATTCAGACTCAAATAAGCAAAATAAATCAAAGAATGGAAAAGTTAAATTTAAAGATAAACACCCAAAATTATCAAAAGGAATAAAAATAGGTATACTAGTATTTATTTTATTAGTAATTATTGGAGCTGGTATATTAGTAGGAGCATTTGTAGGTATATTTGGAGATGAACTTAAAATTGATGAAGCAAGTTTAGTTGTAGGATATGAAAATTCCACTGTATATGATGCAGATGGAAATAAAATTGCAGAATTAAGTGGAGGAACAAAAAGAAAAAGTATAAGCTTATCTGATATGTCAGAATATTTACCCAAAGCGTATGTTGCAATAGAAGATGAAAGATTTTATCAACATTCAGGTATAGATATAGGAAGAACAACTTATGCAACAGCTACATATGTATTACATGGAGGAAGTTCAAGTTTTGGTGGTAGTACAATAACACAACAAGTTATAAAAAACATAACAAAAGAAAAAGATAATACAGCATTAGCAGGAGTAGTAAGAAAAGTAAAAGAAATTTCAAAAGCTATTCAAGTTGAACATTACCTATCAAAAGATCAAATATTAGAATTATATCTAAACCTAATATTTATTGGTGGAGATGATGTAAATGGAGTTGAATTAGGTTCTATTTATTATTTTGATAAAAGTGCAAAAGACTTAAGTATTGCAGAATGTGCATATATGGCAGGAATAAATCATTCTCCAAATGGATATAAACCATTTGAAGAATATGATGGTGATGAAACTAAAAAGAATAATATGAAAGAAAAGATAAATAAAAGAACTAAAACTGTTTTAGGAAAAATGAAAGAAGTATCATATATTTCTGATGAACAGTATAATGAAGCTATTGCAGAAGTAGATCGTGGGTTGAATTTTAAAAAAGGTGAAAGTGCTAGTGTAACAACTGATGTATCATATCTTACAGAAGCAGCAATTGATCAAATTTTAGATCAAATTATGGCAGATAATGAAGATATGAATAGAGATATGGCAGAAATGACTTTATATAGTAGTGGTCTAAAAATATATACAACTCAGAAAACAGATATACAATCAGTATTAGAAGAAGAAATTGTAAAACCGAAATATATAACTTCAACAACATATACAGATAAAAATAAAGATACTGGAGAAAAAGAATCAATAAAACAATATTCAATTCCAACAATGGTAATAATGGATCATAAAACAGGTCAAGTGGTTGCAGCAGCAACAGCTAATGGAAATAAAGATGAAAGAACAGCAATAACTAAATTAGGATACTTAAATTATCCTACATCAATAAAAAAACAAACAGGATCTTCAATGAAGCCAATTTCAGTAATTGCTCCAGGACTAGAAACAGGAACTATTACAGGAGCTACAGTATATGATGACTGTCCTACAAATTGGGGATCATGGGCTCCAAAAGAATGGTATGAGGGATTTAGAGGATTAATGAATATGAGAAGAGCCATAGAGATATCTGCTAATATACCACATGCTAAAGCATTATCAAATATAGGAACAGAAGCATCTGTTGATTTTTGTAAAAGTATAGGATTACCAGATTTTACAGAAGAGGGATTATCATTATCTTTAGGTGGTTTACAACATGGAGTATCACCAACTGAAATGGCTGGTGCATATTCAGCAATAGCAAATGATGGAGTATATATAACACCAACTTTTTATACAAAAGTAACAGATAGTAAAGACAATGTTGTATATGAACCAAAACAAGAAGAAACAAAAGTAATGAGTGAACAAAATGCTTATATAGAAAAAAATATATTAACAGAACCAGTAATAGGAGGAGAAGGAACAGCTAAATATTGTGCAATTCCTGGAATGGATGTTGCAGCTAAAACAGGTACAACAAATGATGAGTATGATAGATGGCTTTGTGGATTTACACCATATTATACAGGAGTAGCATGGTATGGTTATGTTCATAATGCAAGAGTAAAATTTTCAGGAAACCCAGCAGGACAAATTTGGGATGCAGTTATGACAGCAATTCATAAAGATTTAGATAATGCTAAATTTGAAGAACCAGATGGTATAATAAAACAATCTGTGTGTAAAATATCAGGAAAATTAGCAACAGAAGGATGTGGAGGAAATGTATATACAGAATTATTTACCTCAAGTATTATACCAACAGAACATTGTGAAGGACATTCAGCTATAAGAATATGTAATGATTCAGGATTAAATGCAACAGAATTTTGTCCAAATGTTACAGAAAGAACAGGATTTTTACCAGAACGTGAGAGAGATACAGTATGGACTTCACAACATACAACATCAGGAGCACCTGAAGGAAGTTGTCCATTACATCAAGGAGGCGGTGCTCCAGCAACACCAGCACCACCAGCAACACCAACACCGACAACACCAACAACACCAAATAATACTAATACTACTAATGATAACAATAGTAAACCAACAACACCGACAAAACCAACAGATCCATCAAAACCGACAGACACAACGAAGCCAACAGATCCATCAAAACCGACAGACCCAACAACACCAACGGATCCAACAACACCAACAGACCCAACAACACCAACAGACCCACCAACACCAACGGATCCAACAACACCAACAGATCCAACAACACCAACAGATCCAACAACACCAACAACATAATAAATAAAATATAAGGGCGGATATAATCCGCCCGAAAATTAGTATAAGGAGAAAAAACATGAGTATAAAAATTTACAATACACTAACGAGAAAAAAAGAAGAATTTATTTCAAATAATCAAAAAGAAGTAAAAATGTATTCATGTGGTCCTACTGTATATTATTTCGCACATATAGGAAACTTAAGAGCATATTTATTTATGGATAACTTAAGAAGAGTTCTAAAATATAATGGTTATAAATTAAAACATGTTATGAATATAACAGATGTAGGACATTTAGTATCAGATGCTGATGAAGGTGAAGATAAAATGTTAAAAGCAGCTAAAAGAGAAAATAAAAATCCATATGAAATAGCTGAATTTTATATGAATGCATTTTTAAAAGATATAGATAGTTTAAATATAGATAGACCTGAAATAATAGCTAGAGCAACAGAGCATATTGATATAATGGAAGAATATGTACAAAAAATTATAGAAAATGGATATACATATCAAACAGAAGATACAATATATTTTGATACATCAAAATTAAACAAATATGGAATATTATCTAATAGAAATATAGAAGACCAAAAGGCAGGAGCAAGAGTAGAATTTGATAAAAATAAAAAAAATATATCAGATTTTGCTTTATGGATAAAAGCACCTGAAAACCATATAATGAAATGGGATTCATTTTTCGGAAAATCTTATCCAGGATGGCATTTAGAATGTTCAGCAATGGGATATAAATATTTAGGAGAAAAATTTGATATTCATACAGGAGGAGTAGATCATATTCCAATACACCATGAAAATGAAATAGCACAAAGTAAAGGTTTTTGTGGAAAAATACCAGCAAATTATTGGATGCATGTTGAATTTTTACAAATTAATGGTGGAAAAATGTCAAAAAGTTTAAATAATTTATATACATTAAAGGATCTAGAAGAAAAAGGTTATGAACCTTTAGTATATAGAATGTTTAATTATACTTCTAATTATAGAGCACAAATAAATTTTACATTTGAAGCAATGGAATCTGCAAAAATAGCTTTAAACAGACTAAGAGAAGGATATTTGAAACATAGTGAAGGAACAGATGAAATATCTGATGAAGAAATAAAAAAATATGAAGAAAAATTTTTAGAAGCAATAAATGATGACTTAAATATGCCAGTAGCAATGAGTGTTATTTGGGAAATTATTAAAAATCCTAAAAAATCTAAAAAAATTCAAAAACTTCTTTTGAAATTTGATGAAGTATTAGGGTTAAATCTAGAAAGCTATAAAAAAAGTGAAGAAGCTGATTTACCAATGGAAATACAAGATTTAATTATAAAAAGAAATCAAGCAAGAGAAAATAAAAATTGGAATGAATCTGATAGAATTAGAGATATATTAATAGAAAAAGGATATTTGGTAAAAGATAGTAAAGAAGGAACAAAAGTAGAAAAAGCATAAAATATTAAAAGCAAAAATATGGAGGAAACTAGTGAAATTATTAGAAGAAAAAGATATAAAACGTTATAAAGAATTTCTTGAATTACATGAAAGATGTAATTTTCAACAATCTATTGAATGGGGAAAAGTAAAAACAAATTGGAAAAAAGAGATTATATTATCAGAAGATAAAGAAGGAAATATTAGAGGTAGTCTTTGTGTATGGATCAGAAAGATACCAATATTTGGAAATTTAATGTACTCTGCAAGAGGTCCTGTATGTGATTTATATAATGAAGAAATTATATTTGACTTAGTAGAAGGAGCAAATGCTTTAGCTAAAAAGTATAAAGCTTTTGTATTAAGAGTAGAACCTGATATTTTAAAAACTGATGAAAAATTTAGAAATATTATAACTAAAGAAGGATTTAAAATTAAAGATGATAGTAAAGATTTCAAAGATGAAATACAACCTAGATTTGTTTTTAGACTTGATATAAAAGGAAAAAATGAAGAAGAAATTTTTGCTAATTTTCACCAAAAAACTAGATATAATATTCGTTTAGCAAGCAAAAAAGGAGTTATTATAAAAGAAGGAACAAAAGAAGACTTAAAAGATTTTCATAATATAATGGTAGAAACTGGAGAAAGAGATAATTTTATAATAAGATCTTTATCATATTTTGAAAAAATGTATGATGAATTAGCGCCAACACATATGAAACTTTTAATGGCTTATCACGAAGAAAAGCCAATAGCAGGAATTATACCGATAATGTATGGTAATAAAGTATGGTATTTATATGGAGCAAGTAGTAATAAACATAGAAATCTTATGCCTAATTATTTATTACAATGGACAATGATAAAAGAAGCAATAGCTAGAGGAGCGGATATGTATGATTTTAGAGGCGTTTCTGGAGTTGTAGATGAATCACATCCGCAATATGGTTTATATAGATTCAAAAAAGGATTTAATGCAGAATTTACAGAATTTATAGGAGAAATTTATATACCATATAAGCCATTAGTATATAAATTATATAAATTTGCTGAAAAAGCTTTCAGATCTTTGAGAACTTTGAAAAAGAATTTTTCATCAAAGAAATAAAAAGAAATTTTCTAATAAAGTATTTTAAAATAAGGGATTAAAATAAATGAAAAAATTAGAAATAAATAAATCTGATTTAGAGAATAATCTCAATATAATTAAAAATATTGATAATAAAATTGAAATAATAGCAGTTGTTAAAGCAAATGGTATGGGGTTAGGATTAATAGAATATTCAAAAATATTAATTGAAAATGGAATAGAGATATTAGCAGTGGCAAATGTATATGAAGCTATTGCTTTGAGGAAAGCTGAAATAAAAAAAGAAATATTAATGTTAACACCATGTATTGAAAAAAAAGATTTGCAATTATTGATTGAACATGATATAACTTTAACAATTGGTAGTTTAGAAGAATGTAATTTAATAAAAGAAATTCTAGAAGCTTCTACAAAAAAAGAAGTAAAAGTTCATATAAAAATAGATACAGGATTTGGAAGATATGGATTTTTATATAATGATACAGAAACTATTTTAGACATATTTAATATGGAAAATAATATAAAAATTTTAGGAATTTATACTCATTTTTCAAAACCAGAGAATCAAAAGTGGACAAGCATACAGTATAATAGATTTAGGGAAACTATAGAGAAAATAAATGAAAATGGATTTAATACAGGTATATTACATTGTTGTGCATCTACTGCGTTCTTAAAATATCCAAAAATGAGATTAGATGCAGTAAGAATAGGTTCAGCTATTCAAGGAAGAACATTAACAAAACAAGAGGGATTAGTTAAAATAGGAAATTTTAAATCTAATATAATAGAAATAAAAACATTACCAAAAGGGTATAATATAAGTTATGGAAATACTTATAAAACAAAAAAAGAAACAAAAATTGCAGTAATACCAGTAGGATATGTAGATGGACTAAATAAAAATAGATTAAGAGATGATTTTTCTTTGAAAAATAATATAATTGCAGTAGGAATGGAATTTAAGAAAATTTTTAAAAACAATAGTTTAAAAGTAAAAATAAATGGAAATTATTATAAAATAATTGGAAGACTTGGAATGTATCATTCAATTATTGATATAACAAACAGTAATAATATTAATATAAATGATGAAGTAGAGTTAGAAATTGCACCATTACAAATAAATAATATAATTAGAAGGGAGTATATATAGTGGGAATAAACATACAAACTAAAAAAATGAACTTTTTTGAAAGATTCAAAATAGCAATACTTAAATTAGAAGATTATGGAATGTTTTTAGGTGAAAGAATTTCTACAGCTCTTAAATATATATTAATATTAATATTATTAGTATGTGTTATAATGTCAGTAGCATCAACTTATGATTTTTTTAGAATGATAAATAAAATGAATAATTATATAGAAAAAGAACTACCAGAATTTATTTATGAAGATGGAAAATTAAATTTTGATGAAAAAGTAGAAGCATATGATAATGACTATAATTTTTCATTAATTATTAATACAGAAGGCAATATAGATGAAAATAATTTAAAAGAGTATAGAAAAAAAATCAATAAATTTGGTATAATCATATTACAAAATAAAGCTGTTTTTATATCTGAACAAATGGAATTAGAAAAAGACTATAAATCACTTGTAAAGGATTATCAATTTAATATAAATAATAAAACAGATTTAACTAATATGTTAAATAAAACTACAGTAAATGGTATAGTTGGAACTTATTTTTTAGTAGATTGTATAAGCACATATATAGCAAATTTAATTTCAATTATTATGGATATAGTTATTATAGCAATTTTTGGATGGATTGCGGCAAGATTTTGTGGGCTTAATTTTAGGATAACAGCGATGGTATCATTATCAATATATTCTTTATCATTATCAATTGTATTAAATTGTATTTATAATGTTTCATATATATTTACTAATTTTTATATAGAACATTTTAACGTTATTTATTTATTAATAGCATATGTATATATAATTGCTGCTATATTTATGATAAAATATGACTTAATAAAACAAAATGAAGAAATTCTAAAAATAATAGAAGATCAAAAACATTTAAAAGAAGATGATGATTACTTATCTAACAATGAAAAAAAAGAAGAAAAAACAAATGATAACAAAGAAGATGATAATACAGAAGATGGACCAATTATTGAAAATAATAAAGAACCAGATGGTTCAGAAATATAATAAAAGGAATGAGTATTTATGAAAAAAAATGAAAAACCAAATAATAAAAAAAATAAAGAAAATTTAAAAACCATTATTTTATTAATTTTAGTATTATTATGCCTAGCAGGAGCATTTTTTGCATATTATATTAATGGTAAAGAAGATAATAATGAAAAAAAATTACCATTTACAGAATTAATAACTTCTATAAATGAAAATAAAATTGAAAAAATTGAAATGACAACTGGAAGTGCAACAGTAAAAGTTACTGTTGTAGGAGAAGGTGAGGAAAAAGATAGACAAAAAACTGTTTTAGTTCCTAGTATACAAGCATTTATGGAATGGGTACAAGAAAAAGTAGATAAAGAAGGTAAAAAAATTGAACTTATACAACAACCAGTTAATCCATTATTAAGAATATCAGACACTTTATTCTCACTATTACCAACAATATTATTAATAGTTTTAATGCTAATGGTATTTAAAATGCAAGGACTAGGTGGAGATAGCGGAAAAGTTTATGGTGGAGAAGATGGATCTAAACCAACAGGAGTAAAATTTAATGATATTGCAGGTTTAGATGAAGAGAAAGATGAATTAATTGAAATTGTTGACTTTTTAAAGAAACCAAAAGCATATTTAGAAATGGGAGCAAAAATACCAAAAGGTATATTATTATATGGAAAACCAGGAACAGGAAAAACATTAATAGCAAAGGCAATAGCAGGCGAAGCCGGAGTGCCATTTATATCAATGAGTGGATCAGAATTTATAGAGATGTTTGCTGGACTTGGTGCATCAAGAGTAAGAAAATTATTTGAAAAAGCAAAAAAAATGTCTCCTTGTATAATATTTATAGATGAAATTGATGCAATAGGGTCAAGAAGAACTAGTAATAGTGGATCTGAAACAGAAAATAATCAAACATTAAACCAATTATTAGTTGAAATGGATGGATTTAATACAAATGAAACAGTTATAGTTTTAGCAGCAACCAATAGACCTGAAATGCTAGATAAAGCATTACTAAGACCAGGAAGATTTGATAGACAAATTACAATACCAGCACCAGATTTAAATGGAAGAGAAAATATATTAAAATTGCATAGTAAAAATAAAAAATTTGCAAAAGATGTAGATTTTAAATCAATAGCAGGGGATACAGCAGGTTTTACAGGAGCTGAATTAGCAAATGTTTTAAATGAAGCGGCAATTTTAGCAACTAGAAATAAACATGAAGAAATAACAAACAACGATATAGAAAATGCTGTTAAAAAAATAACAGTAGGACTAGAAAAAACAAATAGAGTAATATCAGATAAAGATAAAAAATTAACTGCTTATCATGAAGCAGGTCATGCAGTAGTTAGCAAATTTTTACCAACTCAAACAGATGTAAAAGAAGTTTCTATAATTCCAAGAGGATTAGCTGGTGGATATACAATGTATAAAACGAATGAAGATAAATTTTATGTATCTAGAACAGAATTATTAGAAAAAATGGTAGCATTAATGGGAGGTAGAGCAGCTGAAAAAATAGCATTAAATGAAATTTCAACAGGAGCAAGTAATGATATAGAAGTAGCAACAGGTATAGCAAAAGATATGCTTACAGTATATGGAATGGATGATTCTTTAGGGCCAATATCTTTAAAAGTAGATGATCCATATGAAATTCAAATATTTGGTGATAAAGTAATAGATCAAGTAGGAAATCAAATACAAGTATTAATTGATAATGCTTATGTAACAGCACAAAAAATACTTGCTGAAAATATGGATATATTAGATAAAGTTGCACAAACATTATTAGACAAAGAAAAAATAACAAGTGAAGAATTTGAAACATTTTTTAATTAATATAGTTAATAGTGAAAATAGGGAGAAAATATGAGAAAAGTTATATTATTAATTTGTTTTCTAATAATTGTATCTGTAATATGCTTAAAAAATATGAACAATACAGTTGAAACAAGTACAGATACAATTAGCCAAAACAATACAATAGGTAATAATTTACTAGAAAATGAATTAGATGGAAAAGAAATAGCTTTTTTAGGGGACTCATTAATAGAAGGTTATGGAAGTGAACATGGTGGATTTGAATACTATTTACAGAAACTATTACCAAATTCTAAAATTATAAATAATTCTAAAAGTGGTAGTACAGTTACAAATAATACGGGAATAGATAATATAGTAATGATAAATCAAGTAAAAACATTAACAGCAAATCCAGATATAATAATATTTAATGGTGGAGCAAATGATATTATAGGATATGGAATGGAATTTTTAAATAATGATTTAAAAAAGGAAATAGGAACAGTTAATAAAAATTTAGAAGAAATGTCAGATGAAAATACGGTTATAAGAGATTTTGAAGAAATTATTATAGAATTACAAAAAAAATTTCCAAAAGCAGAATTATGTTATTTACAATTATTCTTAATTGATGATGAAACAATAAATAAAATAGTAAAAGATAAATCTAATATATCAGAAATGAAATCAAGACGTGATAAATTTTATATTCAAATAAAACTTCTTTGCGAAAAAAGAGGAGTAAAATATGTAGATGTATCAGATACTTTTGATGAAACAGATAAAAACTTTAGAAAAGAAGATTGGATTCATTTGAATGATGAAGCTTATAAAATAATTTCTGAAGCTATTTTAGAAGAATTGAAATAATTACATATAAATAAAGCTTGAAATAAAATATGTTTCAAGCTTTATTTATATGTAAGTTATATTAAAATTTATCTAGAGTTATTGTTTTTTTGTTTAAATAATTTAAAATACTACTATCTGTGGTAAAATTAAATTTTAGTAAATAGCTATATAAATACTGAGTTTTTAAACCAAATTTTTTATTTATATTATTGATACCATATTTACCATCACCAATAATTGGAAAGCCAAAATGAGATAGATGGGCACGTATTTGGTGAGTCTTACCAGTGTGGAGATTTATATCTAGAATACAAGTATTGTTTTTTATATCTTTTTTTATTATAGTATATTCTGTTAATATTTTAGAATAATCTTTTTTAAGAAAATCTGAAATATAAACCAAACTTTTTTTACTGTCTTTAAATAAATAAGCTTCTAAAATGCAATGTTCTTTTTTAGGAATGCCATAAACTTTAGCTAAATAATGTTTTTCTATTTCCTTATTTTTAAATTTATCAAGCAAAATATTTAGAGATTTCTCATTTTTTGCAAACAAAACTAATCCTTTAGTATTCCTATCAATTCTATGGCATGGCTGTAGATGATTTACATAATTTTTATTTAAAATGGAAGTTAAATTAATATTAGATATAGAGTCTTCTGTTACAGATAGATTTTCTGGCTTATTAACTATCATTATATTATCATCTTCATATATAATATCTATTTTATAATTTAATTCGTCAAAAAGAAAATTATCAGTAATATAAACTAAAATCTCATCTCCTTCATATATATTAGTATCAGAAGATATTCTTTTATTATTAATTTTAATATCTTTTTTTCGAAAAGCTTTAAAAAGAGTATTTTTATTTAAATTTGGAAATGAATCTAATATAAAATTACTTAGCTTTTTTTTATCATATTTTTTATTTACAATTAATTTTCTCATATTATTATTATAAATAATATACATTCTTTTTTCAAGTATATACTTAGACTAAAATAAGTATTGCAAATAAAGTATGTTTATGATACAATTCTAAACAGTAAGGAAGAATTAAACTATATATTGTTAAACAACAAATAAAAATAGGAGGTCTTTATATGAAAGATTATTTAGAAATTGAAAGCGTAAAAGCTTTAGAAGTTTTAGACTCAAGAGGAAATCCAACAGTACAAGTAGAAGTAGTAACAGAAGGTGGATTTAGTGGAGTAGCAATGGTACCATCAGGAGCATCAACAGGAAGTTTTGAAGCAGTAGAATTAAGAGATGGTGATTCATCAAGATATTTAGGAAAAGGAGTTTTAAAAGCCGTTGAAAATGTTAATACAATAATTAGAGAAAAAATCGTTGGTATGAATGTATATGACCAAGTTAAATTAGATAAAACATTAATAGATTTAGATGGAACAGAAAATAAAGCTAAATTAGGAGCAAATGCAACATTAGGAGTTTCATTAGCAGTAGCTAGAGCAGCAGCAAATTCTTTAGGTATGGAATTATATCAATATATAGGAGGAACAAATGCAAAAACATTACCAACTCCTATGATGAACATAATGAATGGTGGAAAACATGCTGATAGTACATTAAGTGTACAAGAATTTATGATTATGCCAGTTGGAGCAAAAACATTTTCAGAATGTTTAAGAATGTGTTGTGAGATTTATCATAATCTAAAAAAAGTTTTAAAATCAAAAGGATTAGCAACAGGAGTTGGAGATGAAGGAGGATTTGCTCCAAATGTTAAAGATGAAGATGAAGCATTATCATTAATAATGGAAGCAATAGAGAAAGCTGGATATAAACCAGGAGAAGAAGTATGCTTAGCATTAGATGTAGCAGCAACAGAAATGTATGATGAAGCTAAAAAAGTTGGAAAAGAAGGATTATATTATTTTTGGAAAATAGATGTAACAAAAAATACAGAAGAAATGGTTGCATTTTATGAAGATTTAGTTAATAGATATCCAATAATTTCAATTGAAGATGGACTATCAGAAGAAGATTGGGATGGATGGAAAATATTAACAGAAAAATTAGGAGATAGAATTCAATTAGTTGGTGATGATTTATTTGTTACAAATATAAAAAGATTACAAAGAGGTATTGATTTAGGCGTATCTAATTCTATATTAATAAAATTAAACCAAATAGGAACATTAACAGAAACATTAGATGCTATAGAACTTGCTAAGAAAAATGGAATGACAGCAGTTGTTTCTCATAGAAGTGGTGAAACAGAAGATACAACATTAGCAGATGTTGCAGTTGCTACAAATGCAGGACAAATAAAAACAGGAGCACCATGTAGAACTGATAGAGTTGCAAAATATAATAGATTAATAAATATTGAAGACCAATTAGAAGATCTTGCTGTATATGCAGGAAGAAAAGGGTTAAACAGATAGTAAATTATATTATTAAAATAGTGAGAAGTCTTGTGATTTCTCGCTATTTTAATAATAAAGTATTTATTATTTAATTTCTTAGTATAAAGTTAGTATTTATGTAAATAATATATTAAATTAGGAGTAATAAATGAAAATAGGTAATGATTATATTGGAGTTGGTGTAGGTGCATTTATTTTAAATGATAAAGATGAATTATTATTACAAAAAAGAGCAGTACCAGCAGAAAAAGGATGTTGGTGTATACCAGGTGGAAGACTAGAAATGATCGAAACATTGCAAGAGGCAGTTATTAGAGAAACAAAAGAAGAAACAGATTTAGATATAAAAGTAATAAAAATGATGGGAGTATGTGATCATATTATAAAAGAAGAAGATGCACATTGGATAACAATAAGTTATTTGTGTAATATAAAAAGTGGAGAAGCCAAAATAATGGAACCAAATAAAGCATCAGATATGAAATGGTTTTCTTTAAATAAATTACCTAGTAATTTAACGATTACTACAAAGAAAGCATTAGAATATTATCAAAATATAAAAGTTAATAGTAACTAATCTAATTTTACATATTTTAACTTATAAAAACTTGAAAACATAAATTTAAAAAACTTTTAAATATCTGTTGACAATAGTTTATGATGGTGTTAAAATATCTACTAGACATTAATAGAAGACGAGTAAAAATATAAAAAAATAACATATAAATGTATAAGAAAATGTTAATAAAAATTTTTAAAAAAACTTTTAAAAAAAGTGTTGACATAGTAGTATAATTTATGTTAAAATAAAACTCGTTCACAGG
>CAOJJB010000019.1 GCA_948436975.1 uncultured Clostridium sp. | reverse complement strand
CTGATGTTATTGCATGTATATCTCCTGTAAAATGTAAATTTATATCTTCCATTGGTGCAATTTGTGCATGTCCACCACCTGTTGCCCCTCCTTTTATTCCAAAAACAGGTCCTAAAGATGGTTCTCTAAGTGCTAATATTGATTTTTTTCCTATATCATTTAATGCATCTGATAATCCAATTGCAACTGTTGTTTTTCCTTCTCCTAATGGTGTTGGATTTATTGCAGTTACTAATACTAATTTGCCATTTTCATTGTTTTTAACTTTTTCTATAAACTTTTCTGAAATCTTTGCTTTATATTTTCCATAAACTTCAAGATAATCCTCATTTATTCCATATTTTTCAGCAATTTTTGTAATTTTCATTAATTCTATATTTCTAGCAATTTCAATATCTGTCATTATAACACCACCTAACTTTTATTTATAATATATTTTTAAATTATTATACCTGCAATTATTCCTACTAAAGCTCCTACAAAAACTTGAACAGGTGTATGTCCTAAAGCTTCTATTAATTTTTCTTGAACTTCTACTGTTGTAAGACCTGGAGTTTCTAATATTTTGTTTAAAATCCTTGCTTGTTTTCCAGCTGCTCTTCTTATTCCAGCAGCATCATACATTACTATAAATGCCATTATTACAGCAAGCGCAAACATTCCTGTATTAAATCCATATTCTTTGCCTACACATACTGCAACAGAACAAACAATTGCAGAATGAGAACTAGGCATTCCACCTGCACCTAGAATTCTCCTCACATTAAATTTTTTATTTCTAACTAATTCTGTAATTACTTTAAAAGTTTGAATCACAAACCATAACATAATTGGTAACCATATACATTTATTGTTTATTATTTGATTAAAAATTTCCATAATACTTATTCTTCTGGTATGAAGTTTTCCTCCTTAATTTCATTATCTTTATTTATCAAAATAGAAATTCTTTTTTCTGCATCTTCTAATTTAGAATTACATTTTTGTGAAAGTTTTATTCCTTCTTCAAATAAACTAACTGCTTTATCTAATGGTAATTGTTCCTTTTCTAACTTATTAGTTATATTTTCTAATTCTTCTATTAATTCTTCAAAATTTAATTCTTCCGATTTTTTACTCATTTTAAATCCTTTCTAATATTCTACATTAACTGTTTTATTTTTTAAATTTACTCTAAAATAATTTTTTACTGTTGCTGTTTCTAATGAAGTTACTGCTATAATATATTCTCCTTCTGTTGTTACAGAATCACATGTAAATGTTACTGTACTATCTTCCCCCCAAGTCTGTTTTACAAGTTCTATTGCTTGCTCTTTTTTATCTGTTGTACCTATATCACTATTACTTTCATAAACCTCTTGACTTTGATAAACTGTTGTTGGCTCTGGAAGTTTAGTAACTGTTTCTGATGGTATTATGTTTTCTTCTATTGTTTTTTCTACAGTATTTTCTATAATATTTTCTTCTATAACTTCATTTTCTACTATATTTTCTTCTATTTTTGTTTCTTCTTGAATAATATTTTCTGAAATAACTGGATCTTCTTTATTTGTTACTTTTTCATATGCAAAAACACAAAATGCTAAAATTGCTATAATTATAGTAACTGATATTATTATTTTACTTTTTTTATTCATATTTCTTAATTTCCTTTTATGTATTTAGATTTTTAGGTTATCTATAAAACCTTAGCTTTAGTAGTTCCATCATAGAATTTTAAAGTTATTTCCATATCCTTTTTTAATTCTGATACTTTTGTTACAATTTTTTTATCTACTTCAGTTA
Organism: uncultured Clostridium sp.; assembly: GCA_948436975.1. Taxonomy (GTDB): domain Bacteria; phylum Bacillota; class Clostridia; order TANB77; family CAG-508; genus Scatovivens. Next base: position 34,016 of record CAOJJB010000019.1, on the reverse strand, counting down.
CACAATATCCTCTTGTTAATGTTTTTAATGGACTTAGTGCATCTAACTTTGTTATAAGTTTGGTAGAGTCTATTCTACAATCTTTTACTTTTTTTATAATAGAATTCTCAATTGTTTTAATATCTTTTTCTATTCTCATATAATAATCATTAATTTTTTGATATGGCTCTTTATATATTACAGAGTTTAAACACTTTTCATATCTTAATCTCATAAATTCTGTTTTTCTTTTTAAAGCCATTTTCAGTCTTCGTTCATATAAATTTATATTATATTGTAATTCAGATACATCTGTTACAGCAAGTTCAGCTGCTGCTGAAGGTGTTGGTGCTCTTAAATCTGCTACAAAATCTGCTATTGTGAAATCTGTTTCATGTCCTACTGCTGAAATTATAGGAATCTCTGATTCATAAATACTTCTTGCTACAATTTCTTCATTAAATGGCCAAAGATCTTCTATTGATCCTCCACCTCTTGCTAGAATAATAACATCTGATAATTTCTTATCATTCATTAATTTTATTGCTCTAGATATTTTTTCTCCAGCTCCTGAACCTTGAACTGGAACTGGCAAAAGTCTTATATATACATTTGGATTTCTTCTAGTCGATACATTTATTATATCTTTTATAACTGCTCCTGTATTCGATGTTAAAACTCCTATTATTTTAGGCATAAATGGAATTGCTTTTTTGTGTTCTTTTTCAAATAATCCTTCTAATTCTAATTTCTTTTTTAATTCTTCATATGCTGTATACAGACTTCCCATTCCATCTTCTTGCATTGCTTTACAATATATTTGGTATACTCCATCTCTTTCAAAAACTGATACTGTTCCTAATACCATTACTTTCATACCATCTTTTGGAACAAAATTTAAAGTAGCAGTTGATGATTTAAACATAACACATTTTATTAAAGAAGTTTCATCTTTAAGCGTAAAATACATATGACCTGTATAATGATGCTTAAAATTTGAAATTTCTCCTTTAACAAATACATTATTTAAATACTCGTCATTTGCTACTTTGTCTTTAATATATTTATTTAATTCAGCTACTGAAATAGGATTAATTTTCATTTATTTCTCCATTTAAATTTTTTTCTTTAACTATACTGGCTAAAATACCATTAATAAAAACAGGGGCAGATTCATCTGCATATTTTTTAGCTAATTCTACAACTTCATTTATAGCAATTTTATAAGGTAATTTTTGATATAGCATTTCATAAATTGCTAATTTAATTAGACTTAAATTAATTTTTGAAATTCTATTTAAACTCCAATTTTCTTTTAAGTTTTTTGTTATTAATATATTTATTTCTTCTAAATTTATTTTTATTCCATATTTTATATCTGTTAAATATTCTATAAGATTTGGATCTTTTATTTCATTATTTTCTATGAATATTTCAAGTTGGTCATCTTCGCTATCTTTTTGAATTTCAATCTCATAAATTAACTTAAATGCCAATTCTCTCATTGCAGATCTTTGCATTATTTCCTCCTAAAATTTATCTATAAATTCTTTTAATTTTTCCTTCACATTTGCTTTATTGTTTTGTACATAATTTCCTACAAATACACCTACTAAAATTATAACTATACATACTAATACTTTATATAATTGAGAAAAACATAGTATTAGTGCTATTAGTCCTCCTATTATAGCTCCTCCATATTTAGAAATAAATTTATATATATCTTTTTCATCATTAATATCTTTCATAAAACTACTCCTCTCCTGTAACATCTTTTTCCATATCATTATTTTTATCTTCTTCTGTGCTTTTTTCACTAGTTGGAGCTGGTAATCCTTTTATTTTTTTAGTTGTAATATTTTTTATCCTTATGTTTACTTCTTTTACATCTAAATCTGCTGTTTTTTTCATTGTTTCTTTTATTTTTAATTGTAGTTCATTTGAGATATCTTTTAACATAACATCTTTGCTTACAATTGCTGTTACATAAATAATTAAATTTTTATTTTTATCTAAAATTGTTTTACTTGAAACTGTTTCTGCACCTGGAATTTCTTTTATTACACTAGCTATTAAACTTTCTAAACTTTCTTTTGAAATTACTAATTTTCCACTTGTATTTTCTAATACAATTCCATCTTTTCCATTATCTTCTGATTTGCTTGTAAAAAATAATCCTTTTATTGCTAATAGCATCAATACAGCTATAATCGCTATTGTTATTTGTATTGCCTTTTCACCTATTGACATTTCTGATATTTTTTCTAATATCATATCTATTGATATAATATCTGTAATCATTAATATTAGCGCTATTGTTATTATAAAAATTATTATAGAAAATATTTTTAAGGCTAATTTATCTAAAAATTTCATATTTATTCCTTTCTTTATTCTTCGTTTGATTCTACTTCATTTTCTTGATTTTTTTCTGCTGTTACTGCATGAACTCCTTGTACATGTACATTAACTTCTACTACTTTTAGTCCTGTCATATTTTCAACAGATTTTTTTACTCTTGTTTGAATTTCAAAAGCTACTTCTGGAATTCTTGCTCCATATTCTACAATTATATTTACATCTATTCTAGCATCTTTTTCTCCTACATCTACTTTTATTCCTTTTGCTAAGTTCTTCTTTCCACTTATAGCTTCTGTTATTCCTGCAAATCCTCCTGCCATTCCATAGACTCCTGATACTTCTGAAACTGCTATTCCTGCATATGTTGCAACAGCTTCATTAGCTATTTTTACAGTATCATTTCCCTCTACTGATATTTCATCATTAACTTCTATTTCTTTATTTTCTTCCATAATTTTATCCTCCTTATTTCTCTTTTTAATGTAATTAGTATATCAATATAATCACTTTTTTACAAGCATTTTTATTAAAATCAAATATTATATTAACTATAGTTAATATTGCAATTAATTAAATAAAAATACTTATTCAAATTTATCTCCTATATTTATATGATTTCCTCTTAAAAAATCTCCTATACTCATCCTTCTAGCATTTTCTCCTTGAATTTCACTAACTGATATTATTCCATTTTTAGCTTTTATAAACAGTCCTTGTTTTTCATTTGATAATAATACAGTACCATTTTCTATATCTATATCAAAATCAGAATATATTTTTTTAAATTCGTCATTTGTTAAATTTTTAACACGCCAAAATTTAACTTTTTTTCCGTTTAAAAATGAATATGTTCCCATAATAGGATTTAATCCTCTTACAAGATTTTTAATTTCTATACTTGTTTTTAAATTCCAATCTATTTTTGACATTTCTTTGTTTAACATAGGAGCTATTGTAAATTCTTCTGATTGTTTAGTTCTACTAACTGTTCCATCTTCTATTTTTCTTACTGATTTTATTAATAATTTTGCTCCTATAGTAGATAATCTATTCCACAATTCTCCTGTTGTTTCATAATCATCAATTTCTACTTCTTCTTGCATAATAATATCTCCAGCATCCATTTGCTCATTTAAATACATTATTGTTACACCTGTTGTTTTATCTCCATTTAAAATCGACCATTGAATTGGTGCTGGTCCTCTATATTTTGGTAACATTGATGGATGAACATTTATACATCCGAATTTAGGAATTTTTAAAAACGATTTTGGTAATATTACTCCATAGGATACAACACATACTAAATCTGGTTTTAGATTTTTTATTTCATCTTTAAATTCTTTATTATTTGTGATTTTTTCTGGTTGAAAAATTTTCAATTGTTTTTCTTGTGCATATTGTTTAACAGGAGAAGATATTAATTTCATTCCTCTTCCTCCTGGTCTATCTGGAGTAGTAACTACTCCACATATTTCATATTTCTCATTATATAAATTTTCTAAAGATTCTTTTGCAAAATCTGGAGTTCCCATAAAAAGAATTTTCATTTAAATTTCCTTAATATATTTATTTAGATTTTATGGTTAATCTATAAACCTTTTTTTATTTATTTTCTGGTGTTACTGTTTCTAAAGTTCCTGTATGAACCTTTTCTGTAAATACTATTCCATTTAAGTGATCTATTTCATGACATAAAGCTTGTGCTAATAAGTCTTTGGCTTTTATTTTTACTTTTTTACCTTCTATATCTAATGCTTCAACTACTACTTCTTTTGGTCTTGTAACTTTTCCATATTTATTAGGAAAACTTAAACATCCTTCATCAACCTCTTGTGTACCTTTTTCTTTTATGATCATTGGATTTATTAATGTAAATTGTGTATTTTCTTCATATAAATCTATTACAATTATTCTTTTTAATACTCCTACTTGTGGAGCAGCAAGTCCCACTCCATCCCATTTATGCATTGTTTCCATCATATCTTGTGCAAGTTCTTTTATTTTCTCATCAATAACTTCTATTTCTCTTGAACGCTTTTTTAATATTTCATCATTTTCATATCTTAAATTTCTAATTGCCATTTTTACTCCTTTCTAATTCATACTATTTGGATTTATATCAACAGTAATAGTTGTTTCTTTACTTTTTTTTATCTTTTCATCTTGTATTCCATAATTTATTATATCTAATATTTTTGATGTAAGTTTACATTTTAATATAATTCTCCATCTATATTTATTTTTTATTTTATCTATTGGTGATGGAATTGGTTTATATATATTTATATTTTGATTTTTTATTGATTTTATTTTTTTATATACAATTTCTGAAAATGCTTTTATTTCTTGTAAATTCTTACTTGTAAATCTGATTAGTATTATATCGCAAAATGGTGGATAATTCAACATTTTTCTTAATTCTATCTCTTGTTTATAAAATATGTCATAATCTTGTTTTTGTGCATCAATTATTGCATAATGATCTGGATTATAAGTTTGTATTATAACTTTTCCATTTTCTTCTCTACCTGATCTTCCTGAAACCTGTACTAATGTTTGAAATGTTTTTTCAACAGCTCTATAATCATCTAAGTTTAAACTTCCATCTGCTGTAACTACTCCTACTAAAGTTACATTTGGAAAGTGATGTCCTTTTACTACCATTTGAGTTCCAATTAATATATCCATTTTTTCATTTTTAAATTTATTTAATATTTCTTCATGAGAATTTTTCTTACTTACTGTATCTATATCCATTCTAATAGTTGAAGCAGTAGGATATAATTTATGAACCTCATCTTCAAGTTTTTGTGTTCCTGTTCCAAAATATTTAACTTTCTTACTGGTGCATTCTGGACATTCTTTTATAACAGATGTTTCAAAACCACAATAATGGCATTTTAATTTATTTTCACTCATATGATATGTTAAACTTATATTACAATTATTGCATTTTGCTACATACCCACATTCCCTGCACATTATAAAAGTGGAATAGCCCCTTCTGTTTAAAAATAATATTGTTTGTTTTTTATTTTTTAAATTTCTTTGTATTTCATCTTGTAATTTAAAACTTAGCATAGTTCTATTTCCGATTGCTAACTCATTTCTTAAATCTACAATTTCTACTTTTGGAAGTTTTGAATTATTTGCTCTTTTTGTTAATGTGTACATAGATATTTCGTTATTTTTTGCTAAATACATTGTATTTATTTCAGGTGTTGCACTTCCTAAAACTAAAGGACATTTGTTTTTTTCCGCAATATATTTTGCTAAATCTTTTGCATTATATCTAGGTGCCATATCAGATTTGTATGACATATCATGTTCTTCATCTATTATTATTATTCCTAATTTTCTTACTGGTGCAAATATTGCCGATCTTGCACCTATAACTATTTTACATTCATCTTTAGCTATTTTTTTCCATTCATCATATCTTTCCCCAATTGATAATTTACTATGTAAAACTGCTACTATATTTCCAAATCTAGCTAAAAATCTATCTACCATTTGTGGAGTAAGTGATATTTCAGGAACCAATACAATTGCTGTTTTATTTTTTTCTATTACTTTTTGTATAAGCTGCAAATATATTTCTGTTTTTCCTGAACCCGTTATTCCATATATTAAATGCTTTGAAAACTCTTCATTTTCTATACAAAAGTTTATACTATCAAAACACTTTTTTTGTTCTTCATTTAAAATCTTCTCTTTGTCTTTTTCTATATTTTTATGTATAAATGGATTTCTTTCAATTTGTTTTTCCACTATTTCTATATATCCGTTTTTTTCTAAAGTTTTAAATATTGATTTACTTACTTCTGTTAATAATTCTAAATCACTTATATATACACCATCATTTTCTTCTAAAAATCTTAAAACTCTTATATGTTTTTCACTTTTTATTTTTTCATTTTCAATTAAAAATTCAATTTCTTCTTTTTCTTTTTTTAAGAACACAAAATTACCTGTCTTTTCTTTTGCTCTATTTGATAATTCTTTTCCTCCTGTTCCTGGTGGTAACATTAATTTAATACAATCTGATATGTTACAAAAATATTTTCTTGACATCAATTTTGCAAGTATTATTTGTTCTTCTGATAAACTATTTTCTTCTTCTATTTTTTCTATTTCTTTGTTTGCAAATTCTGAATTTTCTTTTAAATTAATAACAAAACCATCTTCAAGTTTTTTTCCTCTTCCAAAAGGTACAAAAATTCTAGAACCAATTTTTATATTATTTTCCATACTTATTGGTACTATATAATCAAATATTTTATTTAAAGCTTTAGCATTACTATTAATTATAACTTCTGCAAACATTTTATCTCCTTTTATACTTTTTATATTCTAGCATAAATTTTATTTTTAGTAAATAAATAAGATTTAATTTTTATTTACATAATATTATATAAAAAATTTTTTTATATTCACAGTACAAGTAGTTTTTTCTATATTTTAGCACTTTTTGGAATATTTTGCATTGTTTTTTATATTGTATTAAATTCAGAATTATGTTATACTATTATTAATGTAACTACATATAAGAATTGTGCTTTTTAATAAAGCTATTTCTTAAGTCTGATTTTTTAAAAAAAATTAAAGGAGGATATTTATGTTAACACATATGTTTAAGTCTGAAAAAACTCCAATATTCAATAAATCTTTGGAGTCTTCAATCTCTCGGTTAAAAAGCACTGAAGTACAGCTAGACAGCATAAAAAAACAAATCGAAAAACAGAATGAAACAAGCATTACAAAAATTGAAGAAATTGATATCTTTAAGCAGCTTCTTAAAATTCATGCAGATATGGGGGCTGAACAGCTTCATAAATTTTTAACCGAAACAGGTTTTACACTAGGAATTATCAAGGTAGCATGTAGTACATTATCTGATACCTTGGAATGCGATTCGCTAGATTTATGGACTGATACAATCAAGAAATATATTGATGTAATAATAAAGATATATGAAACAGAGCTTTATAGAATTTTAGTTCCAAAAGATCAAACCGATGATATGTTTTATTTTGTCCTAAGACAATGTAACGAAATAAACAAAAATTTTTTTAACATGTACTTTGGTGATGCTAAATTTTTGGTGAGGGGTTTCAATTATGGCTATCTTAAAGGCATGGAAATGATTTGCCGAGAGTATAATAAATCCATTGAATGTGAAAAAACACCGACTGCAGAAGAAGATGAGGATAAATCCATTAAATTCAATGAACCACCGACTACAGAAGAAATGATTTGGCGAAATTTCCGTTTTTTCTTTGTTAACAAAGCTTATTGCACCAGCGAACATTTCCGCATCGATCAAAGCATATTTTTACCACCAAGTAATATCAGTGTACCTATGGATAATCTATCTAATATCTCCGTATCAGCTGGGTTTCCACAACAGAAGTTTTTTAAAGACTTTAATTCAAATCTTTATGAAAAGTTAAAATCTCGTCCAAAAGACGAATTCCAAAAATTTATGATAAACTTATAAATCAGGCTCATCAGCGTCGGCTAACGTGCTGGAAGAAGCTCCCAAAACCGAGAGGTTTGGGGAGCTCTTTATTTAATATTATTCAGTTTTAACTTCTTGTTTTATAATTTCTTCAATTATACTTAGAGTCTTTTCCAAATTATCATTTTTTAAAACATAATCATAAAAATCTATTTTAGATTCTTCATAATCAAATCTATTTAGGCGAAGAATTATTTCTTGTTCTGATGGCTTGTCTATCCTATTCTCTAATCTTTTTCTTAATTCTTCTTTTGGTACTCTTAAAAAAATAGTTACAATTTTAATATCTTTTAAAGTATTTTTTAATATTTCAGTGCCATTAACATCTATATCTTTTATTATAACTCCATTTTTAGATTCTTCATTTAGTATTTTTTTAGAAGTTCCATAATAATTATTATGATGCATATCATATTCATATATTTCATCATTTTTTATTTTTGTTTCAAATTCTTCTTTAGATAAAAAAATATATGTTTCCCCAGGAATATCTCCTTCTCTTGGATCTCTTGTTGTAAGAGATGGAATTGATTTTACATTTTCCATTCTTTTTACTATTTCTTTTTTTATTGTATCCTTTCCTGCTCCTGCTACTCCAGATAATATAACTAACATATTAAATACCTCTCGTTTATAAATTACTCTTCTTCATTTAATTTTGTTACTACACCTTCTGCTATTTCATCAGCTGCTAAAGTTACTACTGATCTATCCTTTTCTTTTGTTCTTACTATATCTCCATCTGCAATTTGTCTTGCTCTTTTTGCAGTCATTATTACTAGTGAATATCTGTTATCATTCACTTTATCTAATAATTCTGCTACTGTTGGTTTTACTATCATTTTAATATCCTCCTAAAATTTTATTTTATTCTTCATCATTGTCTAAGCCATTATCTATTCTTCCAGCAATAGTTTCTGGTTGCACTGCTGATAAGATTATATGTCCTGAATCCATTATTATTACTGATCTAGTTCTTCTTCCATATGTTGCATCTACTGCTGTTTTTGAGTCCTTTGCTTCCTGTACAATTCTTTTTATAGGTGCTGAGTCTGGACTCACAATTGATACTATTCTCTCAGCTGAAACTATATTACCAAATCCAATATTAATAAGTTGCATGTTACACCTCTTTCTTTTTTATATTTAGATTTTTCTAAAATCTATAAAATTATTCTATATTTTGAATTTGTTCTCTTATATTTTCTACTTCTGTTTTTATTTCTATAACTTTGTTTGTTATATCTAAACAATTTGCTTTGGATCCAATTGTATTTACTTCTCTATTTATTTCTTGAATAAGAAAATCTATTTTTTTTCCAATTGGTGAAGATTGTTTTATTAATTCCAAAAATTGTGATACATGGCTTTTCAGTCTTGTAATTTCTTCTTCTATTGAAGATTTATCTGAAAAAATTACAATTTCTTGCATAAGTCTGTCTTCATCTACTGTTCCTGGTTTTAATAATTCATTTACTCTATTTTCTAATCTATAAATATAGTCTTCTACAAGTGTACTTGAATATTTTATTATATTTTCTACTTTTTCTTGTATTACATATATTCTTCTTTCTATATCTTCTATTAATTTCTTACCTTCTATTTCTCTCATTTCTACAAAGTTTTCTAATGCTATATTAACTGCATTCATTAACTCTGTTGAAATTAATTCTTCATCTTCTTCATCTTCTATTTTTAATATCTCTGGTAATTTTGATATATCTATAACATTTAAGTCAAATTTTATATTTGTTTCTTCTGCTAAACTTTTTAACTCCTTTATATATTCTTTGGCTAATTCTTTATTAATTTTTATTGTTGATCCTTTATTACTATAATTTTCAAAATTAACAAATACATCTACTTTTCCTCTTGATATTTCTTGACTTATTCTTTTTCTTATTTTATCTTCTATGCTATTTAAAAATCTAGGTATTCTAACATTTATATCTGTGTATTTATGATTTACTGATTTTATTTCAACTGTATACGTTCTTCCATCGTTTTCATATTTTCCACGACCAAAGCCTGTCATACTTTTAATCAACTTTTGCTACCTCTTTTCTCCTTTATTTTTAACTTTAATTGCTTTCTTTTCTTTTGTTCTATTCTTAATTCTTCTCTAATTTTTTCTTCTTCTTTTCTTTTTTCTCTATAAGTTTTTTTACTTTCTTCTTCTAAATAACTAACTTTTTCAGTTTCTTTTAAAATTTCTTTAACATCACTTAAATTATTTTGATAATTAAGTTGTTTTTGTTTAAATATTATTAGTGATTTTATTCCATAATACATTACTAATCCTACTGGTAATATCATAATTGTACATCTTAAAGCTGTTGTTGTATGTAAATATATATAAGGAATATATAATGAAAGCACACCACAAATCAATAATTCTATACCTATAAAACAAAATTTTAAACTATTTTTTCTATATGAAATTTCAAAAACAATAATTGTAATTAAAATAATCCCTAATGCAAAGTATTTCATATATTCTTCAAACATATTATTTGCAAGTTTATAATAGATTATATTTATTGTACATAAATATGCTACTATAATTATTGCTGCTAATATATTTTGGAAAATTTCTGTACTAATATTATCTTTTACTGTTTGTGGTAATTTTCTTTTCTCTTCAATTTCTAATTGCATTAGTTTAGCTTTTTCCAATATTAATTTCCTCCATTTTCTAATTCGTACATAATTATAGAAGAAACCTGCATTGCAACTGTTTCTGTTCTTAATATTCTTTTTCCTAAACTAACTATTTTGGCTCCAGCTTTTTTTAATATCTCTGCCTCTTCTATTTCTATTCCTCCTTCTGGTCCAATAATAATAGCTATTTTATAATTATTCTTTATTTTTTTTAGTTTTTTTAGTTCATTTTTTATATAGTTTTCTTTTTCTAATTCATATGCAACTAATACTATATCATAATTATTTATTTGATTACAAATTTCTTTTACAGTTTCTATTTTCCTTACTTTTGGTATTATATCTCTTTCACATTGTTTTGATGCAATTTCAGAGATTTTATTCCATCTATCTATTTTTTTTATTTCGTCTTTCCCTAAAAGTTTTACTATACTTCTTTTAAAACTTACAGGTATAAATTCTGACACTCCTAATTCTGTTCCGCTTTTGTATTACTAATTCCATTTTTTCTGATTTTGGTAGTCCTTGAAAAATATGTAATTCAACATTTCCTTCAACTAATTTTCCTGTTTCTTCTATTATTTTGCATTCTATACTTTGCTTTTCTATGTTTTCTATTTCACAAATATAATTAGAACTATCATCTGAATTACAGATATTTATTTTATCACCTGTTTTTAATCTTAATACATTTTTTATATGATTTACATCATCATTTTTTATGATAATTTTATTTTTATCTATTTGATCAGTTCTTACAAAAAATTTTCCCAAATTTTACTTCTCCTATTTAATAGATTTATAAATTATATCATATAAAGTCTAAAAAGTCTATAATTTCTAGTTATCTAATTACTTTTTTTAAAACTTTATTAAATTGTTCTGGTGTATCCATATTAACTATATGTCCTGCTCCTGAAAACTCTACATATTGACTATTTGGCTCTAATTCATGCCACATACTTGATGCTTTTTTTGCCATATCATTATCATATTCTCCAACTCCAATTAAAAGTGGATAATCTCTTTTTGGTGTTTTATATTTATTAACTAGTTTATAAAGTGTTGCAAGATATCTAAATGAACTCTTTTTAAATCCTAAATTCATTTGATAAAATTTCTCTTGTGCTTCATTTGTATATGCTGATATTTTTTTATTATCTTTAGCAAATGCTTTTATAGAAAATATCGCTTTTAACATCATTTTCATTTGCTGTTTTGTATTACCTTTTTGTAAATCTTTATCGAAATTATTATTATCATATCCACCTATACAGGTTAGAGAAGATACTTTGCTTGGATATTTATTTGCAAAATCTTGAACTAATACCGCTCCAATAGACACTCCAACTAAATTGATTTTATCAATTTTTTCTATTTCCATAATTTGATTTATATACATAGCAGTATCTTCGATTGTTCCTTTTCCTATTGATTTGCCATGTCCTATTAAATCTATTGTAATAACTCTATATTCTCTAAAATAATCTAATTGTGTATCAAAACAAGTATGATTTGCAAATGCAGGATGTATAAATATTATTGAACTTCCAATTTTTGTATCATTAATCCAATAATGAATTGAAGTATTTTCTAATTTCTTTTCAGTCATAACTAATAACTCCTTTTTAAATTGTTTTATTGTTTATATATGTTATCCCAAACTCCAATTTCATAATATGCGTTTGTTCTTCTGTATACTCTTTCTTTTTTATTTCCATTACTGTATACAAATTCAGCTCCCATTTGCTCTTCTTTTATTTCATAAAAACCTTGTTTATTCATATATTTTTCAAATGAGTTTGGTTTGGCTAAAACTACTTTATATGGTATTCTTTGAACTACTGTGTATTCTTTATCTGTAAATAATATTTGTAACATTCCACAACAAGAAGAAATAGGATTAAAAACTTCAAATTTATATATTGAAAATACCATTGTTGCTATAAAAAGTATAATAAATATTATTATAAATATTGCAATTTTAAATTTTTTCATATAAATATTCTCCTATATTATATTTATATTATTTCTCTAATATATTCAAAAATTTTCTTATGTCCATTATGATTTGGATGTAATCCATCAATAAAATCAGCTTTTTCTAATAATTCTTGCATTGGAATATACTTAATCTTACTATTGGTGCACAATTCTTTTAATTCTGAATCATATTATAAAATAAGTTTCAAATTTCTATCATATTCTGAAATAATTTTATTATCATAATATTTATTTGGTTTCCATAAAAATTTTTCATCAATTTCTATTCTAGTTAATCCTAAAACAATTAAATTACATCCACTATCTATAACATGTTTTGCGATTTTTTCTATATTGGATTTATACTGTTCTATGTTATTTCTAGGCTCTCCATTAAAGACTTGTGTATCATTAATTCCAATAGAAAGTACAACTGTATTTACAAATTCCTTATGTATAAATGATTGTAATATATTATTAATTTTGTTTAATATATCTGAACTTTTGGCTCCAGGAAAACCAGCTAAATGAACATAATTGTTACATACTTTTGAATCATCTTTATTAATAATATAATTTTTAAACATTGTAGCCCATCCACCACTTTCAAAATCTCCAATTCCATATGTAATACTATCACCTATAATAATATAATTTGTTTTCATTACCTAAATCTCCTTTAAATCTATCTATTCTTTTGGTTAGAAACACAAAAATACAATCATGTCTTTCTTTAATCATTTTCCAGCATTCATTTCTCCACTCGTCTGCTTCTTCAATAAGAAAATTTGTAGAAAAACATAAATAAACAATTCCAGATTTCATTTTATAATTGCCATTTTTTAATTTTTCTATTGTTTTTTCAAAATCTTTTGTCTTTATAATTTCATTGGTATTTATATTTTTTTATATCCCCTTTATGAATATAGCAATTCAAACAGCCATCACTACATTTTTTACAACTTCGTCAAGAATTCCACATTGCCATAATTTTTATCACTCCTAAAATCTTGATTTTTCATAGTTATAAGGAATGCTTGTTCCTACAACGACATCTTCTATTTTTTCTATAATTAACCAATCATCCATATTTCCTTGATGGTCAAAATCCAATGGGATTATTTCTTCTACATTTTTAAATTCAACTAAACATAAGCATTTTTTGTGCCATCTTTCTTTTTGCTTATCAGTTAACTGTAATTTACTATTATTGTCCTCAATTGTTTTTATTATTTCTTCATCACTTAATTTTACATAGTTTTGAACGTCTGTTACAACTGCTTTTGCCGTAATTTTTTTGTTCCTTTTTCCATAAAATAAAGTATTTTATCTTTAAATACTCTACTATGTGGTATTTTTCTTCCTGCTGCACCTCTTATAATCATTGTTTTACTACCATCTAAAATTTTATTTAATTCTTTTGATTTATCATCACAATATACTAAATGTACCATAATTTTACCTCATCTTTCTAATTTCTTATTTATTTGGCACTCTAAAACAATCTTAGTAGCTTATTTCTTTTTATTTATTTTGTAAGTATAGTTTTTCCTGATATAAACTCTATCTTACTTCTTTATCAACTTTTCAAATGAATTAGCATTTAATATAGTATTTGAAATAAACTCTCCTTTATAGAAATTTGCCCAGTTATTAAATACACAAGGAACGTTTTTTGCTTTTTCTAGTGTATCTATTTTTATAAAGTTAATATTAATATTGTTTTCTTTTGCATATTCCGATAACTCTTTTACTTCGTATTCTACATAAGGGCATTCATTACTATAATAAATAGTAAATTCTTTATTATCAATTTTCATAAGTCTAGCATTATCATTAAATCTTGGAGTTTCACTATCATCAAATTTTAATGCTAATAATTCATAATCTTGGGTAGTATCTACAACTTTAAACCCATAATGTTCAAAAAATTTCTTTTCTCCAATAAAAGGTTTTTTCTTTTTAGAAACTAGAGTACATATACCACTTTTACCTTTTTCTTTGGAATCGTTTATTGCATATTCTAGTAATTCTTTTCCAATTCCTTTTCCTTTGAAACTTCCTGCTACCCATAAACAATAAATATATTCATAGTTTTTGCCACTAATAGGAATCCAAGCTGTTTCTATTGGTTCATATTCAATAAATATTTTTCCTCTTGCATTTAATTTTCTAAAGATATGACCATCTTTTAATTTGTCTTTTATCCATTCTTTTTTACTATTAACACCTGCTTGATGTTTTTTATCTCCTATCGCACAGCAAATATGCTCCTCATTAATGTTTTCTAAAGTTAAATTTATATATTCATTCATTTGTTTAATTCTCCTTATAACTTACTATAAATCTTTTAAATTTCCGTGTCTTTTAAAGCATTACCATCATAAAATATTTTAATTCCTTCTTTTTAACTGTAATTTACTATTCTACTTATTTTTTATCAGCAATTATATTTAATAGTCTTTCAAAGTCTTCTGTATTTTCAAATAGCACTTTGGATTGCTTCCTAGGATGAGTACAATAGCCCTTATCTCCTTCACATATTCCATTATCTAATTTTTCTTTCAATGTCAAATAAGGATAAGACATATTAGGATTGTTTTTAAAATTCCAAATAATAATTATATTATATTCTAAAAATAGTTTAATAACATATGTACACTTTTCATTCTTTATCACACTAGGTCCATACAATGTTTTTCTTTCTCCGCATCCTTTTCCTGTTCCAACTATAGCTATTTCAAATAAATCTATACTTAAATGATTTTTTTTACAAAAATCATTTAATCTTTTCTTTAATCCATTATTATCAATAATTTTCTCATTTCTCATTTAATTTCTCCTATACAACTTACTAATTATCACTTTCATTATAACTTTATTCTCAATCATAAATTTATTAAAATTAATTTTTAATTTATTATATATTTTCTTAACATGCAAAATAGAATTTCATAATGTTCTTCATGATCTATTAATTCTTTATCTTTGTTTTTCCACATTTGCTCTACTTTTTTCCAATCCACATATTTAAGTTCACATACTGCTTTATCATTAAAACTACATTCATCAATATTTACATTATATCTATATAAATATACATCTGAAATTTCATTATTTATGTATGTATCACCCATAATTCTTTTATGTTTATATGAAAATAAATATTCTAAAAAATATGTATTTATCTTAATTCCTATTTCTTCAAATGTTTCTCTTTGTATAGCATCTACTGAATTTTCTCCACTTCTAATATGACCTGCAACTGATATTTCTAATTTTCCAGGATATCTTTTATTATCATAACTTCTTCTTTGTAATAATAACTCATTTTTATCATTTATTATCCATAGATGTATTGTTTTATGAAGTAATCCATTTTTATGTACTAACTCTTTATCTTCTTTTCTATCTAACTTTATAGCATTTTTATCATATATATCTATATATTCCATAGTTTTCTCCCTATTATTAATTTTCGTTTTTATTATAACATATTTTTCTATATCAATATACTTTTTTATTAATTTATCTCACTTTCGATTTTTATTGCATATATTATTATATAAATTAATTAAAAAGGAGAAATAATCCTATAAAAAGGATTATAAGTAATTACCATGTTTTATATTATAGATAATGTTTTAGAAAATGATTTTTTTTATGATGGAAATTTAATTTTAACTTATAAAATTAATTATCCACAAATAGCAAATTATAATTGCATATCAAATAAATTTAATTCTTATAATAAACAAATTGCTTTTGATCTGCAAGATTATATTGAAAATACTTTACTTCAAGATGCTAAAAATTTATATGAATATAATAAATCAAATGGATATCCTATTATGGTATATGAAATAATTTATACATATAATGTAACATATAATGCAAATAATATTATTAGTATTTATTCTGATCAGTATATTTATTCTGGTGGAGCACATGGTTTAACCACTAGAAGTAGTCAAAATTGGAATATGCAATGTGGTAAATTAATATCTTTAAATGACTTATATAAAAATAATCCTTATTTCATATTAGATATTTTAAAAAATATAAACACTCAAATTGAACATGAAATAGAAAATGGAACAAATCAATACTTTGAAGACTACTGTAAATTAGTATTAAATACATTTAATCCACAACAATTTTATATAATATCAGATAACGAAATAGCCATATACTTTCAACAATATGACATAGCCCCATACTCAAGTGGAATACCAGTATTCAAACTACCATATTAATATTTAATTAAGATATCGCTTAGGCTGTTAAGGTTTAGCATTCCAGCCTAAGCAACAAAATATATACTATTTTATTTTAAATAATGTATATTTTATCTAACTATGAACTCATGTTAATAAAATTAATTTTTTTATAAAAAGTGTTGAAAATACAAAAATATTAATGTATAATTTTTACAGCATTACAAATAATAAAAATATAAATAAAACATTCCTCTTTAGCTCAGTTGGTAGATGCTGAGGCTCTTGAAGGCAAAGCCGATTAGAGCGTCAGTATGCGAAACGTTAGTGAAGCTGTGCGAGGAGAGCGCAAAAAAGTATATATTGTGTATATAAAATTAAAAATATAACATTCCTCTTTAGCTCAGTTGGTAGAGCGCTCGGCTGTTAACCGATAGGTCGTTGGTTCGAGTCCAACAAGAGGAGCCAAACCCCATAAGCATGTTGCTTATGGGGTTTTTTAGATGCTCTTATATTCTCTGCCTGCCTCTGCTTTTATTTCTTACACTTTTTGTACCACAAACCATATTTCTTACACTTTTTGTACCATAAACCATATTCCGCGTTTTGGTACAAAACAGTTGAAATATATTTATACTTGCTAACATCAACTGTTCCATGTGGTTTTACAAGCAAAAATGAAATTTTCTTATTCCTAATTTTCTTTAGGTTCCGTTTTGTTGGATATGTATGAGATATATACAAAAAACCATCTCTCACTTCTGCTTTCAAAAACTTAGTTTTTTTCGGAAAACCGATTTTAAGCTGATTGATACTTTCTGGATTAAAACCAATTCCAAATACCATAAATGTATATTCCTTCATGACAGACATACCTCCTGATGTCCTTAAATTGGATAAAATACTGTCCAATTTAGTATAAAAACTTTAACTTTTGGTTATAAACATTATTATACCATTATTTTATGTAAAATTCAAGAAACTTATATTTTAGAAAAACATTAATTTACTAATCCAGTCTCCAATAAGTTCTTTTTGTATATTCATATTATTATTTCTTCCACTACCTAACTCAATATCAAACTTTAATATCCCATGATAATCTGTTCCACCTGACATATATTTATTATATTTTTTACATAGATTACATGCTTTTTTTCTTTCATTTTCAGAAAAATTCGTATAAATACATTCTATACCATCAATTTCTGTTGTATTTAAAATTTCTTCTATCACTTCATCTTTGTTTTGAAATGGATATATGTATCCATGTGCTAAAAAAGCTAAACCACCTGCATCATGTATTATTGAAATAGCTTTATTAATATCTGTAATGTAATCTGTTAAATCAACATAAAATGGACTTTTTTTATTACTTTGATGTACTCTAAAAAATGTTGTTGTTTCAAATTCATTACCTATTTTTCGTAATATCTGTTTATTCTCATCATATTTTAATAATTCTGTTCCCATAACAACAGATGCATATTGTTTTACAGAATTATTTATATCTATATAATAAGTTTCTTCGTTATATTTTAACCCTAATTTTTTAGAAACTTGTTTCATATTTTCTAAAATATTTTTTTGTATTTCTTCTATATCTATTTTTGGAATTTTAATATTTTTATAATCTATTCCATATCCTAAAACTTCTATTGATACACCTCTATAAGAAGACATCATTTCTATACCTGTAATTATTTTTCCTGAATATAATTCTTTTAATTTTGGATTTTCATCTAATTCATAATAAGCATTTACAGAATCATGATCTGTTATAGATATTACTTCAATTTTTTTATTTTCAGCTTTTTTCAATATTTCTTCAACACTATCAGAACCATCTGAATATTTTGTATGCATATGTAAATCTATCATAATTAACCTCTATAATACTATTTTGTTGTATTTTTTTTATCTGCTTCTAATAAACTATCTATCAATCCACAACATTCTCTACCTTCTCCACAATATCTATCTGTTAAACAGGTAGAACCTAACCATTTACCTATTAATGGAGAAACTTCTTTTACTTGTTTTGCCATTTCTTTTGCAGCATTTCTTATTTGCCATTGTGCTTTATTACAGCAACGTAATCTACATATCCATTGTAAGTTTCTAGCAGTCATTGTTGTTATTACATTTAACATTTGATTTCCTAAATAAAAATATACTAAATCTCCCTCATATACACCTAATGATTCAAACTTTTCTTTTATTTCAATATTTTTCTTAACTGCTTCTTGATATATATCATTTACTTTGACTTTTATAGTTTCTGGTGTAATATAATTATTCATATCCCATATAGGTAAAAATTCTGGAACTAATAATGCATGCATTCTATGACGTGTTATATGTGTAAGTATTGATAAAGATATTGGTATCTGAAAACTAAAGCTTACTTGTTCTAATTCTCTTCTTTCTGTTTTATGCATTATTTCTGACATCATTTTCTCTCTAGCTTGTACATCTTTTTTTATCATATCTTCTAATATTGTTTTTGCTTTTTCTTTTGAACATTGATAATGATACATAATAGAACTTTCTAATACAACATCATCTGCATTTGGTGTAAAACTTATCATATTTGTATTTTCAGCAATTTTTATATTTGGTCTTTCTTCCATACTTTCTAAGTATTCGAAACCTGTTGACAAATCTATTTCTTGTTTCTTTAAGTTTGGAATTAAATATGGTACTTTTTCTTTTACTATTTTATATAATGTATCTCCGACTTCTTTTAAGTCTGGTATTTTACTTGTTTTACTATTTCTCAAAGCTATTATCATTGATTCTAATTCTCTTGCATCTACTCCCATAATAAAATTACTATGATAACTATATGGTAATACAAATCTTGCATCTTCTACATTTATTCCTTTATCTACCATATGTCCATATGTATTAAATAGCATTTTCATATGATTTTTATATTCTTCTTTTAATTCTTCATTTTTTTCATGAATTTCACTTTTTTCGTTTCTAAACTCTGGAACATAAAAACCAGCTGTTCTAAAGTCTACTTCTCTTCTTGATTTTACTGTAAAAGAAGTTAATCTATATCCTATTAATGTTTGTTCAACTATTGGTGTAACATCACATAAAGCAAATACTAAATAATCATGTTCTATAATTGATTTATGTCCCATTTTTATTATTCTTTTTATCAACTTTAAATTACTTTCATAATCATTACAACTCTCTAATACTTCTATTACATCACCTGGAAATCTAGATAATTTTCCAGCAGCTGCAATATTTTGTATTCTTTTTTCCAGTTCTTCTTTCTTGCATCCTCCTAATAATTCTATTTTCATTTTTATTATTCCTTTCAATTGATCTTTTATATTTTTATATCATAATTTTTTTTATTATTCAATACTAAACTCTTTTAGCACCAAAGTTAAATTTTATAAAATACTTACAGATATAAAAGTCTTTATATTATAATAAAAAAGGGACAAGCTTAAAGTGAATCCCATTTAGTTCACTTTAAGCTTGTTCCTTTTTTATTCATCGTCTTCGCCAAAATATTCTTCTATTTCTTCATTTTTTTCTTGTTCTTCCAAAATAGAGTTCTTTATATTTGTTTTGGGTTTCTTATTTTTTTGTTTACTCATCACTGGATTTTTTATTTTTGGTTTTTTTTCTTTAACTTCTTCATAAGTAAATGAAAAATCAGTATTATTTTCATCACTATTATTATTATTTTGTTTATTTGAATTACTCTCATCACTATTATTATTTTCCATTGACTTATCTACTATTAGATTAGCTTTTTCCATTAAATCTGGTACATAATCCATAAGTTTATCAATTGCTGATGTATGTTCTATTGGTAAAACTTTTATAGAATCTTTAGATACTATAACAAATACTACTGGATTAATAGATATTCCTGCTCCACTTCCTCCACCAAATGGTAGTCTATATTGAACTTCTTCCTCTTTATCTTTTTTCTTGTATTCATCTATTGTTTCACCTTTAAATTCACTTCCCCCTGCCGCAAATCCAAAACTAACTTTTGAAATTGGTATTATTACCATACCATTTTTAGTTTCTATTGGTTCTCCAATTATAGTATTAACATCAACCATATCTTTAATACTATTCATAGCAGTTTCCATAAGAATTTCTATTGGATGTCCACTCATATACTATACCTCTTTTCTTCAAACTATTTTATAGTATTATTTCCAATTGATATTCTAATATACTTTATTTTTTTGTTTTTTATTTTCTTTTAATATTTTTCTAATACTTAATAAAAATAAAATTAAATTTATAGTATTAAAACTAAATTTGCTACTAAGTTCTATTTTTAAATAATTTCTATTAAAATATCTTGGAACAATTTTATAATTATAGGTATTTATATCGTAATTAGTTATAGAGTTACTTAATAATAATGATACAAATGTTGAAATTGCTGGTATAGAAAATGTCGTTAATATTTGACTATATGTTCCGAAATCTAAATTAAAATCTAATGAATTTATTTTAGGTTTTAACAATTTAAAATTAATATTTTCTCTATTTTTTATTATTATAAAAAAATCATTATATAATGTATTATAATTATTTTTCACTTTTCTTAATAAGTTATATTTTATTTTTATTTTAAAAATCTCAAAATAATCTTTATAAACTTTAATAGATAATATTTTCACTATTTTGAAAATATAAATATTTATTACAATATTTATATTTTTTACATTAAATTCCTTTAAAACTATTTCATTATAAGAAAAATCACATT
The DNA here is from genome assembly GCA_948436975.1 of uncultured Clostridium sp. GTDB lineage: Bacteria > Bacillota > Clostridia > TANB77 > CAG-508 > Scatovivens. Next base: position 12,523 of record CAOJJB010000019.1, on the reverse strand, counting down.
TTTCTATATTTATAACGATATTTGAAAAAGTAAAACTTATTATAATAATTTCAATTAAGATAATAACAAATAATATAATTAAAATTGCTAGCATAATACACCTTCACTTATATAATTATTATTATCTTTTTTTCTAATATTATCCAAATATTAATATTTTAGAAATTAAATTTCCTTTTTCGAATAAATTTTACATGATATTTTATATGAAATTATATATATAATTAACATTACTATTGAAATTATAATATAACCATAACTTATTAATATATTTAAAAGATCTTCAAATTCATATGGCAATATTTTTGTAAGAAAAATTGCTATTGCTGATATAAATGAAAATATTAATATAACAGATATCATTTGTATTATTCTTCCTTTTTCAGCACCAAATTTATACATTATTGGTATTTGTATTATTTGTACCATTATAGTTCCTAAAAACGCTCCTACTACTGTACTTAGTATATTTCCAACTTCTTCAAAAGATCCACTTTTTATAATTTGCAAAATCATTGCACAACTTACACCTAGAATACATCCTATTATTGTTAATAATAATATATATATGTATCTTGCTTTAACTATATCTTTTCTATTTGTTGGAAAAGATAATATAAATTTATCTGCATTTGAAATATTATCATAACTAAAACTACTTATTCCTATCATTCCAAAAATTACAGTAATACATATTGGTAAAAAGGTTGTTATATCTCCATTAAAAAAACTGACTGCTGAAAAAATTAATATCATAAAAATTATTGTTGCTTTATATGATTTTATATTCATTAAATCTTTTATTATTAATCCTTTTATAACATTCATTTATTTTTCCCCCTTTATATATATTAACATTATATCTTCTATTGTTGGTTTATCAATTATTTCAATATTATATTTATTTTTGAATTCTAATTTATTTTCTACTAAAATGTTATATTCATATCTATTTTTTTTATATTTAATATAATCTTTTTTATCAATCATTTTAAATTCATTTTCTTTACATTTTGCAATCCCATATTCTTCTAATAATTCATCTCTTGTTTTAGTTAATGCAATTTCTCCCGAATCTATAAAAGTTATATAGTCTGAAATATGTTCTAAATCAGATGTTATATGACTTGATACTAATATTGAATTTTCTTCATCTTGAATAAATTCTTGGAAAATATCTAGTATTTCATTTCTAGCTACTGGATCTAGTCCTGATGTTGGTTCATCTAATATAAGTAATTTAGGATGATGTGATAATGCTACTGCTATTTTTAATTTCATTTTCATTCCACTTGAGTATTCTTTTATAATTTTTCCTTTTGGTAATTTAAAGTTTTCTATATAGTTCATATATAGTTTTTCATCCCAATTTATATATATTACTTTCATTATTTTATTTATATCTTTTGGGGTTAAATAATCTGATAGAAAACTATCATCTAATACTACACCTATATCTTCTTTTAAATTTTTTTCACTTTTTTTACTGTCTAATCCAAATAATTTTATTTCTCCTTCATCAAAATTAATTATATTTAAAATAGCTTTTATTGTTGTTGATTTTCCAGCTCCATTCTCTCCTATTAATCCCATTATCATTCCTTTTGGTAAATTTATATTTATGTTTTTCAATTCAAATTCATTATATTTTTTACATAAATTTTTAATTTCTAGTATATTTTCCATGTTTATATTTCCTCCTTATATAAATATTCAAATAATTCTATAATTTCTGTTTTACTAATATCTGTTAACTTAGAAATTTTTATTATTTCTTCAATATGTTTTTCAATATTTTTTAAAAGTTCTTCTTTTATAAGTTCTTGATTTCTTGGTATTACAAAACTTCCTTTTCCTTGTACTGTTTTTATATACCCTTCTTCTTCTAATTCATCATAAGCTTTTTTTACAGTTAATACACTAATCCTTAAATCTTTTGCTAGATTCCTTACTGAAGGTAATATATCTTTTTCTTTTAATTCGTTTGTACTAATAGATTTCTTTATTTCTTTTTTTATTTGTTCATATATAGGAGTTTCACTGTTATTGCTTATTACAAAATTCATTTCATCACCTCTTTGTGTATAACAGTATATAACAGTGTATAACATTTGTCAATATAAAATTGTATTTAATTATATTTTATTCTTATTAGATTTAATGGTATTAAAAAATACTTATAATGTAAAATTTTAATTTTTACATTATAAGTATTTCTTCAAGATTATCATTTTTTTCTTTTTGATATTACTATATCTCCAAATATTTCTTTTTGCTCTGCTATTATTTTATTTCTCCTACTTAATTCTAATACTCCTGAAAATGCTGTTACTACTTCTGCTTTTGGTTTTTCTTTTAATGAAAATAATTTATTAAATACGAATTTGGGTTTTCTTACTAATTCTTTAAAGATTTCTTTTACTTTATCTGATACAGAGTATGTGTCATATACTGCAATCTTTTCTATATTTTTTGCATTCTCATTTTTCTTTTGCTCATTTTTTTCTATTAATAATTTATATCTTTCTACTATGTCTTCTTTTATAAACTTTTTTTCTAATTGTTGCTTTGGCAATTCTACCTTGTCTGGTTTTTTATATAATCTTTTTGAATATACTAATATTCTTTCTTTGAATTGCTTGCTTATTTCTTTATATTGTTTATATTCTATTATTCTTCTAATTAATTCTTCTTCTGTTATTTCTGATTCATCATCTACTTCTTTTGGTAATAATCCTTTTGATTTTAATAATATTAAAGTAGAAGCCATTATTAAAAATTCACTTGCTATTTCTAAGTTTAATTCTTCTTGCTTTTGTAAATATTGGATATATTGTTCTGCTACATCTGATATACTTACTTTATATATATCCATTTTATTTTTGTCTATTAAATAGCATAATAAGTCTAATGGCCCTTCAAAATTTTCTAATTTCAATTCATATTTTTTTGATTCTAATGTTATTATTTTGTTATTCATATTTACCTGCTTTACTCATTTATATCATCAAATGCTATATTTATACTTTCACTCATATAGCCCTTTTTATATAAGTAATTTCGTATTTCTTTTTCTTCATTATCTCTTTGTTTTTTTAGTATAATTGCTTTTGCTGAAGTTATTTCATATTCTAACATATCATCTTTATTTTTGCAAATATATTCATCTACTAAATCTTTTCTTATTCCTTTTTGACAAAGTTTGTATGATACTTCTTTTATTGATAAATTTTTTATTGATGTAAATTCTTTTACTGCTCTATCTATATATTTACTATCATTAATATATCCTACTTCTTTAAAATATTCTATTGCATCTTCTATAATATTTTCATCTTCGTTTGAAAATTTTTGTCTTACTTCTTCTTCTGATCTTTTTTTATACATTATGTATTTTAACATTTTGTTTCGTATTTTATCTACTTTTTCCGCTTCTTCAAACTTCTCTTTGCTAATGTATTCCATAATTATTTATTCCATCTTTTTAATTATTTTAAATATTCTTATTTCCATTCTCTTTTTAAATTGATTTCTTCTTTGGTTTTAAATGCTTCAAATAAATCTATATTTGTTGTTACACATAAAGACATTAGCATATTAAATACATCTGCTATTTCTTTATCTAGTTTTCTTTCATTGTTTTTATTAACATCTAATTTTATATTTGTTATTTTTCTAACTTCTTTTGCTACTTCTCCTATTTCTTCTTTTAATAGTAACATTACATCTTTAGGTGTTTCATCATTAAATCCTCTTGCTTTTATCATTTTTCTTGTATATTCCTGAAATTCTCTTAATGTACTATTTTCATTTAATTTACTAAATTCTTCTTTTAAATCAATTTTTTCTTCTTCCATTTTATTCCTCTTATTTTATAAAGTATTAGGTATCTTAAAAGATACCTAATACTTTATAATTTTGCTAAACTTTATATATTATTATTGTTATATAATCTAGATTAACTTTTTATTCTTCTGTTTCTATTTCTTCTTTTTCATCTTCTTCTACTAATGCATTTTCAAAAGCTTTGTTAAAGTTATCTCTGACTTTCTTTTCAATTTCTGCCATAAATTTTGGATTTTCTAGTAATTGTTTTTTTACATTTTCACGACCTTGTCCAATTTTCTCTCCATTATAGCTAAACCATGATCCACTTTTTTCTATAATATCTAAACTTACTGCTAAGTCTAATACACTTCCTTCTTTTGATATACCTTTTCCATATACTATGTCAAATTCTGCTTCTCTAAATGGTGGTGCTACCTTATTTTTTACCACTTTTACTCTTGTTCTATTTCCTACTACTTCTCCATCTTGTTTTATTGCTTCTATTCTTCTTATATCCATTCTTACAGATGCATAATATTTTAATGCTCTTCCTCCTGCTGTTGTTTCCGGATTTCCAAACATTATTCCTACCTTTTCTCTTAATTGGTTTATAAATATTATTGTTGCATTTGTTTTATTTATTGTTCCTGCTAGTTTTCTTAATGCTTGGGACATTAATCTTGCTTGTAATCCTACATGTGCATCTCCCATATCTCCATCTATTTCTGCTTTTGGTACTAACGCTGCTACTGAGTCTACTACTATTATATCTATTGCTCCACTTCTTATTAATGCTTCTGCTATTTCTAGTGCTTGCTCTCCTGTATCTGGTTGTGATACTATTAGATTATCTATGTCTACTCCTATTTTCTTTGCATATGATGGATCTAATGCATGCTCTGCATCTATGAATGCTGCTTCTCCTCCTTGTTTTTGTGCTTCTGCTACTGCATGTAAAGCTAATGTAGTTTTTCCTGATGATTCTGGTCCATATATTTCTATAATTCTTCCTCTAGGAATTCCTCCTATTCCTAATGCTATATCTAAGTTTAATGCTCCTGTTGAGATTGCTTCAACATTCATTGATTTATAATCTCCTAGTTTCATTACTGAACCTTTTCCAAATTGTTTCTCTATTTGACTCATTGCTGCATCTAATGCTTTTCTTTTTTCTGAATTATCTCCCATTTATTTTTTCCTCCTAACAAATGTTTGTTTGTAAAACTTATGTTCTTATTATATCTTTAATTTTTCTTTTGTCAATACTTTTTTTATATTTTTTTAAACTTTTTATATTTGCTATTGTGTAAGCATTAGTCTTTCTAAAACAAACACTTTTTTGTTTTTATCTTCTATACCACTTTTCTATATTATGATAAATATTAAATGCATTTGCTGTTATGTTTCCTACTAAACTTTGATTGTAAACTACTATATTTGTATTTCTGTATAAACCTATATATGGGGCTTCCTCTAAATAAATATCATATAATCTTGCATATTTTTCATATAATATATTCTCATCTGTTGTGTTTGATACTATATTCATTATTTCTATGACTTCTTCATTATTATAATTTGCTATATTACCTTCTCCAAAAAATGTATTCAAATTTGGTGAATATCCTAAATTTATTCCTGATATTGCTGTTTCAAAATTTTTATTATTTATAGCATCTTTATAACTTTCAAAAGAATAATAATTTATTGTTACTGGTATAGCAAAATTTGATAATTGCTCTTTTATACTTTCAGCAACTTTTACTCTATTTTGATTATTTGTATTTACTGTTAATGAAAATGCTAACCTTATTGTTTTTCCCTCTACTCTTTTTTGCCATGAATTACTAGTACGTTCCCATCCTGCATTATTCAATATTTGGGCTGCTTGTTCTGTGTCTATACTAACATTTAAATCTTTTGTATAAAGCCAATTGCCCATATCTAAACTAAAATTAGATGGGGTATAACCTTTTCCTAGGCAAGATGCTACTATTGTATTTTTATCTATCGCTAAACTTATAGCTTTTCTAACTGCTGGATCTGAAAGTAGTTCATTTGATGTATTAAAAGTTAAGAAATCATATTCTCTTGATTTATATTCTATCTTATTATAGCCTAAGTTGCCTATATATGTTTCTATATCTGTTACTTTTACTGTCAATACGTCTATTTCTCCATTTTTGAATGCTGAATAACATTCTCCTATTGTATTATACAAATTTATATTTATTTCTGTTGCCATTGGTTTTCTATTTATATCCCAATAAATTTCATTTGGTAATAATTTTATTATATTACTACTAAATTCAGCAATTCTAAACATTCCTGTTCCAATTGGAATTTTTTCACTTGTTGAAAAATCTTCATCTATATAATATTTTTGGCACATTATTGGAAATGTTAAATTATATTCAAAAAATGATATTGGTTCTATTAGTTTTATTTTTATAGTAGTGCTGTCTATTATATCTGCACTCTCTACATATTTTAAATTTTCTGAATATATTGGACTTATCCCACTTTTTATTAGGTCTATTGTAAATTTTACATCTTCTGATGTAAAATTACTATTGTCTTGCCACAATACTCCTTTTCTTAGCTTTATTACATAAGTTAAGTCATCTGATTTAGCAATTTCCTCTGCTAAACAATATTCAAGCTTATAATTTTCATTTAAACTAACTAATGGATCATATATAATTTTTGTTATTTCTTGAACATTTCTGTTATTTGTACGTAATGGATTAATAGTGTCTAATTCTGAAATTGCTAACCTTAAATCCGTTTGAATATTTGTTAGAGTAGATGTTTGATCTGGATTTTCTTCAATTGTATCAGTTTTATTTTGAACTATTACATATATTGTATAACCAACTAAAAATACTACTACTATTGCAAATATGTATTTAAAAAAATTATTATTTCTCATTTCTATTACCTTTCTACGGAACAATAATATATTATTTTTTTTATATTTTCAATATGAAAATTAAAAAAAGATGCTAATTTTTCATAAATAATTATTTAACAATAATTATTTACAAACTAGCATCTATATATAAATAAATTTTAATATTTATTATTTTCTAGATTCAATAATTAGTTTTATTCCTGTTCTATCCTCACCTTCTACTTGAACTTCAGCAAATGCTGGAATACATACTAAATCTACACCTGATGGTGCTACAAAACCTCTTGCGATTGCCACTGCTTTTATTGCTTGATTTAAAGCTCCTGCTCCTATTGCTTGCATTTCTGCTTTTGTACTTTCTTTTACTAACCCTGCTATTGCTCCTGCAACTGAATTTGGGTTTGATTTTGATGAAATTTTTAAAACTTCCATTTTTCTTCCTCCTATTATTTTTATTTTATCTTGTGTTTCGACTAAATCATTTTACATCGTTTTTATGGTTGTGTCTATAATTTTTAATGAAGTTTTTGGAGTTTCGTATGTCTTTCTTCGACACTGTTTTCAGTGCTTTGATAGTTTTTGTCATTTTATGTCAAAATATATATTATCCTACTTAAAATTATTACAAAAAGGTCTTGCATTTTAAACAGAAAAGCACAATTATTATTTAATTTTATAATAATTGTGCTTTTTTTTATTTATTAATTCGTTCAATTCTTTTTACTTTATTAGTATTATCATCTATTTCAAATAAACAGCTATTAAATTTAGCTTTTCCTTCTGCTATTTTATATCTTTCAGGTAATGATGTTTCAAATCTTTTTAGTGAAGCTTGTACATCCATTCCTATAACTGATTTTTTTGGTCCTGTCATTCCTATATCTGTAATATATCCAGTTCCTTGTTCTAATATTGTTTCATCTGCTGTTTGAACATGTGTATGTGTTCCATATACTATTGTTGCATCTCCATCTAAATAATATCCCATAGCAATTTTTTCTGCTGTTGCTTCTGCATGAAAATCAACTATTATAATATCAACTGCTTCTTTTATTTCTAATATTATATCTTTTGCTATTAAAAATGGATTTTCTGTAAGAACTGGCATTGTTGTTCTTCCTATTAAATTCATTACACAAATTGATTTTCCATTGCATTCATATATGTCATATCCTTTTCCTGGATTATTATTTGGATAATTGGCTGGTCTAATAATTTGCTTATCATCTATAAAATTAAATATTTCCCTTTTTCCCCATGTATGATTTCCCATTGTTACTACATTTACATTTAATGATAATATTTCTTGATACATTTTTTCTGTAATTCCCATTCCTTCTGCTGCATTTTCACCATTTACTATTATAAAGTCTATATTATTTTCTTTCACTATTTGTGGTAATGTTTCTTTTAATTTTTGAAGACCTGTTTTTCCAACAATATCTCCTACTGCTAAAATCTTCATTAATTCTCCCTATCTCTTTTAAACTCTACTTTCATATTCTTTTTGTACTACATCATGAGCTCCACCTTCTTTAATGCTTACACTTGATACTATTGTTAATCTAGCTTTTTGATGTAATTCTGGTATTGTTATTGCTCCACAGTTACACATTGTAGATTTTATTTTGCTAACTGTAATTGCTACATTGTCTTTTAAGGATCCTGCATATGGTATGTATGAATCAACACCTTCTTCAAATGCTAATTTATTTTTAGTAGGATCTTCTAAATATCTTTGCCAATTTCTAGCTCTATTAGATCCTTCTCCCCAATATTCTTTCATGAATGTTCCATTTCTTTTTATTATTCTTGTTGGACTTTCATCAAATCTAGCAAAATATCTTCCCATCATAACAAAATCTGATCCCATTGCTAATGCTAATGTTATATGATAGTCATGTACTATTCCTCCATCTGCACAAATTGGTATGTATACACCTGTTCTTTCAAAGTATTCGTTTCTAGCCTCAACAACATCCATTATACTACTTGCTTGTCCACGACCAATTCCTTTAGTTTCACGTGTTATACAAATTGATCCTCCTCCAACTCCAACTTTTATAAAGTCTGCTCCTGCATCTGCTAGATAATAAAAACCTTCTTTGTCTACTATATTTCCTGCTCCTATTTTTACATTATCTCCATATTTTTCTCTTACCCATTCTATTGTCTTTTTTTGCCATACAGAATATCCGTCTGAAGAGTCCATACAAATCATATCTACTCCTGTATCTACTAATGCTGGTATTCTTTCTTCATAATCTCTAGTATTTATTCCTGCTCCTACTATAAATCTTTTATTTTCATCTAATATTGAGTTTGGATTTTCTTTGTCTGATTCATAATCTTTTCTAAATACTAAAGTGTCTAAATTTTCATTTTCATCTAATATTGGTAAACAACTTATTTTATTTTCCCATATTAAATTATTTGCATCATGTAATGAAATTCCTTTTTTTGCATATACTACTTTATCTTTTGTAACCATATAATTACTTACTGGTTCATCTAAGTCTACTCTAGATATTCTAAAATCTTTGTCTGTAACTAATCCTAAAAATTTTCCTTTGGCTGTACCATCTTCTGTTATCATAACAGTTGAGTGTCCTGTTTCTTTTATTAAATTCATTAAGTCTTTTATTGTTGTGTTACTTGTAACATTTGAATCACTCGTTATAAATCCTGCTTTATATTTTTTTACATTCCTTACCATTTGTGCTTGTTCTTCTATTGATTGAGCTCCATATATAAATGAGCATCCTCCTTCTCTTGCAAGTGCAATTGCCATTTTTTCTCCTGATACCGATTGCATTATTGCTGATACCATTGGTATATTTGCACTATATTTTGGCTCTTCTCCTTTTTTAAATTTTACAAGTGGTGTTTTTAAACTTACATTTGCTGGTATACATCTTTCATCTGTTAAATTTGGTAATAAAAGAAACTCATTAAAAGTTCTTGATACATCTTTTAATATTTCAGCCATTTTTGAAAATCCTCCTATTTATTTTAATATATTTTTTATTATATAAAAATATTAACATAAAATCAATTGTTTTTTTATTTATTTCTAAATTTTCTTTGATATGATTATAATTCCATGTTATAATTAATTTATTCTAAAATTTTGAAGGGCAGGTGAAAGTATATGTTAGAACAATTAATAAAAATTGCAATATCAATATTTGTTATATTTGTTATTGTCAAGTTTAGTAACTTTGTTGACAAATTAAAGTCTTCTAACCGGTTTGATATTTTATTCGGTACAATGATTCTAATTATATCAATATGTGCATGCACATTGTTTTGTCAAATTTTTGCTATATTTAGTGGATTGATGAAATCATTATTCAATTCATTTAGTATTAATTGGTAATAACATTTTAACTTGCAAAAACGGGGGCTATCTACTTTAGCCCCCAAAAATTCATATTATTTCATATTTTTTATTCTTTCAATTGCTTGAACTGTATTTTCTTTTGTTCCAAATGCAGTTAATCTAAAATATCCTTCTCCACTTGGTCCAAAACCTACTCCTGGTGTTCCAACTACATTAGCTTCATTTAAAAGTTTATCAAAAAATTCCCATGATGTTAATCCTTTTGGTACTTTAAGCCAAATATATGGTGCATTTACTCCTCCATATACTGTATATCCTATTTCTTGAAGCCCTTCTTTTATAATTCTTGCATTATTCATATAATATGATATGTTCTCTTTTATTTGTTTTTGTCCTTCTTCTGAATATATAGCTTCTGCTCCTCTTTGCACAGGATATGATACTCCATTAAATTTTGTTCCATGTCTTCTATTCCATAATGAATTTAATTCCACAATTTCTCCATCTTTTGTGTATGCTTTTAATTCTTTAGGAACTACTGTATATGCACATCTTACTCCTGTAAATCCTGCTGTTTTTGAGAAACTTCTGAATTCTATTGCTACCTCTTTTGCTCCTTCTATTTCATATATTGAATGTGGTACATCTTGTTCTGATATAAATGCTTCATATGCTGAATCAAATAATATTAATGATTTATTTTCTTTTGCATAGTCTATCCATTTTTTTAATTGTTCTTTTGTAAGAGTTGTTCCTGTTGGATTATTTGGAAAACATAAATATATCATATCTGGTACTTTTTTAGGTAATTCTGGTACAAAATTATTTTCTGCTGTAGCTGGTATATACACTATATTTTCGTACATTCCAGTTTCATTGTTAAATTTTCCACTTCTTCCTGCCATAACATTTGTGTCTAAATATACTGGATATACAGGATCTGTTATAGCAACAGTATTTTCTATACTTAATATATCGCCTATATTTCCACAATCACATTTCGCTCCATCTGATACAAAAATTTCGTCTATTCCTATTTGTATTTCTCTTTTTTCATATTCATTTTCAACTATCTTTTTTCTTAAAAATTCATAACCTTGTTCTGGACCATATCCTTTAAAAGTTTCTGAGTTTCCTAATTCATCAACTGCCTTTTTCATTGCTGATATTACTGCTGGTACTATAGGCCTTGTTACATCACCTATTCCTAATTTTATAATCTTTTTTTCTGGATTATTTTTTTGAAATTCAGCTACTTTTTTTGCTATTGTAGAAAAAAGATAACTATCTTGTAAATTTAAAAAGTTTTCATTTATATTAATCATATTTTCCTCCATATGATTTTTTATTAAATAAAAAATAAATTATTATTTTTAGTTTATTTTTTTATATCATTTTATGCTCTTTTTTTCAAGTATTATTTTTTTTATATTTATAGTATAATTATAATATATTTTTATAAATTAAATTTTAGAAGGAGGTTTAAAATGATTTTTGATATAAAAAAGGTTAAAATTACTGTAAGTATGCCATTTGATAGTGTTCAAAAAGTTAGAGATGCTATATTAAATGCAGGTGCTGGAATTATAGGAAATTATACTCATTGTTCTATTTCTACTAAATGTTTTGGTACTTTTATGCCTAATACTGATGCTAATCCTTATATTGGTGAAAATAATAAATTAGAGTTTATTGAGGAAGAAAAATTAGAAGTAGTCTGTGATATAGATAAAGTAAAAGAAGTAATTTCGAAATTACGTGAAGTTCATCCTTATGAAGAACCTGCTATTAATATTATTCCTTTAATTGATGAAACTTGTTTTTATTAATTAAATAATAGACTTATTACATAAATTTGTATACCATAACTAATATTATAAAAAAAGGAATAAATTTTCGATATAAATATATCAAATTTATTCCTTTTATTTTTATTACTATATTTCTACTGTTTCTCCTATTGTTCCTGTGATATCTGATGGTAATTTTACTACTGGGCGTATTCCGCACTTTTACATAGTTATAGTTGCGATTGTTTACACCACCACGATAGCCCACGCTCCATACGCTGCTAGCGTTGCCAGCATAAGGCGAAGCCAAACAATAGCTATCACAGTTCTCTACTATTGATGTGTGTGGTACATATAGTCCTGTTGGATCACTTATTGCTGTTGAATCAATATAAACGGTCTCCTTTTCCAAATTCCTTGAATTAACTACTGGATTTTCATTCCAACTATCTATAAACATTGCGTTTGTTGCTCCTCCTGTTGCTATTGCACCTTCTACTCCATTTGCAAATTCGCTCCAATTGCTTGTTGTTGTTAATTCTGTTAATAATGTATCTCTATTTGTACTTGAATACACACTATATTTATATTTGGTTTGTAATCCTGTTTCTGTTGGTAATAATCTATTTTCTAAATAATCATCTAATA
>CAOJJB010000018.1 GCA_948436975.1 uncultured Clostridium sp. | reverse complement strand
CATCTTCGTTTTCTTCTATTTCTTCAAACTCTTCTTCATCTACTTCTTCGAATTCGTCTTCTGATACTTCTTCATATTCGTCTTCAATTTCATCTATCATTTCATATTCTTCATCTTCATTTTCTTCTATTTCTTCAAACTCTTCTTCATCAGACAATTCATCATAATTTTCAAAATCTTCTAAATCTACTATAAGATCTTCTTCTTTTTTACCTTTTTTTCCAATCAAAATAAATTCCTCCATTTTATATTTAATTGATAGTATTACCATTATAACAATTTTATATCTAATCTTTTTTAATTACAATCTTTTTAATACAATTGTAATATAAAAATAGAGCATTCATATAAACATGATGCTCTACTTTACTATTTTATCCTGTCTTACTCATTATTTCTTTTTTCATTTTATTCATTATCTTTTTTTCTAATCTAGATATATAACTTTGTGAAATTCCAAGCATATCTGCAACCTCTTTTTGTGTTTTTTCCTTACCATTTCCATCAATACCAAATCTTAATTGCATTATATACTTTTCTCTACTGTCTAATTTGCTTATTGCAATTTTTAGTAAAGACATATCAACTTCATTTTCAATTGCTCTTGAAGTTATATCATTATCTGTTCCTAATATATCAGATAATAATAATTCATTTCCATCTCCATCTTTATTTAATGGTTCATCTATTGAAACTTCATTTTTTATTTTAGTGTTTCTTCTTAATTGCATTAATATTTCATTTTCGATACATCTAGATGCATATGTTGCTAATTTTATATTTTTGTCAACATTAAATGTATTTACTGCTTTCATTAATCCAATTGTTCCAATAGATATTAAATCTTCAAAATCTATCCCTGTATTTTCAAACTTTTTAGCTATATAAACAACTAATCTTAAATTTCTTTCAACAAGAATTTGTTTTGCATCTTTATCATCTAACATTAACTTTTGAAGTAGCTTTTCTTCTTCAATACTATTAAGTGGTGGTGGTAAAGTTTGATTTCCTTTTATATAAAAAACCGGAAATTTGTTTACATTATCTGTATAAAAATATTTTCCAAGTATTTGCATTACTTTAGATTTAAAAATTTCAAAAAAGTTCAATTTATTACCTCCTAACAAATATTCATATTTAAACTATTTCTTTTACTTTTTTAGAATTATTTAAAACATTTAAACCAATTAGACTTGTATACATATTAGTTCTTGATAATTTCCCATCATATATGCCTACTAATACGTCATCTCTAACACATTCTTCTTCACCATATACTTTTATGTAATCTGGTTTAAATCCTACCAATAATCCATTATCATTTCCTAAAGAAGAAAATGGTATTAATTTAAATTTATAGGAATGTATACTTTCATCTTCAATAAACTTGCCTTGTAAAATGTCTGTCATATCTTCTAATAAATCTTTGGATATAATTCCTTCTAAACTTTCCTTTTCTACTATTACTACATCTGCCTTGCTTATTGGTTCTTTAAGTAAGTTTCCTGTATCTAGCATTGTTTTGATTTTTCTTGTTTTTCCATTATAAAAAATTTCTAATTCACAGATCATTAATTTTTTTGCAATTCTATCTTTTATTATCTTTGTTACTAAACTTATAATAATAAATCCTACTCCACCTGCAAGAACTGCTATTTTCATAGGATATGTTCCAACAAAGTGATTATCTTTTACTATAATGCTATTTGGATTTATAAAAAATAAAAGCATAAATGCTATTCCACCAAAAGTAAAAGATACTAAATAGAAAAATATTAATTGCCTTACTATTTTTCGTATATTGTAACTTTTAAATGCTATTATTATCATTATTAATGAAATGCTTATCTTAACTATAATACTAGCAAATAAATTTAAATTAACAATATAATTTAATATTGCAAATATGCCTCCAATCATACTTGATAGTAGTATCCTTTTTATATTAATTGTTGATTTACTTATTAGTGCAGTTGATAAAATTATTATATAATTTAGAACAATGTTTTCTAAAAATACAATATCTAAATATATAGTCATTAGTTTTCGATTTTTATTCCTTTCTTTAGTTTAAATACTAATATTATTCTACTACTGTGTTTTCAAAAAAAGTGTCATTTTATGAGGTAGAAAAAAAGAAATAATCTACAAAAGTAGACTATTTCTTTTTTTATTTGATAAAATGTTATATATTTATTATTTATTTCCTAATCCTTTATTTTTTCTTAAAAAAGTTGGAATATCTAAATCTCCATTTGATTCATTAGAAGAATTATTTTGTATAGTTGTATTATTGTTTGAAGTTCTTTTTCTCCACGCATCTGCTACTATATTTTCATATTGAGATGTTGGTGTTCTTCTTTCTTCTTCTTTTTCAAATCCTGTTGCTATAACTGTAATTTGGATCTCATCTCCCATAGAATCATCTATAACTGTACCAAAAATTATATTTGCTTCTGGATCAGCACTTCTTTGTACTAGTTCTGCTGCTGTATTAGCTTCATGTAATCCCATATCACTTCCACCTGTAATGTTTATTATAATTCCTCTTGCACCTTCTATTGATGTTTCTAATAATGGACTTTGTATTGCTTGTTTTGCTGCATCTTCTGCTCTATTTTCTCCACTAGCATTTCCTATTCCCATATGTGCCATTCCTTGATTTAACATTATTGTTCTAACATCTGCAAAATCTAGGTTGATTACTCCTGGTACTGATATTAAGTCTGATATACCTTGTACACCTTGTCTTAATACATCATCTGCCATTCTAAAAGCTTCTACCATTGATGTCTTTCTGTCTATTACTTGTAATAACTTATCATTTGGTATTACAACTAGAGTATCTACTTTTCCTTTTAAACTTGCTACACCTCTATCTGCTTGTGCTAGTCTTTTTTTACCTTCAAATGTAAATGGTTTTGTTACAACACCTATTGTTAATATTCCTAGTTCTTTTGCTGTTGCTGCTACTATTGGAGCTGCTCCTGTTCCTGTTCCTCCTCCCATTCCAGCTGTAACAAATACCATATCTGCTCCTTTTAGAACTTCTGCTATTTCTGCTCTACTTTCTTCTGCTGCTTGTGCTCCTATATCTGGGTTAGCTCCTGCTCCTAATCCTCTTGTTAGTTTTTCTCCTATTTGTATTTTTGATCCTGCTTTTGATTCGTTTAGTGTTTGTCTATCTGTATTGACTGCTATGAATTCAACATTTCGTATTCCAGCTTCTATCATTCTGTTTACTGCATTATTTCCTGCTCCCCCAACACCTATTACTTTAATTGTTGCTGTTCCATCCATCATATAATTCAAGTCGTTCTCATCCATAATCATAAGATTACTTCCCCCTTCTATACTCTATATTAAAAATTAAAAACTTGTTTTATGAATAGAAAAAATCTTTTACTTTTTCTATAACTGTTTTTAGTAGATTTTTTTCTGTTTTTACTGATATACTACTAGAAACTGTTTTTGCATAAGGTCTTGCTGCTATATATCTTACTAATGCATAACTAACCCTATATGTTGATTTTACTGTGCTTATTAGTCTTCCAGTAGAAATTTTTACTGGTATATTTAATATTATTCTTCCTGATGTATCACTTTTATTTATATTTATAATTCCTTCACCTGTTAATATTACATTGTTTATATTGTTTTTTACTCCATTTGAAATTATATCTTTATTAACAAGTGTGAACATTTCTTCTATTCTTGCTTCGATTATTTCTATTAGTTCAGAACTTTTTATTGTCATGTTTTTTGAATCCATGCTTTTACATGTGTTTAATACTATATTGTTGTCATTATCTATAAAAGATTTTAGTGCTAAACCATATTGTTTTTTTAGTTTGTCTGCTTCTTCTGTTGATATATTTAATACATATGATATATCACTTGTTATGTTATCTCCACCTAGTGATATAGTATTTGTATAAACAAATGTTGATCCGTTAAAAACTCCTATTTCTGTGTTTCCTGCTCCTATGTCTAGTACCATTACATTGTCTGTTAATTCATTTGTGTCTAATACTAAGTTCCTTTCAGCTAATGATATTGGTACTACTCCATCTATTTCTAGTCCCGCTTTTTTAAATACAGAGGTTAACTGTTTTATATATTCTTTTTCTGCTAATATAATTTGTGCTGTTAATGTAAAATTACTACTGAATTGACCTACTGGATCTTCTACAGCTTTTCCATCTTCTAGGATAAATTTGTCTGGTACTATATCTATTAATACTTTATCTTCCGGGATTTCTATATCTCTTACTTGTATGATTGCTGATGCAACATCTTTTACTGATATTCCAGATAATTTGTCTTTTGCGTCTTTTACGATACTGTTTTGCACTATTGTTATATACTTACCAGGTATAGTTGTATAAGCAGAATTTACTTGTAAACTTGAAATTTCTTCAATTTCTGTTATTGTTTTTGCTATTGCTGAACTTAATTCTTCTTCGTCTACAATTCGTCCTTTTTGCATTGCTGAACATCTACTACTTGTACTACATATAATTTCAATTTGATTGAAATTATTAACTTCGCCAACGAATGTACTAACTTTAGAGGTTCCAATATCTATGCCCACAATTATATCCCCTATTGCCAAAGTTAATTCCTCCATTATTTTTTATTCTAAAATCTTATGGGATAAGAATATTACATTTTTAGTAAAAAGTCAAGTAAAAATGATATATTTTTGTAATTAAAATGTAATGTTTTTGTTATTCTTGTAAATTTTTGAATATAGCCCATACTATATAATATTTTTTTGTCATATTCAATATATTTTATATATTTTTTGACTTATTTCTTCTTAAAAATACTTACTCATTTTTTATATTTGAGTAAGTATTTTATATTTATTATTAATCATTTTCTTGAAATTATGTCTTTGATTTTTTGAAATATCTTTTGTATAATTTTTTTTCTTTTCTAGTAGATTTTTTAATTTCTTCTGTATTTAATTTTTCATTTTGTTTTTCTTTATTTATACTTTTATTATTTAAAATATATGATTTTCTATATTATTTTAATTTATATAAAATAAAATCTTCTTTTTCACTATAAAAATTTTTGAAAAATTGATAGCCTTTTGCCATGTAATCAATTTCATACTTTTTTGTATTTTCAATATAATCTATTATTCTTAAAATATGCATATTATCATCATATTTTATTAATATATATTTAGGAAAATCCTTAAATTCTGATTTATCAATATATTTAAAATTACAATAATTATACCAATCTTTATTATTAATGCTCCATTTATAATAAGTCATGTTTTCCCAATTACTAAATATATTTTTATCAAAATATGGTAAAATGCTTACATTATTATATCCAAAAGCATATATTTCCATTTCTTCATAATTCATCTCTTCTATATATTTTGACATTTCTTTAGAACCACTGTATGGTTTTAAATAATCATTTATTCCTGAATGAATTGTATATAAAAGATGCAAAATTAATAATATTGCAAATATTTTTTTAATTTTTACTGTTTGACTTTCATAACTTTCTAAGTAACCAAAAGTTATTGATAAATATAATATACCTAAATGATGTGGAGCAAATCTAATAAATAGTATAAATAGAATTAATAAGCAAACTATTATAAACATATCTTTACTTTTTTTAAAAGTAGAAAATAATATAATTATCAATAAAACTAATGAAATTAAATTATATATTGCAATAAAAATATTATCTATTAAAATAATATTTTTAATAATTATTAATATATTATTTACTATACTTCCTGTTACTGATACATACATATATAAATCACTAGGCAATAATAATATAATAATTTCAATAAAATTTACCAAACCTATTAATAAAAAATATATCAAATTTTGCTTTAATTCTTTTCTTTTAAATATATCTATTAAAAACATTGCTGTAAAACCTAATGCTATTAACATTCCATGCATACTTATAAAAGAAAAAAATATAAGATTTAATATATATTTTAAAGAATGATTAAATCTATCTTTATATGTTACCATCCATAATGAAAATGCTAAAAATAATAAACAATAACTTCTTGCTATAATTGTATATTGATAAAATATGTAAAAAGTAAATGGATATAATATTTTTATATAAATAGGAACTTGAGTTTTATTTAAAAATACCCATAATCCAATCGAAGATATAATTATGGGTATTATATATAAATATTTATATTGTAATCCTGATATTATAAAAGCTTTTAATATTAAAAACCAAAGTGGAAATGTTCCTTCATATCTAGATATATTCCAAATTATATCACTTACATTTGCGTCTCTTGCTATTAACCATGATTGGGCTTCATCTGCCCAAGGCTCATGATGACTACCTATAAATATTGATATTGTTATAAAAATTATAATTATTGCTACATTTATTTTTTTCATTTTAAATCTCCAAATTAATTATAATTTTATTTTGCATTATTTATTTCAACTTTTTCTTTTTTATTCTTTTTCTCTATTTCACGAACCCATTTATCAATATAATATCTTCTTATTATACCTAAATTCATAAACATTCTTCCAACAAATACTACTATTGCTGCTAAATAAATGTCTACATTTAATTTTTCTCCCAAATAAGTTAATGCTATTGATAAAATTGAATTTCCAAAAAAACCTGATAAAAATATTTTTAAGTCAAAGTTTCCTTTTAGTACAGATGATATTCCTCCAAATACAGTATCTAATGCTGCTACTATGGCTATTGATAAGTAACTAGAATATGTATATGGAATTACTGGCGCAAATGATCCAATTACAGCTCCAATTATACATCCTAAAATTATAGCAATATATATCATTTTTGTTCCTCCTATTATTTTTCATATTTTTATATTTAATAAATTAAAGTTTAATAAGTAATTTTATAATTATTCTTGAGCCTTTTTAGTCGCATGTTTAAGTGTTTGTTCATCTTCATATGCTGGAATAACTATATTATTTTCAATATTATATTCAATTTCTCTTTCATCAACTTTAATAGTATCTATATATCCACCTTTAATAGTTAAAGCACTCTCAAAATACTTTTTATCTCCTATTGCTTTTACTACATATGGACTAGAGATTCTATTTGCATTAACTAGTATTATTGCATTATTTACTACTGATATATCTGACATTGAAACAATTCTTTCACCATTTATTGATATTGCTTCTGCTCCTGCTGCATTAAGTTCATTTACTAAATTTAATAAATCTGAATATCTTATTTCCATATCTGTATCTTTTAATGTAACTGTTATTCCTTCACCTTTTAAACTAGTATATCCAACATATGCTTTTGCCTCTTTAACTTCATTTTCTAATAATTTAAAACTGTTTTCATCATTTTCTAATTCATCTCTATATTCCTTTATTTTGCTTTCTGTTTCTTCTATTTTTTCTTCTATTTCTTCATTTTTTTCTTTCCAATCTGCAAGTTCTGTTCTTAATTCTGTTTCTCTCATCGTTTCTATTGCTGTTATATCTGTTTTATCTACTGTTTTAAACTGTGTAAACATAATCATTGTTAAAATTAATGCAGTACATGCTATGGATATTGTCATTGTAATTTTTCCCTTCAAATTTTTCACCTCTATTCAAAAATTGTTGCATGTTCAAATTTATATATACCATTATATTTTGGAATATTTATTGTTTCTTTTTCAATTGTTTGCACATCAACTTGAACTCCATATCCTTTTATAAAATCTAAGTATCCTCCTGCCATAGTTAAAGATCCATATAATTGAGTTGGTAATCCTATTGCTTTTATTACAAACGGTGCTCCTATTTTTTCTCCATTTACTTTTATTACATTTCCTACACAACTAATCGCTGTATTACTAACAATTCTTTGACCATTTATTGATATTGCTTCTGCTTTTGCATTTTTTAATGCATTTACTACTTCTAATAAGTCCCCATCATGTACTATGTAATTAGATGCATCTCCTTTTAATATTGAACTATCTCCATCTTTTAATGTAATTATTATTCCTTTTCCTGTTAATTCTGAATTTCCTAACAACAAATTATATTCTTCTAATTTACTACTTAAATCAGTATAATTACTATTTTTACTTGATGCTTTCTCTCTTAGTTTATTTAATTCTTTTTCTTTATTATCTAAATTTATATATGAATTTTCATATTTTTGCTTCCATCTTAAAACACTATCTCTTAATTCATTTTCTACTAGAGTTTTACCTACTGTTGTTGTACTGTTTTTTACTGTATTAATTTGAATTACTATTCCTAATGTTAAAAACATACACATTATTCCTAATAAAAAAGATATTTTTAACTTTCTTTCTTTGTTCACTATATTCTACCTCCATATGTTTTATTAATTACTACTAGGTCTAAAAAATACATTTTCTGAATTTAAGTCTACATTTAAAAATATTTCACCATTTTTTCCTGTTGATGCTTCTAATATAGATTTTAAATATAATATTCTTGTGTTTAAGTCTAGACCTTCTCCTAAATATACTGTTTTCCCTTCTGATTCCATTAATATTTTATAGTTTCTATCATCTGAAATATCTATTTTAGTAATCAAATTTCCTAGCCCATTACTTTTTGCTGTTTCATAAATTTTTATTACCATATCCATTTTCTTTAAATCTTCTATATTAATTCTATCTCCTGATTTTGCATTAGATATATCTGTGTGTACTCCTTCTAATATAGGAATTTGCAATTTTTCAGTTGATATTTCTAAAATATATCCTTGATTATTTATATATGCATAGCTATCTGCTATTTGTAGCATATATTTTGGTGTTGTTTCTTCAACTGTTATTTGAATTTTTGATGGTAATTTTCTTGATATTTTTACTTTTTTTATATATGAGTTTTCTTTTATTTTTTTTATTGTTGATGACTTATTAAATCTGAATATATTGTTATATAATTCTAATCCAGATAAACTAATTATCATTTCATCTGATATTCGATCATTACCAATTATTTCAAATTCTTTTATATCAAATAAACTAGATCCAAAAATAATAACTATTAATATAGTACAAATACTTATAATTCCAAATAATTTTGTTTTTTTATTATTTGGTGTTCTATTTGCATTTTTCTTTTTGGTAGTTTTTCCGTTTTGAGGTATATTTTTATTTTTTTTATTAGAGTTACTTTTTGTGTCTATTCCTATAAATATTTCATCATCCAAAATTTATTCACCCTCTTCTTCTCTAATAATCTCTGCTCCTAATTCATTAAGTTTTTTATCTAAAGCTTCATATCCTCTTAGTACATATTGTAATTTACTTACTCTTGTAGTTCCTTTTGCTGATAATCCAGCTAATACCATTGATGCTCCTCCTCTTAAGTCTGTACTTTCTAAGTCTGATCCATGTAATTTTCTTACACCTTTTATTATCATTGTTTTACCTTCAATAGTTACTTTGGCTCCCATTCTTTGTATTTCTTGCATGAATTTAAATCTGTTTTCAAAAATATTTTCACTCACTATTGATGTTCCATTACATGTTGTAAGCAATGTTGAAAATAATGGTTGCAAATCTGTTGGAAATCCTGGATATGGCATTGTTTTTATATCTACTGCTTTTAGTCTTTTATTTGCATTTAAATATATAGAATTATTTGTAATTTTTATTTCACAACCAGTTTCTTCTAATTTATTTAATACAGGACTTATATGTTCTGGAACTACATGATTTATCTTTATCATGCCTCCTGTTATTGCTCCTGCAATCAGTAATGTTCCTGCTTCTATTCTGTCTGGCATTACTTTATATGATATTTCTTTTAAAGTTTTTACTCCTTTTATTTTTATAATATTTGTTCCTGCTCCATATACTTTTGCTCCCATTCTATTTAAAAAGTTAGCTAAGTCTATTATTTCTGGTTCCATTGCCGCATTATTAATCACTATTTCATGATCTCCAAGCACTGATGCTAGTATTATGTTTTCTGTTGCTCCTACACTTGGAAAATCTAATTCTATATTTTTCGTTTCTATTTTATCACATTTACATTCAATATATCTACTATTTTCATCAATTTTTATACCAATTTTTTGAAAATTTTCTAAATGTAAATTTATTGGTCTTGAACCGATATCACAACCTCCTGGATATGAAAATTGTACTTTTTTAAATCTTGAAATAACAGCACCTGCAATTATTACTGATGATCTTAATTTTCTCATTAAATTATCCGAAATTGTTGTTTTGGTCATGTATTTCGAATTTATGATTATTCTATTTTTTTCTTTTTTTATTTTACATCCTAGTTCTTTTAAAATTTGAAGTGTAATTCTAACATCTTCTATATCTGGTACATTATATAACTTTGTCGTTTTTCCACTTATTATTGTTGCTGCAAGTATTGGTAAACTTGCATTCTTAGATCCAGATACATCTACTTCACCATGTAGTTTTTTTCCACCTTTAATTATGTATTTATACATAAACATTCCTCCTCATAATATCTAATGCTACATATTATGAGAATTTTACATAAAAAGTTCTAATTTTAAATTATTTTAAAACTAATTTATCAATTTTTGAATTTATGTATTTTTCTAATTTATCCATAAAAATTTGTGGTTCTATTTCTTTTTTTGCAACCATATCTAGGCCCTTTTCCCAACTTGCTGTTAAATTTGGGTTAAGCATATCTGGAATTGATTTATTTACTATATCATATATTGCTTCTCCTTTTATTGTTGGTGTAATTATTTGTGTTTTTGCGTTTATTTGAATATATTGTATTCTTTCTAACTTTTTTATTATTTCTCCTCTAGTTGCTGATGTCCCTATTCCCGCTCCTTTTATTTGTTCTCTTAATTCTTCGTCTTCTATTAGTTTACCAGCGTTTTCCATTGCTAAAACCATTCCTCCAGAATTATATCTTGATGGTGGTGATGTTTCTGAATCTTTTGTTTCATATTTTAATACTTTTACTTCTTGTCCTTTTTTTAAATTTGTAAGTATATCTAAATCTTTTTCTTCTTCATTTTTAATTCTATTTTTTAGAACTTCTAAATACCCTTGTTTTATACAAACTTTACCACTACTATTAAATTGTTCTCCTTCAACATCTAAGCTTAAATTTACTTTATTATATTCTGCTGGTGGATAAAATATTGCTATAAATCTTTTTACTATAAGTTTATATACATCTTTTTTTAACTGTGATAATTTTTCATAATTTTCTAACCCTTGACCAGTTGGTATTATTGCATAGTGATCTGTTATTTTACTGTCATTTACATATTTAGTTTTTACAAGATTTGTACTAAATTTTTCTTCTATCATTTTAGATATATATATACTTATTTCTTCATCTTTAAAATTTCTGTATAAACCATTTAAGTTTTTTCCTATTTCTTTTGCTATTGCTGATGACAATACTCTAGCATCTGTTCTTGGATATGTAACTAATTTTTTTTCATATAATTCTTGTATAATTTCAAGTGTCTCATCTGGTTTTATTTTAAAAACTTTTGTACATTCATTTTGAATTTCTGCTAAATTAAATAATAGTGGTGCATTTTCCTTTTGCTTTGATTTTTTTAATTCTGTTACTATTGCTTTTTTATCTTTTAAAGTATCTATAAATTTTTTTGCATTTTCTTCTTTTTTAAATCCATTTTCATTATATAATAAATTACTATTATATAATTTTGATTTTTCTGTAACCTTCCACTCTGCTTTAAAGTATGACTCATCATCTCCAAAATTCCCTATTATTTTATAATATTTAGTTTTTACAAAATTTTTTATTTCTCTTTCTCTTGCTACTACCATACCTAAAACACATGTCATAACTCTACCAACTGAAATTGATACTTTTTCTTCATTTATATCTTTTGCTATTCTTCTCCCAAATATTATTGATAATAATCTAGAAAAATTTATACCTATCAAATAATCCTCTTTTGCTCTTAAATATGCAGAATCTGATAAACTATCATATTCTCTTAAATCTTTCGCTTCTTTTATTCCTCTTTGTATTTCTTCTTCTGTTTGTGAGTCTATCCATACTCTTTTCATTTCTGCTTTTGGATTAGGATCTGCCATCATAAATACTAATCTTTGTATATATTCTCCTTCTCGTCCAGAGTCCCCTGCATTATATATTTCTGTTACATCTTCTCTTTGTAATAATGATTTTACTATTTCAAATTGCTTTGCTTGTATTCCTCCAGATATAACTTCATATTTCCACTCTTTTGGTATAAATGGCAATGTGTCTAATCTCCAAAATTTTAAGTCCTCATTATATACTTCTGGATAACTCATAGTTATTAAGTGTCCATAGCACCATGTAATTATCCAATCTTTATCTTCTATATATCCATTTTTTCGTGTAGTATTTAATTTTAACACTTTTGCAAATTCCATTGCTACTGATGGTTTCTCCGTTATTATTAGTTTCATTTATTACATCCTTTAAATTTTTAGTAATTTTATTATATATTATCATATTTCATTTTTCAAATATTTTTATAAATGTTGATATACATTTTTCTATTGTATATTTTAGAACATTTTACTATAACACAAAAAGAGCAACTTTTTTCAAGTTGCTCTACTTTAATAATTACTATTTTATATCTTTATTTATTTTTTGAAATTTTATATAAGATACAACTGCTATAATAATTCCTGTTCCTATTAAATATACTAATGTATCTTCTATACCTGTATAAGGTATATCTTCATTTGTTGAATTTTCTTGATTTACATATCCTGGTATTGCTTTATTTGTATTTACATTATTTATAGAATTATTTGTTGTGTTATTTACTGTATTATTTGTAGGAATTATAAGTCTATTTCCATTTGTGTTTGTATTTTGATTATTCTTTTTTACATTATTTTCATCATCAATTTCATTTTCTACGCTTCCTTCTCCTATGTGTATTGTTGTTGTAATTTCAGAAGCACCTATTTCTTCTGCACTATTTGCTGCTTTAATATTTGAAAATTGAATTTGTCCTGATGTTCCTTCTTCTAAATCGCTTTTGGTTTTAAATGTTACTTGGAAAACTTGTTCTTCTGTTTTAACAAAAGATGCTTTCATTATTGTAATCCTTTTTGTTTCACTATTATATGCAAGACTTCCCCAACCATTTAAAGCTTCAAAACTACTTTCATTTAATTCTTCAAATACATTTTCATCATATTCTAATATACCACTTAAAGAATTTATTCCGTTTGGACCAACATCTAAGTTAGAAACTTTTATTCTTATTGTAAATTCAGTTGATGGATCAACATTTGAACTGCTTGGCGTCATTGTAGCTGTAAAACTAAGAGCATTTGCAATATTAGTACACATAATTATTAATAATATAGCTACAATAGTAACTTTTAAAAACTTCTTCATATGAACACTCCTTTATTTAAGTATAACCATTTATGTTTTAAAAATCAAGTAATTTTTTGTTACATTTTTATAACATTATTACTATATTGAATTATATAAAACAATTATTTGAGATAAATCTACTAAATTTATTACTCCATCTAAATTCATATCTGCTGCTTTTAATGCTGTTCCTGTTAATTCAAATCCTCGCATTTCATTATAATGAAGTAATAGTTTTGACAAATCTACTAAATTTAGTTTTCCATCACAATTAGTATCTCCTCTTATAATTAATATATATTCAGAATTATCAGATAATTTCAATTTCATTCCATTTTTTATAATTTCATTGTTATTTAAAATTTCATTTCCATTTTCATCAAATATATTTTGGTCTAAAGATGTTGTAATATTTTGTAATAACTTTTCTTTTGTAGTATCATGACTAATATTTAATATGTATCCATCATTAATTTTATAAGTTCTTGATGAAATTATATCTATATTAGGATTATTTGACTGTTCACTTTCTGTTGTAAAACCTTTTATACATACATCTGCTTTTGACATGTCTATGCCTGATACACTTAATGATGCAAGATTTGTCCATGATTTTCCATCAAATGACACATAACTTTTATGATCAGATGTAACCATACTATATGCTGAATTTGGAACATTGGCTTCTATTTCAAAACTAAATTTTTCACTTTGCACAGCTGTTTGCTTTATTACTATTGCAAACTCATTCCCATTTAATATAGTTGGTAATATATTTATTCTATGGTATCCAGGCTCTAACATATTTGTTGATTTTCCTACTTCTATTAGATCTTTTGTATCTAAACTATTACTATTTGGATTTACAAAGATTTCAACATTTGAATAATCACAAACAGTAACACCTACACTATTTAATGTTTCATTTTTTGATGGATCTCTATCAAATACATTAGCAAAATATCCTGTTTTTGATTGTTCTGTTGATAATTTTAAAACACCTCCAAAATTATCATGTTGGTACAAATTATCATAATCTACACTAGATGTTGAACTTATTCCATATAATTCACTTTCTATTAAACAATCTTCATATGATATATACAAGTATCCATTTCCAAATACATTATTTCCATATGAATTTAATACTATATATGCTCCATCTGTTGATGGTTTTGTTCCTTCTTTAAAATTATCTCTTGAATAATTATCATCCCATCCTACTATTGTTATTCCATGGTCTCTTATTATTGATGTATCATTACAATTATATGCTGTTGAAGCAAATATAGATTCTGAATTATTATAAAATTGAGATTTTGATCCAGCTGTAAATGCCGTAATTGCTCCATTTTTCATTAAATGTTCTTTTATAATATTTCTAATTGCTGATACTTCTGATGATGAGTATATATTTCCATCTGTATCAGAATAAGTAACACTTAATGTATTTCCATTTCTATCTTTCTTATAGTTTTTAATTATTCCTGGAATAACTAAATAATCAGTAGCTATTGTATTATTTTTTTTATTTATATCATTTAGATATATTTTATCCATATTATTTTCAAATGGCATATCTTCTTCTAATACTGCTCCTTGTCCATTTGTAAGATAAGCTAATCCCATTATAGGTAGTCCACCATTTCCTGCTTCTCTATTCAATCCATTTTTATTTATTCCATCATTAAATGTTTTTATTAAAGAATAATCCATATGTCTTTCAGAAAAGTTCTTTAGTTCTTTTTCACCATTCTTTAATGCAATATTTGTTTCCATAGATTTTATTATTGAAAATGCCCAACATTCATTTGTAATTCCTTGATTTTCTACTCTCATGTCTAAATTATCTGCTAAATTAAATCTACTATCTAAATTACTTGCTGAAACTTGGGTTAAATTCATATTACTATTCTTAGTTAATGAACCTACTAAATTTGGAACCTTTCTCGTTTCATACTTATTCAATATACTATTTGGTATTTCAAAAGAAAACGTTTGTGGCATATTTGTATGCGTTTTTTCTCCATCAGGTAAATTTTGCCAATCTTCATATTCTTTTGTAACTTCCAATTCAAAATCTGTTGCCAAAACCTTTACTGTTAAAAGTAAACTTAAAAGAAAACTAATTATACATATTAATACTATTCTTTCTTTTTTTAATTTTAACATTTTTTTCATATTTTACTCTCTTTCAAAAATAACTTCATATTAATTATACTCTTTTTAAAATTCAAATCAAGTAAAACACCTATGCTTTCTGACTTTCACATCTACTAAATTATTTCGCTTTATTACGGAGATTTCTACTCTACATATATTTATTTACTTATATTAAGTTTTTATAACATTTATTTATAATTATTATAATTATTATTTGTAATTAAAATGTAATATTTTCTTAATAGAGTTGATATTTATATTTGCTTTTTTTGTTGTATAATATATATGTACACTAAAGATTTGAGGAGTTATTATGAGTATAGATTCTATCTTAAAAAATGAAGGAATAAAAATAATAGGAAAATTGAATACCTTAGAAATAAATAGAATTGCTAACAATATATCTGAAAAAATAACAGAATCATTTCCAGAACACAATATAGATAAGCAAGATTTATATGATTCTATTTCTAAATTAGATATGTATATTGCAGAAATGCCAAATGATATGGCTATGGCAAAATACTTTTATAAAAATAATTCTATTTATTTTAGTAAAGATATGAATCTAGAGGATTTAAATACATTAGCAATACATGAATCTTTACATTTTATTCAAGAAGTAAAAAATAAACGTGGTAAATTATTACGTCTTGGTCTTTATAATATGCAAGGTACTGCTAATAATGGTATGGCACTAAATGAAGCTGCTGTTCAACATATGGCTTCTATTGCTACAAATTCACAACTTGACCATGTAAAATATTATAATATGGAATTATCAACAGAAAGTCCTGATTTTTATCCTATTCAAACAGCTTTACTTAATGAAATGATTTATTTTACAGGAACTTATCCATTATATCATAGCACTCTTTACAGTGATGATATATTTAAAAATACTTTTATTGCTAAAACTAGTGCTAAAACATATTCAGAAATTGAATATAACTTTGATTTAATTTGTGAATATGAAACAAAACTATCAGCTGAAATATATAAATTTTCACTTTTTACAGAACAATTTAAAAGTATTAAAAAAGTGAAAAATATCAAAGATAAAATAGATAACTTGAAAAAGATTATATTCGAAAAAACACTTGAAACACAAAACATTATAATCTTAAACTGTTTTAATACAGAATTAAATTGTATAAGAACTTTAGAAGACATAGACGATTTTCAATATAAATTATATAACTTTAGACATATTTTAATTAATACAGAAAATTATAACTTTTATAATGATTTTTATACAGATATGATAAGCAAACTAGAAGATAAAAAAGAATTTATTTTAAAATATGGAAATATATTAACTCTTGATTCTATTACTAATGAACTTTCAAATGTAGAATCACAAACTTATGGATTTCAATTTTTTAAAAGATTATTTGATAAATTCAAATTATTAGTTGAAGAAACTTTTAGACAAAAAGAATATTAAAACAAATATAAACAAATGACTTACTATTAAAAGTAAGTCATTATTTATATTTTTAACATTTTTTCTTTTACTAATTTTAAATCTTTCCAAAAATCTATTTTTTTACTATCATCTCTAAGTAATGCAGCTGGATGAAAAGTAGGCATATATTTTATTCCTTTTTTCTCTATCCATTTTCCTCTTGATGCTGTAATACCATATTCTTCTCCTAAAATGTTTTTTAAAGCAGTATTTCCCATCAAAACTACTATTTTAGGTTTTATTATCATAACTTGATTTCTTAAATAATCTAAACAAGCATTTGCTTCCTCTTTAAATGGTGTTCTATTTCCTGGTGGTCTACATTTTACTATATTTCCTATATACACATCTTCCCTTTTTATGCCTATACCTAAAAAAGCTTGATTCATTAATTTACCTGCTTTACCAACAAAAGGTTCTCCTTCTCTATCTTCATCTGCTCCTGGTCCTTCTCCTATAAACATAACTTCTGCATTTTGATTTCCTGTTCCAAATACAGTTTGGGTTCTATTCTTACATAAATTACATTTAGTACATTTTTTTACTACTTCATCAATTTCTTCTAATTTCTCAAACATAATTACCCCTTTATATTATAAAGTAATTACTGCAGTTGCTCTTTTAAATTTTTTTCCT
Organism: uncultured Clostridium sp.; assembly: GCA_948436975.1. Lineage (GTDB taxonomy): Bacteria > Bacillota > Clostridia > TANB77 > CAG-508 > Scatovivens. The sequence goes on along the minus strand of CAOJJB010000018.1, from coordinate 19,483 downwards.
TCTACTCTGTAAGATGCTATTTTATCACTATTACAAACACTGCATAAATTACAATCTATAATATTATTACTTTTTATTCCTAAATCTTCTAAAAGTATCTTATTTATTAAAATAGTATCTATCATATATTTTTGCTTTTGTTCTATAATTCTTCCTTTTTCTATAAATTCTTTTGTTCTGTTTGTAAATGCAAAAATATTTTCGCATAATATTTTTACATCTTCATCTACCTCAAAATGACACTTTCGAATACTTGGGCAAATAAAACATAATATATCCGATGGATTACAGTTATAATAATTTATCATTTTTGTAACTGTTTTTTCTGATATTTTTTGAAAAGTACCTTTCCATCCTGAATGAACATTTGCTATAACTCTTTTTACTGGATCATAAAATAAAAACAGTATACAATCAGCATTTGTTGTTGCTAATGTAATCCCTTTTATGTTTGTAATTAAGCCATCTACATTTTCTAATTCTTCTTTAGTCATTATTCTATTTATACACTTGACTTTACTTGTATGAGTTTGAATTGGTTTAACACATGTATTCAAATTTAATCCTAATGATTCAAAAAGTTTTCTATTACTTTCTAATTCTTCTTTAGCATTATAATAAAAATCTAGACCTTCACCTTTTAATGTATATGCATGTTTTACGTTTAAATCTAGCAATTTTTTAAATTGTATATATTCAATTCCATTTTTATTATTATATATGATTTCTTCGCTCTGATTAAACATACTCTATCCTTTCTAGAATATATTTTATATAAATTCTCTAGGAACTCTGTATGATATTGTACTTAGTATTTCATAATTTATAGTTCCTACTAAATTTGCTATAGATTCTAAAGTAATTATATCATTATCCCAAAGATACACATCTGTGCCTACCATAACATTCTCTATATCTGTTACATCTACCATAAAGCTATCCATACATATACTTCCTATAATAGGAGCTTTTTTATTATTTATTACTACATATCCTTTATTAGATAATGCCCTTGGAATTCCATCTGCATATCCCACTGGTATTGTAGCTATTTTGCTTTTTTTATCTGTTATAAATTTTCTTGAATAACTTATTGATGTATTTTTATCTACTTCTTTTAAAAAAGTAACTTTTGATTTCAGTTTAGCTACTGGTTTTAAATTAATTTTCTCAAAAGTATTGTCTCCTGCTTCATAACCATATAATATTATTCCAGGCCTTACTAAGTTATTATAGCTATATGGAAAATGTAATATTCCATTTGATGCTGAGCAATGAATATATTTTATTTCTCCTAAAAATTCCTTTGCTTTAGATACACTATTTTCAAACTTTTCTAATTGTTCTTTGGTATACTCTACATCTATATCTGCTGATGACAAATGTGTATATATACCTTCTATTTCTATATTCGAATATTGCTCTATTTTTTCAATAAATTCTACAATATTTTTGGGAGTTATTCCTGTTCTTCCCATTCCTGTATCAACTTCTATGTGTACTTTTATTTTTTCTTCTTTTTTTCCTAGTTCTTCTATAAAACTATAATCACTTACTCCTATTGTTATGTTATATTTTATTATTTTTTCAATTTCCTCTTTGTCTGGTTGATTTAATATAAAAATTTCTTTTTCATATCCTTGTTTTCTTAAATCTACTCCTTCATCTACAATTGCTAACGCTAATATGTCAAATTGATTTAATATGAAATTTATTTTATTTATATATGTTCCATATCCATTTGCCTTAACTGCTGGCATTAGTTTAACATCTTTTCCTACGATATTTTTAATTTGCTCTACATTATAATTAAAAGCATTTAAGTCAATAATCATCTTTGTGGGTCTTGTAATTTCCATTTAGTTTATTCTCCTCACTTATTTAATACCTTTTGGTCAATATAATTATATTCATTTCCTTTTATATTAGTATTAAACATACAAATTGTTTTATATTTACAATAATCACATCCTGTTTTTTTATTGTAATTATATGGCTTTATATCTATTTTTCCTGTTAAAATCTCTCTTGAAATCTCCTTTATAATTTCTTTTACTTTTATTTGTAATTTTTGAAAGTCTTCTTTATTTATTACACTAGATTTTTTTTCACTTAGAATTCCATCTTTTGAAATATATGCTGGAATTATATCTGACGCTCCTGTTTGTAACTTATTATCCATCATTTTAATAACAGAAACATCTGCTAAAATTAATCCTTTCATTTTAAAATTATTTCTAATTTTATTCTCTATTTCCTCTTCTGTCAAGTTTTTAGCATTTTTAACCACATTGTCTATTAATCCCATATATAAAATTCCACTCGGTTTTAATTCCGTTTGTTCACAAATTGCATCTAAATATGTAATTAATTGTATTTGTATTCCAAACAAAACTTGGTTTATATCTAAATCTTTTGTAGAAGATTTATAGTCTATTATTCTTACATATTGCTTGTCTGATAATTTAGCTGTATCAATTCTATCTATTTTCCCTGTTATTTCAACTTTTTTATTATCTATATCTAATTTTATTGTATTATATTCTCCAGTATTACTAAATTCTAATTCATGTCCTAATATAGAAAAATCACTATATTTTAAAGAATATACAATATAACATATTGATTGATATACTACTTTTTTTAATCTTCTTGTTAATAATCTGTATTTTGCTGAACTAGAAAATATGTAATATCTACTAGTTTCTAATAATTCTTTTACAATTATACTTACAATTTTTAATATTTCCTCATCTGTAATTTCTTTTATTCTAATTCCGTTTTCATCTATTTTTTTAAAAAACAAATCAATTACTTCATGCATAAAAGATCCAGTATTAATTCTTTCTATTTTTATTTCTTCTTTTTCTTTTAGTTTTAAACCATATGTTAAATGAAATGAAAATGGGCATCTTCTATAATTTTCTAATCTAGATACACTTGTTTTTAATGATGCACCATATAATTTTTCAATGTTTTCTTTTGATATTTCTTCTGCTTTATTTGTATAATAAATACCTGAAATAGCCCTTTTAAATCTATTTGCATCTTTTGCAAAAAAATATCTTAAAAGTTCTTGTGTTTCATTTGATAATTCTTTTCCTTCTAAATATTCTTTATATGCATTTAGAACCTCTTCAAAACTTGCTTTTTCATTCGTTTTTACAAACTTTCTTTCTATAATATCACTTTCTTCTTTAATATTGGGAAAAATTCTTTTTATTTTCTTTATTAAAATTGATGGTCTTATTGATTTTCCCTCTTTATCTGAAGATGAATATGATAAAAATAATTTTTCTTCTGGTGTTGTTAAAGTTCTATATATATTAAATTGTTCTTCATATAAACTATCCACCGAATTTTTAGCTAACTCAATTCCAGCTTCTTCTTTCAATATTTCTCTATCTAGATCATTAAAATATCCTTCAACTTTGTTTATTTTTGGAAATGTACCATCATTTATTCCTATTATAAAAATTACTTTTAACTTATTACTTCTTGTTCTCTCTGTATCTCCTAAAACTACTTGATCTTGTGTTGCTGGTATTTTTCCTAGTTTACTAGATGTTAATCCTATCTCTAATAATTGTTTATATTTTTCAAAAGTAACTTTTTCTTCTTTGAATATTAAGCACATTTCATCTAATATATTAATTAGTATTTTGTAACTTGTATTATACTCATCTGATAATTCAATACTATTATAATTTTTAATTTTATTATCTAATTTCTCATTAATTTTATTATTAATTAAAAAATTATATATTTCTTTTGTTATTTGTACTACATTTTTATTAGTAGATACATTTTTTTTAAATTCTATTAGTGGATTAATTATTTGCTTTCTTATTTTTTCTAATTTTTCTTGTCTATCATTAATTTCTTCGTAATTAAACTCTCTGTTATAAAACTTTGTACCTTTTATTCCCCACTTTCTACAATAATTTTCTAACATATATATATCTTCTTTTTCTATTTCTAATAATCCTATTTTTAAATAATTAAATATAGAATCAAAAGACCAATTTTTTTGAAATATTTCTAGCATTGATATAATAAATTTTATTAGAATATTTTGATTTAATTCTTTTTTATTATCCACAAATAATGGAATTTCATATTTATTACATATTGCTTTTGCATCTTCTGAATATTTATCAACATCTTCTGCAATAATTCCAATTTCATTATAATTATATCCACATTTTTTAACTAATTTGTAGATATTTTGTGCTACATATTCTAATTCTGTGTATGGATTATTGGCTAAAAATAATTTTATATTATTATTTTCTTCTTCATATTTTACTTTATAATTACAATAGTTTTCTTCCAAAAACTTTAATTCTTTATTTTTAAATCTATAATTTTTTTCAAGATATATTTCATTTATTTCTAAATTATTTTCTTCTGCTATACTTTTTAATTTGTTTGCATATTTTTTATTAAAATAAAAAATATCATTTTCTTTTGTTGTATTATTTTTTAAATTATCAGTTGTTATTCCAACATTCACTTCATATGTTTGTTTTATAATCTCTTTAAATACATTATATTCTTGTGGTGTAAATCCTAAAAATTCATCTATATAAATTACAGTGTCTTCAAACATATTTGTTTTATTTAAATTTTCTGCTAATAATGTTAAACTATCATTTTCATCTATAAAATTATTATTTAATTTTTCTTCATATCTTTTATATAATTTTATTATATCTTGTAATTTTAAATTTGTATATTGACTTTTAATATTTGTATTTTCTAAATCATTAATTGATATTTGGTGTTTCTTTAATTCTGTAAATAATCTACCTACAATATCAATATTTTTTTCAGATTTTCCTAAAAAATTCAAATTTGATTTTTCTTTTGAAATTAAATCAAAAATAAGCATATCCTTTCCAACTTTTGAAAGGTGGCTATTATTGCCACCTATTTCATTTGAAACACGATATGCCATTCTACTTAAAGTCAATACTTCTATATTTATTAAACTATTTAATTTTAATATATTAAAAAGTTTTTTTTCAGCTGAGAGATTTCCTTGTTCTGGAACAATAAGATATACTTTCTTTTTTCCTATATATTTTTTTATATCATTACATATATATTCACTTTTTCCTGTTCCACTTCTTCCATAAATTAAATTTAATCTCATTTTTCCTCCAAAATTTTAATAATCAGTTTGACTTAAATATGGATAATTTAATCTTACTTTTCCTAGCATACTCTCATCTTCTACATGATTTTCAAAAAATTCTTCTGATCCTTTTAAAAAATATGAATATTTAAGATCTGTTGGTACATATCCTCCTGGAATTCCTGTTACAGGGTCATCCCATGTAACATCTAATGCATACCATTTTCCTTCTATTTGAACATAATTCCAAGCATGACTTTCTGTAAGTCCTGAACTATTTGTTCCTGTTCCACAAACTATAATACATGGTATTCCTAAATCATCTAAAATATATTTGAATGCTTTTGCATATCCTTCACATACTACCTTTTGATTTACTAATGCCCCATAAATATTATATACTGTTGAACCATTATTAGCATCATATGTTATACTATCTACTAAATAATCATGTACTGTTTTTATTTTATCTACTGTACTTCCTGTTGCTGTGTCTATTACTCTATCTTTTATTGCTTTTACATCTTTTATTGCTTTTTCTACTTGCTCTGTTGAAGTAAAAGCTTCATCTAAATAACTGTTTCCATTTCCACTTATAGAAACATTATATGTTGTTGAAAATACTTTTTTAGTTATATTAGTTACTAAATACATTTTTGTTATATCTATATAAAATATTTCTGGATTGTCAAGAACTAATGCATTTATTGCTCCATCTAATGCATTACTTAGTATTTCATTTCCTCTTTCTTCTTGTAATAAACTATTAAATGTTACTCCATATTCTGCTTTAAAAGTACCTGTTTTTAGTTGTTCTTTATTTGCATATAGTTCAGTATATAATAATTTTCCATATTCATCTAATTGATTATAGTAAAATTTATTTGTATCATATGTATTTTGTATATTTTTCGTATTTTTTTCTGAATTGTCAAGTTCTTCTAATGGATTTTTTACATTTTGTGATGACACCTCTGCACTATCCTTTGAAACTACTACTATTTTCTTTTCACCTGTTGAGATTATATTTTCCAATAGGTTTTCTCCTGATGCAATACCTTCTATTTGTGAATATAATATAGAAGCGATACTATATTTTTTAGGAACATTTATTATTCCAAATACATCTAAACAAAAATATACTGTTAATAAAAATATAATAATCATTATTAATAATAAAATTGATGTTATAAAATTACACTTTTTATTTTTCATATAATACCCTTTCTAATTTTCTTAAATACATTTTTAATTTAATATATATTTATTACATTTTAAGTCTAAATATATATTAAAAATATATTTAAGCACCTTTTTCTTGTTCTCTTTTCCAATAAAATAAGTATTGCTGTGCAATTCCTGATAAGCCTAAAAATTTTTCTTCTGCCAATTTTTGTAACTCTTTTTTATTTACTTTATTTTCATCTTCATTATGTATATATAAATCATTCATTACTCTTCTTACCCAAACATCTATTGGAAAGGCATCTAATCTTTTTAAAGCAAATAATAATATACAATCTGCAACTTTTGGTCCTACTCCATCTAGTTTAAGTAATTCTTCTTTCATTAAATTAGTATTTTCTAGTTTAAATAATTCTTCTAAATTTATTTCTTTATTTAATATCATTTTTGTTGTATTATAAATTCTTTTATCTCTAAATCCTAGTCCTAATCCCCTTAAATCTTCTACAGTAGCTTCTGATAACTCCTCTGGTGTTGGAAATGTATAATATTCTTTTCCTTCAAATTCAATCTTTTTTCCATATGTTAATGATATTCTATCAATTATTTTTTTTATTCTTGGAATATTATTATTAGCTGATATTATAAATGAAATTATGCATTCCCATAGGTCTTGTTTTAGTATTCTTATTCCTTCTCCAAATTTTATACTTTGTTTCATATATTCATCTATTTTAGAAAGTTTTTCTTTATATTCTGAATAATTTGTGTCTAAATCAAAATAATATCTAATAAGAGATTTGAAATCTTCATCTTTACATACTCCTGTAAATATAATTTCTTCGTTAATTTTATTTACTCTTATTACTGAGTTTTTTACTATACCTATATAGCTTCCATCGTTTTCCTTATTCCATCTAAAACATTGTCCACATTCAAAAATATGTTCTAGGTTAAAAGATTCTTGGTTTTTTAATACATATGTTTCCATTTTCTATTTACTTTTCCTTAAATTAATTTGTTAATTAATTTTATTATATTTTTACTAATTAATCAATAGAAAAATAAACCTTATTAAAATTGTATGTATCTAAATAATTACATATCAAAGTATTCATGTATATACATGTTAGAATTTTAGCAAGAGAAAGAGAGGTGCAAAATGCATTTGAAAAGATTGAAAGATTTAAGAGAAGATCATGATTTAACCCAAAAAGTATTATCTGAAATATTAGATATAACTAGACCTCAATATAGTTTATATGAAACAGGAAAACGTGATATTCCTGTTGACTTATTACGCATTTTAGCCAAATATTATAATACTAGTATAGATTATATAGTAGGAGATACTAATATTCAAAAGAGATATTCTGAACCTAGAAAAAAAACTTCTATATAAAAACATTATTGTAAAATTCTTTCTATGTTTATATAATTTATTTATAATATTTAGAAAGGATTTTTTTTATGTATAACAGGTTAAAGGAGTTAAGAAAAAAAAATAATTTAACACAACAAGAGCTTGCAAAAAAATTGGAGATATCAAGATCTTCTTATGGTCTTTACGAAAGAGGTAAACAAACTTTATCAGTTTCTGTTCTTTTAAAACTGGCTAGATTTTATCATACTAGTCCTGATTATATTATTGGTGAAACAGATGAAATAATTCCTTATGGATTAGATTAATAATTATTTAAAACCTAATCCATAAACTTCTCTTGCATCAGTTACAATAATAAAAGATTTTGGATCAATTTTTTTAGAAACAGATTTAATTCTTTCCATATCCCTTCTTTTTGATACACACATTATTACCATCTTATTTTTTTGAGTGAAGCTACCTTTTCCATATAATCCGGTAGCTCCTCTTTTTACTTCTGAATTGATAGCATTCATTACTTCATCATATTTATCTGAAATTATATATATTACTTTACAAAAGTTTATTCCTTCAAAAACTACATCTACCATTTTTCCTATAATAAATATTGCAATTGCTGAATACAAACCAATTTCCATTTCTTTAAAAACTACTAAATTTGCAAAAACAACAACTATATCTATTATCATTATTATATTACTCATTTTTAAATGAATATTATAATTTTGTGCTATATATGCAATTAAATCAGTTCCTCCTGTTGAAGTATTAGCTTTAAAAACTAATGCAAGTCCACTTCCTATTAATACTCCACCATATATACTTGATAATAATCTATCACTTACAAAAAAACTGAAATTTGCAAATATATCAATAAACCAAGAATATAGAAGTGTTGCAAAAATAGTTTTTATAATAAATTTGGCTCCTAATTTCAAATAGCCTATGACAAATAGCGGTATATTTAGAACCATAATTGTTGTTCCCATTTGAATATTAAAAAAATAATAAAAAATAGTTGCTATTCCAGCAAATCCACCACTCGATAATTGGTTAGGTAAAAGAAAATTAGATGTTCCAAATGCTGCTAATATACACCCTATTGTAATTAATAAAATATCATAAAAAAACCTAAAAATATTCATACTATTAGTATCAATATTTTTAGATTTTTTATACTTTTTTTTAAGATTTTACTTTTTCTTTCTCATCTATAAAATCTTTATGTATTTTGGAAACTACTACATCTATTTTATCTAATGAATGTTTTATATCTTGCTTTATTATAATATCAATATCATACATTTCTTTTAATTTATTTATATTTTCTTTTTTATATCCAACAACATTATTAACATTTTGTGGATTTACTATTATTTCAACTTCTTTTACTTTACTATTAATTTTCTTTATTTTACTTTCTATTGTGTCATAATACATTGATGATTCTACTAATTGCCTAAAGGTTTCATGATATGGTCCTGCAACTACTTCACTTGTTTCTTTATTTGGTGAAGTAATTGTTTCTGTACTTTGCAAACCTATTCTAATTACTTTTATTCTTTTTCTTCCAAATAAATAACAAATTTCTTTACATCTTTCTACTGCTTGATTTAAAGTTAATGGTTCAAATTCACCAGTTCTATACTCTTGTTCTAATTCTGTGTCTTTTATAACTAATACAGGATATATTCTTACTATTTTAGGTTTTAATTTTATTAAATCTTTTGCAGTCTTTATATCATCTGCTTCTGTACTTTCTGGTAATCCAATCATCATTTGATGCCCAAGTTTAAATCTATATCTTCTAATTAGTTTTGATGCTTTTATAACATCTTCATAAGTATGTCCTCTTTTACATTTTTTTAAGATATAGTTATTAGTTGATTGGACACCTAGTTCTATTGTTTTTACCTTATATTTTCTTAGTCTTTTTAGTGTTGGCTTATCAATATAATCTGGTCTTGTAGATATTCTAATTCCATCTATTTTCTTTACCTTTATATATTCATATACTGTTTGTAGTAATTTTTCTTGTAATTCTTCTTCTATTCCTGTAAAGCTTCCTCCATAAAATGCTACTTCTTTATAAGCATCTTTTGATTTAAAATTTTGAAGATAAAATTCTATTGTTTCTTGTACATCTTTTTCTGTTATATTTTTCAGTTGTCCACTAATTTTCTTTTGATTACAAAAAGTACAGTCATTAGGACATCCTAAGTGTGGTACAAATATAGGAATTATATATTGTTTTTTCATGATACACCTCCTCTTATTCTACTATTTTTATTGCTTTTCTTGCGGCTTCCATTTCTGCTGATTTTTTACTTCTTCCTGTTCCTGTTGCTAGTTTTTTTCCTTCACATTCTACTTCTGCTGTAAATGTTTTATTATGATCTGGTCCTTCTTCTTTTATAATATTATACTTTATTTGTACTTCTCCATTTTCTTGTAGTTTTTCTTGTAAACATGTTTTATAATCTTTTATTCCTATATGCTTACTTGCAAATTCTACCTGTTCTTTTATATTTTGTAATATAAAGTCTTGTACTATTTCTATATTATTTGAGTCTAAATACATTGCTGCTATAACTGCTTCAACACTATCTGCTAATATTGCCTTCTTATTTGTATTTGACATTTTTTCACTTCTTCCTAAATATAAGAAATCACTAAAATTATGCTCTAATGCTATTTTATATAAACTATCTTCACATACTGCGTAGGCTCTAACTTTAGTCATTTCTCCTTCTGATAACTTTTCAAAATTTTCAAATAAATATTTACTGCTTATAAATTCTAATATACTATCTCCTAAATATTCTAATCTCTCATAACTTTTTACTTTATTTTCATATGCATATGATGTATGTGTTAGTGCATTTTTCAGTAAGTTCTTATTTTTAAATATATACCCAATCTCTTTTTCTAACACTTCTAAACTATCTTTCATTTATTTAACCTCTTTATACTTTTATAAGTTTTTGTTTCGATAATAATATTTATATTTTATACATTTTTTCTTCTATTTACAAGTAATTTTAATAAAATTATATATAAATGATATGTTAATGTAAAAATAAAGCTAAGATCTCTACGATTTTTAATCTTTAGAAAATCTTAGCTTTTAATATTTATCTTGCTTTTCGTTTATATTACACATTTTCTTTGATATATTCCACTACATCTCCAACTGTAACTACTTTCTCTGCATCTGCATCTGGAATTTCTAAGTCAAACTCTTCTTCTAATGCCATAACTAATTCAACTATATCTAAAGAATCTGCTCCTAGATCATCTATAAAAGATGCTTCCATTTCTACTGAAGCTTCAGCAACTCCTAATTGTTCAACAATTATTGCTTTAACTTTTTCAAAAACTTCTTCTGTGTTCATAAAGTTTACCTCCTTTTTTTTGTTACTAAATTTTATAATCTAGTTTTATTATATGTTTATAAAATTGTCAAGCTTTTTTTAATTTTTTTCAAATTCTTCTTTCATTTTGTTTACTGCATTACTTTTTACAAAATTTTCTGCTTGTTTTATTGTAAAGTAAAATAAGTATTCATCACTACTTCCATGTGCTTTTACAACAGGTTTTTTTACTCCTAAAAATAATGCTCCTCCATATTCTTTATAGTCCATTGTTTTTGCAAATCTTTTTATTGCTGGTAGACATGGTATTGAACATATTTTTGTTAATATATTTCGTTTTAAACTTTCTGTTAGATTTCGTTTCACCATTTTTCCTATTCCTTCTGTTGTCTTTAAAAAAACATTTCCTGTAAAACCATCTGTTATAACTGCATCTATTTCTCCTGAAAAACAATCTCTTCCTTCTACATTTCCAACAAAGTTAATTCCATATTCTTTTCCATGATCTTTTAGTATGTTATATGTTTCTTTTACCAAATCATTACCTTTTGTTTCTTCTGTTCCTATATTTAATAATCCTATTTTTGGATCTTTTATTCCAAAAGTATTTTTTAAATATATAGTAGACATTTGCGCAAATTGAACTAAGTTTAATGGCTTGCAATTAGTGTTTGCTCCTGCATCCATTAACATAAAACTTTTTTTATACGCTGGTAATATTGGTGCTATTGCTGGACGGTCTATTCCTTTTATTCTTCCTACTAGTAATGTTGCTCCTGTTAATAATGCTCCTGAGTTTCCAGCAGATATAAATACATCTCCTTCTTCTTGTTTTAATATTTTAAAACCAACTACCATTGATGAATCTTTTTTATTTTTTATGGCAACAGTAGGTGTATCTTCCATTTCTATTTGTTCTGTTGTATGTTTTATAGTTATTTTATCTGTTATTTCAGATAATTTTTCTTTTCCATAGATTTCTTTTACTTTTTTGTTTATAATTTCTTTATTTCCTATTAGAACTATTTCTGATTCTATTTCTTTAGAAGCCCTAATTGCACCTTTTATAGTTGCAGATGGTGCATTATCCCCTCCCATTGCATCTAATAATATTTTCAAAGTTCTTACCTCCAATAACTTATAAGTTTAAATATTAGACATTAATATTTTAATTGCTTTTTCTAAAAAAATCAATACTTTTATACTCTTTTGACCACTAAGTCATTTTTATTTGATTTTTCTATATTGTATACGAAATTATTATGCTTGTAAATAAAATTTATGATTTATTATTTTAAATATCTATTATCTTCTTCTCTTTCTATTACTTTTTCTCTTACTTGATTTCCACTTGATTCATTTCTAGAATTAAATAATACATTTAATCTATCTAAATATTCATCATAATCATATGTTTTACATTCATCTACATCAAATGACTCTCCTTCATAATAGCTTTTTACTTCATTAGTTACTTGTATAAATTTTTCAATTCCTTTATTAAAATCATCTATATTTGAAGTTATTATTGCTCCTATAATTTCTTCTAACCATAAGTTTATTTTTTCATTGGAAAATAGCTCATTTCTTATTTTTTTTAATACACCTCTTGGACATGCTCTATTATTTTCTATTTTATGAATAATCTCGGGAATTAAATCCATTTTTTTTTCTTCTTTAACTCTTTTTATCATTTCTAGTATTTTATCATATTCTAATTTCGCACATTGACTTCCATCTATTACAACAATTGGTATACCTAATTCTGCTGCCATTCTCTTTGTTTCTTGCCATCTAAAATTTTTATCATCACTAATATCCTCCAAATTTTCTGCTATAAATACTGAATAAGTTGGAGTTCTATTTATTAGCTTGTTATCTGTTTCAATTTTTCTTTCAACAACTAGTTCATTATAAATTTTAGAAGAATTTATTTGATTTTTAGGTGTTAAGAATTTGGTTAATTCTAAATCATTCCAAATACTAAAAGATATATCAATTGCTGCAGCATCTTCGTTACTAGCTTTTAATAACTCATTTTCTTTTATATCTGAAAAAGCTAATAAGTAGTCATCACTTACTACTCCTAAAAAGTCATTTCCTATATATGAACAAGATATTGTATGATTTTCATTTGATCTATCCCAATCATTTTTGAAATCATCATAATTATGATTTATACTATAAATTCCTCCGTATTGATGTTAATATCATATTAAAATTTTCTTTATCATTATTTTTACCTAAAACATTATAAATCTTTACATCTACCTTTTTTCTTTTAATTTTTACAGTCTGTGTATCAATATAATCTTCTTCATTAATTTTGTATAAATTATCTTGATATTTATGTAAATATGCATTTCTTAAATTCGAAATAATATTAATTGTTCCTTCATAATTTTTATAATTTTCATCTAGTTCAATTTTTCTTAATTTTTCAATATCATCTTCTTCTACTATTGTTAATAGTTCTTTAATTATTCTTGTATCTTCTGATTGTTCAATATCAGTTATATTTTCTCCAAAAGAATTACATAATATTTTGGCTTTTTCTAAGCTCATTCCATATAGTGTTTCACAAATAGCATACTTTATTCTTTCTAAATCGCTTAATTTTTTCATCTCATATAATAAATCAAAAGGAATTTCTGTAATTTCATTTTTAGAATTCATTTCTTTTTCATATTCAATTTCAACTTCCTTCGGATTATCTATTATTTTTTGGCATATTTTTCTTCTTTCTTCATAGTAATTACCTAGTTTACTTAAATCATTTAAATGAAATTCACTATTACTTAGTATTATGCTAATTACTTTTAACCTATCTTTTTCACTCAATTTTTTTAATTCTTCTAAGTTTATTTTTTTTAAAGTATATACATTTAAATTTCCAATTCGTTCATTAAAGTCTGTTACTTTATAATTTAATATATAATTATATGTTTGTAATTGTTCTTCAGATAATTCTAGTATATCTTTTTGTACCATTGTATCAGTAATTATTCTTTCTAATCTAGCTTTCCCAAACAAATTTACAATATATTTATTTAATATCCTAATATCTATTGTTTCTAATAACTTATTATTTCTTGTTAATAATTCTTTTAGAAAAGCTTTCACTTCTTCTTGTTCTGTTGAATTTGTAAATTCTAACTCTATTTTTCTTTCAATATCCTCATTCCATATTTTAGTATTATTTAATCTAGCTTTTATCTTACCTAATATATTAAATAAGTTTTTTATTAAGTTTTTCTTATACTTTACTAATTGTTTTTTGTTACTCATTATTTCTCTTTTCTAAAATATTAATAATTTTAATAAAATTATACCATTAGGCTCTTTATTTTACAATATTAAATAAGAGCGGCTATTGCTAAAATTTATTAATACTTTTAACCTTTACTTCTTACACTATAAGTAGGTTAATATAGTAATATTTAAAATAAATTCAAAATCTATATAAATTATTATATAAAATAGAAAAAGAGTTACATTTTACATAACTCTTTTTCCTATTTATATAATAATTAATTTTATTATAATATTTCAGAAACAACTCCTGATCCAACTGTTCTTCCACCTTCACGGATAGCAAATCTTAATCCTTTTTCAATAGCAATTGGTGTAATTAATTCAATTGTCATAGATACATTATCTCCTGGCATTACCATTTCTACTCCTGCTGGTAAATCAATAACTCCTGTAACGTCTGTTGTTCTGAAATAGAATTGTGGTCTATATCCATTAAAGAATGGTGTATGTCTTCCACCTTCTTCTTTTGTTAATACATATACTTCTGATTTGAATTTTGTGTGTGGATCTATTGATCCTGGTTTTGATATAACTTGACCTCTTTCGATATCTTTTCTATCTACACCTCTTAATAATACTCCTATATTATCTCCAGCTTCAGCTTGATCTAATAATTTTCTGAACATTTCTACACCTGTTACAACTGTTTTTCTTCTTTCTGCTGTTAAACCAACGATTTCAACTTCGTCTTGTACTTTAACAATCCCTCTTTCAACTCTACCTGTTGCAACTGTTCCTCTACCAGTAATTGTAAATACATCTTCAACTGGCATTAAGAATGCTTGGTCTGTTGGTCTTTCTGGTGTTGGTATATAACTATCTATTGCTGCCATTAATTCTTTCATTGGTGCATATACTTCATCATCTGGGTTTGTTGATGTTGATTCTAATACTTTTAATGATGATCCTTTTATAATTGGAATATCATCTCCTGGAAAATCATATTTAGATAATAAGTCTCTAACTTCCATTTCAACTAATTCTAATAATTCTGGATCGTCTACCATATCACATTTATTTAAGTAAACTACTATATATTTAACTCCAACTTGTCTTGCAAGTACGATATGCTCTCTTGTTTGAGGCATTGGACCATCAGCTGCTGATACAACTAATACTGCTCCATCCATTTGTGCTGCTCCTGTAATCATGTTTTTAACGTAGTCAGCGTGTCCTGGGCAGTCAACGTGTGCATAGTGTCTGTTGTCTGTTTCATATTCAACGTGTGCTGTGTTAATTGTTATACCTCTTGCTTTTTCTTCTGGTGCTCCATCAATTTGATCGTAAGCTGCATATTGAGCTTTTCCTAACATTCCTAAATATTTAGTTATAGCTGCTGTTGTTGTTGTTTTTCCATGGTCAACGTGTCCGATTGTACCAATGTTTACGTGTGGTTTTGTTCTTTCAAATTTAGCTTTAGCCATTTTTTAATTCCTCCTTTAATTTCTTGAGATTTCTCTCTTCTTTATTTAATTTTTAAAATTTAATGACTTTTTATAATCACTTGCATTTTACACTATATTTTTTAAAATTGCAAGCTTTTATTTCTATTATTTATTGCTTGAAACTTATAATTTTATCATTTGACTATTCAAACTATAAAATTATAATTTCTATATATTCGTAAATTCGCTACTTCTCCCTCTAGCTGTGCTTATTTACTCATCTTTCTTAGCTCTTGAAGCTACTATTGTTTCTAATACTGATTTTGGAACTTCTTCATAGTGTGATGGTTCCATTGAGTATGTTCCTCTTCCTTGTGTTTTTGATCTTAAATCTGTTGCATATCCAAACATTTCTGATAATGGTATGAATGAGTGTATTTCTTGCATTCCATCACTTCCGTCCATTCCTTCCATTCTTCCACGTCTTGAATTTACATCTCCTATAACATCTCCCATATATTCTTCTGGTACTGTTATTTCTACTTTCATAATTGGTTCTAGTATAACCGATTTTGCTTGTTTACATCCTTCTTTAAATGCCATTGATCCAGCTATTTTGAATGCCATTTCTGATGAGTCAACATCATGGTATGATCCATCTACTAATGTTGCTTTGAAATCTATAACTGGATATCCAGCTAATGTTCCACTTTCTGCTGCCTCTCTAATTCCTTCTTCTACTGGTTTTATATATTCTTTTGGAACAACACCTCCTACGATTTTGCTCTCAAATTGAATTCCTGTTCCTGGTTCTAATGGTTCCATTTCTAACCATACATGACCATATTGTCCTCTACCACCTGATTGACGAATAAATTTTCCTTCAACTCTTACTGAATTTCTAATTGTTTCTTTATAAGCAACTGATGGTTTACCTACACTACATTCAACTTTAAATTCTCTTTTTAATCTATCTACTATAATGTCTAGGTGTAATTCTCCCATACCTGCTATAATTGTTTGACCTGTTTCTTGGTTTGTATATGTTTTAAATGTTGGATCTTCCTCAGCTAATTTAGAAAGTGCAACTCCCATTTTTTCTTGATTAGCTTTATCTTTTGGTTCTATTGCTATATCAATAACTGGTTCTGGAAATTCCATTGATTCAAGTATTATTGGATGTGCTGGATCACATAATGTATTTCCTGTTGTAACATCTTTTAATCCAACTGCTGCTGCTATATCCCCAGCATATACTTTTTCAATATCTTCTCTATGGTTAGAATGCATTTGTAAAATTCTACCAATTCTTTCTTTTTTATCTTTACTTGAATTTAATATTGTTGATCCAGATTCTAATGTTCCAGAATAAACTCTAAAGAAACATAATTTTCCTACAAATGGATCTGTTGCAATTTTAAATGCTAATGCTGCAAAAGGCTCTGTATCTGAAGTTTTGGCTTCTGTTTCTTCACCTTCTAATGTTTCACCTTTGATATGTGCTATATCAAGTGGTGATGGCATATATTCAACTACTGCATCTAATAATTCTTGTACACCTTTATTTTTATATGAAGATCCACAAGTTACTGGTACTATTGCGTTTGCAATTGTTCCTTTTCTTAAACCTTTTTTGATTTCTTCTTGAGATAGTTCTTCACCATCTAAATATTTCATCATTAATTCTTCATCTTGTTCTGCAACTGCTTCTACCATTTTTTCACGGTATTCTTTTGCAAGATCTTGCATATCTGCTGGTATTTCTTGTTCTTCAACTTCTTTTCCTAAATCATCTTTATGAATATATGCTTTCATTTTTATTAAGTCAACAATTCCTTGAAAGTTGTCTTCTGCACCAACTGGTAATTGGATTGGAATAGCATTTGCTTTTAATCTATTTTTTAATTGATCTACACAAAGCATGAAATTTGCACCAGTAATGTCCATTTTATTTACATAAACCATTCTTGGTACACTATATTTATCTGCCTGTCTCCATACTGTTTCTGTTTGTGGTTGAACTCCACCTTTTGCTGCTAAAACTGTTACTGCTCCATCTAATACTTTTAAAGATCTTTGAACTTCAACTGTAAAGTCAACGTGTCCTGGTGTATCTATAATATTTATTCTATTATTGTCCCAAAAACATGTTGTACATGCTGAAGTAATTGTTATTCCTCTTTCTTGTTCTTGTGCCATCCAGTCCATTGTTGCTGCACCTTCGTGAGTTTCACCAATTTTGTGAACTTTTCCTGTATAAAATAGAATTCTTTCTGTTGTTGTTGTTTTACCAGCATCTATGTGGGCCATTATTCCTATATTTCTTGTTCTTTCTAATGGGTATTCTCTTCCAGCCACTTTCTTTTCCTCCTTTTATTTCCATTTTTTATTTTACTAACTGTTACTTATTTATTGTGTAATCTGTTAGTTAATATGGATTTATTTTGCCATATTACCATTTATAGTGTGCAAAAGCTTTATTTGCTTCAGCCATTCTATGTGTATCTTCTTTCTTTTTAAATGCTCCACCATTTCCATTTATAGCATCTATTATTTCTCCTGCTAATTTTTCAGCCATTGTTTTTTCATGTCTTTTTCTAGCATATGCTACTAACCATCTTAATCCTAATGTTTGTCTTCTTTCTGGTCTTATTTCTAATGGTACTTGATATGTTGCTCCACCAACTCTTCTTGCTTTTACTTCAAGAACTGGCATTATATTTTCTAATGCTGCTTCAAATACTTCTAATGCATCTTTTTGTTCTTTTTCTTTTATTATATCAAAAGCACCATATACTATATTTTGAGCAACTGATTTTTTACCATCTAACATTATATTATTTATTAATTTTGTAACTACTTTACTATTATATAATGGATCTGGTAATACATCTCTTTTTGCTATATATCCTTTTCTTGGCACTATTCTTCCCTCCTATTCGTTGCACATAAATGTATTTTTTAGATATCCACATTTTTAAGTATATTAATAATTAATACATATATTGTGCTTATTTTTTTAAATATTTTTTCTGCACATAATGCAGAACGGTACTCTGGAAAGACTTTTTCACTTTCCCGTAATAGTGCAACTTTTTTTATTTATATTTTATAAAAAAGATTTATGCACTATTATCAATTAATAATTTCTTAGTTTTCAATACTCTTTGTGTCGATTTAAAATTTATAAAAAACAGGTATTACTCAATGAACACATTAAAAAATGATCATACATTGATATATAATTTAAATTTTTAATGAAGTTCAATAATGTAAGACTATATTTTTCATAAATTTTATTTTTTAGGTTTTTTGGCACCATATTTAGATCTAGCTTGCATTCTGTCT
Source organism: uncultured Clostridium sp. (assembly GCA_948436975.1). Taxonomy (GTDB): domain Bacteria; phylum Bacillota; class Clostridia; order TANB77; family CAG-508; genus Scatovivens. The sequence continues at coordinate 352 of CAOJJB010000018.1, read as the reverse complement.
TTAACTCCTGCTGTATCTAAAGTACCTCTGATAATATGGTATCTAACACCTGGTAAGTCTTTTACCCTTCCACCTCTTATAAGTACAACACTGTGTTCTTGTAAGTTGTGTCCTACACCTGGTATATAAGATGTAACTTCATATCCATTTGAAAGTTTAACTCTCGCAACTTTTCTTAATGCTGAGTTAGGTTTTTTTGGTGTAACTGTTTTTACAACTGTACATACTCCTCTTTTTTGTGGTGCTCTATTATCTGTTTGGATTTTTTTTCTTGAGTTATATCCTTTTTGTAGGGCTGGAGCTGTTGATTTTGTTGTTGATGTTTTTCTACCTTTTCTTACTAATTGATTAA
>CAOJJB010000017.1 GCA_948436975.1 uncultured Clostridium sp. | reverse complement strand
ACAAATGTATATATAATATTAGATGATTATTTAGAAAATAGATTATTACCAACAGAAACAGGATTGCAAACAAATGGAAAATATTGTGTTTATTCTAATATAAGTAGAGAAGCATTATTATCTGGATTAACAACAAAAAACAATTGGAGAGAATTTGCAAGTGGAGTAGAGGGAGCAACAGCAACAGGAGGAGCAACAAATGAGCAATTTGTAAATAGTTGGAATGGAAATCCAGCAGTAAATGTAAGACAATTAGAAGTAGAAAAAGATTATTATTCAGGTCTGAATGGGGGAGGAATAAGTGATCCAACAAAATTATATGTACTACAAGGAGGAGGTTATGGATATTGGTTGATTTCGCCCCATGCTGGCAACACTCTCGGTATATGGGAAGTGTATTCTAATGGCGACGTGCGCAACAATTATTACAGTGAATACGTGCGGATTACGCCCAGTAGTTTGTCTACCATCAGAAATTACAGGAACAATAGGAGAAACAGTAGAAATATAGTAAAATTATAAATAAATATAAGTTTAGGAGGAAAGAATGAAAAGAAGAAGTAAAAACCAAAATACAGTAATAATAGTATTAATAGTGTTATTATTGTTACTAGCGGTAGGATATGCAGCATTTTCAGATGTGCTAACCATATCAGGAACAGCAAATGCAAAAGGAACATTCAACTTAGAGTTCCAAAATGCAGAAATAGTAACAGCGGTTGGAGTAAATGAAACAGGGACAAAAGCAGAAATATCAGAAGATAAAAATACATTAAATGTAAATGTAGCAGATTTAGCATATCCGGGAGCAGGAGTAGAATTTTCAGTAGACATAGTAAATGTAGGAAGTATACCAGCACAGGTAAATGCAGTAACACCGACAAATATAACAGGAAGTGAACATATAAAAATAGAAGGATTAGAAGTTATAACAACAGATCATCCAACAATAGAAGTAGGAGAAAAATGTAATATACATTTCACAGTAGAATGGCCACAAGATAAAGCAGAAAACTTAGGAGAAGATGGAGAAAATACAAGTTTTGGATTAGAAATAGAATATACACAAAGTACAGGAAAAGAATTTGAAGGAAGTGCAAAACATGAAGATGAAACAATAGGGAGTACAACACCAATAGAACCAACAAAGAAAACATTAGTAAGTCAAATAACAGGAAATGATTATGGAAAAGCAATAAATTATAGTGCAACAGTAAAAGGAGAACAAGTAAATAATTGGAAAGTATTTTATAATGATGGAACAAATGTATATATAATATTAGATGATTATTTAGAAAATAGATTATTACCAACAGCGACAGGATTACAAACAAAGAACAAATATAGTGTGTATTCAAACACAGATAGAGATACATTGGTAACAGCATTAACAAAAACAAGTAATTGGAGTGAATTTGCAAGTGGAGTATCAGGAGCGACAGCGACAGGAGGAGCAACAAATGAAATGTTTGTAAATAGTTGGAATGGAAATCCAGCAGTAAATGGAAGACAATTAGAAGCAGGAAAATATTATTTTGGAAGTAATAATGGAGGAGAGATAAGTGATCCAACAAAATTATATGTACCACATACAGAAGGAGTAGACAGTTGTAACGGATATTGGTTGACTTCGGCTTATACTGAATACGCTAGCGGTGTATGGGAAGTGAACTGTAATGGCGGCGTGGGTGCTGACTCCTATAACGGCGAGAACTTTCGGGGTGCGTCCTGTAGTTTGTCTACCATCAGACATAATAGGAACAGTAGGAGAAACAGTAGAAATATAGTAAATAGCTGGCTAAAAAGCCAGCTATTATAATGTTATTATAAATTAGAAAAATATCCATTAGTAAAATCTTTACCTTCAAAACGTTTTTTAGAATTTACAATATCAATAATATTTTGAATATTAGAAGTATTTTCATCAAGAATATCAATACGCACTGAACTAATATTAATATCATTAAATTTAATAGATAAAGTCTTACTATTATAAATTGTGGTAATAGAATTATCACGCAAAATTCTAAAATTAAAGTTCATTCTATCTTTTAAATAAAACTTACTATTACTCATACATTTTTTATTACAATCGTTATAACATTTATTAGATTTTCCGAAGATAACAGTAATTATTTGTCATAACAGGAATTTTTCCATAAACAATTAACTCACTTGAAAGAGAAGATAAATGTAAAAGTTCATTTATTTCAAATTTATTTAATTCTGATGAAATTGTATATTCTATAAAGTTAAATTCTTTTAATTTTTGTACAGAATAATTATTATAAATATTTAAGTTAAAATTTGCTATTAAATTTAAGTTATATTTTGACACCTGTTCTAATTGAGATATATGTGAAATAACAAATCCTTTAATTTTAAAATTATCAATTACATTTTCTAAATTAATATTAGTTTTGATAATATGTGGCATGTAAATATAAATATCAAATTTATTAGATACATTTGTAATAGTGCTTTTATATGTAAAATCTAAAAAATATTTTAAAGGTATATAAATTCTACTAACATTTTCTAATAAACAATAATTAAAGCTTTTATCTAGAATATTTAATAATAATGAAATTTTAGGTGTTGTATTATTTGTATTTGCACTAAAACAAGACATATCTAGCTGTGTTTTTGGCAAATTATGAGTATGATTATTAATAACAAGATTTTCTAGTTTTTCAAGAACTTGTCTTCTTAAATTATTTAAAGCACCCATTTGAACAAATAAATTATCATCTAAAATAATTTCTAAATTTTCAAAATAGAATGCAGTATTTCCAGTTTTAGAAATCTGTTCTATAATTTTTTCTTTTGTAACAGGAAGATTTAAAGCTTTATTTGGAATAGCAGAAGTACAAGTACATTCAATATTTTTATAAAAACCTTCATTTGACCAAACAGTTAATGAAATAGGAGTATTTTCTTTAATTATAACTTTTCCATTTAAAGGAACCTTTTTAAAGTTTTTATCTTCTTTAAAAGTAGGATATATAAATTTATTTAATTTTTGAGTTTCAATTCTATAAATTTTTGACCCTATATGAATATTACCTTTCATTCTACCAATAGTAACAATATTACCTTTTAATAAAGTTTCAAAATTTTTATTATTTATCATAAGTTCAGAAATTGTATAACTTTCATTATTAATAGAAATTTTATCTCCAACAGATAAATCTTTTTCTAATTTTAAAGTTAAATGTCCTTTATTTTCATTAATATGTGATATAGTACCTAAATAAAATCCCATATTATTAGGTTTTTCTTTAAAAATTAAATTTTGATTGCCTAATGAATTAAGATGTCCAGTAGAAAAATTACCTCTATTGAATACTTGAATAAGTTCTTCGTAATCTGATAAATTTGTATTATCATTTTTTTTATTTAAGTTTTCTTTAATCATATTTTTCAGAGTAGTATTATCTAAATTAATATTATTTAATACTAAATCTATATATTTTCTATAAATTTTTGTAACTATTCCAACATAAGTAGGAGTTTTCATACGACCTTCTATTTTAAAAGAATTTATACCAAGTTTTATAAGTTCTGGTAAAAATTCAATACCACAATTATCACGAGGACTAAGTAAATAACCTTTGTCTATTGTACTTATTTTTCCATTTATATTTTCTTCATAAAGTTCATAAGGTAATCTACAAGGTTGTGCACAGAGTCCTCTATTACCAGAACGACCGCCAATCATACTAGATAATAGACATTGACCTGAATATGATATACAAAGGGCACCATGAATAAATACTTCAAGTTGTAAAGAAGTATTTTCTCTAATATATTTAATTTCATCTAATGAAAGTTCGCGAGAAAGAACGACTCTTGAAAATCCTAATTTTTCTAATTGATTAACGCCATCTAAATTATGAACTGTCATTTGTGTACTAGCATGAATAGGGATTTCAGGGTAATGTTTTAATAAAAAAGTTGCTAAACCTAAATCCTGAACGATAATTGCATCAACTCCTAAATTATATGCAGTAATTGCAATATTTACAGCAGAATTAAATTCATAATTTTTAATTAAAGTATTTAAAGCTAAATGAACACTAACATTTCTTAGCTTAGCATATTTAATAGCTTCAAATAATTCTTCATTATTAAAATTAGTGGCTTTAGCTCTAGCACTAAAAGAAGATGTGCCTAGATATACAGCATTTGCACCGTTTTGTACAGCTGATTTTAAACATTCGAAATCTCCAACAGGAGAAAGTAATTCTATATTATTCATAAAAATATTGTACACTATTTAATAAAAAATGTCTAATTTCAATAAAATTTCTAAAAAAAATAGATTTTTATGTAAACATATGATATAATATTAAATACAAAAGAAACCTTATAAAAAAGCAACAGAAGGAGAGTATATGAAAAAATTAAAAACAGCAGCAGGAAGTACAATTATAGTATTAGGAATTCTTGGTCTTAATTTACTCTTTTTATTAAACCTTTTGACTATTGTTTCAGTCGAAATTTGGCTGAAAGTATGTATATTTATTATAATAGTTGAAGTTATAATTGTTATACTATTTATGCCAATAGCAGTATTGGTGGCAAGGAATATTCCTTTATAAAGGAATTGCAATATAAGCAATATTACAGTGTAGGTGGCTGATGTAAATCAGCCGCTTGTACTATTTTTATGAAAAAAATGTCTACTTAAAAAAAATAAGATAAAATAATATTATAAAATGTAATACGAAAATTTAAAAAAAGCTTGCAATTACTAATAAATAAGTATATAATAAGAATGTCTTAAAAATAAAACTAGAAGAGTGGGAGCCTATCCCACTCTTTACTAATGTTTAGGAGGATATAAATTGTCTATAAAAAATATTGAAACAAAAGTTGAGAATATTCTAGAGCCAATTATAAATAATCTAGGGTATGATCTATATGATGTAATCTATGAAAAAGAAGGAAAAGATTATTACTTAAGAATTATTATTGATAAACTAGAAGGAATAGATATAAATGATTGTGAAAAAGTAAATAATGAAATAAATGATATTTTAGATGAAAAAGATTATATAAAAGAACAGTATTTTTTAGAAGTATCTTCACCAGGAATTGAAAGAACATTACGAAAAGAAAAACACTTTAGAGCTCAAATAGGAAAAGAAATAAAATTAAAACTTTTTAAACCAATAGAAAAACAAAAAGAACTAATTGGAATATTAGAAGAATATAATAGAGAAGAAATTACAATAAAAATAAATAATAAAAGTATAAAAATAAATTCTAAAGATATAGCTATTGCAAGAACAATATTTAATTGGTAGGAGGAAATAAAAAAATGAAAAACATTGATGTAAAAGAAATAATTGCAGTTATGGACGAATTAGAAAAAGAGAGAGGAATAAGTAAAGAATATTTAGTTGAAGCTTTAGAAGAAGCTTTAGTAAAAGCATATAAACAAAATTTTGATGCAGATGAAAATGCTGAAAATGTAAAAGTTACAATAGATAAAATAACAGGAGAAATGCATGTATATTCAGCAAGAGAAGTAGTAGAAGAATTACCAGTACCAGAATTAGAAATAAGCTTAGAAGATGCAAAAAAAATAGACAAGAATTATAATATAGGAGATATAGTAAATATTGAAATAAAACCTAAAGACTTTGGAAGAATAGCGGCACAAAAAGCAAAACAAGTAGTAGTGCAAAAAATAAGAGAAGCAGAAAAAGATATGTTATTTACAGAATTTAATGAAAAAAAAGGAGAAATAGTTTCAGGACTAGTACAAAAGGCTGATGGTAGAATAGTTGTAATGGATTTAGGAAAATTAGAAGGGGTTATGCCTTTAAAAGAGCAAATACCAACAGAAAATTATAAAGTAAATGAAAAAGTTAGAGGATATGTTTTAGAAGTGGAAAAAGGATTAAAAGGAACACCACAAGTAATAGTATCTAGAAGTCATCCTGATTTTGTAAGAAAATTATTTGAATTTGAAATTCCAGAAATTTATGAGGGATTAATAGAAATAAAAAGTATATCAAGAGATCCAGGTTCAAGAAGTAAAATAGCAGTATATTCAAGAGATGAAAATATAGATCCAGTTGGTTCTTGTGTAGGACAAAAAGGAGTAAGAATTCAAAATATTATAAATGAACTAAATGGAGAAAAAATAGATGTTATTGAATGGAACGAAGATCCAGCAATTTATATAGCAGCAGCATTGCTTCCAGCACAAGTTATGGCTGTTGATGTTAAAGAAGAAGAGAAATTTGCACAAGTAATAGTACCAGATGATCAATTATCATTAGCAATTGGTAAATCAGGCCAAAATGCTAGATTAGCAGCTAGACTTACAAATTGGAAAATAGATATAAAATCAGAATCTCAAATAAGAGAAATATTACTTTCACAAGCAGCAGCGGCAGAAGGGATAGAAGAAAAAGTAGAAAATACATTTGAAGAAACAGAAGAAAATGAAAAAGAAGAAATTCAAAGTGTAGAAGAACAAGAAAAGAAGAAAAGAGGAAGACCAAAAAAATCTGAAACAGAAGAATAATTAGGATGTGATTAAATGATAAAAAAGAAAAAACCATTGAGAACTTGTATGGCTTGTAATGAGCAAAAAGAAAAACAAGAATTGTTAAGAATAGTTAAATCAAAAGAAGGAATAATCGAACCAGATTTAACAGGAAAGAAGAATGGTAGGGGAGCTTATATCTGTAAAAATGAAGAATGCTTAAATAAAATAATAAAATCTAAAAGATTAGAACGAATATTTGAAAAAGAAATAAGCTTAGAATTATATGAAAGCATAAGAGGTGTAATTATTGATAAATAAAGTAAATGGTTTGCTTGGAATAAGTTCTAAAGCAGGAGCAGTGTTTGCAGGAACAGACTTAGTTTTAGAAGAAATGTCTAAAAAGAGAGTATCACTTGTATTAGTAGCAAATGATGCTTCTGAGAAAACTAAAAAAAATATGATATATTACTGTAACAAAGAAAATATAGATATAGAGATATATGGTACAATTGATAGTAATAGCAAATCAATTGGAAAACATAATAAAGCAGTTATAGGAATTAAAAATAAGAATTTAGCAGATAGTATAAAAAAAATAATTCATGGAGGTGAAAAAATTGACAAAAATTAAAATTCATGAACTAGCAAAAGAATTAGGTGTAACTACAAAAATAGTTTTAGATACAGCTAAAAAAGAACGGAATTGAAGTAAAAAGTCATTTAAGTTCTATTACACAAGATGAAAAAAATAAAATTGAAAAAATAATTAAAGGAGTTTCAAAAACAAAATCTATGGATAATAAAAAAGAAAAAAATGATGAGCCAGTAATTATAAGAAGAGCAGTTATAATTAATGATGAGGAAGAAAAAAAAGAAGAAGAAGAAAGAAAAAGAAAAGAACAATCAAGAAAAAAAGAGGTAGGTTTTATAGAGAATAAAAGAAATAAAGATTATAATATTGTATATAGGGATAAACCAACAAAACCTCTTACTGTAAGTGAATTATTAGGAATTGGAACTAAAAAAGAACCAGAGAAAAAAGAACCAAAAGTAGAAGAAAAGCCAAAAGTGATACCAAAAGAAGATAATAATGAAGATAAGAAAGATTCTGAAAAGAAAGTAGTAGAATCTACTGTTAATGATGCTCCAAAAACTAAGAAAGTTACTACAGAAAATAAAGTTAATAATAAGCCTAGATTTGAAAATAATAGAAGAGAAACTCAATTTAATAGAAATAATAATAGAGATAATAGAAGAAATAATAATGATAATGATAGAAAAAATTTAAATAGAAGAGATACTAATAATAGAAACAATAATTTTAGAAGAAATTCAGAAGATAAAGGAATAGATAAAAAGATTAAAAATATTATGGATGTAGAACTTCCAGCAGAAAAAGAGAATGTAAGGGATTATGGGAACAAAGCAAAAGATAAAGCAAAACAGAATAGACAGGATGATCAAAAAAATAAGAAAAATTCTAATAATCGTAGAAATAATAATCAAGATTTCAATTCCGACAAATTAAATGATCTAAAAAGACAAAATAAATTATCTAATATGTTTAAAGAAGGAGAAATGTTAGATTATTATGATTTAAGTACAGAAAGAGGAAGAAGATCTAAAAAGAAAAATTCAAAACAAGAAAATAGAACTAAACAAAAAATATTTAAACTAACAGAAATTATTATTCCTGAAACTATTTCTGTAAAAGATTTAGCAACAGAAATGAAGATAACAAGTAGTGATGTTATAAAAAAATTATTAAATTTAGGAATAATGGCAACAATAAATAATGAATTAGATTTTGATACAGCATTTTTAATTGCTCAAGAGTATGGAATAACAGCTACAAAGAAGAATGTAGTAACAGATGAAGATATATTAATAGATGAAACAGAAGATAAAGCAGAAGATTTAAAACCAAGACCACCAGTTATAGTAGTAATGGGACACGTTGATCATGGAAAAACATCACTTTTAGATGCAATAAGAAGTACAAATGTTATAGAAGGAGAATCAGGAGGAATTACACAACATATTGGTGCATATCAAGTAAAAATAAATGATAGAGATATAACATTTTTAGATACACCAGGACATGAAGCATTTACAAGTATGAGAGCTAGAGGAGCAATGATTACAGATATAGCAATTTTAGTAGTTGCAGCTAATGACGGAGTTATGCCTCAAACAGTAGAAGCTATAAATCATGCAAAAGCTGCTGAAATACCAATTATAGTAGCAGTAAATAAAATGGATTTACCAGATGCAAATTTTGAAAAAGTACAACAAGAATTAATGAAATATGAATTAGTTCCAGAAACTTGGGGAGGAGATACAATATATGTTCCGATTTCTGCTAAAAAAGGAGAAGGTATAGATAATTTATTAGAAATGGTTTTATTAGAAGCAGATGTATTAGAACTTAAAGCAAATCCTAATAAACAAGCTAAAGGAGCAGTAATAGAAGCAAGACTAGATAAAACAAGGGGACCAGTAGCTACTATGTTAGTACAAAGAGGAAAATTAGATGTTGGAGATACAATAATAGTTGGATCATCAATAGGTAGAATAAGAACAATGTTAAATGATAAAGGTAAAAAAGTAAAATTTGCTGGACCATCAACACCAGTAGAAATTACAGGATTAACTTCTGTACCAGAATCAGGAGAAATATTCTATGAAGTAAAAGATGAAAAAACAGCAAAACATTTAATTGAAAAAAGAAAATATGAAAAACATCAAAAAGAAATAAATGTAAATACAGTAGTTACACTTGATGATTTATTTAGCAAAATTGAAAGTGAAAACTTAAAACAATTAAATTTAATAGTAAAAGCAGATGTACAAGGATCAGTAGAAGCATTAAAACAATCATTAGAAAAATTATCAAATGAAGAAGTAAGAGTTAAAGTAATACACTCAAATGTTGGTGGAGTTACAGAATCAGATGTAACATTAGCAAGAGTTTCAGGAGCGATTATAATTGCATTTAATGTAAGACCAGAAGTTATAGCAAAAACTATTGCAGATAAAGAAGGAGTAGAAATAAATCAATACTCAGTAATATATGATGCAATAAATGATATTGAAGCTGCAATGAAAGGAATGTTAGATCCAGTATATAAAGAAGTAGTAATTGGAACAGCAGAAATAAGACAAACATTTAAAGTATCAAATGTAGGAACAATAGCAGGATCATATGTGTTAACAGGAAAAGTAGCTAGAAATGCAGGAATAAGAGTAATTAGAGATAATATAGTAATACATGATGGAAAACTAGTATCATTAAAGAGATTTAAAGATGATGTAAAAGAAGTTGATAAAGGATATGAATGTGGACTTCAAATTGATAATTTTAATGATATACAAGAAGGAGATCAATTAGAAGTTTATGTAATGGAACAAGTAAAATAATGGATATTTTGTCAATTAAGAATGTATGTTATAAATGAAAGGGAGAATTATGGCTATTAATAGTAGAATGAATAAAATAGATGAAGAATTAAGAAAAGAAATTAGTAGTATAATTTCTACTGATCTTAAAAATCCTCATCTTACTGGATTAATAAGTGTAACAAAAGTAAAAACTACTCCAGACCTTAGATTTGCTAAAGTTTATATTAGTATGATAAATGAAAAAAGTAAAAAAGAAAATTTATCTATATTAAAACAATCTAGTGGTTATATAAGAAGTAGTATAGCAAAAAAAATAAACATGAGATATACACCAGAACTTATTTTTGAATTTGATGAGTCAATAGAATATGGTTCTAGAATAGATGAGATTTTAAAGGACATTACGAAGGATTTAAAAAAAGGAGAGTAAAAGTATGACCTTGGATGAAATATTAGTTGAAATAAACAAAGCTGAAAATGTAGTTTTAATGGGACATGAAGCCCCTGATGGAGATGCTATTGGAAGTACACTTGCTATGTGTTTAGTATTAAGAAATATGGGAAAAAATGCTATAGTATTAATGAAAGACTTTCCAGAAATATTTTCTTATTTACCTGGTACAGAGTTTATAAAAACTGAATCTGAAATAAAAAAATTTGATTTAGCAATTGTTCTTGATTGTCCAAATGAAAAAAGAGTAAATAGTGAATTTTTAGAGTATTTTGAAGAAGCAAAAGTAAAAGTTCAATTTGATCATCATAATAAAAATAGTATGTTTGGAGATTATAATGTTGTAAATCATGTTTCTCCAGCAACTGCTCAAATTTTAGTTTCTAGTTTTGAATATTTAAGAATTCAAATAACTAAAGATATTGCAACATGTTTATTAACAGGAATTATTACTGATACAGGAGGATTTAAGAATACAAATGTAACAGTAGAATCTTTTGAATTTGCTTCTTGGTGTTTAGAAAAAGGAATTAATCTCCCTAAAATATATAAACAGTCGATGCTTACTATGTCTAGAACTAAATTTGAAGCAGAAAAACTAGCTATGGATAGATTAGAATTTTTTGCTGAAGGAAGAATTTCTTTTACATATTTAAATAAAGATGATGATGAAAGAATTGGTCTTAAAGCAGGAGAACGTAATGGAATAGTGGAAATTGGAAAATATATTGAAGGAGTAGAAGTTTCAGTATTTTTATATGAAAAAGAAAAGGGATATAAAGTTTCACTTCGTTCTAATGAATATGTTAATGTTTCAGAGATTTGTTCAGTTTTTGGAGGAGGTGGACATATTAAAGCAGCAGGAGCAACTTTAAATATGTCATTTGATGAGGCTAAAAAATCTATTATTTCTGAAATTATTAAAAATTTAAAATAAATTTTAAGAAGAATTTATATTATTAATGAAAATAATTATACAAAAAGTTTAATTATAATTTCATAAATAATATAAATTTTTTTTTGTAATTTTTGTAATAATTTTTTAATATAAAATACAAAAAAATGTTATTGAAGTTATTAAAAATGTAAAATAAAATTATAAAATAATATAAGAGGAGAAATTTAAGATGAAGAAAGAAGATAAAAATTTGAAGCTTTATCCAAAGTATAGACAATTATCAATGGATTTTTTATTTTTTTATACTATTAATGTTTTATTTTTAACACAAGTGAAACATATTAATATGTCAGCAGTGCTATTAGTAGATACTTTTTATGCATTGTTTGTTATTATGTGTACAGTACCTGCATCAATAATAGTTGGAAAAATAGGGCGAAAAAAAGGTATGATATTAGGTAATTTGTGTAATATTATATATTTAATTTTAGTAATGAATAGTACAAATTTACTACAATTAATATTAGCAGAAATAACATGTGCATTAGCTTTTGGACTTAAAGATATTGCAGAGCCTTCAATATTAAATGCTTCAATAAATTATTCAAATGAGGAGAAAAGTAATATTTTTGCTAAAATACAAGGAAAAGCTGTTTCTGGATATTATGTTTTAAGTGCAATTTCATTAATTTTATCAGGATTTTTGTATGAAATTAATGGATATATTCCAATAAGTTTAACTTTGACGATTGTTATTATTACATTAATAATATCAACAAGGTTTCAAGATGTAAAAGAAATTTCAAAAGTTGAGGATGAAAATAATTTAGAGGTTTCATTAAAAGAAGCTATAAAATTTGCGTTTAGTTCTAAAAGATGTAAAAGCTTATTAATATTTTCAGCAGTATGTTATTCAATAATTACTGTTTTAGGTACATATGAAATTAGTCTATTAGAAGATTTAGGGGTTTCATCTAAATATATAGGAATAATGTTTGCTATACTTAATATAGTATCTTCAATTTCTTCTAAGAAACAGAATATATTTCAAAATAAATTTAAAAATAGAACATTAACTATTCTTGGTATTTTATTATCATTATCTTGTGTTTGTGCTGGTATTGCTACATATTTTAAAATTAATATCTTATTTGTTTTAACAATTATTTTAATAATGTATATGATAAAATATGCTATGGTTGGATTATATAATGTTTTATTAATAAAATATTTAAGTAATTTTACTAATAGTAGTATTGATACAAGAATTTTTGCAATTAATAATTTTTTAAGTTCAGTATTAAGTGTTATATTTGGACTTTTTGCATCTTGCTTACTTAATGTAATGGAAATTTCTATGGCAATGATTATGTTTGGTACTATATCTTTACTAATTATTATATTTATACTTTTGTATATGAGAAAACGAGTTGGATTAGAACCAAAACAGTATTCTGAGTTGGAATTAAAATATGAGGTTAAATTATAATTTAGGACATATTTTTATTAATATTATTATATAAAGTTGACATAACTTTAAAAGAGTAGTATAATTATTCTAACTGCGGTAGCAGAAGAATAGAATAAAGAAAGGATGAAATGTTACATGGCAAAGCAAGTTTTAAGTTTACGATTGAGGTTTTTGCCAACCTTACCATCAGTTAACGACTTTAGTTTAGAGGATGCTAAGAAATTTGAAGTAATTGATGAAAAAAATTTCAAAGATGGTTTTAAAGTTCGGCGGATCCTTCGATTAGATGGAGATGTAAAGAATCTATTAGACGATATTAAAGGTACAGCGGAACGGGAATTTTCAGATGCATTGAAAAGTGAAGAAATGCAGACTACTAATGTGAAAAAAGCAGAAGATGTATATAGGGTGGCGGCAGAAGAGGCAAAAAAGGCTCAGAAAAAGTTAGATGAAGCATTACAAGCATTGAGAAAACAGCAGAGAAAGCTAGAAAAAGTCCAAAGAATTAGAAGCGAAAAAATGGAGAATATTGACAAAGTAAATGATATATATGAAAAATCACAAGATGTGATTTTAATTCATAAAAGCGCTTCTTTAAAGCAACTTATGGAAAAACAGGCAGGGGTTTTTTATATTACAAAAACAGATGCAGAATTTTTGGGAGACATTAATTTAATGCCAGATCATATTTTTGTAAATGAGGAAACTGAATTTGTAACATCGCTTCCATATGGATTTTTTGATAACCATTCATCTGAGTATTGTAAATCGGTAATTGATTTTGCAGAAATGGTCATTAACATATCAATGTCCATGGAAAGTGATGTCAAGATTGAACCTGTATATGCCAATAAAGATATTGATAATATACTAAAATTGAACGGATACACATAAAGGTAGAGTAACAGAACCTGAAAATAAAATGAGTGCTATAGGAGGAAAATTCCTTCGATAGCACTCATTTGCCATATTAGTTGAATTGAAGCATAATTTAAGAATTTATTATATAAAAATATAAATTCTTGAAATCTAAAAACAGAAAGTATATAATATGAAAAAAGAAATTTTAGTATTCTACATAAATGAATAGGAGAAATATAATATGATAAATATAGAAAAAGCAAAAAATGAATTTAAAAAATATATATCTGAATATGATCTAACAGATTCTAATATAGACAGAAAAGTATATCATTCTTTTAGAGTAATGGATTATAGTGAAAAAATAGCAAAATCGTTAAAACTAGATGAAGAGCAAATAGAATTAGCAATTCTTATTGGACTACTACATGATATAGCAAGATTTGAACAGTATAAAACCTATCATACTTTTTTAGATGAAAAGAGTAATTTTGATCATGCTAGTAAAGGAAGTGAAATCCTAGAAAGAGATAATTTTATCAGAAAATTTATAGAAACTTCTGAATATGACAACATAATAAGAACAGCAATTAAAAATCACAATAAATTTCAAATAGAAGATGGATTGAACTATACAACATTAATGTATAGTAAAATAGTAAGAGATGCAGATAAATTGGATATATTATATGAAGCAGTAGAAATGTTTTGGAAATCAGAACAAGAAATAAAAGAAATTGAAAATGCTACTATTTCAGATAAATATTTAAATTATATAAAAAATAATAAAGTAATTTTAAAGGATGAGAAAAACCAATCTAAATTAGATGCAGTTATTTTAATAATATCGTTTGTTTTTGATATAAATTTTAAATATTCTTTAAAAAATATTTTAGATAATGACTATATTAATAAGATCTTAAATAGATTTGATTATAAAAATGAAGAAACAAAGCAACAAATAGAATTAATAAAGAAAATTACTTATAATTATTTAAATAAGAATATATAAAGGAGTAAATAAATCATGATATATGAAAGAAAAGTAAATTATTATGAAACTGATGCAATGAAAATAGTACATCATTCAAATTATATAAGATTTTTAGAAGAAGCAAGAATATATTTCATGAACAATATGGGATTACCATATGATAAAATGGAAGAAGAAGGAATAATGATACCTGTACTTGGTGTTAATTGTACATATAAAAATCCATGTAGATTTAGTGATATTATTCAAATAGAAGTTAATATAAAAGAGTATACAGGAGTTAAACTAATAATTGAATATAAACTTACAAACAAAACAACACAATTACTATCATTAGTGGGAGAAACAAAACATTGTTTTACGGATGATAATATGAAACCAATATCATTAAAAAAGGTAAAACCAGAAATGAATAATATTTTTGAAAAATATACAAAAAAATGCAATTAATGTATAAACAATGCAAAAAATATTAAAATAAATTTAAATGGTAAAATAATAATTTAAAAAAAGATAATATTATTATAATAAATTATTAAATTGTTATTAATAACTTGAATGAAATTAATTTAAAGTGTATAATGTATAGTAAATTTTAAAAGTAGGAGGAGAAAATGAATAAAATAGTGCCAATTACAGTATTAACAGGTTATTTAGGCTCTGGTAAAACTACTTTAATTAATCATATATTAACAAATCAAGAAGGGTATAAAGTAGCTGTAATAGTTAATGATATAGGTGAAGTAAATATAGATGCAGAATTAATCCAAAAAGGAGGAGTAGTAAAAGAGAAAGATAGTAATTTAGTTCCATTAAGTAATGGCTGTATTTGTTGTACATTAAAAGTAGATTTAATGCAACAAATAGCAGATATAATTAAAACAGGAAGATTTGATTATATATTAATAGAAGCAAGTGGTATATGTGAACCTCTTCCAATAGCACAAACAATAACAGTTCTGTCAGAGCAAACAGAAGAATATGGACTTCCTAAAATTTGTAGATTAGACAATTTAGTAACAGTTGTAGATGCAGCAAGACTTGCTTATGAATTTAGTTCAGGAGAAAAATTACTAAATGAAAATATAGATGATGAAGATATAGAAAATTTATTAATTCAACAAATAGAATTTTGTAATACTATTATTTTAAATAAAATAGATGAAATATCAAAAGAAGAACTAAATAAAGTAAAAGCGGTAATAAAAGCATTACAACCAATAGCTAAAATTATAGAAACAAATTATTCAAAAGTTGATGTAAAAGATATAATAGACACAAATAGTTTTGACTTTGAAAAAGCGGCAACATCAGCATCATGGATAAGAGAATTAGAAAGAGATGACAATGAACATGAAACTGAACATGAACATAATCATGAAGAAGAACACAATCATGAACATTCTCACTCACATCATCATCACCATCATCACGATGAAGGTGAAGCAGAAGAATATGGAATAGGTACTTTTGTATATGTTAGAAGAAAACCTTTTAATAAAAACAAATTTGAAGAATATGTAAATTTCAAATGGAGAAAAAATATAATTAGATGTAAAGGATTGGTATGGTTTTCAGATGACCAAGATATGTCATATGTATTTGAACAAGCAGGAAATCAAATGCAAATAGGTGAAGCAGGAATTTGGATAGCATCAGCACCTGAAAATGAAAAAAATCAAATTCTTAAAGAAAATCCAGAAATATTAAAAAGTTGGGATAATGAAGTAGGAGATAGAATAATAAAACTTGTATTTATTGGACAGAATTTAGAAAAAGATGAAATAAAAAGTGAATTAGATAAAATACTAGATTAATATAAAATAAAAGTAAGGGGTACAAATTTGGAAGATAATAAAAATAATACAGAAGAAAATAAAATTATTACTGATAATACAGAAAATAATAATAACATATCAAATAAAACAGATAATAATTTAGAAGAAAAAAATATATTAAAAGATCAAGAAGATATTAATAAAGAACATCAAGAAAAAGTATTAGATAGTGAAAATAATGAAGATATTATAAGTAAGATAGATTATAATAATATAGATTTAAGTTATTCAAAAGAAGATGAAAAGCCAAAAAGAAAAGAAAGAAGAAAATGGAGTAAAAAGAAAAAAATAACAGTAGTATCATCAATAATATTAGTATTATTTTTAATACTAGGAATAGTATTTGGTACTTATATTTATAGGGCAAATGGAAATTTAGCTGAAGCTGTTATAAATGTTGCAACAGATGTTTTAGGCAATGATGAACCAATTTTTGTATTAGTATTAGGAGTAAGTGAAGATATAAAAGTAGAACTTACAGATACAATAATTTTAGCTGGCTATAATCCTAAAACTCAAAAGGCAATTATGGTTTCCATACCAAGAGATACATTTGTAGGGAAAAGTGAAGCATCAGCTAATGGATATGACAAAATAAATGCACTATATCAAAAAGATGTGAATAAAACAGTTGAAGCAGTTGAAAAATTAACTGGTATAAATATAGATAATTATATTATTGTTAAAAATACTGCATTACCAGCAATAGTAGATGCAATAGGAGAAGTTGAATTTGATGTTCCAATAGATATGGACTATGATGATCCAACACAAGATTTGCATATACATCTTGAAGCAGGAATGCAAAAAATAAATGGAGAGAAAGCAGAACAACTATTAAGATTTAGACATAATAATGATGGTAGTTCTTATCCATTTAGTTATGGCGATAACGATTTTGGAAGAATGAAAACTCAAAGAGAATTTATAAAAGTAGTAGCAAGTCAATTAGTAAGTGCAGGTAGTACATCAAATCTAAAAGCAATAGCAACAGCTGTATTTGATAATTTAGTAACAGATATGACATTAGGAAAAGCAATAGGATATATTCCATATGCATTAAAATTTGATACTAATTCTATTATTATGGAGCAATTACCAGGAGAGTCAGCACTTATTAATGAATTATGGTTTTACAAGTCAAGTAATTCTGAAACCAAGAAATTAATAGGAGAACTTATTGAAGAATTAGGGTTAACAGATAAAGAAATAGAGAAACATTATCAATATAAAATAGATAAATCCAAAAAATCAAACGAAACAGATAAAAATAATCAATCATCTTCAAATACAACAAAAACAACTAAATCAAATAATACTGATGTAAATAATAAGAATAATACAAAAACAGAAACACAAAGAAACCAACAAGATATAAAAACACCTAATGTAGAAAAAACAGATAATAATAAACCAACTACTACAACTCCTAATAATAAACCACAAAATTCATTAACACAAGAAGATACTACAAATAAACCAACACAAAAACCAAATAATGGAAATACAAATACTTCAAATTCAGGAAATAGTGGAACATCAAAACCAGGTACAACAGAACCAACAAATCCAGTTACACCACCACCAGAAACAGAGGCACCAACAACTCCTACAACTCCAACTACTCCTGAAACACCTGATGGTGATAATCAAGGAGGTTCAACTTCAGATAATCCAGGAGGAATAGAAAAACCAGAAACACCACCAACAACTGAAACACAAACTCAATAAAAATAAAAGTATGTAATAAATTAAGTTAGATCTATTACATACTTTTTTATTTAATAGGAAAGTCCTTTGGACTTCCTATTAAATAAAAGCTTACGCCAACATTTGCACACAAATTTATTTCATAAATTTGTGTGCTTCGAACAATGACGTGGACAATTCAATATAGTTTTGGCTTTTACAGATTATATATTGTCCACTATTGTTCTTATGTATATAAAATATTATTGTAGAAAAAATGTAAAAAATGAATAAATTGGAAAAAAAAATCCATAATATACTGTATGAAGAGAAAATTTATTTGGAAAATATTAATTTATTTTATTATTTATAGTATAGTAGGATTTTTTTTAGAAACTATATATGCTATTTTTACAAAAGGAATGTTGGAAAGTAGACAAAGTTTTTTATATGGACCGTTTTGTATAGTTTATCGGAATAGCTGCAATAGCATTAATATTAGCTTTAAATAAATATAAGAATAATAATATAAAACTATTTATTTATGGTATGATAGTAGGATGTATAGTAGAGTATTTATCAAGTTATGTTGGAGAAATATTTTTGCATGTAAAATGGTGGGATTATTCAAATGACTTTTTAAATATAAATGGAAGAACATGTTTATATTATGCAGTAATGTGGGGAGCTTTAACTATTCCATTAATAAATTATATAAATCCTTTTTTAGATAAATGTATAGATAAAGTTATAGACAAAGTTTCACATGCTATATTGAAATTTTGTATTACTTCAATAACATTATTTATGGCATTTGATGGTATATTAACTTGTTATGCATTAGATAGTTTCTTAATAAGAGTAGCAGATGAATATAACATAACAATAACTGGAATAGAACTTGCAGAAGAAAACAATGTAGGAGAATTTTTTTCAAATGAAAAAATGATGATGACATATCCTAATATGATTATAGTAAATGAAAGAAATGAGGACGTATATTTAGAAACAGTATTGAAAGATGTAAAAAATTATTACTATAAATTCTAATGCACATTTGAAAACATTCATTAATGGGGATTGGATGTATATATTAAATTAGTTATATTAATTAATAACATTAAAATTCTTAGTTTAAGTAATTTTATATTAAATTAATATAACTAATTTTTTTATAAAATTTACAAAACTTCTACATAAATTTATTGTAAAAAGATATACTTAGTGATAATATAATAAAAAATATAGAAGATTGTTAAATAAGTAGATAAAATATTATAATGAAAACAAATTATAATTAAAAGGAGAATAAATTGACAAAAAAGAGTATTGCAAAAAATTACATATATAATATGGTATATCAAGTATTAATACTTATATTACCATTAATAACAACTCCATATTTATCAAGAGTTCTTGGAGCAGAAGGGATTGGAATATATAGTTACACATATGCAATTGTTACATATTTTATATTATTTGGATCTTTAGGAGTAGCATTATATGGACAAAGAGAAATCGCATATGCACAAGAAAATCAAGAAAAAAGAAAAAAAGTATTTATTGAAATAGTTGCATTTAGATTTATAACTATATTAATATCAACAGTAGTATATTATTTTATCTTTGTAAATGGAAAAGAATATAAACTATATTATACAATTTTAATACTAGAACTTATAGCAGCAGCATTTGATATAAGCTGGTTTTTTCAAGGATTAGAAGAATTTAAAAAAACAGTAACAAGAAATGTTTTAGTAAGAATATGTAGTGTTACATTGGTATTCTTATTAGTAAAAACAAAAGAAGATTTGGCAAAATTTACATTAATATATTCATTAGCAGATTTAATAGGGAATTTGTCATTATGGTTATATTTGCCTAAATATTTAAGAGGAATAAAAATAGATAAAATAAGCATAAAACAACATTTACCTCACATAGTATTATTATTTATTCCACAAATAGCTAATCAAATATATAATATATTAGATACAACAATGATAGGATGGTTAGTAAAAGATAAATCAGAAACTGGATATTATGAACAAGGGCATAAAGTAATTAGATTACTACTTACAATAGTAAATTCTTTGGGAGTAGTAATGGTTCCCAAAATGGCAAATGCTTTTGCAAATAATAATAAAAAGCAAATTAATTCATATATGAAAATGTCATTTAGATTTACATTTTTCTTATCTTTTCCAATAATGCTTGGAATAATTAGTATATCAAACATATTTGTACCATTGTTTTTTGGAGAGGGATATGATAAAGTAAATTATATTATATATTTATTAAGTCCTATGGTATTGTTAATGGGAATAGCAAATGTTATAGGAATTCAGTATTTATTACCTACAAAAAGACAGAAAGCATATACAATATCAGTTACTTGTGGTGTTATAGTTAATTTTATATTAAATTATATTTTAATAACTTTATATCAATCAATAGGAGCAGCAATAGCAACTGTATTATCACAATTAGTAGTTGATGTTGTACAATATAATAATATAAAAGGCGAAATAAGAATGAAAGAATTATTAAATGTATGTTATAAATATTTTTTATCAGCTTTAATAATGTTTATTTGTTGTTTGGGAATAAAAGTCTTATTAACTACTACTATTATTTATGATATTCTTTATAATTTAGTTTTAAACAGTAATAAATTATTTAATATTATATCAATAACTACTCAAATAATAGTTGGATTTATTGTATATTTTGTAATGCTAATTATATTAAAAGACGATTATATATTTAATTTTATAGATAAAATCAAATCTAGACTTTTAAAAAATAAACTTTAATAGTAAAATAATCTTATATAGGAGAAAAACATGGGATTAGATGGAACTAATGAAGAACCACAATTAAATATAGAAGAACAAATTGAAATTAGGTTACAAGGAATTTTAAAGAAAATATCAGATGCACCTAGTAATCTTTCTATTTTAGATGGTATAATTTCAGAAATATATCAGCAATTATTAGATGAAGAAAAAAAACTAAAAGAAATAGCAAGAGCGTTAGAAATAGATTACAATAGAGCAATATCTTGTACTAGTATAGGTCAAAATGTTTCTAAAATTCGAAATAATATAAAATATATACAATCAAAAGTAGCAGAAACTAATATTACTTCACAAATTTCTGGACAAGAATTAGATGAAATTTCAAGTACCATAATACCTTTGTTAGATGGGATAAGTTTTGGAATAGAAGTTTCAAAAGAATTAAGAAACATAATAGAACAATATAAAAAAGAAGAACGAAGCAATATAAAGAAAGAGTTATATACAAAAGTTCAGGAAACAATACAAAGAGCTAAAGTACATAAATATTCAGAAGAAGTAGAAAAAATTCAAAAAAAGAAGGTAGGATTTTTAGGGAGAATAATAGGAAAAGATATATTAAGAGATGAAAAATTAAAAAATGCTATTTTAAAAAGAGATCTAGCACAAAAGGAAGTTCCACAAGTAAAAACGTCAGTTCCTATTAGTGAGATGATTGCTGATATGTATGCTACTTCAATAATAGAACTTGATTCAAAATTTACACCTGAAATGGCTAATGTACGAAATAATATTATATCAAATTTTAAAGACACAAATAATGGTGAATTTACAGAAGAATATATGAAACAGAGAGTACAAAATAAATTAAAAAGTAGAGAAAGAAACTTACCTATGGTGCCAATGCCAGCAACAGGATTATTTAGTAAGATTAAAGAACAAATACAGGAATTACAATTAGAAAATAGTGAATTAGAAATTAGAATAGAAAGAAATGATGGAAGCTTACAAAACAGATTGAATTATTGTTTAGTAGAAGAAGATGCAATAAAAAAGTTTGAACAAATAACAAAATCAATAGTAGTATCTACAACAGATAGAAATTTAGAAGATAGACTACAAAAAGAATATCAAGAAGTGAAAAATTAATAAAAAATTAATTGTTTTTTATTATATTAATAGTATAATATAAATATATATGTAAAAATATGTAGAAAAATAGGAGGTCATAAAATGGAATATATATGTAAAATTTTTAAGAAAACAGGAATGTACTCACTTATCTGCTCAATAGTATTTGCAATATTAGGAATAATTTTAATAGTAAACCCAGAAGCAACAATAACAATTATATCATACATATTAGGAATAATGTTTATACTAATAGGAGCATATAAGGCGTCAAATTATTTTATTAATAAAGGAAATTACGATTTATATAATTATGACTTAGCATTTGGAATAATTGCAATTGTATTAGGAATAATTACAATTACATATGGAAAGCAAATTATTACAATTTTAAGAATTTTAATAGGATTGTGGATAATTTATAGTGCAATTATAAGATTAAGTTTATCACTAAAACTAAAAACATTAGGAACTAATGCATGGGCATATAGTTTAGGTATTTCAATAGTAATGCTTATATGTGGTATATATGCAATAACTTCAAACATAATAATGGTAACAATAGGAACTGTAATTTTAATATATGCAATATTAGATATAATAGAAAGTATAATTTTTATATCAAATGTTAAGCAAATAGAAAATTAAATTTATGTAAAATAGTGTAGACAAAAGTAGATTTTTCGTATAAAATATAAATGTTAATTTTAGCGAGAAAGGATATGACAAATGGAAAATAGTACAATAGATAAAGAAATAGTAAAAGAAAGAAATGAACGAAGACCAAGAAAATCAAGAATAGAAGAAGAAAATACAAAAATAAAATCTCAACCAAAATTGAAAAGCAGAAATACAAAGATAAATAAAAAAGGAAGCAAAATAACAACAATATTTGTAGTTTTATTCATATTAGGGACTTTGGGGATAATGACAGTTACATTTTTATTATATGGACCATATTCAAATTTTAGAGAATGGTTAGTAACAACTGCAATGACTACAATGACACACCAATATTTTGCAACATGGTTTTATGATGATGAAACAATTAAATACATATTAGATAAAAATAAAGTAGTAGAAATAGAAGAAACTACAGATGCAAATGCAATAAATGTAGGATCATCAAATGGAATAACAAATTATGAAAATGAATATGAAAAAGCTATATTAGAACGAGATTCAAAAAATAATGACTATAAAATAATAGAAATTTCAGAAAAAAAATATGATGGTTACTTAGTAGCAGTATATGATCCATCAAGAATAAGAACAGTTGTAACTGAAAATCTTGGAAAATCAGGACAATATTTAACTACTATGGCAAAAAATAATGATGCTCTAATAGCCATTAACGGTGGAGGATTTAATGATCCAAACTTTAACAGTACAGGAGGACAACCTTTAGGAATTACTGTATCTAAAGGTCAATATAAAACAACAGATAAATATAATGGTTCAGGAGGAATTATAGGTTTTACTGAAGATGATACATTAGTTTTAGGAAAAATGAGTTTAGCAGAAGCAAAAAAACAAGGAATAAGAGATGCAGTAACATTTGGACCATTTTTAATAGTAAATGGAAAAGCTTCATCTGTATTAGGAAATGGTGGTTGGGGAACAGCACCAAGAACTGCTATAGGACAAAGAAAAGATGGAATAGTATTATTCTTAGTATTAAATGGAAGAACAGCAACAAAACCAGGAGCAGATATGGATGATTTAATAGAAATAATGCAAAATTATGGAGCATACAATGCAGCTAATTTAGATGGAGGTACATCAAGTGTATTAGTTGTAAATGATGTAATAGTAAATGATCCTATAGATAGTACAGGTGCTCATAAAACAAGACCAATAGCAACAGGTTTTATTGTAACTAAAGATGAAAGTGATGATAGTGATCATACCTTAGTTGAAGAAAAATTAAAATAATATAAAGGACTATTAGCAAATCTGTTAATAGTCTTTTTTGTTATATAATAGAAAAAAACGTATTGATTTATAGTTAATTTTAAATTATAATAATAACGAATTTATAAGGAAAATGAGGATAGATATGCCGATTTATGAAAATGTTGAAGAAAGTAATCAAAAAGTATTAAAAGATTTAAAACATCATAATATATTTGTTGTATATTTCATATTGATAGCAATAGTTTTAGGTATTGTAATAGCATCAGGAATAATGTTTTATATAAACCATAAAAATAGTAATGTTATACAATCAGGAGTTTTTATAAAAGGAATAAATATATCAGGACTAACAAAGGAAGAAGCTATAGATGTGGTAAGTACAGAAATAACAAATCAAATGCATGATCATATAGAACTTACATATAAAAATTATAATTATTATGTTGAAATAGAACAAATAGAAGCTAAATTTGACATAGAAGGTGCTGTTAATTATGCTTATAGTATAGCAAAAACAGGTAATTTTTTTAGTGATTTAAAACAATATATATCTATACTTATGACAAATATAAATATAGAACCAATATTAGTATATAATGATGAAGCATTAACATCATATTTAGAAACAATAGAAGCTAATTTACCAGACCAATTGCAACAATATGGTTATTATATAGAAGATGATGAACTTATTATAACTAATGGAGTAAATGGTGTTGGAATTAAAATAAATGAATTAAAGCCTATGATATTAGAAACAATACAAGACATTAGTTATGCAAGAAGTTATATACAAATACCTACATATACAAAATATCCAGATCCGATAGATGTTGATTTAATACATCAAGATGTATATAAAGAAGTTAAAGATGCATATTTTACAACAGATCCATATGCAGTATTTGCAGATGTAATAGGAATTGATTTTGATATAGATAAAACAAAAGAAATAATTAATAATAATCCAAAAGCAGAAGAATATACTATAAAATTAGATTATACTAGACCTAATGTAACAGTTAATGATTTAGGAAAAGAGGCGTTTCCAGATTTATTAGCATCATTTTCTACAAAGTATGCTACAAGTAATTTAGATAGAACTACTAATTTAAAGTTAGCTGCAAGTAAAATTAATGGAACAGTAATAATGCCAGGTGAGATATTTTCTTACAATAAAGTAGTAGGCAAAAGAACAATAGCAGCAGGATATAAAGAAGCAGCAATATATCAAGATGGTGGAGTAACAAATGGACTTGGTGGAGGTATTTGTCAAATATCATCAACCTTGTACAATGCAGTAATCCAAGCAAATATGGAAATAGAGAGTAGAAGAAATCATATGTTTGTACCATCTTATGCTGATGCAGGTAAAGATGCAACTGTTGTATGGGGATCAACAGATTTCAAATTTAAAAATAGAAGAGAATATCCTATAAAAATAGAAGCATCAGTAAGTGGAGGAATTACTAAAGTAAATATATATGGATTATTAACAGATGATGAATATGATATATTTATTGATACAAGGACAGTAAAATCAACAAGTACAACATTAGTAGTAGAATCATATAGAGCATATAGAAGAAATGGAGAAATAATTAAAAGAGATAAACTATATACTGACACATATAAAAAACATTAGATTTAATATTGATATTTCTTATATTACTAAAGCTTACTTAGTAGATATAAATGTGAAAAATATTAAGAATTTAGATAAATTATATAGAAAAAATTTTTAGAGAAGAGTTTAAAAGCATAAAAGAGGTAAAAATGAGAATTAGAAGAAAAAAATGGGCAAAAGAAGAATTAGAAAAAGCTATATTTTATATAGACAAGCCAGAAGAATTTAAAGGTAATTGGAAAAATAAATTTAAAAATAATCAACCTTTACAGATTGAATTAGGTTGTGGGAAAGGTTCATTTATAGCAAATCTTGCATCAAAACATCAAGAAATAAATTATATAGCAGTTGATATGATAGAAGCAATGTTAGGGCTTTCAAAAAGAAATATAGAAAAAATGTACAATTATGAAAAACCAGAAAATTTATATTTGATTAGAGCAAATGTAGAACAAATATTAAATGTATTTGACAAAACAGATTTAGTAGAAAGAATATATATAAATTTTTGTAATCCATGGCCAAAGAAAAAACATAATAAAAAAAGACTAACACATACAAGACAATTAAATTCTTATAAACAATTTTTGATACCTAAAGGAGAGATATATTTTAAGACAGATTCAGACGAATTATTTGAGGCAAGTTTAGAATATTTTGAAGAAACTGGGTTTAAAATTGTTTCAAAAACGTATAATTTACATAAAGAAAATATATTTAAAGAAAATATTATGACAGAACATGAAAAAATGTTTTCAGAAGAAGGAATAAAAATAAAGGCCTTAATTGCTCAAATTATCAATTAAGGAGGTTTAAGATTATTTTAAGGTTATATATATATAATTTATATAAATTTTTAAGTAGAGGAGGAAAAGACTTTGATAGAAGTAAAAAATGTTACTAAAAAATATGGTAATTTCTATGCAGTTAGAAATATCAGTTTCGAAGTCAAAGATGGTGAAATAGTTGGATTTCTTGGCCGTAATGGAGCTGGAAAGTCTACAACTATGAATATGATTACAGGTTTTATAGAGCCAACAGAAGGTGAAATAATTGTAGATGGTTATAATATTGATAAAAAACCTAAAAAAGTAAAGAAAGAAATTGGATATATGCCTGAAGGAACACCATTATATGCTGATTTAACAGTTAAAGAATTTGTTACGTATATGGCTGAATTAAAAATGATACCTAAAAAAGATAGAAAAGATTATGTACAAAAAGCTATAATGGACACAGGATTAGAAAAAGTTCAAAATAATTTAACTAAAAATTTATCAAGAGGATATAAGCAAAGAGTTAGTATGGCAGGTGCTATAGTAGGATCTCCTAAAATACTAATATTAGATGAACCAACTGTAGGACTAGATCCAAAGCAAGTTATTGAAATAAGAGAACTTATTAAATCTTTTAGAAAAGATCATACTGTTTTAGTTAGTTCACATATCCTTTCAGAAATTAGTCAACTTTGCGAAAAAGTAGTAATAATAGATAAAGGTGAAATAGTTGCGGTAGATACAACTGAACATCTAGAAAATAATGTATCTGATACTACAAGTTTAAAAGTTCTTGTTGATGATATAAATAATAAATTTGTATCTATAAAAGAAGATATTAGTGAAATAAATGATATAAAACTAGTTAGAGAAAATGAAGATAAAACTAAAGAATATATTGTAGAAACACCAGTAAAATCTGATATAAGAAAACAAATTTTTTCTGTTTGTGCTAAAAATGATATCATTATATTAGAAATGAAAAAAGTAGAAACATCTCTTGAAGAGGCTTTTATAAAGCTTGTAGAAGATAGACCAGAGTATTCTCAAAAAGAAATTAATAAAATGCAATATGAAAAAGAAATAGAAGAATTAAGAGAAGAAGAAAAAAATCGTAGAGAAGACAAAGAAAATAGAAAGCAAGCAAAAAAGGAAGAAAAAGAACGTAAAAAGGCTCAGAAAGAAGACAAGAAAAATAGCAATTCAGAAGAAGGAGGAAATAAATAATGTTAGCAGTAATAAAAAAAGAATTAAAAAGTTATTTACTATCTCCAATGGGATATGTTTTTATAGGGTTATTTTTATTAATTTTTACATTAGTTTTTTGTGTATCAATATATTTATATAGAATTACAAACTTTGAGTATTTATTTTATAGTGGAGCTACTATATTAACTTTTATAACACCAATATTAACAATGAGAATGTTTGCAGAAGAAAGAAGAAATGGAACAGAGCAATTATTATTAACATCACCTAGAGGAATTCCATCTATTGTTTTAGGAAAGTTTATTGCAGCAGCAATAATTATGATTATTACAGAATTATTTACTTTTATGTATTTTATTATTTTAGACTATTTTGGAAATCCATCATTATTGGTTGCACTAAGTACATTATTTGGATTTTTATTGTTAAGTCTTGCTTATATATCATTTGGTATGTTTGCATCTAGTATAACTGAAAATCAAATTATTGCAGCAGTTATTACAGTAGGTGCCTTTTTAGCAATGTTATTTTTACCAGATATGGTTAGTATTTTTAATGTATTTTCATTAGTTAATAAATTTCAAAACTTCCCAGAAGGTATGATTTCTATTTCAGAAATTATTACATTCATATCATTTACAGTATTATTTATATTACTTACAATTATAATATTACAAAGAAGAAAAAGTGTAAAATAGAAGGAGGGAAGAAAATGAAAGATAAAGAAAATAAAATTAAATTTAGTGAAAAATTTTCATTAAACTTAAGAAAAAAGTGGCTAGTAAATAGTGTAAAAACTTTTTTAATAATAGCTGTTCTTATTTGTGCATATGTAGCAATAATTTTAGGAATAGAACATATAGATTTACCTAAAATTGATGTTACACAAAACCAAATATATACTTTAAGTGAGTCTTCAAAAGAAGCTATAAAAAATATTAATCAAGATATTAAGATATATTATTATAAAGTTGAAGATAATATTAGGCCAGTAGAAGACTTATTAAAACAATATAATAAAATTAATAATAAAATTACTTATGAATTTCTTACACAAGAATCAAATTATGAAATGGTTCAAAAATATAATTTGGCAGATAGCACCTATTCTTCTATAATATTAAAATCAGGAGATTTTGAAAAAATAGTATCTGCTACTGAATTTACAACTTATGATACAATTACTTATGAACAAATTGATACTGCAGAACAAGTGTTAACTAATTCAATACTTGCATTAACAGATGAGAATAAACCAAAAGTATATTTTGTAGAGGGGCATGGAGAGTTTTCAGAAACTGAACTTGGAGTATTAATTGGATTTTTAAACAATGAGGCATTTCAAGTAGAAAAGTTAAATATAACAACATCAGGAACAATACCAGAAGATTGTGATATATTAGCAATTATGTCGCCAAGTTCAGATTTTTTTGAAGGTGAAGTAACAGCTATAAAAGAATATATAAACAAAGGTGGAAAAATATATTTTTCAATGGATACAGTAAATGAAGGAGCAAACTTTATTAATATACAATCTATATTAGATGAATATGGAGTTTCAGTACAAAATGGATATATATTAGAAAATTCATCAAAATATGCTAAATCACAATATCCATATATATTTATACCACAAGTATCAACAACACATAAAATAACAACAGATATATATACTACAAAGAGTAATATGTGGCTTATGTATTCTGCGAGATTACAATTTAAAAATGATGATGAACTATCAAATTTAAAGGTAGAAAAAGAAATATTATTAAGTTCATCTGATACAGCATCTTTTATTACAGATTTATCATCAGATATTAATAATGCAAAATCAACAGCACAAACAGGAAAATCAGAAATCGCTGCTGTGCTTACAAAAGATATTTCAAAAGAAGAAAATACTGTTGATGAAAACGATGATAGTTCAAATTCAAAATTAATAATAGTTGCAACAGGAAATTTTATTACAGATTATAAAGTACCACAGATAAGTGAAATATATCCAATGTCATATGTTGAAAGTAATAAAGATTTTGTTTTAAATTCAATGGCTTATTTAGGTGATAAAGGAAATATTTTGACAATAAGAAAAGATATGTCAAGTTCAACATATGTTCCAACACCAGTACAAAATATAATAGTTTTAATAGTTGTGTTTGCTATACCAATACTTATAATTATTATAGGAATATTAGTATGGAGTTTTAGAAAGAAAAGAAAATAATATTATTTAGCTTACCAAAAAAATGGTAAGCTTTTTTATTGTTTTAATAAAAAAACTTGTAATAAAAAAATATATATAATATAATATAAAAAAAAGTGGAGGTAAGTTATTATGAAATTTGAATTTGATGAGATGGGTTTTAAAGATGAAATAGAATTAATGAATATTCAGAAACAAATGATGCAAAATCAAACACAAAATAAACAAACCTTTGGATTTAATCTAGACTTTTTATATAATGCAGCAGAAAATTCAGAAAAAAATAAATAAAAAAAATACATAGGAATAAAAAATGAAAAAAGTTATAATAGATACACTAAAAAAATATAAATGGAGAATATTATTACAAATAATATTTATTGGAATTAATATATATTTATTAACATATCCACCAAAAATAATAGGTGAAATAATAGATATGTTATATGACTTAGATTTAAATAAACAAAAAATTATAAATAGTACATATTACTTAATTGGAATATGTATTATTTTGCTAGTTGTAAGAATAATATGGAAGTATTTTGAAACCAATATATCAAGAGGTTTTGAAAGAGATGTAAAAATAAATATATTTAAAAGATTTGTAAAACTAAAATTAAAAGACATACAAAACATAAAAAATGGTGAAATAATGTCTTATTTTGTAAAAGATGTAAATGAATTAAGATCAACTGTATATAGAATATTATCACATGGAGCAAGAATATTTTTCACATTTTTTATTGCGATACTTCAAATGACAACAAATGTAAACTTATATTTAACTATAACAGTAATGATACCTATTATTATAGGTGGATTTGCTGTAGTAAAAATAAAAAAATATGTTGAAAAAAGTTTTAAAAAAGCACAAGAAAAATTTACTGAAATGTCTGAATATATACAAGAAAGTACAGACAGTATAAGAACAACAAAAGCATATTCTTGTGAAGGAGAACAGTTAAAGGAATTTATAAGAAAAAATAAAAGAGTTATGCAAACTGATAATACAGTTGATATATTTTCAGCTTTATTGAAATTATGTTTAAACATATCTTTTGGTAGTTGTTATGCAATATCTTTATTATATGGATCAAAATTAGTATTAGATGGAATAATATCAGTAGGAGAATTAGTAACCTTTAATGGATATATAGTTTTATTTGTTGGACCAATAACATGGCTTCCACAATTAATATCAAGATTTAAAAGAGCACAAATATCTTATAGAAGATTAGAAAAAATTTATGAATTAGAAACAGAAAAGATTAACACAAAAGATAATTTTGTAAAAGACAAATTACAAGGAAATATTTTAATTAAAGATTTAACATATAGTTATCCAGGAACAATAGATAAAGTATTAGATAATATAAATTTAGAAATAAAAAAAGGTGAGACAATAGGAATAATAGGAACAATAGGAAGTGGAAAAACTACACTAATGAATTTATTAATAAGATTATATAGTGTTCAAGATGGAAAAATATTAATAGATGGAAAAGATATAAACAAAATTCCAATTGAAGTATTAAGAGATAATATATGTTATATAACACAGGATAATTTTTTATTTTCTTCAACTTTAAAAAATAATATAAGTTTATTTAAAGAAGATTATAAGGAAGATGAGATAAACGATAGCACAAAAAAAGCTATTGTATATGAAGATATTCAAAGAATGCCTAACAAGATAGATACAATTGTAGGAGAAAGAGGAGGAGATTTATCAGGAGGGCAAAAACAAAGGCTTGCAATTTCTAGAGCTTTTCTAAAGAATAGTAGAATATTAGTATTTGATGATACATTTTCTGCTTTAGATAATAGGACTTCAGAAAAATTAATAGAAAATATAAGATATTTATCTAATGGAAAAACATGTATAATAATTTCTAATAAAGTATCAGATGTAAAATATAGTGATAAAATTATAGTATTAAGTAATGGAAATATTGTAGAAAAAGGAACACATGAAGAACTAATTAATAATAATGGTATTTATAGTGAATTTTATGAACAACAATCTACAAAAGCAGAACCAAGTTTCTTAGCTTAAACAAATAAAATAAGAGAGGAAAATTAGATGGAAAATAAAACATTAAAAAGAATTTATAAAATGTTGAAACCACAAGCAAGAGCAATACTTATTATATCTATTTTATCCATTATAATAAATGTTGGAGAAGTTTTAAAACCATATTTAATAAAAGTTGTAATAGATAATTATTTAAGTCAAGGAATTTGGCAAAAGGGAATAATGACAATAGGAATATTAGGAAGTATTTATATTGGAATAGTATTAATAGGTAATATTTTGGATTTTATTGTTACCACAACAACAAATATGATTGGAGAAAATGTAATATACTCTATAAGGAATAAACTATATAAATATGTACAATATGCTAATATACCTTTTCATGATAGAACACCATCAGGAACATTATTTGTAAGAATAACAAGTGATGTAGAAGATATTACTACTTTTTTTAAAGATGTTATTTCATCATTTATAAAAGATATGATTATGATTATTGCATTAGCAATTATGATATTATCACTTGATTATAAATTAGCACTAATATGTTTTTCAATAATACCACTTGTTATATTAACATCAGTAATAATAACTAAAATTACTACAAGAATTCAAGAAATTTCAAAAAAGGCAAAAACCAAATTAAATATATTTTTAGCAGAATCCATATATGGTGTAAAACTAATAAAAATATTTAATAGACAATATGAAAAAGAAAAAGAGTGTTCAAAGTTATGTAATGATTTTTATAAAACAAGAGTTCCAACATCATTTACAGAAGGACTTTTAATAGCATTTATGCTTATATTTGAAAATTTAGGAGTATCATTAATAGTATGGGCTTGTATAAATCATTTATTTAATATCAATTTAGAAGTTGGTGTTATATATATATTTATTACATATTTAAAACAAATATTTGAACCAATACAAAGAATAGTAGAAAATTTAGAAGTAATACAAGAAGCAGTTGTTTCTATTAATAAAATATATGATATATTAGAACATAATGAATATTTAGAAAACTTTGAAAAAGGAATTGAATTAGAAGAGATTAAGGGAAGAATAGAATTTAAAAATGTATGGTTTGCATATAAAGATGAAGAATGGATTTTAAAAGATGTTAGTTTTACAATAGAACCAGGACAAAGTATAGCTTTAGTTGGAAGAACAGGTTCAGGAAAAACCACTATTATTAATTTGATAAATCGTTTTTATGAAATACAAAAAGGTGAGATTTTATTAGATGGAGTTAATATAAAAGATATAAAATTACGTTTTCTTAGAAAGAATATAGGAATAATATTGCAAGATCCATTTATTTTTGCTAAAACAATTAAAGAAAATATAGAATTAAATGAAAATTTATCTGATGACGTAATAATGGAAACAGTAAAACTTTCATCAGCTAAAGAATTTATTTCATCTTTACCAAATGGTATTGATGAAATGGCATATGAAAGAGGTAGTTCTTTTTCAGCTGGTCAAAAGCAATTAATAGCTTTTGCGAGAATATTTGCACATAACCCATCAATTTTTATATTAGATGAGGCAACAGCGAATATTGATACAAAAACAGAAGAATTAATACAACACTCAATTGATAAAATATCAAAAGAAAAAACATCAATATTTATTGCACATAGATTATCAACGATTGTTAATGTAGATAAGATAATAGTTTTAAATAATGGTGAGATTATTGAACAAGGAAATCATAATGAACTTATGAAAAATCCAAATGGTTACTATTATAAATTATATAATGCATATTATACTAATTTAGCTGGATAATTAATTATGTTTTGAATATTGAAAAGAGTATACATAAGTATACTCTTTTTTTGAGAATAAATATTAATTAATAATGAATATGATTTTGATATGTTATAAAATTAATAGATATTACTTTTATAACATAATAGTACGTTATGGGTAATTTTGAGTAATTAAAATGTAATATTTAGCTTGAAATAATTCAAAAAAACAACAAAGTTAACATAAGTGTTACAAAAATATGACAAAACTGTTGCTTTTTGTAAAAAAATGTTATATAATAGACATGTACATTTGTAAAAAAATTGGTCTAAAAACAGACCTAATATTATACAAATATAAAGTGTTTGGGAGGAAAAAACATGTTTAATTTTATCAAAAAACAAAAACAGAATATCATCATAACAGTAATTATGATTACAATGATGATTATTGGTATTCCGCTTTTTGCATCAGCAACAACAGTAACTGATACGGAAGTACCAACAATAACTATTAATAGAGGATCAGAAGCTGGAAGAGTAAAAACAGGCACAGAGCTTAGTTTTACTATTACAGATGCATCGGAAATTAATTATATTTTTACGCAATGGGATCGTCATATTGATAGTAGTACAACAATGAAAAGAAATTATTTAGAAGATGGTCTAGATGATTATACGACCTATAATTTTAAAATAACAATACCATTTTCAGACCAATTAGGTTTACATGAATTAAGTATTGCAGCAGAAGATGAACATGGTAATATTTCAAATTGGTTAGATATACCATATTATGTAGTGGATAGTGAAGTACCAGAAGATTATGTAGATAAAGAACAAGTAAAATTCACTTTCAATACACCTGATGATTATCCACTAGAAGGTACAGATATATCACAAGGAAGAGAAATAAAAATATTACTAGAAGATGAAAATGATATATATGTATTCTTTTATAAATGGGTAAAAGATCAAAAAGATGAAGATTATGCAAAAAATGCTATTGCCATGTACAAACCTGGTAATGAAATTATAATTAAAGCACCAAAAGATCAAGGAAAATATTATTTACAATTTTTTGCATATGATGGAGCTGACAATCCAAGTAAAAAATATTGGACAAGTTATAACATAACAGATAAACAAGCGCCAGTAGTGGAACTAAATGGTTCTGAAACTATGCAAATAGCATTAGGAGAAACATTTACTGATCCAGGTGCGAAATGGACAGATAATGTAGATGGTGAAAAAACAATATATGCTAATGAAGAAATAGACACAAGTAATGTAGGAGTATATACATTAACATATAGTTGTCCAGATGCAGCAGGAAATATGTCAAATGTAGTAACAAGAACATTAGTAGTATCAGGAACACAACTAATACTACCAGAAAAGAAAGTATATAAAATAAATGACCAAATAGATTTATACGGAGCAGATATAGTAGTAGTAGATAGAAGGGGAAAAATAACTCATATTGAGCCAACAGAAGAAATGTTTGTAAACTTTGATACTAGTGCTATTGGAAAAACTTATGCCGTATTTTCTTATGATGGGCAAATGATAACTTATGATTTTGAAGTTATTGATGGAATAAAATCAATAAAAATTGACCCAGAAACTCCAATACAAAAAACAGTTTATGAATATGGAGATGAACTTGAATTAGATGGAGTAAAACTTGTAGTAACATGGGGATCAGGAAAAACAGAGAAAATAGACATATCAGAAGCAACAATAGAATATGACAGAGATAAAAAAATCGGTCAAAATCAACCAGCATATGTAAAATATGGTGGAGTAACTACATTCTTTAATATACTTATAAAATCAAGAGAAATCACAGTATCAATAGATAATTTAACAAGTGAATATGGAGAAGAATTAAAACCATTAACTTGCAAATTAAAAGCAGGTTCTTTAGTTGAGGGTGATATACTAGAAAACTTAGTAAAACTTACAAAAGAACCAGGAAATACTGTAGGAACATATGTGATAACAGGTACATATACAGGAGTAGACAAATATAAAATAACATTTGAAAATGGAACATATGAAATAACAGGAAAAGTTCCAACAATAGAAGATTTAAATTATGATTTAACATCAGTAGAATACACAGGAGATCCAAAACCTGTAACTGTAACTAAAAAAGACACTGTAGAAGGACTAGGAGAAATAACAGTAAAATATTATGCAATAGATGAAAATAATAATGTAGCAGCAACAGGAACAACAGAGGCACCAATAAATGCAGGAGATTATAAAGTTAAAGTATCAATAGAAGCAGGAGAAAATTATGCAGCTACAACACAAGAAATAAAATTAGGAACATACTCAATAACAAGAAAAACTCCAGTAATAGAAGATTTAAATTATGATTTAACATCAGTAGAATACACAGGAGATCCAAAACCTGTAACTGTAACTAAAAAAGACACTGTAGAAGGACTAGGAGAAATAACAGTAAAATATTATGCAATAGATGAAAATAATAATGTAGCAACAACAGGAACAACAGAGGCACCAGTAAATGCAGGAAATTATAAAGTTAAAGTATCAATTGGAGAAGGAGAAAATTATACAGCAACAGAACAAGAAATAGAGTTAGGAACATATGAAATAACAGGAAAAACTCCAACAATAGAAGATTTAAATTATGATTTAACATCAGTAGAATATACAGGAGATCCAAAACCTGTAACTGTAACTAAAAAAGACACTATAGAAGGACTAGGAGAAATAACAGTAAAATATTATGCAATAGATGAAAATAATAATGTAGCAACAACAGGAACAACAGAAGCACCAGTAAATGCAGGAGATTATAAAGTTAAAGTATCAATTGCAAAAGGAGAAAACTATACAACAACAACACAAGAAATAGAATTAGGAACATATACAATAAATAAAGCAACACCAGAATATGAAACAACAATAGAATTAAATGCAAAATATGGACAAAAATTATCAGATATAGTATCACAATTACCAACATCTGAAGAAGGAATATATACATTTGAACAAAAAGATTTAACAACATTAGTAGGAGAAGTAGGAACAAATAATACAATAAATGTTATATATACACCAAATAATAGTAATTATAAGACAATAACAATTGTAGCAACATTAAATGTAGCTAAAGGAGCATACGAATTACCAGAAAACGTAAGCTTTATTAGTGGTGAAACAAATTATGATGGACAATCAAAAGCAGGTACATTAACAGTAAATAATTTACCTGAAAATATAACAGTAAATTATACATATAAAACAACTAATGCTGAAGGACAAGAAGTAGATGTAGCAGAAACAGATGTAAAAAATGCAGGAAATTATAAAGTAATAGCAACATTTGGAATATTAGAAACATCAGAATTATTTGCAAACTATAGTGAAGTAGTTCCAGCAACAATGGATGCTACATTAACAATAGAACCAAAAGATGTAGAAATATCAGATTTAAATGTAGTAATACCTCAAAATGGTGATGCAGTAGCAGATGGAAGTCAAAAAGAAGTAAAAGTAACAGCAGGACAAGGAGTTGTAGGACTAGGAGAAACAATCACAGTAAAATATTATGAAGTAGATGAAAATGGAAATGAATCATCAGAAGGAACAACAACAGCTCCAACAGAAGCAGGAACATATAATGTAAAAGTAGATATAACAGCAGGAACAAACTATAATAAAGCTAAAAACTTAAATATAGGAACTTTAATAATAAAAGCAAACAAATATACAGTAACATATATAATAGATGGAAATGAAACATCTGAGGAAGTAATTTATGGAGAAAAATTAGTAAATGTACCTTCAACAGATAAAGAAGGATACAGATTCTTAGGATGGTTTACAGATGAAGATCAAACAAATCCATTTGATGTAGATGCAGAATATAGAATAACAAATAATATTACTTTAACAGCAAAATATGAAATAGTAACATATACAGTAACATTCAACAATGAAGGAA
>CAOJJB010000016.1 GCA_948436975.1 uncultured Clostridium sp. | reverse complement strand
ATCCAGGTAATCCGGATGATACAGATAAACCAACAAATCCAGATAATCCAGGTAAACCAGACGATACAAATAAACCAACAAATCCAGATAACTCAAGCAAACCAAATAATACACAAAAACCAAATCAATCAGGAAGTACAAATAAACCAAGTAATGAAAATAGTATAAGCAATAAAATAACACAAACAGATTCAAAAAATAATATAAATAATACAGTAAAAGGAGAATCGCCAAAAACATTACCAAAAACAGGAGAAAACTATGCAAAATTATTTATATTAATTGTAATAGAAATATTTGTAGTAATAGCATATGTAAGTAGAAAAAAATATAAAAGATTAGAAATAAATAGTGATAAAAGCAAAAAAATGTTTATGATAATAGCAATAACTATATTATTATCTAGTCAATTAATAGGAACAATATATGCAGCAGTTAAAACTTTTTCTTTGAAAGGAGAAGTAACAGGAGATGGACAAGTAAATTATGCGGATGTAAGTTTATTAGAACTATATTTAATACATTTAGAAAACATAGAAGAAGACAAATTAGAAAATGCAGATGTAAATAGTGATGGAGAAATAACAGTAACAGACTTAACTCTATTAATACAAAAAATAGAAAAAACATTAGAATATGAAGTAACTTTATCAGAAATAAAAACAGAAAATATGTTTCCAAATAAAAAAGAAGAAATAGAAATAAGTTTTTATGGAGATGTAAGTTATGGAGCAGAAATAAAAGAAGTAGAAATAAATGAAAAAAGATATGAAGTTAAAAAGATAGAAGAAACAATAAATAAATATATAGTAAAAGTGGAAACAGGAGATACAGCTGGAATAAAAGACTATCAATTTACAAAAGTAGTATTAGAAAACGATAAAGAAATAGAAGTAGATAATATAGTACAAGTAGATGTATTAAAACAAGTACCAGAAATGAATGTATATAAACTAGAAGAAAATATAGCAGAAAGTAAATTTAAAATAGAATTAGGATTTTTAGATACAGATAAAGCAATTACTGATTTAACATATGAAATAAAAAATGAAGAAGAAGCAGTAATACAATCAGGAAGATTAGAAAGTGCAAATAATAATATAGAATTGATAGGGGAAGAAAATAAAAAATATAAATTATATGTGTATATGAATTATAACTTAGACTCAAATATGATAGAAACAGAAGAAAATTACGAAGGATATATAACATATGATAAAGAACTAAAATTTGTAACAGATTATCAATTTACAATATCAAATATAAAAACTTATAAATTAGAAACAGAAAGTAAAGAATTTGAAAAGAATGAAAAAATAAAAATAAGATTTGATAGTACAAATGTAACAGAATGCTATCCTGAAAAAATAAAAATAAACGGAACAGAATATGAAGTAAATAAAACACAAAATGAAAATCTATATGAAACAGAAATATCAGGCTATAAAGATTCTGGAAAACAAATAATAAATATAGAAGAAGTAACATTAAATAATGGAAAGAAATTTGAAGTAAAACAAACACAGGAAATAGAAATACAAAAAGACAGACCAACAATAGAAGGATTGCAAGTAGAAGAAAATATTGAAACATCAAAATTAAAAGTAACATACAAAATAAAAGATGAAGATAAAACAATAAGTAATGTAAAAACAGTAATATTAGATGAAAATGGAAAAGTAATAGACACAAAAGTAGTAACAGGAGAAGAAATAGAAGTTGAATTAAATACAGAATTTACAGAAAAATATATTGTAAAAGTAATAGCAGACTATAAAACATCAGAAAACAATAGTTATACAGAGCAAGTATTAGAAGAAAAAGAGATAAAAGCACAACATAGAACAGAAATATTAAAAATAGAAACTTCAAAAAAATATGTAAGCAAAAATGAAGAAGTAGAAGTAAAATATGAAATAAAGACAAATCAAAAAACTAAAGTGGCTGAAATAGTAGTAAATAATACAATATATAAAGCAGAAGAAATAGAAAATGGTCAATATAAAATAAAAATAAGAGCAGGAGAAATTGCTGGAAAAAAAGTATTAGAAACAACAAAATTAATATATGAAGATAAAACAGAAGGAACAGTACAAAAAGACGTAGAAATAGAAGTTCTAAAAGACAGACCAAAAGTAGAAAATTATAAAGTAGAAGAAAATTTAGAAGAAGAAAAAGTAAAAATAACTTTTGATTTAATAGATGAAGAAGAAGCATTAAAAGAAGGGAACATAGAAATAGTAAAACAAGAAGATGGAAGTAAAGAACAAAGAGAACTAAGGTCAGGAAAAAATGAACTAGAAATAGAAGTAGAAGAATTAAAAGTATATGAAATAAAAATAAAAGCAACATACGATTTAGACAGTAATAAAGAGGACCAAGAAAATAAAGTAGAAAATGAAACAATATTTACAAATCAAATTCAATTATTAGGAGATTATGAATTAAAAATTGATAATGTAAAAACATATAAAGGAGAAATAGAAAATAAATATTTTGAAAAAAATGAAACAATAATAGTAGGATTTGAAAGTAGTAATAAAACTAATTTTTATCTAGAAAAAGCAATAATAAATGGAAAAGAATATGAGTTAAGAAAAGAAAATACAATATATAAAGCAAACATAGAAGGATATGAAACATCAGGTGTAAAAGAGATAAGAATAGAAAAAGTAACATTAAATAATACAAAAGAATTTGAAATAGATGAAGAAAACAAAACAGCAAAAATAGAAATAAAAAAAGAAAAACCAACAATAACAAACTTTAGTTATGAAGAAACACAAGATGAAAAAATAAAGGCAAAATTTGAGATAAAAGATGAAGAAGAAAGTATAAAAACTGGAAGAATAGAAGTAAAAGATGAAAAGAATGCAATAATAGCAACAAAAGAGTTAACAGAAGAAATAGAATTTACTAAAACAGCTAGTGAAAATTATAAAATAATAGTAATAGTAGATTATGATTTAGATACAAATGGTATTGAAGAAGGAGCAAATGAGTATACAAATATAACATTACTAGAAGAAGAGATATCTTTAGGTGGAAGAAAGATAGAAATGAAAGATATTATACAAGTTAATTTGTATAGAGAATCAGGAGAAACAGTACAAGAAGTTAGAAGCATAAGAGAAACAGAATTAAATAATTTAAATGATTATATAATAAAAGTACAAATGCGAGATATGCCAAGCTTTTATACAACAATATCTGAATACAAAATAGAAAATAACGAATTAAAGTTTATATTAAATTATAATAATATAGTTCAATATGTAGGAGATACAAAACAAGATAAATTAGAAGTAGTATATGGACAAATAAATAATGGAATAGCAGAAAACTTTACAATAGAAAGATTAATAGAAGAAATAAAAGCAAATCCAAATGGAACATTTAATTTAACTAAAGATTATGATGCTTTAGGAAATGTAAATGGAATAAGCTTAATAGATGTAGAAAGTTTTACAGGAACAATAAATGGAAATGGACATAAAATATATAATTTAAGTAAACCATTATTTAATAATATAGAAAATGGAACAATTCAAAATCTTATATTAGAAAATGTAAATCTATCAGGAGCAAATTCTAAGGGAAGTATAGCAAATACAGGTACAAATGTTAATATAAAAAATGTTCATATTAAGAATTTAAATTTAACAACAAAAGGAAATGAAACAGCAGGATTTATTGGTAATTTAATAGGTGGAACTATTGAAGAATGTAGTTTAACAAATTATAACGTAAATACATCAGGGCATATAAGAGTAGCAGGTATTGTAGGCTATATGACAGGTGGTACAATTAAAAATTGTTATGTACAAGGAGAAGTACATTCAACTCAAAGCAAAGATGGTAATGGAATAGGTGGTATACTTGGACATGGATTGGAAACACCTCAAATTACTATTGAAAATTGTATTACTAAGATAAATTACATAAGCAGTGGTGGAGGACCTAGATTAAATGGTGGTATTATTGGTTTAACAATGAATTCATCAACAATTTTGAAAAATAATGTAAGTTTATCAACAGGAACAGGATTGAATAAAGTATGTGGTTCAGCTATAAACAGAGCTTCTACTAACAATTATGAATTAGAAGAATCTGAACTAACATCAAATGCTTCAGGAGAAATGGTGAAAACTATATCAATTAGTGGAGTTACAGGGGAATTCTTTAAAAATAATGCAAACTTTGATGAAAATATTTGGGATTTAACAGAAGTATCTTATGATAAATTACCAAAATTGAAAAATAGTGATCCATCAAATGAAGTAGAGGAAGAGTTAGAACCAAATAATAGTACAGTATATATTCCAGATTATGATAGATTAAGAAAATTATCAAATTATGATGAATCAAAAGAAGTATTATATAGTAATTTATATAAATTAATGCCATTTTATGATTCAAAATATTTTGTAGAAGATGGAGCTAAAATTGCAAATGATGATGTATTAAATACAAAAGTTATAAATCACATATTACCATATAGTGATGGAAAATTGATAACATATTTAACATCAAATGATTATGAAAAAATTACAAGTATTAAAGTTGTATTTTCAGACTATACAATAAAAGAATATAATGTTACATTCGAAAGTCCTGAACAAAGTATTGCAATCTATAGTATAACAGGATTAGAAGCAAAATATGCTTATAATAATTATACAATTAAATCTGAATCAGGAATTGTAAATACAATTACAGAATATATTAAAGGATTAGATTATACAACTGATTTAGACCCGATTACTACAGCGGGGGATAGTAGATTATACAAAGATCATTATAATGAAACAATAAAACCTATTGCAGAAACTATTGCTTTACAATTATTACAAAATGATTCAAATTGTATACTTACATTAAATAATGAAATATTAAATAATAAAATAAAACAAGAACTAATAGATAGTGGAAGATTAAAAAATATATTATATGCCTATAATTACTATTATAGATGGTATAATTTTGAAATAGGTGGATCTAAGGTATCTGATATTCTATTGTTTGAAAATAAGATGTTTAAAGATACAAATACACTTGATAGTCTTGTTAATGAAGTATTAGTTGGTAATATTGGTGTTAATGTTACAGATAGTTTCTTTAAAAGTAACATAAGCAAATATACAGTAAGTTCTGAACTAAAATATTTTTTAGATTATATTATAGAAAATATTGGTGGATATGAAGACGTAAATGATTGGTTTACTGAGTATTTTGGTACTAGAAATATTTTGGCTGAATTTGGAGTAGATAATAGGCCTGAAATATTATATCGTGCTTGGTATCAACTTAAGAAGAATTCTAGAATGATACTTCCAGTAATTACAATGCCTGTTGATTGTACATATATGATAGCTGGACCTGCCCATCTACAAATTGGTCCTTCACAGTTG
The DNA here is from genome assembly GCA_948436975.1 of uncultured Clostridium sp. GTDB lineage: Bacteria > Bacillota > Clostridia > TANB77 > CAG-508 > Scatovivens. Next base: position 36,788 of record CAOJJB010000016.1, on the reverse strand, counting down.
TATCATAAAGATATTAATACTGATACTGGAAGAAATGAAGTTAGAAAGAAAATTAATAGTCATGTTGTTTTAGTAAAAAATCATTTTAGTACTTTAGCAGGATCATTTGATTCAGGTAAATGGAATAATTATTGTATTATGGTTTATGATTGTACTAAAATAATAACTGGTTATAAGACAACTTATATACCAGGTACTAATATTCCAATAGGAACAAGTCCAGTTTATACACAAGGAAAAGTTGGTTTAAATTATCCATTCTTTAAAAACTTTAGTGAAGTATTAGGATTATGGCAACCTCCTGGTTCATCAGCTGGTGTTGGAAATACAGCTGGATTCTTATGGTTTCAAGCAACACCTGGAGTTACAAACTATGATACTTGGACACATGAATTTGAACACGCTTTATATGATAAAATAATGTTACATCAACGTGGATGTAGAGTTCAACTTGAAACACTTACTGAAGGTAATGTTGAACAACGTGTTAATTGGAGTGAAAATAATCTTGTTCAAGATGTGGGACCTTATTACTTTAATACATCTTTTAACTTAAATAAAGAAGGTAATGCTACTCAAAACTTAACTCCTGAGAGAATTAATACAAAAGAGAAATTAGAAAATTATTTTAAGGGACAACAAAATGCTCTTGATTTACTTGATTATATTGAAGGAAAAGCATTTATTCAATTAACTCCTGAACAACAATCAAAGATTGCAACGAAAATGTCTATATCTGCTGGATGGTCTTCATGGAGAACAATTACAGCAGATCAAGCAGAACAGATGAACTTAACATCATTAGAGGCATTATATGATAATCAAATTGTGTTACGTCCTAATAATGCTTGGGGAGTAAGTGTTAGAGGATTAAATATTATAAATGGTATTGGTACAAATGATTATGGTTTTGAATCTGTTTGGGTAAACCGTTGGTTTATTGGTCATCTTGATGGTGGTTATGCAGATGCATTTTCTACTAAACGTAACTTCTTTGAAATGTTAGGTTATGCTGGAGTAGATGGTTATGTAACTTATGGTAGTAAAGCAAGTGCAAATGACTTAGATGCAATAAAGAAAATTACAAAGAAGGTAACTGGTACTGAAATGGATTGGAAACAATACAAGATGAGTAGATATGCAACAGTTCAAGAAAATATAAATAATAATAAATATATTGATGTTGATTACATGATAGAAAGATTTACAGAAGCATTAAGAAATGATGCTGATAAAGGAGATAGAAACATTTCTCAAAGAACAAATCTTAGAAAGATATATTATCATTACTTAAAGAGTGCTACAAATGATTTTGTGGCAGACCCACTTGGTACAGATGTAGAGATTACACATATAACAACAGCTGAAGAATTAGTAGAAAAAATTAATAAACAACCTTATGGATATTATGTTTTAGATAATGACATTGACTTTTCTGGAATGACAACAAATGTTACTCAAACATTTATGGGTAGATTAGATGGTAATGGTCATAAAATAACAGGAAATACATTACCTATATTTAATAAAATTAGATATGGTTATGTTGGAAATATATTATTTGAGGGTACTAATATACCTAAGAATATTAACAATGCAGGAGCATTATCTTACAAAGCTGAAATGAGTACTGTTGAAAAGATTAGTGTATCAGATTTACAAATGAACTTTGGTGGCAGAAATGACTTAAGCCTGATTGGTGGAGCTGTAAGTAATGTAGTTACTAGAGATTGTATTGTTGAAAAATTAACTCATCATATTAGAAGTGTAGATGATATGGCTATGCTTAATGAAGACTCTAGTGGTATATATATATTAGATTCAGATATTGATTTCACTGGTAAGACTTATACTAGTGCAGTTGTTACTTCTATATTTACTGGTAAGATTGATGGAAATGGACATACGATTTCAAATTTAACTAATAGTGCATTATTTGAAAACTTTAGAGGAACTGTACAAAACTTAAATATAGAAAACTTTACAAATGAAGGAACAGGAGATTTTATAGCAGCATTTGCAAAACAAACATATACAGCTACATTAAAGGATATGAAATTTAATAATATAACATTATCAGGAAGAAATAATGTAGCAGTAGTATCTGGAATGGATGGTAGAGAAAATGCAAATTCAGTATTTGAAAATATATCAGTAAAAAATGCAGATGTAACAGGAACAGGAGTATATATATCAACTTTTATTGGTAGAAAGTTTGGTGGAACTATAAAAAATGTTTATGTACAAGGACATATGGAATGTTATACAACAGAAAATGGTGGTATTATAGGAGCATCACAACAAAATATTCAAATAGAAAATGTAGTATCAAATGTTTATATAAATAGACCAAAAAGTACAGATTCACGTAATATGAATGGAGGGTTTATAGGAAATATTTATGATAAGCCAGTTATTAAAAATTCAATTTCTATAGGTAGTATGACTGGATTTACAAGTAATGATACAGAGATTAATGTAAATAAGTTCACAGCAGCTTCAGAACAAATTATTAATAGTAGTTTAGAAAATTGCTATGAATTGAATTCAGCAACAGGAACAACTAGTGTTACAGAAAATACTGGTAATCATTTAAAATCAGCAACAGATGATGATATAATAAATAAACAATTTTATAAAGACATATTACATTTTGATGAAGAAATTTGGAATTTAGATAATGTTCCAACAAATGCATATCCAGAATTAAAATAAAATTATTTTTAAATAAAATAAAGAAATCGAAGAAATATAGACTTAAATTGAACTCAAATTATTAGATAAGAAAGTTTAATAATTTGAGTTATTTTTAATGATAATATTCTTCGATTTTTTTTATTAAATTTCTTGAATAAAAAAAATCTTAAGTATATAATAGAAAAAGAAAATAATGTCAAGTGGTGAAAATGATGTTAAAAAATATAAAAATAAAAATAATTTTAGCATTTTCTATTATAGGAATAGTAGTTGTTACAGCATTGGGATTAACATATATATATAATTTAGAGAAAATAAATAATCAAATAAATACAAATGTAACAATAAATGAAATTCAAAATATAGTACAGTCAGAAATAAATCAAACAAAAATATTAATGAGTATATACATATGTATATTTATAGTAATAATGATTATAATGGGAATAATCATAACTAAAATAGTTATATCTCCAATCTCTAATTTAATAAAAAGTGCAGAAAAAGCAACCAAAAATGAAAGAATTAAATATTTAAGTGATGGAAGTAAAAAGAAAAATGAAATAAATGATTTAGTAATAGCATTTGATTCTATGAATATAGAATTAAAAGAAAACCTTAATGAAGTAACAAGACAAAAAAAGCAAATGGAAACAATATTACTTCATATGACAGATGGTATTATAGCATTTAATATTAATAGTGAAATAATACATATAAATCCAGCAGCCAAAACATTTTTAAATATAGATAAAGAAAAAAACTTTGAAGAAATATTTAACAAATATAATGTAGATATTAATTTAGAAAAAATCATATATTTAGATAATTGGGCATCATCAGAAAAAAAACTAAATGTAGAAGATAGAATTATAAATTTATTTTTTGCACCATTTAAAAATGAGAATGATAGACCAGCAGGAGTTATAGTTGTTATACAAGACATAACAGAACATGTAAAATTAGATAGTATGAGAAAGAGATTTGTAGCAGATGTATCACATGAATTAAAAACACCAATAACATCTATATTAGGATATGCAGATACATTATTAGAAAATGAAGTAGATTTAGAAACAAATAAGAAATTTTTAGAAAGAATATCAGGTGAAGCATCAAGAATGTCAAGATTAGTTAGTGATTTACTAGTTCTTTCAAAATATGATACCTCAAAAGTTAAAGTAGAAAAATCAGAATTCGATTTAGGAGAATTAGTAAAATATACATTTGATGGATTAGATCTTGAAATGAAAAAGAAAAATCAATTAGGAGAATGTTTTGTAACATCTAATGTTCCATTAGTATATGCCGATAAAAACGGTATAGAAAGAGTGGTTTTAAATATACTTACAAATGCAATAAAATATACTCCAGAAGGAGGAAATATTAAAGTTTATGTTGGATTTGTATATAATGATGCATATATAAAGATTATAGATACAGGAGTAGGAATACCAAAAGAAGATTTAGACAAAATATTTGAAAGATTTTATAGAGTTGATAAAGCACGTACTAGAGAAATGGGAGGGACTGGATTAGGACTTTCAATAGCAAAGGAAATTTTAGATCAAAATAATAGTATGATAGATATAAAAAGTGAAGTTGGAAAAGGAACAGAAGTTGTAATAAGGATACCAACAAAACCAGAGAAAAACATGAAAGAAAAAAATACAGAAGAATAGGAGAAATTAATATGAAAAAAATTAAAAAAGCTCTTGTAAGTATAGCTATATTTTTATTTTATTCAAATAAAATTTATGCTACAACAGGAAATTACACTATAAGTATAAGTTCAGAATTTGGAAAAATATTACTTTTTACATTTGCAATTTTATTAATAGCAATTGTACTAATCTTTAGCTATATGATGGATAAAAAGGATAATTTTAAAAAGAGAAAAGAAAAAATAGGAAGAAAAAAAGTTAATAATGATGAAGAGCATGAAGAATTAGAAAATAAGTTAATTGGAAGTTTAGATTATACTAATGATATTTTAGGAAATGACTCTATAATAGTAGAGAAAGATAATTATGAAAGTGCTAGAAACAAATATTTAGAAGAATCAGAAGATGAAGAGATAGAAGAGTACGAAGAATATGAAGACGAAGATGAAGAAGTAGGAGAGTATGAAGAATACGAAGACGAAGATGAAGAAGTAGAAGAGTATGAAGAATATGAAGACGAAGATGAAGAAGTAGAAGAGTATGAAGAATACGAAGACGAAGATGAAGAAGTAGAAGAGTATGAAGAAGTAGAAGAGTATGAAGAATATGAAGACGAAGATGAAGAAATAGAAGAGTATGAAGAATATGAAGACGAAGATGAAGAAATAGAAGAGTACAAAGAGTATGATGAGGTAGAAGAAATAAAAGAAAATAAAATGGTAAGAGATAATAATAAAAAGAGTAAAAAAGAAAATTTAGATGATCTTACAATGGTATTTAATGCTAAATTATTAGATTTTGATTTAGGAGAAGAAAAAGTTGAAAATGATTTTGATTTGGAAGACATTGAAAAAGCAATTGCAGAAGCTAATATAAGAAAATATACAAGAAAAATAACAGAAAAAGATAGTAAAATAATTAATAAAAAAGAAAATAAAGCAGAAAATAAAAGAGAAAATCCAAATGTAAAAATATATACAAGAAAGAAAGAAAAAAAGAAAAATCAAGAAAAATTGTCAAATGTTAAAGTATATACAAGAAAAAAAACACCTGAATCTATAATACATACTCAAGAAGTAAAAGAAACAACAAAGAGAGGTAGAGGAAGACCTAGAAAAGAAGATGCACCAAAGAAAAGAGGAAGACCTAGAAAAGAGGATGCACCAAAGAAAAGAGGAAGACCTAGAAAAGAGGATACACCAAAGAAAAGAGGAAGACCTAGAAAAGAGGATGCACCAAAGAAAAGGGGAAGACCTAAAAAGGAAGAAGCACCAAAAAAAAGAGGAAGACCACCTAAAAAAAAGGTTTAAAACTAATATACTTGAAAAATATATAAAAATAATATATAATACGAAAAACTATCAAGTTTTAGAAAGGCAATTACATGAAGGATAAATTAAAAGATATACTTGAATGGGGTTATTGTATAATAATAGCTTTAATATTAGCTTTAGTATTTAGATATTTTGTTGGAACGCCAACAATTGTAAAACAAAGATCAATGTTTCCAACATTACAAGAAAATCAAAGGCTAATATTAAATAGAACATTTAGAATAACTAAAAAGATGCCAAAAGTAGGTGATATAGTAACATTTGAAGCACCTACCAAGACATATTCAAGATGGGAAGCAGATCAATCAAATCCAATAGCAGTATATGAAGATGAACCAAAAGGAATAATTAATAGATTTATTTATTATAATTTAGAAATAACAAAAAAAAGTTATATAAAAAGAGTAATAGGATTACCAGGAGATCATATCAAAATTCAAGAAAATACAGTATATGTAAATGGAAAAGCACTAAAGGAAGAATATTTAAAATATGATGTTGTAACAGAGTCAGAAGTATTCTACGATTTTATAGTTCCAGAAGGATATTTCTTTGCAATGGGAGATAATAGAACGAAAAGTACAGATTGTAGAGAAATAGGATGCATACCATTTAAAAAACTTGAAGGAATAGTATGTTTTAGATTTTGGCCATTTGGTGAATTTGGTGGAATAGAGTAGGAGTAAAGAATTGAACTTTAAAAATATTATAGGCAATACAAGAGTAAAGGAGTATCTAACAAAAAACATAAATCAAAACAATATATTGCATAGTTATTTATTTTTAGGAACAGATGGAATAGGAAAATTAATTATTGCAAAGGAATTTGCTAAAAATATATTATGTTTAAAATATACAAAAGAAGAGATATGTACATGTAAATCATGTACATGTTTTAATGGAAAAAATCATCCAGATTTTTATATTATAAATGAAAATGGAGAAAATATAAAAGTTGAAACAATAAGAGAACTAACAGAAAAAGTAATAGAAAAGCCAATAATATCGAATAAAAAAGTATATATAATAAATGATTGTGAAAAAATGACTAAAGAAGCACAAAACTGCTTATTAAAAACATTAGAAGAACCACCAGAATTTGTAGTAATAATATTAATTTCTTCAAATGAGAATTTAATATTAAATACTATAAAATCAAGGTGCATGAGTGTAAAATTTAGTAATATAGAAGATAAAGAATTATTAAAATATGCTATAGATGTTTTAGAATATAATAATGTTTCTCAAAATCTATTAAAATCATTTGATGGAAGTATAGGAAAAGCTATAAAATTAAAAGACTTTAAAGAAAAATACGAAAATATAGATAAATTAATATCAAATTTAGATAAAAAAGATATAATAGAAATTATGTTAGATGGAAAAATAATATATGATAAGGAAAACATTTATGATATATTAGACTATATAACAATATGCTTATATTCAAAAATAAAAGAGAATGAAAAATTTATAGATTGTATAAAGTATGTTAACAAATGTGCTACAAGACTAAGAAGTAATAGTAATTTTGAAATGAGCATTGATAATTTACTTTTTGAAATATGGGAGGAAATAAATGAAAAAAGTAATAGGAGTTAGATTTAAGAAACCTGGAAAAATATATTATTTTGATCAAGGAAATATAGAACTAGAAAAAGGAATGAAAGTTATAGTAGATACAGCAATGGGAGAAGAATATGGAGAAGTAGTTATAGTAGAAAAAGAAATAGAAGATAGTGAAGTTGCAGATCCTCTTAAAAAAGTAATAAGAATAGCCACAGAAAAAGATGAAAAAATGAGATTACAATATAAAAATAAGGAAAAAGATGCATTCAAAATATGTTTAGAGAAAATTGAAAAACATGGACTTCCAATGAAACTTATAGATGTAGAGTACAAATATGATGGAACAAAATTAGTATTTTATTTTACAGCTGATAAAAGAATAGATTTTAGAGAGTTGGTTAAAGACTTAGCATCAGTATTTCGAACAAGAATAGAGCTTCGTCAAATCGGAGTAAGAGATGAAGTAAAAAGATGTGGTGGAAATGGAATTTGTGGAAGAGAATTATGCTGTTGTTCTTTTTTAGGAAATTTTGAAACAGTATCAATAAAAATGGCAAAAGAACAAAATATATCACTAAATCCATCTAAAATCTCAGGAAACTGTGGAAGATTAATGTGTTGCTTAAAATATGAACAAGAAGTTTATGAAGAGAAATTAAGTAGATTACCTAAAATAGGAGCAATAGTAAAAACATCAGAAGGAACAGGAGAAGTTTCTGCTGTTGAAACACTTAAAGAGGTTATAAGAGTAAAATATAAAGATGGAGATGAGTTTTATTTTAAAAAGCATGAAGCAAAAGATGTAGTAGTAATCAAAGATGTAGAAATAGAAGAAGATAAATTAGAAGTTGAAAATGAAGAAGATTTAAAAGAATTACAAAAATTAGAGAAACTTGATAATGATGATAAAAAGAACATTTCACAAGAAGACATTTAAAAATAGTAAAAAACGAAAGAAAAAACACAATACTTGAGAGGAACATAAATGAAAAAACTTATCACAAATGCTTATATATTAGACATGGTAGGGGATAAAGCAAATATCGAAAAAAAAGATATATTAATAAACGATAATATTATTGAAAAGATTGAAAAAGAAATAAATAAAAATATAGAAGTAGATGAAAAAATAAATGCTAAAAATATGTTAGTAATGCCAGGATTAATAAATACACATACACATTTAGCAATGAGCATATTTAGGGGATATAAAGCAGATAAAAAATTAATAGATTGGTTAGAAAATGCAATATTTCCAGTAGAGGATAAACTAGAATCAGAAGATATATATTGGAATTCATATCTAACATGTTTAGAAATGGTAAAATCTGGAACTACTACTTGTAATGATATGTATTTTGGAATGGATAAAACAGTAGAAGCAATTAAGGATACAGGGCTTAGAGCTGTTATTGCGTGGTGTATAAAAGATGATTCTATAAAAGATAAGGTTGAAAAAACTAGAGAATATGCTAAAATATACAATAATAACAAAAAAAGCAAAATAAAAATATGTGTTTCTGCTGATGCACCACATACATGTAATCCAAAAACAATAAATTTGTGTGTAAATTTAGCAAAAGAATTAAATACAAGTCTACATATACATTTAGCAGAAACCATTGATGAAGAAACAAAAATAGAATCAAGATATCAAAAAAGAAGTACAGAATATTTGAAAGATTTAAAAGTTTTTGAAGTACCAGTAGTTTTAGCACATGGAATATATGTATCAGATACAGATATAGATATATTAAAAAATGTGAGAGGAGGTATATCACATAATCCAATAAGTAACTGTAAGTTATCATCAGGAATTTGTGATGTAGTAAAACTAAGAAATAATGGTATAAGTGTAGGACTAGGAACAGATGGGATAGGAACTACTTCTACAATGGATATGTTTGAAGAAATGAAAACAGCAGCTTTTCTACAAAAGGTAAATACTATGCAACCTACTGCTATTTCAGCTTATGAAATTTTAAAAATGGCTACAATAGAAGGAGCAAAAGTTTTGGGTATGGAAAAGGAAATTGGAACTATTGAAGTAGGAAAAAAAGCAGATTTAATATTTATAAAAAATGATAAACTTCATTTATGCCCAGAAAATGATGTATGCTCTAATATAGTATATTCAGCAAATGGAGCTGATGTAGACACAGTTATAATAGATGGAAAAATAATAATGCAAAATAGAAAACTGATAAATATTAATGAAAAAAATGTAATGAAACAAGTAAAAAAAATAGCTAAAAGACTATTATAATTCTATGAAAATAGAAATAAAATAGATATAAATAATATGAAAGGAGGAGTAAAAATGGCTTATAAAATATCAGAAAAATGTATTTCATGTGGAGCATGTGCAAGTGCTTGTCCAATGACATGTATTTCTCAAGGTTCAGAAAAATATGTAATAGATGAGAGTATTTGTATTTCATGTGGTACATGTGCTGGAGTTTGCCCAGTAGATGCGCCAGCTCCATCAGAAGATTAATATAAAAAAATACATACTATGAAAAACAATACTGTAACAATTTTGTTATAGTATTGTTTTTTTTATATTTACGGAGAACAAGGTTTTAAGAAATTTTCTATATAAAATATAAAAAAATAATAACCTTTTTCATAATATATATATATATATCATTTTGATTACATTAAAAAAAAGTATTGACTTGAAAACAAAAAAGAGTATACTGTTGTTAACAGATCAACAGATCAACAGATCAACAGATCAACAGATCAACAGATCATTAGATTTTTGATCTAAAATAAGTAAAAATAAATTTAGAAAAAAGTGAGGTAAAAAATTATGGCACAATATTGGTATGATGAACAAACATCAATAAAAAGAGTTAAAGATCTAAAAACAAAATATGATGAATTAGTAAAAGCATGTATAGGTTTAAGAAAAACTATGCAGGAGTATGTCTGCCAAGATGGAAAATGGTATGATGATAATGCAGTAATGGTTGCAAAATGGTGGAATCAAAGTAATGATGGTAAAACAAGTGGAAAACTTGTTTGGAATGAAAAGAAAAGCGAATTACAATTCTCAAATGAATCAGATGGTAAATTTGATGGTGAAGATAGAATTAGAGGAATAATGGGTGGTGCAGCAGAATTATTTATAAATGGTGTATGTTATTCACTAAGTTGTTTATCAGATTCACACAAAAGTGTTAAAGAAAACTTTAAAAAGGAAATTGCTATATCAGACAAGTTAAATGGTACAGATCATAGTCAAGCATATACTACAGATTTAGCAAGTACTAAGAAAAAAATGGATATTATGGAAAGTTTAGGTTGTAAAAATTATAAATCTACGCCTTTACCTACTGGAAATTCTGATGCTAGAAAAAGTGATACAAAAGAGATGAATGATTTTATTAAAAAAGTTAAAAGTAAACTTAATAATATAAATGAAAAATTTGAAGATTTTGCAAAAGCTTTAACAGCAACTTGTACAAATCCTAGTAAAGATAAATGGTGGGGATTTGATGTAGATACTCTTTCTAGTCTTACTTATGATATTAGTGAAACTAACAAATTTGTAGAAAAGAGATTACAGAATTTCCAAAATAATATAAATATAGCTTTAGAACATACTACTCAAGCTAAAGATTTAAATTTGAAAAAATTAAAAACAAAATTTAAATAAAATTTAAATATTATAAAAAAATAAAGCCAAATTATTAAAGTTAAATTTAATAATTTGGCTTTTTTATATTGTAGGAAATGCAGAGCAATTTTATACAATATAAAATCTTTGCTAATATTTATACACAAATTTTATTTTGTAAAATTTGACCTGTATATCAAAGAATAGGATATTTATAATAGATTTTATTTTTTGCAGATTTTCCCATAATTCTTATAGATTACTGTTCCCTAAGTATGTATATAAAAAAATAATATAAAAGTAAAAGTAGCTTAAAAAATGGTATTCCGTAATAATTAAAGATACATACATAAAATAGCTATATTGAAAGAAAAATATATTAGTTTATAATAATATATAAGACTAATATTATTTTAGAGAGGGAAAGAGAATGCAAGTAATACTAATTGGGGATGAAACAATACATAAAGTTATATTGCCACAAGTTCCATCAGGAACATATATGTTAGATGGCAAAAGTACAGATACAATTAAAACTATAAAGATAGAAGCACAAGATGGAAAATGGCAAGTAGAAAGTGATGAAGATGCAAGAATAATAAACCCTGAGTGTATGAGTGTAATAGATGACAAAATAAGAATAAAAAAATCAGAAAAACAATTTATAAGTAGAATAAATCTTAAAGAATATAGTATTTATGCTATAAAATTTAGCAATAGTAAAAAAATATATTTTTTATATTGTTTACCTGTATATGAAGATAATTGGATTTCACTAAAAGCTACTCATTCTAATGAAATTACTATTGGTAGAGATAAATCAAACAAAATAATTTACGAAAATGATTTAGTTTCAAGTAAGCATGCTAGGATTTCTTTAAATAATGGCAGATGGATGTTAGAAAATTATGACAAGAACTATGGAACATTTGTAAATAATAATAGAATATTTAAAGAAACTAAATTTTTAAATACAGGTGATGTAATATTCATCATGGGATTAAAAATTATATTGATGGAAAATAGCATATTTATAAATAATCCACAAAATAAGGTAAAATATGATAAGAAAGTGTTAATGTTAGAAAAGAAACAAGAAAATGTTATATTACAAAAAAATGATGATAGTAATGATGAACTATATTCACCAATAGATTATTTTTATAGATCGCCAAGAATAACCGATAAAATAGATGAAAAAGAAATACAAATAGAGGCACCACCGACTAAACTTGATAATAGTCAAATGCCAACATATTTGATGATAGGATCTTCATTATCAATGGGAGTAATGACTTTAATTACAGTAGTTTCAACAATATCAGGAATAGCGAATGGAACAAGTACATTATTAGATAGTATTTTATCACTTCTTTCAGCTGTAACAATGGTTATATCAATGTTATTAATACCAGTATTAATAAGAAGATGGGAAAAAAAGAAAGCTAAAGAATATGAAGAAAAACGTCAAAAAATATATAAAGAATATATTAATAAAAAATCAAAAGAAATAGAAACAGTAAAAGAAAGACAAAGAAAAATATTATTTGAAAATTATGCAACACCAGAAGAATGCACAAAAATTATATTAGATAAACAAACAAGATTATGGGAAAGAACAGCAGATGCAGATGATTTTTTAACTGTTAACTTAGGAATAGGAGATATACCATTTGAAGTACAAATTTCATATCCAGAAGAAAAAGGAATATCAATGGATGATAAAGACAACTTAGAAGAAATGCTAGATGATTTTACAAAAGAAATTGGAACATTGAAAAATGTTCCTGTAACAGTGTCATTAGCTAAGGAAAATATAATAGCTCTTGTAGATAAAGATGATGAAAATATAAGAAGATTTATGCAAAATATATTTGTACAATTGATGGCGTTCCAAAGTTATATTGATTTAAAATTTGTATTTTTATTAGATGAAGATAGTGAGAAGAAATGGGAATATGTTAAATTATTTCCATATGTATGGAATAATTCTAAAGATTTTAGATTTTTCGAAGATAATTATGATGGAATGGAAGAAATTTCAAGATATTTAGAGGAAGAATTTTCAAAAAGGTTAGATGAAGAAGACGATGAATCTAGAGGAATAACACCACATTATTTAATTATTACTGATAATTATAGAAAAATAGAAAATTTAAAAGTTATATCAAACATAATGAAATTACAAAAAAATTTAGGATTTAGCTTATTATGTATAGCAAATAATTTGCAAGAAGTACCAAATAAATGTAAAACTTTTATTACATTAGAAGATAAAGTAGGAAAAATTTTCAGTAAAGAGTTATCTAAAAACTCTCAAAAAGAATTTGTTTTTAGTAAAGAAAATACATATTTTTTTGATAAAATTAGTAAACAAGTATCTAATATACCCGTTAAATATGAAGTAAGTGAAAGAAACTCTTTACCAGAGTATTATACATTTTTAGAAATGTACAAAGTAGGATTAATAGAACAGTTAAATATATTAGACAGATGGAATAATAATGATGCAACACTTTCACTTGCAGCACCAATTGGTGTAAAACCATCAGGAAAGCTTATAAATCTAGATCTACATGAAAAATACCATGGTCCACATGGATTAATTGCAGGTTCGACAGGTTCTGGAAAAAGTGAATTTATTATTACTTTTATTTTATCATTAGCAGTAAATTACCATCCAGATGATGTAACCTTTATATTAATAGATTATAAAGGTGGAGGATTAACAGGAGCTTTTCAAAAACAAGATGTGAAATTACCACATCTTGTAGGAACAATTACCAATATAGATAAAGAAGGAATTAAAAGATCTTTAGTATCTATAAAAAGTGAGTTAAGAAGAAGACAAATATGGTTTAATGAAGCAAGAGAAATGACAGATGAAGGAACAATAGATATATATAAATATCAAAAATTATATCATAATGGAGTGGTAAAAAGGCCAATTCCTCATTTACTTATTATTTGCGATGAGTTTGCAGAATTAAAACAACAACAACCAGAATTTATGGAAGAATTAGTAAGTGTATCTAGAATAGGACGTTCTTTAGGAGTTCACTTAATTTTAGCTACACAAAAACCAAGTGGTATAGTAGATGATCAAATGAGAAGTAATAGTAAATTTGCTATATGCTTAAAAGTACAAGATACAGGGGACAGTTCAGAAGTAATTGAAAAACCAGATGCAGCGTATATAAAACAATCAGGAAGATTTTATATGAAAGTTGGAAAAGATGATTATTTTGAAATAGGACAATCAGGTTGGTCTGGTGCACCATATTTTCCATCAGATACAAGTCAAAAGAAAAAAGATGAATCAATTAAATTTATTTCTAATATAGGAACAGTTATAAAACAAGTAAATGATTATGGAAAAAAAGTAGTAAATGCTAGTAGTGGTGAGCAACTTACAAATATAGTTAGACATATGCATGAAATTGCATTAAGAGAAAATATAAAAACAGAACAATTATGGCTAGATGATATTCCAGAAAAAATTTACATTAAAGATGTAAAAGATAAATATAAATTTAAAACTGAAGAAAACAAAATTTCACTTACAATAGGTGAATATGATGATCCTTCAAATCAAAAACAAGGAATAGTAAGTTTAGACTTAATAAAAGATGGAAGTATTGCAATTTATGGAAGTGCAGATAGTGGAAAAGAAACTCTAATGAGTACAATGGTATATGATATGATAACAACTTACTCTAGTGATGATTTATGGATATATATATTAGATTTTGGTACAGAAACTTTAAAAATATTTAATAGTGCACCACATGTAGGAGAAGTTATATTCTTAAATAATACTGAAAAAATAAATAGATTTTTCAAAAGACTTAAAGATGTGGTAAAAGAAAGAAAACAAATTTTATCTGAATATAATGGTGATTACAATTTTTATAAAAAAACATGTGAAAAAAAGATGCCACTTATAACAATATTAATTAATGGTTATGAAAATTGTCCTGACATTTTTATAGAACAATATGATGATATGTTATTAACATTAACAAGAGAAGGAGCAAAAACAGGAGTAGTATTTATAATATCAGTAACAGCAAGTAATGATTTAAGATATCGTATGGCACAAAATTTTAAACAGAAAATTGCTTTATCATTAAATGATTCAAGTGATTATGGAAATATTTTTGATAATGTAAGAAATATGACACCAGCCCATAGATTTGGTAGAGGATTAGTTAATTTAGGCGATAATGTTTTTGAATTTCAAACAGCTAAAAGTTGTGAGCCTAAAGATTATAATGTATTTATAAAAAGCGAAATAGAAAAAACAAAACAAACAAATAAAACAACAGCAGAGAAAATACCTATTTTACCAGAAAAAGTAAAAATGGAAAGTTTAAGAAATAGTATTGTAGATCTTTCTAGACTTCCAATTGGTTTAAGAAAGAAAGATATAAAAATTGAAACTTTTGATTTTAAGAACAATTTTGTAAATATTATTGCAGCTAATGATCCAGATGAAGCAATGCAATTTGGAATTAATATATTAGAAGAAATAAAACTATTAAAAAATATTGACATTATAATTTTAGATCCAGAAAGAAGAATATTAGTTAAAAAAAGTGAATTAGAAGAAAACTATAAGAAATTACTTTCAAAAATTGAAGAGGGCGTTGAAGAGATAGAAGAAACAGTTTGTATTATTTTTGGAATAGATAGATTTACAAATTTCTTAGAGGAATATAAAGAAGATTTAAATAATAAATCTGCAGAAGATGATAAAAATGACGATGACGATGATGATTATGACGATGATGATGAAATTGAAGGAAAAGAAAAATTTGCAGAAATTGTAAAAAAATGTGAGAAAACTGAAAAATTTACATTTATAATTATAGATAGTGCATCTAAAATTAAAGAACATAGTTATGATGATTGGTATGAGAAAAATGTTATTTGGGTTGGAGATGGAATTGATGATCAATATCTTTTAGATTTGAATGCATCAAGGAAAGAAATAGTAAATAATTGTGGATGTAGTTTTGGATATATTAATAATAAAAATAAAACTATAATGATAAAACTTCTTGAAATGAAAGAGAAGAAGGAGGATGAAGATGAATGAAATCTTAGTTAAATTATATGTTCCGACAATTGATGAACAATATGATATATGGATTCCAATTAATAAAAGAATACATACAATTATTACGTTATTAGTTCAAGCAGTAAATGAACTAAGTAAAGGTTACTATAGCCCTAAAAGTATGCCATACTTATATGACAAAATGAATGCTAAAAGCTATGATATAAATTTAAAAGTAATAGAATCAGATATAAGAAATGGTAGTGAATTAATATTAATTTAATAAAATGAATAAGCACGGTTTACAGTTTATGTAAATCGTGCTATAATATTATTATCTAGGCAAATATTGCTAGTTTATATAAAATCCATTTTTAATATACATTATAGTATTTGTACATATATAAAATAAAAAATGAGAATAAAAAGAAGTTAATTTGGATCTGGAAAATGTTATGTAGAACGTAAAAATGTTTTTATGACGGCTAAGGAGGGATAATATGAGTAAATCTATAAGAGATGCTACAGATGCTATTGAAGAATTTATATGGAGAAAAATTGTCAAAATTGATTTCTACTGGGAAAATGAAATAACCGAAGAGAAGTTAGAGGAATTGTGCTTTTTATATATTGGATGCAGCTTTAAGGAATTAAATAGAATTTTGCGGCAAACTAAAATTAAAATGCCCATAATTCTGAAATATGAAGACACTCAACATAGCTTTAGCTTTGTGGGGAATAAAAGAAAGATAAGCTTTGATATGAATGAAGAAGTAGAAAATGATATAATAGGAACAATAAATGTAATTTCGAGAAAAAAGGTAGAAAGATATGAAATTAGTAGAACATCAGAGGGGTTGAAGACTTTTTTTGAGTTAAAATAAAAACAGATCCAAAGATAAAGACGGCATGTATTGAAATTTTTCGATATATGTCGTCTTTATTATCTAAATCCATTATTGACAAACACATGTTCTAATGCTATTATGATTATACTTTTTAGAAAGGGTGATGATAATGTATAAATCAAATTTAGAAACAATAGGTGTAAATCAGTATATTTTTAATCATAAAAAAGAGTTCAATATAGAAATAGGATTAAAAATAAAACAAATAAGGACAAGCAAAAATATTACTACAGAACAGATGGCTTTTAGAACAATGATGTCGCCATCATATATTATGCAAATAGAAAATGGAACGAATGGTGTTACACTGAATAAATTTGTAATAATATGTAATGCATTAGAAATAGAGCCAAAAGAAATTTTAGATGATTTTTTATTTGGACCAAAAACAAATGAAGACTTAATATATGAAGAATTACAAAAAGGGAAAAACATATCTAAAAATATTTTAGATTACTTAATAAAGCAAAAATCAGGATACCAAAATAGTGAAGAAAATTAAAATTCAATGCTCGAATTTAATATTCTACTATATATAATGAGGTTTTAAAATATTGTATTTTAAAACCTCATATGATAAAATTATAACTACAATAAAAATAAAAGGAGGAACTAGTAAAAATACTAGAAAAACAGAAATGAAAGAAGAATTTATAGAATTATTAAAATCTACTAATAGAGAAGGAATGGAAAACCTAATAGAATTTATAGAAAATAAAACAGACTTTTTTAAAGCACCAGCAAGCACAAGGTTTCATGGAAACTATGAAGGTGGATTATTAGAACATAGTATGAAAGTATATGAAATATTAAAACATAAAGTTAAAAATTGTATTATAGATATAAAAGTATCAGAAGAAAGTCTAATAATAATAGCACTATTACATGATATATGTAAAGTAAACTATTATAAAGTTGACTATAGAAATGCGAAAAACCAATTTGGAGAATGGGAAAAAGTACCTTATTATACAGTAGAAGATACAATACCATATGGACATGGGGAAAAAAGTGTAATGATATTAACAGAATATTTAAAACTTACAAGTGAAGAGAAATATTGTATAAGATGGCATATGGGATTTACAGAACCAAAAGAAATATATGGAACATTAGGAGAAGCTTTTAAAAAATATCCATTAGCATTACTAGTACATGAAGCAGACCTAGAAAGTACATATTTTTATGATATTTAGTATACTTTTTATAGCAGTAGTGATATAATTATTCAAAATAGAAAGAATAATATAGGTGAATTTATGGTTACTATATATAAATTATTAGAAGTAAGAGAAGATGCATCTAAAGAAGAAATTGAAAAATCATATCAAAAATTAATATTAGAATATCAAATTAATCCAAGTTTAACAGAAGAAGAAAACCATGAAAATGAAATGATATTAAGCAAACTAAAAATGGCATATGAAATTCTTATGAATGATCAAAAAAGAAAAAAATATGATAATGACTTAGCGAAAAAAAGAGCTGAAAAATTAATAGAAAATGTAGTAGTAGGATTAAAAGAAGATAGACATATACCAATACAAGAAGAGGATAACTTTAATGAACAAGATATGATAAATAAAGAGCCAAAAGAAGAAGCAATATTAACAGAAAAAGAGAAAATAGAAACAAGAAAAGCAGCTCAAAGAGAATTCAATCAGAACTTAAAAAAAGCTATTCAAATAGAAGAAGAATATAATCAAGCATATAACAAAGCATATAACGACTATCTAAAAAAAATAAGTAGAAGTCAAGGTGCTTCAATACTAGGAATAATAAAAAATACAATAATAACACTATTAGTAATAATAATAGTATGTTTTATAGCTTGGAACATACCACCTATAAAAAATATATTATCAAACATATATGAAGATAATTTCATAATAAAATCATTAGTTGATATATTTATAATGTTATTAAAATCAATAACAAGTATTTTTAAATAATAAAGAATGGTGGTAAAATGAAAAAAGCAAAAAAAGCAAATGAGAATATATGGCGTAACTTAAGAATAGTGATAGTTGGAATTATGGCAACAATGGGTTTTGTTATAGTTGTAGGACATTTATTTATTTTACAATTTATAGAAAATAAAAAATGGTCTGAAGCAGCATATAAACAACAAGTAAAAAATCAAATTTTAAGTCCAAATAGAGGAACAATATATGATTCTAATGGAGAAATATTAGCACAAAGTATACCAGTAGACACAGTATCATTAAATCCAGGAAAAGTAACATATTCTAATAATAAAAAAGTACCAAATGAAGTTATAGCAGAAGGACTTTCAAAAATTTTTGAAATAACATATGAAGAAATGGAAGAAAAGCTAAATTCTAAAAAATCTGTTGTAATAGTAGCTAAAAAAGTAGAAAAAGACAAAATAGACCAATTAGGAAAATGGATGAAAGACAACTCAATAACAGCAGGAATAAATATAGATGAAGATTCAAAAAGATATTATCCATATAATGATGTTGCCTCAAATTTAATAGGATTTTGTGGAACAGATAATATTGGACAAACAGGACTAGAACAAAGACTAAATGATATATTAACAGGAACAGCAGGAAAAGTAGTAACAACAACAGATTTAAAAGGAAATGCAATATCAGATGAGGATGAACAATATGTAGCATCAGAAAATGGAAGTAATATTTATTTAACAATAGATGCAACAATTCAAACAATAGCAGAAAACAATTTAAAACAAGCAGTAAGTGAAAATCCATCATCTACAGGTGGAAATGTAATAATAATGAAACCACAAACAGGTGAGATATTGGCTATGGCAACATATCCAAATTATGACTTAAACACACCATCTAATTACATACCAACAGGATATTCAGAAGAAGAATGGAATTCTTTACAATCAACAGATAAAACTAATAAACTATTAGATTTATGGAAAAATAAAGCAGTATCAGGTACATATGAACCAGGATCAACATTTAAATTAATAACAGCAGCAGTAGCTTTAGAAGAAGGTCTAGTAGAAACAGATAAACCAGGAGATTTTTTTTGTAGTGGTTCGTATCAAGTAGCAGACCATAATATAAGTTGTTGGAGATCAAAAATTCCACATGGAGCACAAACTTTAACAGAAGCATTATGTAATTCGTGTAATCCAGCATTCATGCAATTAGGTCAAAGAGTTACAGCAAAAACTTTATATAAATATTATCAAGCCTTTGGTTTTTTTGACAGTGTTGGAAATGATATAGCAAGAGCATATCCAGGTACATTTTTAAAATTAGAACAAGTTGGACCAGTAGAATTAGCAACAACTTCATTTGGACAAAGATTTGAAATTTCACCTCTACAACTAATAACAGCAATTTCAGCAATTTGTAATGATGGAATATTAGTAGAACCTAGAATAGTAAAAGAAATTGAAAATAAAGACATAGGAAGTAAAGAGGTAATAGAAACAAAAGAAATTAGACAAGTTATTTCAAAAGAAACATCAGACACAATGAAAAAAATGATGCAAAAAGTTGTAACAGATGGGACAGGAAAGCATGCAGCAGTAAAAGGATTTTCAATAGGAGGAAAAAGTGGAACATCAGAACCACCAGTAGGTAGAGAATCAGATGGATATGTAGCATCTTTTATAGCAATATCACCAATAGAAAATACACAAGTAATAACATTAGTAGCACTACATGGAATTTCAGAAACAGCAAATCATCAAGGAGGACAAGTAGCAGGACCATTTGCAGGAAAAATATTATCAGAAGTATTACCATATTTAGGAATAGCATCTGATGGAACAACAGTAAAAGAAGATAAAGAAAACTCAACAATAGCTGTACCAGATGTAAAAAATTTAACTTTTAATGATGCAACAATAAAATTACAGGAACTAGGTTTTAATGTAAAAAGCAATACAATATCATCACAAGATACAGCGATAGTTGGAGAACAAACTCCAAAATTTGGCACATTACTTTATGATAATTCAGTAATATGTTTATATGAAAGTGAATCACAAGAAAAAAATAAAACTCAAGTTCCAAATTTAAAAGGAATGACTAAAGAACAAGCTATAAATGTTTTAAAAAGTAAGAATTTAAATATAAATATAGATGGTACAAATGGAACAGTTATATCTCAAGAACCAACAATTGAAACAGAAGTTGAAGAAGGAACTGTAGTAAATGTAGTAATAAAAGAAGATTCAATATATGCACAATAAAATATTAGAAATAAAAATATTTAATTATAATAAAGAATAAATAAAAAATAGAAACATACAATTAACCGAGAGGTGATTGTATGTTTTCTTTTTACAAAATGCAAGCAACAGGGAATGATTTTATAATAATAAATTATTTAGAAAATAAATTAGGATATAGTTATAAATTACTAACAGAATTTTTATGTGATAGACATTATGGTATTGGAGCAGATGGATTATTAACAGTAGAAAAAAGTGATATAGCAGATTTTAAAATGAGAATATTTAACAAAGATGGTAGTGAAGCAGAAATGTGTGGAAATGGAATAAGATGTTTTGCTAAATATGTATATGAAAAAAAGCTAACAAATAAAACAGAAATTAGTATAGAAACATTATCAGGAATAAAAAATGTTAATTTAGAAATAGAAGGAGATACAGTTATAAAAATACAAGTAGATATGGGAGAACCAATATTTGAACTAGAAAAGATACCAGTTAGTTTTTTGGGAGATAATTATAAAGGAAGTTTACATATTGATGGAATAACCATATACCCAATATCTATGGGTAATCCGCATGCAGTATGTTTTGTAGAAAATGTTGAAAAAATTGATATAAAGAAATATGGAGAAACAGTAGAAGATTACAAGTATTTTCCAAATAAAACTAATGTTGAATTTGTTCAAATAGTAGATAAGTCAAATATAAAGATAAGAATTTGGGAAAGAGGAGTAGGAGAAACGAATTCATGTGGAACAGGAACATGTGCAGCAAGTGTAATATCAAATAAATATAAATCCACAAATAATGTATTAAATGTGGATTTAGCAGGTGGGAAATTAAAAACTATTTATGATAAAAGTGTAAAATTGATAGGAGGGGCAGAATTTGTTTTTGAAGGAAAAATAAATATATAATGTTACTAAAAAGATAAATTTTATAGAAAAAATAATCCTATATATTAAAATTTAATATATAGGATTGTTTTTATTATATAAATTATAGATAATTTAATAAATGGATATTAAAAATATATGTTTAAATAATAGCTTTTCTTTCTCCAGAAGAAATCATATCATCAATTAATTTAGATATAACTTTTCTTTCATCATAAGGATATTTTACACCATTTTTTTCCAAATATAAATCATGTCCAAGACCTGGAATAACAATAATATCACCTGGTTTAGCTATTGAAATTGCATACTTAATTCCTTCTGTCCTATCGACAATAATTTTATAAGGTTTTCCTGTTGGAATAATACCAACTTCTATTTCTTTTAATATTTTTAGTGGATCCTCAGTACGAACTTGATCAGACATTAAGACAGTAAAATCAGATAATCGTCCAGAAATTTCACCCATAATAGGACGTTTAGCAGCATCCCTATCACCACCAACACCCCAAGCACAAATTACTTTTCCTTTTGCATAAGTATTAACTGCTTTTAAGATACTTTCTAGACTAGAAGGAGTATGTGCATAATCTATCATTATAGTAAGACCAAGTTTGTTAGGGACAAGTTCACTTCTACCTAATACTTTTAAATCCTTTAAAGCTTGTCTAATTTCATTAGGAGTAACATCAAAAAATGAACTAACTGCAATAGCTCCAGCAGCATTATATATACTAAATTTACCTGGAATAGAAGCTTCAATTTTTTCTTCTTTTCCATTATAAAAAATAGAAAAGTCAATATAAGAATCAGTTATTACTACTGTACTTGGAACTACTTTAAAATCTGATTTGTTATCTATAGAGAAAGTTTTAATATTTTTATTTGGCAATAATTGTTTTATTTTACTAACAATTTCATCATCGTTATTAATTACACCATATTTTGATTGTTTTATAAGTTCTAATTTGCAATTAAAATAATCATCCATATTAAGATGTTCTTTTGGACTTATATGGTCTTCTGTTAAATTTGTAAAAAGTCCAATATCAAAATCACATCCAGTAACTCTATCTAATTTCATAGCTTGTGAAGAAACTTCTATAATAGCAACATCTACTTTTTGTTCTACCATTTTAGCTAAATATTTTTGAATTTCTATACTTTCAGGAGTTGTTCTATCAGTATCTTCTATTTTTTCACCATTAATATAAACAGCTATACTACCAATTAAACCTACATTTAGACCATGTGTTTCTAAAATTGATTTTACCATAAAAGTAGTGGTTGTTTTTCCTTTTGTACCAGTTATACCAATAAGTTTTAATTTCTTTGATGGATTATCATAAAATTCACAAGCTATTTGGGCTAAAGCAGTTCTTGTATTGGTTACAGATATAGCAGGTATATTGGCAGGTAGATTTAAAGAATCTAAATTTACATTTGGTTCTACAATTAATGCTATAGCACCATTTTTTATAGCATCTGGAATAAATTCAATACCATTTTTAGAGAAGCCATTAATAGCTATAAAAAGACCGCCTTCTTTAATTTTTCTTGAGTCTGAGTGAATATTATTTATATCTATATTTAAATTACCAATTTTATTGATTATTTCGACTTTAGAAATTAATTTGTTAAGTAACATAAGGTTTCCTCCATGTATAAGATTATTATAAAAGAATTATATAACTAAAATTATATATTTGTAAAGAGAAAAAGCAACCATCATCTCAGAAAGTCTTAAGATGGTGATTGCCTGTGCAAGCGTTAAAAGATTTTATCTAAAATCCATATAATGCCTGCAATAATCATGAACAATATAAACTTATGTTCACATTTGCTGATAACTTCAAAAACTTTACTCAATATAGTGATTACAAGTACAGCAGGAATTAATGATATAAGGAACATTATTGCTGTTTTTATAAAAAGCGAAAACAAAGTTGCTAACAGTCCTAACACTCCTTCCACCCCTTTCCATATATAAAGTTTAATGATATATATATTATAGCACATAATGCAAGATAAGTGAAGTAATACAAGAATTTTAAGGAATTTATAGTTTTTAATTAATAAAAACTTTTAGATACTATCTGTCGAAATTTCTATTTTTTTATTTGAAATTGTATAGACATTTTAAATAAAGTCTTATATAATAAAAACGAAATTAGGTCAATTATAAAAAATATTATAATTATTAGGAGGCAAATGTAATTATGTATGAAAGAAGTGCTATTGTATTAGAAAGATATTTTGATACTTTATTAGGTTATGACACAGAAGGAAATATACAAGATAATTTTTATAACTATTGCAATTTAGTCGAGAAGTTAGACAAGTATCAACTAAACTATCAAAAAGAATTAGTAGCAACACAAGAATATAATAGATGCTTAAAAAAAGTAAAAGCAATACAATCAGCACAAGAAAAATTGTATCAAAAAAGTGTAAAACTAGAATATAATAGAAATTTGCTATTTAATAATATAGAAGGAAAGTTAGAAGATACAAGAAAAGGAATTGAGAAAATAGAAGCAGATGTAGAAAAAAATAATGAGTTGATGAAAGAAAAAAAAGAAGAACTATTAGAAACATTAGTAGACTTTAGTGAAAAAAGAATGGAATTATCAAAATGTAAAAGATATAAAAAAATGGCAGAAAATGATTATGATGAAATATTAGAACAATCACAAGTGAATTTTGAAGCAATAACTGAAGAAGACATAGTAATAGCAAGAGAATTTGCAAATTTTGATAATGCAGAAGAAATAATCACAAACTTAGAGAATAATGGAAAAAATGAAAAAATTCCTTTTAACGAAGGAGTAATGACAAATGCAACAAATTTTTCAATAGACATATCAAAAAAACTAGTAGTAAGCTATTTAGCAATATATGAAAAAATGAAGAAATTACTTATAGATATAGAATCAGGAGTAGCGAGAATTGACTTACATAAAAAATATGTAAGAAACGAAAAAGCAAAAGTAGACTTCATAATAGCAGCAAAAGAATACATATTTCAATTTTTAGATTATGAAAGAATGACAGTTATACATGGAAGAAAATCACATAATAGACTAATGAATGAAGCATGTGAAAACTTTAGTGCAGATATTGTACAAATAGATAATTTATATGAATTATTATTAAAAGAAATAGTAAATAAAGCAACAAAAAAGGCATATAGAGAATTATATAATAAATCTTATTTAATAGACATACAAGATAAAGAAGAGAGATTTAAAAAAGAAAAAAATCGTGTAAACTTAAATACAGCTACACTAATAAATTCAAATTATTGGAGAATTGAAGGAATAAAAAGTATATATACAATTTTCTATAAAAATGTTTCAGAAGTATTTGGTAGGGATATTGCAGAATTTGATTTACCAAAAGAAACAGATGAAGATAGTTTAGAAGAATGTGAAAATCAGAATACAGAAGTAATTGTAAAAGTAAAAGAACCAACAAAAGCAAAAATTCCTTTTGAAATTAACTTTAATTTTAATGAACAAGAAGAACAAATATTTACAGAGAATTCTTATGATTATAATGAAGAAAAAAATTACAGTAATGAATATGAAGAGAATGACTATAACGAGGAATATGAAGAAGATATAGAAGACGACTATAATGAAGAATATGAACACAATGAGGAAAATGAAGAATATGAAAAAAAATCAAATAATATAGAAGTGAGCGAAATTGAAACATCAAATATATTTGAAGAAGATAATAATTTAAAAATAGAAATATCAGAAGATGAAGAAATAGAAGAATTTGATATTTTTGGAACACAAGAAGATACATTTGAAACAAAAGAAGAAAATATAGACATATTTGAAGATAATGAATCTGATATATATAGTAATAAAAAATTAGACGAATTTGATATATTTGGTGAAAAATATAAAGAAGTAGACTTTTCTGAAATTACAAATTCAATAGTAAAAGAAAATGAAAAGGAAGAAATAATAAAATCTAATAAAATTATTTTTGATGAGGACATACCATATGAGTTAGAAGAAGCAGAAGAAGAATTATTTAAAACAAATAAAAACAAGAAAAAGAATAGTATAGAAGATTTTGATTTAACAAGAGAAAAAAAAGAAGGAACAACTCTTATAAAAAAATTAAGAAAGATAAAAAACATAAAGAAAACTAATGTAGAAAGTGATATTTGGTAAAAATAGGTACTTGATTATTAATAAACAAAATGTTATAATTATTTTGATATTGATAACTAGTGAAGAAAGGTAATAAGATGAATCAAATTTTAGTTTCTGAAAAATTATATATAACACCAGAACTAAAAAGGAAAAAAAGAATGTATAAAATAGATTTCTTTATTTCCATTTTTTTAGTATGTATTTTATTTTCTTATTATATATATGCAGAATATGATAAAAATAAAAATGAAGCTATATCACAAGAAATATTATCAAACTTAACCTTTGAAGACAATGTAGCAGATGATACAACAATTAAATTTTCAAACAATTCAATAGTAGTAATATTAAATACAGAAGATCCATGTGAAGTAGTATACTCTAAGCCAGTAGAAGAACAAAATGAAGAAGATAATATAGAATGGTTACAAACAGCAAGTGGAACAAAGTATTATGCATTAGCAACAATTAATATACCATCAATAAACTGTACATATCCAATTTTAAATGAAACTAGTGAAGAGTTATTAAAAATAGCACCATGCAAATTTTGGGGAGCAGAACCAAATGAAGTAGGAAATTTCTGTATAGTAGGGCATAATTATAGAAGTGATAAATTCTTTAGTCATGTGCCAGAATTAGGAATAGGAGAAAAAATAGAAATTACAAATTTAAAAAGAGAAACTTTAACTTATAGTATATATGATAAATATATAGTAGAACCAGATGATGTATCTTGTACAACACAAAGAACAAATGGAGCAAAAGAAATAACTATAATAACATGTACAAATGATAGTAAGCAAAGAGTTATAGTAAAAGCAAGAGAAGTGCAATAAATAGAGAAAAATTAGTAATAGAAGAAACTGTATTAGTAATAACTAATGCAGTTTTTTATGATTTTAATATATTGAACAAAGATGAAAATATTTATAATTTTCATCCTTGTTCTTTTTTAGTATATAAATAAATTATATTTTAGATACTGTATACCATGAATTTTAGTTATAAAATAAAATAGGAATTACTATCGTTTTCTTATATAAATATATAAAAATACAGTAAAAAAATGAATAAATATGGAAAAAGCTTTAAAAAATGTAATATATTTGAAATAGAAAAACGTTTAATCCTACAGAGAAAAGGTGTTTGAATTTTAACATAAATTTAATATTAAAAATAATTAAAAAAGTAACTAGATAAAACTCTTGAAATACAAGTAATACATAAATTTGGAAACATAAAAACTATTGATTTGACATTACTTTTTAAAATGTTAAAATGATTTCAAGATTTGAGTTACAAAAGAAAAAATTATGAAGTTCTATAATATATTAAAATGGGGGTAAAGATCAATGAGAGTAATCAAAAGAGATGGAAGAAAAGTAGAATACAATAGTGATAAAATTGTTATAGCAATAAGTAATGCAAACAAAGAAGTTGGTGGTAAAGATAAAATTTCAAGATCATCAATAGAATTTATAACAAAATATATAGAAGGATTAAACAGACCAACAATGTCAGTTGAAGAAATTCAAGATATTATAGAACGTAAATTAATGGAATTTGGGAAATTTACATTAGCAAAAAAATATATTTTATATAGAGATAAACATGCATTAATACGTGAAGCAAACTCTACTGATGAAAGTATATTAACATTAGTAAGAAATGCAAATAAAGAAACAATGGAAGAAAACAGTAACAAAAATGCAGTATTAGTTTCAACACAAAGAGATTTAATAGCAGGTGAATGTTCAAAAGATTTAGCAGATAGAATAATGTTACCAGACAGAATAGTAAAAGCACATAATGATGGAATATTACATTTTCATGATAAAGACTATTTTGTACAACCAATGCATAATTGTTGTTTAGTAAATATAGGAGATATGTTAGATAATGGAACAGTAATGAACGGAAAAATGATAGAAAGTCCAAAGAGTTTTCAAGTAGCATGTACAGTAATGACACAAATAATAGCAGCAGTAGCAAGTAGTCAGTATGGTGGACAATCAGTAGATATTAGACATTTAGGAAAATATTTAAGAAAAACATATGATAAAACATACAAAAAGAGATTTTTAGGATATGTTGAAAAAGGATATTCAAAAGAAGAATGTCATGAAAAAGCAACAGAAGATGCAATAGAAAGAAGAACAGAAGAATTATCAGCAGGAGTACAAACAATACAATATCAAATAAACACACTAATGACTACAAATGGACAAAGCCCATTTGTTACAATATTTATGTTTTTAGATAAAGATGATGAATATATAGAAGAAAATGCAATGATAATAGAAGAAATTCTAAAACAAAGATATGAAGGAATAAAAAATGACAAAGGAGTATATATAACACCAGCATTTCCAAAACTAATATATGTTTTAGATGAACATAACTGTTTAAAAGGTGGAAAATATGATTACTTAACAAAATTGGCAGTAAAATGCTCATCAAAAAGATTATATCCAGATTATATATCAGCAAAAATAATGAGAGAAAACTATGAAGGAAATGTATTTAGTCCAATGGGATGTAGAAGCTTTCTATCTCCTTGGAAAAATGAAAA
Source organism: uncultured Clostridium sp. (assembly GCA_948436975.1). Classification (GTDB taxonomy): domain Bacteria; phylum Bacillota; class Clostridia; order TANB77; family CAG-508; genus Scatovivens. The sequence continues at coordinate 8,091 of CAOJJB010000016.1, read as the reverse complement.
AGGTGAATATGTATTTGAATCAAGATTTAATCAAGGGGTAGTAAGCATAAATTTACCACAAATAGGAATTATAGCAAATGGAGATGAAGATAAATTTTGGAAATTATTTGATGAAAGATTAGCACTATGTTATGATGCATTAATGTGCAGACATAATGCATTATTAGGAACAATGTCAAATGCATCACCAGTACATTGGCAATATGGAGCAATAGCAAGATTACAAAAAGGTGAAAAAATAGATAAATTATTAAATAGTTGTTTCTCAACAATATCATTAGGATATATAGGACTATATGAAGTAACAAAAGTAATGAAAGGTGTAAGTCATACTGATCCAGTTGGAGAAGAATTTTCATTAAGAGTAATGAATTATTTAAGAGAAACAGTAGATAGATGGAAAAACGAAACAGGATTAGGATTTGCACTATATGGAACACCAGCAGAAAGTTTATGCTATAGATTTGCTAGAGTAGATAAAGAAAGATTTGGAGATATAGAAGACATTACAGACAAAGGATATTATACAAATTCATATCATGTAGATGTTAGAGAAAAAATAAATGCATTTGAAAAATTAAAATTCGAAAGCAAATATCAACCAATATCATCAGGGGGAGCTATTTCATATGTAGAAATACCAAATATGAAAAATAATTTAGATGCATTAGAAGAAATAGTTAAATTCATATATGATAATATCCAATATGCAGAATTCAATACCAAATCAGATTATTGTCATATTTGTGGATTTGATGGAGAAATAACAATAAATGAACAAAATGAATGGGAATGTCCACAATGTGGTAATAAAGATCACAGTAAAATGAATGTTACAAGAAGAACCTGTGGATACTTAGGAGAAAACTTTTGGAATGTTGGAAAAACTAAAGAGATAAAATCTAGAGTATTACACATATAGAAAAAAATACAAAAGAGCCGTTTGAATGAAAATAAAATAAAAAATATAAATTCAAACGGCTCAAATTACGTAATATAAAATAAGGAGAAACTAATATGAATTATGCAGATATAAAAACAGTAGATATACAGGACGGAACAGGTGTAAGAGTTTCAATATATGTTAGTGGGTGCCATTTCCATTGTAAAGGATGTCATAACAAAGAAGCATGGGACTTTAATTATGGAAAGAAATTTGATAATTCTACAATAGATTATATAATAGATTTAATGAATCATGAATATATAGCTGGATTATCTATTTTAGGAGGAGAACCATTAGAACCAGTAAATCAAGAAGCATTAATACCACTTGTAAAAAAAGTGAAAGAAACATATCCAAATAAAAATATATGGTGTTATACAGGATATGATTTTGATAAAGATATACTAGGAAAAATGTATAAAGAAATTAAATATACTAAAGATTTAATTGAAAATATAGATATAATGGTAGATGGTGAATTTATAGAAGAAAAGAAAATCACAGACTTAAAATTTAGAGGATCAACAAATCAAAGAAAAATAGATGTAAAGGCGAGTTTACAAATGGGAAAAACAATCCAATTGAGATTTGGAGATGAAGATAGATATGAAGGAAATATGGAAGAAACAAAAAATCCAAAAATTATATTCTTCAAAGAATTTGCAGATAAAAAAGAGGAAAAAGAAGATTTAATAGAAGATGTAAAACTTAGAGTTAAATTAGATAATACTAATGAAGAAATTCCAAATGGTCCAGCTTATGAAATTAAAAAAGCCAAAATAGCAATTGCAGCAAAAGGAATTGAAAATAAGAGCAAAGAAGAGTTATAGTTTTATAGATTTACTTAAAATCTAAATAAATAAAGGAAATAAAAAAATGGATAATTTAAAAATTTTTTCATGTAGTGATTCAGCAGAAAAGTTTACAGAGGAAATTTGTAATTCTATACAAATAGAAAAAGGCAAAATAACAAGAATGAAGTTCAAAAATGATAACAATTTTGTTCAAATATTAGAAAGTGTTAGAGATAAAGATGTTTTTTTAGTACAAACAACAGAACCACCTGTAAATGAAAGAATAATGGAATTATTAATAACAATAGATGCAGTAAAAAGAGCATCTTCAAAAAGAATAACTGTAGTATTACCATACTATATGTATTCAAGATCAGATAAAAAAGATCAACCAAGAATACCTGTTACAGCAAAACTTTTTGCACAACTTATAGAAGCAGCAGGAGCTAATAGAGTTTTAACTTGTGATTTACACAATAGAGCAATACAAGCATATTTTAATATTAATTGTGATGTACTAACAGGAGAACATTTACTTGAAAAATATTTTGATGCAAAAAATATAGATAACAAGGTAGTAGTTGCAACAGATGCAGGAAGTTCAAAAAAAGCATATAAATATGCAGAACACTTTAGCTGTCCAATAGTTTTAGTAGATAAAAGAAGAGATGCAAATGATGATAGAGCAATATCAACTAGTGTAATAGGAGATATAAAAGGAAAAAATGCATTAGTATTTGATGATGAAGTAAGTACAGCAGGATCTATAATGGAAACAGTTGATGTAATAAAAAAATTTGGTGCAAAAGACATATATGTAGGATGTACACATGGAATATTAGCAGGGCCAGCAATAGAAAGAATACAAAAATCAGAACTAAAAGAATTAGTAATGACAAACACAGTACCATTATCAAAGGAAAAACAAATAGAAAAAATAGTAGTAATATCAATATCAGAACTTTTTGGAGAAGCTATAAAAAGAATACATGAAGAAAGTTCAATAGGAGAATTATTTGAAACAAATTAAGTATTGACAAATTGAGGGTTGGTAATGTATAATATAAAACAGTTAAGCGAGAATCTAAAGGATTAATTACATAAAAATCAATCCCACAAGATGTTTTTAGGCTTCGGAAGGAGGGGAAAAAATAATGTCAGAAGTTAAAGTTAAAGATGGAAATATAGAAGACGCTCTTAAGAGATTTAAAAGACAATGTGCTAGAAATGGAGTATTACAAGAAGTAAGAAAAAGAGAACATTATGAAAAACCTAGCGTAAAAAGAAAGAAAAAATCAGAGGCTGCAAGAAAAAGAAAATTTTAATTAAAAAATAAAACAAACCAAAAACACTTTTCTTATAAGAAAAGTGTTTTTTAAGGTCTAGTTATTGTTAGTTGAGTATATATAATATGTTATATTTTATATCATTAAAAAATAAACATTTTTAATATTATATAGACACATGTTAATTTGAAAATTGAAACTAACATAATATTGTGATATAATATAAAGTATTGAAGTGAAAAAACTTAGTTTTTTATATTATAAACTCTAACAATAATTTAAGGAGGAAAATACAAATGAGTGAATCAAATTTTGCACATGAATATTTAACAAATCGTGTTATTAGAACACGGAATCAACAATGTTATTATTTTAACGAAGAAGGTATATATACTGCTATTGATACAAATAAGATTGATGAAACAAAATTTTCAGGCTTTAGCAAAAATCCAGAAGGAACAGTATTTGCTTTAGGATTAGATCAGAAAGAGCTTGGAATAACTAAAAACCATATTTTACTGAAAAGAATAGTATGTATGCTAAAATTAGGAGATAGTATTGAAAAGTTTTATCATTATTTAAAAACAGTAACTTTAGACGATTTTAAAAGTAAAGGAGTAGAATTGTTTATTGTAGGAAATGGACCAATTACCTTTTTAAGAAATGATGGAAATAATAACAAGAATACATTTGACTATGTTATAGTTGAATTATTCATAAAACATACTTGGGAGGAGGGAACTAAAGAAGATTTTGCTAAAAAACATAGTAAAGAATTAATTAAGAGGGCTGCTAAGCAACTTCAAAAATCCCACAGATTAGATAAGTATAACTTAAATATTAATTCTTTGAAAATAAAAAGTGTAATAATTACAAAAGATGATAGATTAATATTTGATTTTGAATTAAAAAAATAAGTAATTTGATATTACAAAACGGCACATGGATTCGAGTTTTAATTGAATCCATGTGCCGTTTTTAGATTATGTCTTAAATTTATCTTCCAACAAACAATTCAACAATTATTTTTCCATAAGCAATACTATCTACAACGGCAATACCAGTATAGTTATAATCATTACTTAAAATATTTTCCTTATGTGAATCTGAATTTAACCAACTAGTAACAGCAGCTGATATACTACTATTACCAGCAATATTTTCACTTGCTGTTTTGTAAGATACACCATTATTTTTTAGCATATCAAAAGGTGTACCATAAGTAGGTGAAACATGTGAGAAATAGTTATTTTGTACTAAATCTTGAGCTTTTAATCTAGCTACATTTTGTAAAGCTTCATCAATTTCTAAATTTGACAAATTATTTTTATTTCTTTCAGCATTTATAAGAGAGAGCAGTTCTTTTTCATCATCAGTTAAATTAAAATCTGAGACTTCTTCTACAACTTCTGTATTAGTAGCGGCAGCTTTTTGTTCAGAAGTTGGAGTTATATATTTTTGATGTGCAGTTCCTATTTGATTTTCATCATTTTGTACAATATACCAATCTCCTATTTTGGCAAATATTCTAACGTATTCATTTTTATTTAAAACGTCAATTGAAGTGAAATTTATTCCAGCACCACTTCTCATATTCAAATATTCTGTGTTAACAATACCTAATGAAAAGTCAAGAGATTGATAATCTTCCATTCCAAAACACGTGGCAAATAGACTAACAAGTAAAATTAAAATGATAAAAGTTAATATAATTGTAATTTTATTTTGTAATATAAAATTTTTCATACTAAAACCTCCTTATAATTTAAAGAGATTGTACCCTGTTTGAAATTACTTTAAACATATAAATAATGAAAAGCTTTAAAAAGTACATATTTAGTTAGATAAAATATTGTGTTTTATTATTTTATAAAAAACAAGTAATAAAAATGATAAATACATGGAATGCCTAGAATGCGTAGAAAAATTGATAAAAATACTAAAATTTGTAAAATTATTTTTATATCCAAATGAATACAAAATTGGTATATTATTGGAAACATAATTAAAAAGGAGATAATAAAGTATGAAAAACAATAGCCTTAGAACTGTTGATACTGTAGAGAGAGAGAGAGAGAGAGAGAGAGAGAGAGAGAGAGAGAGAGAGAGAGAGAGAGGTATTCTTTACTAGACAAGAATTTTTCGAACGGATATGTTTATATTAATTTAAATTCAATAAATACAAAAAGAGTAGGAAGTATCTACTCTTTTAGTGTTGCAAATTTTTATATTAGATATTTAGTTAATAAACAATTAAATTGTGTTTATTAACTAAGTATCTATTTTGTTTTTTATATAAAAAAGATTTTAATGTAATTATTTAAAAATAATTATATATATGAAAAATAGGAGTGAATTTATATGAGAAATGGTTTTAAACTAAGCAAAAAGTTAATATTTATTATGCTGGCAATAATTTTAATATTGGCTATTATTATCGTTGCATTATTAAATAAAAATGAAATTAGTATGTTCTTAAAAGGTGAGAAAGAAAAATCAGAAGCAGGGAGTCTTATTAATACTCTTACATTTAAGTCAGAGAATCTTGCTTGGAGCCAAAGATCAGATGGAACATGGGAGAGTACAGGAAACTACAATATTCCAAATTCTACAAGTGTATTAGAATGTGAAGTTATAGCTCCTCCACAAACTACTTTAAATTTTGATTGGGCAGTATCAAGTGAAAGTGCAAACTATGACTATGTATATTATACAATTACAAATGTAAATACTGGTGCAATAATAGGAGGAGAATCAACTAAAATAGGTGGAACAACAATGGGAACAGCTTATAGTAGTTTGAGTTTTAAATCAGAAAGTGTAAATTTAGAAACTGATGGTACATATAAATTAAAATTTATATATAGAAAAGATGGTTCAGCTAATAGTGGTCTAGATGCAGCTTTTGTAAAAAATATATCAGGTGTTGGATATAGAGGAAGTTCTGCTTCTATAAATTTTGTATCAAATACTAATTATGCATGGAAGAGTAAATCAGATGGGACATGGGAGAGTACAGGAAATTATCATAAAGCAAGTTCTACAAGTACATTAACATCAAACAATTTTACAGTTTCAAATAATGCTCAGTTATCATTTGATTGGGCAGTATCAAGTGAAAATTCGAGTTATGATTATGTATATTATACAGTTACAAATGTAAACACTGGTGCAACAATAGGTGGAACATCTAATAAAATTGGTGGTAATGATACTATTACAGATTATAGTAATTTAAAGTGGAATGCAGTTAATTTATATTTAACAGCAGGAACATATAAAATAGAATTTGTATATAGAAAAGATGGTTCAGTAGATAAAGGTTTAGATGCTGGATTTGTTAAGAATGTAAAACTTTATAATACAACAATAAGTAATACAGATATACAACCAATATGGGCAACAGCTATTGATGGTACAAGTACAGATAGTATTATTCGTTCAGTAGCATCAACAAGTGATGGTGGATATGTGGCAGTAGGTCAATTTATGGGAACTATTACAATAGGAAGCTCAAGTTATACTGGTAATTATTATGATGGAATTATAATAAAATATAGTAGTAATGGAACAGTACAGTGGGTAAAAGTAATAGGAGAGAGTTCATATGAAAATCTTAATTCAGTAATTGCGACGAGTGATGGTGGATTTGTAGTAGCAGGAACTTTTGGAAGTCCTACTATTGATTTAGGAAATGGTGTAACTCTAACTAATAAAGGTAACTATAGTTATGATGGAATGATAATAAAATATAATAATAGTGGAATAGCACAATGGGGAACAGTTATAGGAGGTACAGGATCAGACCATATTACTGGAGTTGTAGAAAAGACAAGTGGTGAATTTGCAGCAGTAGGCTATTCTGATAGTACACAAATTCAACTTAATAATTGGAATTATTTAAATAATAAGGGTAATTATGATGGAATAGTAATATGTAATATTAGTAGTAATGGTAGTATTTTTTCATCATCAGGATATGTAATAGGTGGTAGTGGAGAAGATAGGTTAACATCAATAGTAGCAACAAGTGATGGCGGATTTGTAGTAGGAGGATATTTCAAAAGTTCTTCAATAGATAACCCAGTTTCAACAGGATCAATTAGTAATAGTGGTGGTAGTGATGGAATTATAATAAAATATAATAGTGGTGGAACTAGTGGATGGTATAAAACACTATCTGGAACAGGTAATGATTACATCTATTCTGTAACAGAATTAACTAATAGAGATATAGTAGTGGCTGGAAATAGTGCTAGTAGTTCATTTTATTTAGGAGATGGAAAAGGATGGAGTGCAGTTAATACATCTACAGGTGATGGATTATTAGTTAGATATAATAGTTCTGGAACGGTGCAAAATTCTAGTATGTTATATGATACAACTTTATATACAGTAAAAGGAACAAGTGATGGTGGATATATATATGGTGGAGAATGTGCTGTTAGTTATATAGGTGGTTATGCTATATCGAATAAAGGTGGAAAAGATGGAATAATACGTAAGGTAAATAGTACAGAAGGACATGAATTTATTAGAGGAATAGGTGGAACTGGTACAGATGTTATTACATCAATAGTGGAAACAAATAATAAAGAATATATAGTAGGAGGATATTTTGATAGTTATACACTTACAGTAGATGATACAAATAATGTATTTTCTTTAACTAATAATTATAATAGATATGCAGATGGAATGGTAGTGAAATATGCTTCTAGGAGTGATTACATAGTAGAATACTATGGAAATGGATCAACAGGAGGAAGCACAGCAAGTAGTACACATAAATTTGGAGTAGCAAAAAACTTGACAACAAATGGATATACAAGATCATATACAGTAACATATAATCATAATTATACAGGAAGCACAAATACAAGCAAAACAGCAACATATACATTTAAGAATTGGAACACAAAAGCAAATGGAACAGGAACATCATATACAAATGGACAATCAGTAACAAATATAGAATCAATGAATTTATATGCACAATGGAATAGTTCAAGCGTAAGTTACACTCCAACAAGAACAGGGTATACATTTGGAGGATGGTATACAA
>CAOJJB010000015.1 GCA_948436975.1 uncultured Clostridium sp. | reverse complement strand
AAAAATAGAAGAAAAGGGATATAAAAAACTAGTAAGAAGAAACAAAAAGAAATAATTATTAAAAACAAAGTAAAAGCACATCATATATAACGTATGATGTGCTTTTAAATAAATTAAAATAATAAATATTTACTTTTTTAAAATTAAGGATATAATATTATTTAGAATAAATGGAGAAAACGTAAAATGTTAAAAAGCAAAAGAACGTATTTAATACCAATAATAGGATTTGCATTTATAATTATAGTTGCCACAATTATATTATCATTACCAATATGTAATTATAAAGAAATAAGTTTAAAAGATGCATTATTTGCATCAACATCAGCTCTTACAACAACAGGTCTTACAAAAGCACCACTTATAAAACAATTTAATTTTTTAGGACAACTAATACTTGCAATATTAATGGAAATAGGAGCAATGGGCTTTATAATTTTTATATCTTATTTTTGGAGTATAAAAAATAAAAAAATAAAAATGTCTGATATAATTTTAATAAATGATAATATAAGTAGTGATAATTATGCAACAATAAAAGAACATTCAATATTTATAGGAAAGCTTATGTTAAAAGTACAATTGTGGGGTGTAATATTTCTAGCATTAAAATTTATTCCTATGTTAGGAATAATAAAAGGAATATGGTATAGTATATTTCATTCAATATCAGCATTTAGTAATACAGGATTTACACTATTTGATGATAGTTTAACAAATTTTGTAAATGATATATATCTTCAAATAACTATGGTTATATTAATGTTATTGGGAAGTATAGGAATATTAGCAATTGAAGATTTAAAGAATAATAAATCGAAAAAGTTTAGTAGATTAAAGCTTCAAACTAAAATAATTCTAACATACTCGACATTTTTGGTATTTGTACCAGTATTAATAATGAAAATATTAGATCCAAATCTTTCAATAGTAAATTGTTTATTTATGTCTGCAACAACAAGATCAACAGGATTTTCAGTTATAAATGTAAGTAATTTATGTGTAGAGAATAAAATAATGTTAATAATATTAATGTTTGTAGGAGGATCACCAACTTCTACTTCAGGAGGAGTAAAAATAGTTTCAATAGCAATATTATTATCAACAATAATAGCAACATTAAAAGGAAAACAAGAAACAGTAATGTTTTGGAGAAAAATACCGAATTCTCTTGTAAGAAAAGCATTTACTATTTTTATGATTTTTGTATTTATTTTATTTATAACAAGTATCATATTCAATCATTTCGACAATATAGGAATGCTTAATATAGTATTTGAAAGTGTATCAGCAATAACTAATACAGGATTAACAATAACAGATTATAGTACTATAAAATTAAGTAGTGAGATAATATTAATGTTATTAATGTATATTGGAAGAGTAGGGCCATTAACAATGGTACTAGCCTTTATAAATGAAGACAAAAAAAATATAGAATATCCAAGTGAAGATGTAATATTATAGAAGGAGAGAACTATGAAAAAACAATGTGTAATAGTAGGTTTAGGAAAATATGGAACAAGTATTGCAAAGAAATTATCAGATTCTAAAATAGAAGTTTTAGCAATAGATAGTGATATGAAAGTAGTGGAAAAAGTTAGTAATTATGTTACAAAAGCAATATGTATAGATGTAACATCAGAAGAATCATGGAGAAAAGTTCCACTAAAAGATTTTGATGTGGGAGTAGTTTGTTTTGGAGAAAACCTTACAGCTAGTATTATATCGTGTATGGAACTTCAAGAAGCAGGAGTAAAACATATAATTGCCAAAGCTGGTGATAAACATCATAGACAAATTTTACAGAAACTAAATATTGATGAAGTTGTATTTCCAGAAGAATATGTTGGAGAAATTACAGCTCAAAATATAATTGAAATAGATAACAAACAATTGAAAACATTAAAATAATATTGTTTTATATTAAAATTTAAGTTAAAATATTTCAATATAATAAATAAGGAAAGGAGTATATGACATATTTAATTTAAATATATCATAAAAAAATAAAATGAGTGAAAAATTAGTAAATGCAATAATTGCTGCATTTGGTGGAGTTACAGCAATTGCATATGGAAAAGAAATATTAGTGTTTATAATATCATTAATGCCAATATTAGAATTAAGAGGAGGACTAATTGCAGCAGCACTATTAGGTCTAGATCCACTACCAAGCTACATAATAAGTATGATTGGAAATATACTTCCAGTGCCATTTATATTATTATTAATAAATAAAATATTAAAATGGATGAGAAATAGCAAACATTTCAAAAAATTTGCAAATTGGTTAGATGAAAAAGTAGAAAAACATAAAGGACAAATAGAAAAATATGGATATTTAGGAGTAGTATTATTTGTAGGAATACCACTTCCAGGAACAGGAGCATGGACTGGTTCTCTAATAGCATCTGTATTAGAAATGGATAAAAAGAAAACTTTTATAGCAGTTTTAGCAGGTATAGTTATGGCTAGTATAATTATGATGATTCTTTCTTTTGGATTGATTGCAAATGTAGTTCATTAATAGGTTTGTATAATGTCATTTTATACAGAAAAATTGAAATTTTACAAAAAATATGTTAATATAAAATATATTAGATGAAAAGAAGGGATATAAAGTGGCAAAAAAAGAAAAGAAATTTGAAGATTATTTTAAAATAGTAAAACATAAATTACCATATTGGGAAGAGTTACCAGAAATTGATTTATATATGGATCAAGTAATAGCATTAATGGAAAAATATTTATCATTTCACAAAACAGATGAAAATACAAAAATAATTACAAATTCAATGATAAATAACTATGTAAAATTAGGAATTATGCCAGCCCCAATAAAGAAAAAATATTCAAGAGAACATATAGCATACTTAATAATTATATGTACATTAAAACAATCATTACCAATATCTGATATAAAACACCTAATAGAACTTAGAGTAAAAAGGAGTTCAATAGAAGAAACATTAAATTTTTTCAGTGATTTATATGATTCTGTATTTAATACAGTTATTGCAATTGGAAAAAAATTTAGTTTAAAAAATGAAACAGAAGATGACTTGTTTTCAGATACAGCATTATTTATGGCAATTGGATCGAGTGGTAGCAAATATATAGCATCTCAAATTTCAGAATTAAATAAAAAGTGATGACAAATATATTTAATTTGTTATTACTCCTATGAGGTTTAAATATAATTTAAGCCTCATTTTTTTATTTAATAGGAAAGTCATTTGGACTTTCCTATTAAATAAATGCTTACGTCAATATTTGCACACAAATTTATTTCATAAATTTGTCGTATCAAACAAAGACGAGCCACTTCAATATGTTAAAATGTTAGAGGATTTTAAAAGTGGCTCTTTTGTTCTATTATAAAATTACTATATTTTTATACAATAATTGGAATTATTTATAAAAGAATGGGAAAAATAATAAAATAATTGACTTGAAGTAGCATATAATATATAATAGTTTTAGAAACTAGATAAGAGGGTGATTAAAATAAATAAAAAGAGAGATGAATACTTTTTTGAATATCCAGACTTTAAAAATATAAAAGAAATTATTTATGACTCAGTTAAAAAGTATTCAAATAATACAGCTTTTATTTTAAAACATAAAGTAGATAATAAAATAAATTATAAAAATATAACCTTCAAAGAACTTCTAGAAGATGCAAATAATTTAGGAACAGGATTATACAATTTAGAACTAAAAAACAAAAAAATTGCTATTATATCTAAAAATAGATATGAATGGGCATTGAGCTTTATATCTATTCTATTAGGAAATATGGTAGCAGTACCACTAGACAAAGGATTAACAGAAATTGAAATTGAAAATAGTATAAAAAGAACAAAACCAGATGCAATTATATTTGATAATGGAATGGAAGAAATAATTTCAAAAATAAAAGAAAAACAAGATATAAATATAAAACAATACATTTGTATGGAAGAAAATAAAAAATATGAAACAATAGCACAGTTAAAAGAAAAAGGAAAGAAATTACGTTTAGAAGGAAATAATGAATTTGAAGATGCAGAAATAGATTCAGAAAAAGTTAGTGAATTATGTTTTACATCAGGAACAAGCAATAATTCAAAAATAGTACAATTATCACAAAGAAATATAGCATTTGATATATCAGCAATGCATGCAACAGAAGATTTTAGAGAAACAGATGTAAATTTAGCGTTTTTACCATTTCATCACACATTTGGATCAACAGGATTTATATATTTATTAAGTTATGGTGCAGCAACAGCTTTTCCAGATGGATTAAGATATATATCGCAAAATTTAAAAGAATATGGAGTATCAGTTTTTATAGGAGTACCATTACTGATAGAATCTATGTATAAAAAAATAATAAAAGAAATAAAAAAACAAGGAAAAACTAAAACAATAAATATAGCTAGAAAGTTAACTAATTTAATGCCATCAATGAAAAGGAAAGTATTTAAACCAATTATAGATCAACTAGGAGGAAAATTAAGACTTATAATAAGTGGTGCAGCAGGACTAGATAAAGATGTATGGAAAGCATTTAATGAAATGGGAATAAAAATAATACAGGGATATGGACTAACAGAAACAGCACCTGTTGTAGCAGCGGAAAATATGAAATATGGAAAAAAAGGTTCAATAGGATTTCCTCTAAAAGGAATACAGGTTAAATTATTTGATAAAAATAAATTAGGCATTGGAGAATTAGCTGTAAAAGGTGAGAATGTAATGATAGGGTATTATGAAGATGAATTAGCAAACAAAGAAACTTTTAGAGATGGATGGCTTTTGACAGGAGATTTAGCATATATAGATAAAGAGGGTTTTATTTTTATAGCAGGTAGAAAAAAGAATGTAATAGTATTAAAAAATGGAAAGAATATTTATCCAGAAGAACTAGAAAAACTAGTAAATAAGATTGCTTTAGTAAAAGAATCAATGATATTTGGAATGCCTAAAGAAGATGACTTAGTTTTATCTGTTAAAGTCCAGTATGATGAAGAATATGTAAAAAATAATTATCCTAATGCAAGTGAAAAAGAAATTAATAAAATTTTATGGGAGAAAATAAAAGAATTAAATAAAACTTTGCCAACTTATAAATATATAAAAAATATGATTTTAACAAAAGAAGATTTTATAAAAACAACAACAGCGAAAATTAAGAGATATGAAGAAATGAAAAAGATTAGTTATGCTTGAAAAAAAAAAATAAAATATTAAAAGGAATAAAGCAATTATGTTTTGTTCCTTTTAATATATTGAACAGTATATTAATAGAGAAAAATATTATAATATAAATAGAATATTTTTATATAATAAGAGATTACTGTGTATATAAAAGCTTAGATGAATTTAGAGGATCAAACAAAGTAGTAAAATTTTGTTTTAATAAAATATTTAATAAAAGGAGAAGTAAAATGATAAAAATAATGTTTGTATGTTTAGGAAACATATGTAGATCACCAATGGCAGAATTTGTTTTAAAAGAATTGGTTAGAAAAGAAAACTTAGAAGAAAATTTTTATATTAAATCATCAGCAACAAGTACAGAGGAGATAGGAAATGGGGTACATTATGGAACAATAAATAAATTAAACTCTGTTGGTATACCAGTAGAAAACAGAGTAGCAGTACAATTAAAACCATCAGATTATAAAGAATATGATTATATTATAGGAATGGAAGAAAGTAATATAAAAAATATTATAAAAATTGTAGGACAAGATATAGAAAATAAAATATATAAACTATTAGATTTTTCAATAAAATCAAGAGATATAGCAGATCCTTGGTACACAGGAGATTTTGACAAAACCTATGAAGATATATTAGAGGGATGTAAAGCGTTTTTAGAAAAATTAAAAAATATTGATAATATAAATAATTAATGATAATATATAAAAAATAACTATATGTACATTATAAGAGGGAGAAAAATGAAGAAATTTTTTGTATTTTTAATTGGAATAATTTTATTAGCAATAATGGTAGTTGTTGGTACATTAACATATCAAGGATATTCTTTATATAAGGAAGCCATAGAAGAAACAAGTATTTCGGAAAAAATTGAAGAAATAAAAAATGAAAAAGAAAATTATACAACTTATGATAATTTACCACAAGACTATATAAATGCAGTTGTAGCAGTAGAAGATAGAAGATTTTTTGAACATAATGGAATTGATTTAATTTCAATAACAAGAGCAGTTATAAAAGATATAAAAGAAAGAGAATTGGTTGAAGGTGGGAGTACAATAACACAACAATTGGCAAAAAATACTTATTTTACTCAAAAGAAAGAATTTACTAGAAAAATAGCAGAGATCTTTATGGCCTTTGAATATGAAAAAGTATGTAGTAAAGAGGAGATATTTGAATTATATATAAATACAATGTATTTTGGTGATGGATATTATTGTATATATGATGCTGTAGAAGGTTACTTTGATAAAAAAATTGAGGAAATGGATTTATATGAATGTACACTAATAGCAGGAATTCCAAATGCACCATCTGTATATGCACCAACTAAAAATCCAGAATTAGCCAAACAAAGACAAGCACAAGTATTAAATAAAATGATAAAATACAAATATATATCACAAGAAGAGGCAGATAAAATTTTAAATAAAATGTAAACTGAAAAGAGGTATACAAAAGTTGGAAGATATTTTAAAGAAAATAATACAAATAGATAATAATGCGAAGGATATTGTTAAAGAAGAAAAGAAAAAACAAAGTAATATAGAAGAATTTATAGAAAACGAATTTCAAATGAAAAAAATAATTTTAGACTTAGAATACAAAGACGAAATAAAAAAACAAAAAGAAAAATATGAAAAAATGTTTGAAGAAAAGAAAAAACAAATAGATAATAAAGTAGAAAACAAAATTAATAATCTAGAAATAGAATATAAGGAAAAAGAAAATAAAATTATTAGTGAAATTATAAATAGCATAAAAAATGAGGAGGAATAGATGATTAACAAACTTAAATATCCTGCTCTTAATGCAAAAATGAAAGGAATGAGTGCTAGTCATTTAACTAAAGAAGAACTAGAAGAATTATTAAGGCAAAATAGTTTAAAAGATGCAATATATTTTTTAAAATCAAAATTTCCAAGCTTAGAGAATATAGATGAGAAAACACACAGAAAGGAATTAGAGCAAGAATTAAACAATTTATTTATACTAGATATTTTAAAATTATATAAATATTTGAATAAATATGAAATAGATATTTTCATACAATTTTTATCTAAGTATGAATTAATTTGTGTAAAAAATGTTTTTAGAAATGTTATTACAAATAGAGATGCAAAAATAAATTTAAAAAATATAGATAATTGGACGACAAAAATCTTTAAATCAATAAATGGAATAAATCAAGTAATAGAAGAAACAGAATTTTTAGAAATAATTAAAAGTGAAAAATATTATAAAGTATTTAAACAATATGAAGATAAAATAGAGAACATACCATTAGAAGAAATAGAAGTAGAATTAGATAAATTTTATTTTAAAGAATTATATAAACTTTCAAAAAAAGTAAATAATGAATTTGAAAACATAATAGGAACAGAAATTGATTTATTAAATATAGTTTGGATTTACAGATCCAAAAAGTATTTTAATTATTCAGAACAAGAAATATTAGATATAATAATACCAATAAATTATAAGTTAAATAAAGAAAAAATTATAAAATTAGCAAATGCTAATGATTTTGAAGAAATAAAAAATATATTAAGCGAAACTGTATATAGAAATATTTTTACAGAAGAAAATTTTATAGAACATGATAAAGATTATTTTTTATATAAGAAATATATAAAATTATTTAAGACAAAACTATTTAATATTTGTACAATTTTTTGTAATATAAATTTAGTAGATATTGAAATAAAAAATATTATAAATATAATAGAAGGTATAAGATATAAAGTAGATAAACAAGAGATACAGAAGAAAATAATTATTTAGGAGGCGAAAGTAGAAGTGTCAGTTGAAAAAATGAAACTTTTAAGTATAACAGGAAAAGAAGAAAATATAGATAAATTTATAGCTGATTATCTGTTAGAAAGTGGTATTCAAACAGAAAATGCTGTTAAAATTTTTGAAAAAGGTTGGAAATTAACAAATTTTGAATATGATTCAACTGCTAAAGAACTTTTAAAAGCTTGTAAAATAATATTAGATAAATATAAAATAAAATATAATGAAGAAGCTGAAAGTGATATATTAGAAAAACCATTACAAGAGGTAAAAAATAATTTAATAAATATAAAACAAAATTTAGAAGAAATTGAAGAACATTTAAAAAATCAAAGACACAGTTTAGAAGAATATGAAAATAAATTAGAATTATTAAAGCATACTAGAAGTTTAGATATTGAATTAGATGAATTATATAATTTAGAATATATAAAATTTAGGTATGGAAAATTACCAAAAGAGAATTTAGGAAAATTAGAAAATAGTTTAAAAAATTTAAATGCTATACTTTTAAAATTAGAAGAAGATGACTTAAAAAATGTATGGATAATGTGTTTAGCAACAAAGGAACAGAGTGCAAAAGTTGATAGTTATTTAAATGTATATAGATTTGAAAGAATATGGATTCCTAAAGAAATGACTAGCAATCCTAAAGCATTATTTAATGAGTATGAAAAAAAGATACAAGAAATAAAATTTGATATTGAAAATAAAGAGGATGAAATAACAAGAATAAGAGATAGAGATGCAGAAGAATTAGTAAATCTGTATTCAGAAATTAATTTGTATATAAAAATAAATAATGTAAAAAAATTTATGGCATATGATCAAAATGGACTGTTTTATATAATTGGATGGATACCAGCAAAAGAACTTACAAAGATTTTACCAAAGTTGTCAAGAGAAAAAGACATAAAATATGATATTAAAAATCATGATGAAGTAGCAGGTACACCACCAACAAAATTAAAAAATAATATAATAGTAAGACCTTTTGAAACAATAGTAAAAATGTATGGCTTACCAAATTATACAGAGATAGATCCAACATCTTTTGTTGCAATAACAGCATTTTTATTATTTGGTTTTATGTTTGGAGATTTAGGACAAGGATTAATAATATTTATAATTGGTATAATTATGTCAAAAAAGAAAGTATCACTTGGATCGGTTTTTCAAGCAGGTGGTATAGCATCAATGATATTTGGTGTACTATATGGAAGTGTTTTTGGACATGAAGATATTATACCAGCAGTATTTATAAGTCCGATGGAAAATATACAAACAATGCTTGTATATGGAATAGGAATAGGTATTATTTTAATAATAATGTCAATGTTATTAAATATTAGAAATGGAATTAGAAATAAAGATAAGAAAAAGATATTTTTTGAAACAAATGGTATTGCTGGACTAATATTTTACTCTACTGTATTAATAGCTGGAATTTATTTTTTAGTGAAAGGAAAAATGATAGCATCTATAGGAATACTAAGTATATTTATACTAATTCCGTTAGTTGCAATAATGTTTAAAGATTTACTTTCTAAAGCTATTTTTAAAGAGAAGGAAAAAGAAAAAAGTTCATTAATAGAAAAAGTATTTGAAGTTGTAGAAATATTACTATCATTTGTAAGTAATACAATTTCATTTGTAAGAATAGCGGCATTTGCAATAAATCATGTTGGTTTATGTATGGCAATATATATATTATCAGACATGATGACAGGAACAGGTAGTATAGTAGTTTCTATTATAGGAAATGTAATAGTAATAGTATTAGAAGGACTTATTGTAGGAATACAAGTATTAAGACTGGAATACTATGAGTTATTTAGTAGATTTTATACAGGAGATGGAAGAGAGTATAAGCCATTAAAAGAAAAAATCTAAAAATATAAAACAGTTTAATTATTATTATAAAACATTAAACTAAAATAAAAGATAAGGAGATAAAATAAAAATGCAAAGAAAAATTATAGTATTAATTTTAGGAATAATAATGATATTTGGAATTTTAACAACAACAAGTTTATCAACAACTAGAGCAAATAATAATACATTAACAGAAGAAAAAGTACAAGCAATGGTAGATGAAAAAGTGCAAAGTGCAGTACAAGGAGCAGTAACAGAAATGAAAGCAGGAATAGAAGCAGAAAATCAGCAAAAAGAAGGAGAAAATCAAGTACAAAACAAACAAAATGGCTTAGGAATGATAGCAGCAGCAATAGCAACAGGACTTGCATGTATAGGGGCAGGAATAGCAGTAGCAATAGTAGCTTCAAGTGCGGTAGGAGCAATAAGCGAAAATCCAAGTTTATTAGGAAAAACAATAATATTTGCAGGACTAGCAGAGGGAATAGCAATATACGGATTAATAATTTCAATAATGATATTAAATAAAATTTAATAAGTACGTATGTTAAATATAATAGTATTTTAATAGAGTGAATTAATTTAAGTCTAGGGCTTAAATTAGATAGGAATTGAAATATATGAGAATGGTAAGTATTAGTAGAAATAATGATATAGCAGTAGGATTAAGAATTGCTGGAATTCAAAGTTTTTTTATAAAAGAGGATGATGAAATTAAGAGAAAAATAAAGGAATTATCACAAGATAAGAATGTGGGAATTATTAGTGTTACAGAAGAAGTATATTATATAGCTAAAAAAGAAATAGAAGGTATTATAGAAAATCAAGATTTACCATTAATAGTTAAAATTCCTAATTCAGACAAGCAAAAATAGTATTATGAATATCTGTAAAAGAAAAATAAAGAGAGGATATGATTAAAATAAATCTTAAAATTGAAAAAATTCAAAAAAATTGTATTGAAACTGCTAAAAAAGAATTATCAGTTTTGAAAGAAGAAAATAATTTATTATGTAATGAACAAATTAGTAAAATGATTGAAGAATATAAAGAACAATTATCTACTAAATATTCAAATGAAATAAATAAAATTGAAAGGGAATATAATAGAAATTTATTTGATTATGAAGCAGAAGGTAATGTATATGTTAATAAATTTAAATCTAAATTATTTATAAATATAAAATCTAAAATAATTGAAGAACTTGAAAGTTTTACTAAATCAAAGGAATATAAGAATTATTTATATAAAAATATAAGAACTACATTAAAAAATATAAATGGAGAAAATTTTACAATATATATAACTGAAAGAGATTTTGAAAAATTTAGAGTTGAATTATCAAAAGATTTTGCTATGAATTTTAGTAAGATTAAAAATGATAATATAGGTGGCTGTAAAATTAAAAATGATAAAATTTCAATTGATAATACTATTAAGATTATTATAGAAGAAAAAATAGGTCAAATAAAATTATAAAACTGAAGAGGTGAAAAAATTGCAAAAAAAATTTATAATTTCCATAAATGGACCAGTAATAGAGGCAAAAGGTGATGGTGATTTTGCTATGCATGACATGGTTGAAGTAGGAAATGATAAAATAATAGGAGAAGTTATAAAATTAAATAAAAATATAGCTACAATACAAGTATATGAGGAAACAAATGGTCTGAAAATAGGAGAAGAAGTTATAGGAACAGATGCTCCTCTTTCTATTACTTTAGGACCTGGAATTATAGGAAATGTTTTTGATGGAATTGAAAGACCTCTAGCAAAATTACAAGAATATTCAGGAAATTTCTTAGTTAAAGGCTGTAATGCAGATAGTATAGATTTAGATAGAAAGTGGTATTTCATACCAAATATACATGTAGGAGAAACAGCGAGTCTAAACACTATTTTAGGAGAAGTAAAAGAAACAGAAGTTATAACTAATAGAATAATGAATTCATATGATATTGATGGAGAAATAACTTTTATAGCAGAAGAAGGATATTATACAGCTAAAGAAGTTATTGCAAAAATAAAAACAGAAGATAAAGAATATGAAATAAATATGATACAAAAATGGCCAGTAAGAAAACAAAGGCCATATAAAGAAAGATTAACAGCTAATATTCCATTAGTAACAGGCCAAAGAGTTATAGATACAATGTTTCCAATAGCTAAAGGTGGTACAGCCATGATACCAGGAGGATTTGGAACAGGTAAAACAATGTTGCAACATCAAATAGCTAAATGGTCAGATGCAGATATAATAGTATATATAGGTTGTGGAGAAAGAGGAAATGAAATGACAGAAGTTTTGGAGGATTTTCCAAAACTAATTGATCCTAAAACAAAAAGACCATTAATGGAAAGAACAATTTTAATAGCTAATACATCAAATATGCCAGTAGCTGCAAGGGAGATGTCTATATACACAGGTATTACAATTGCAGAGTATTATAGAGATATGGGATATAATGTAGCAATAATGGCAGATTCAACATCAAGATGGGCAGAAGCTTTAAGAGAAATATCAGGAAGGTTAGAAGAGATGCCAGCTGAAGAAGGATATCCATCATATTTACCATCAAGATTATCACAAGTATATGGTAGAGCAGGGATGATTAAAAGTTTTAATGGAAAAATAGGATCAGTTAGTATGATAGGAGCGGTATCACCACAAGGATCAGATTTTTCAGAACCAGTTACACAAAATACTAAAAGATTTGTACATGTATTTTGGGGATTAGATAGAGATTTGGCATATTCAAGACATTATCCAGCAGTAAACTGGAGAATAAGTTATAGTGAATATATAGAAAGATTACAAGATTGGTATGAAAAAAATATAGATGAGAATTTTTCAATAAATAGACTTGAAATAGTAAAACTATTACAAGAAGAAAATGAATTACAAGAAATAGCAAAAGTAGTAGGACAAGATGTGTTATCAGACAGTAAAAAATTAGTGTTAGAAACATGTAGAGCAATAAGATTAGGATTTTTACAACAAAGTGCAATGAATGAAATAGACACATATGTACCAATAAAAAAGCAATATAAAATGATGAATTCTATTTTAAAAATATATCAATTATCTTTAAAACTTATAAGTAAAGGAATACCAATATCACGAATAAAAGAATTAGGAATATTTGAAGAATATATAAAGTTAAAATTTAATATAGAAAATGATAATTTAAATAAATTTGACAAATTTGATACAAATGTAGTAGAAAAACTTAAAGTTATTTCAGAAGAATATAAAGAACATATGTAAGTGTTCAATTGGAGGTGGGAACTTGAAAACACAATATTTAGGACTAGAGCATATTAATGGTCCTTTAGTATATTTAAGAACACCTGATAATATTTCTTATAATGAACAAGTTGAGCTTATTTTAGAGTCTGGAGAGAAAAGAATTGGAAATGTTATTGTATTAAATGAAGATATTACAGTAATACAGGTTTATGAAGGTACTGATGGAATTAATATTGATGGTGTAAGAACAGAACTAAAAGGAAAACCTTTACAAATAAAACTTTCTGTGGAAATGTTAGGAAGAGTTTTCAATGGTATAGGAACACCAATAGATAATTTAGGAGATATTAATAATTATATTGAAAGAGATATAAATGGATTTTCTATGAATCCTATTGCAAGAAAATATCCTAGAAACTATATAGAAACAGGAATTTCTGCTATTGATGGATTAATGACTTTAATTAGAGGTCAAAAATTACCTATTTTTTCAGGTAGTGGGATAAATCATAATGATTTAACTGAGCAAATTATTAGACAAGCAAATATAAAAGATGATAATAATTTTGCTATAGTTTTTGGTCTTATGGGAGCAGAGTACGAAACAGCAGAATTTTTTAAGAAAAGTTTTCAAGAAAATGGTGTATTATCAAAAGTTGTTACTTTTCAAAATTTATCTAATGATCCAGCCATAGAGAGAATTTTAACTCCCAAAGTAGCTTTAACTTGTGCAGAATATTTAGCATTTGATTTAGATATGCAAGTATTAGTTATTTTAACAGATATGACAGCATATGCAGAAAGTTTAAGAGAAGTTTCAACTTTGAAAGGTGAAATACCAAGTAGAAAGGGATATCCAGGATATTTATATAGTGATTTAGCCTCAATATATGAAAGAGCAGGAATGCTTGAAAATAAAAAAGGTTCAATAACGCAGATACCAATACTTACAATGCCTAATGATGATATATCTCATCCAATACCAGATTTAACAGGTTATATTACAGAAGGACAGATTGTTTTAAATAGAGAACTCTATCAAAAAGGAATAACACCACCAATAAATATATTAGATTCATTATCAAGACTTATGAAGGATGGAATTGGGGAACAATATACAAGAGAGGATCATAGAAGAATTTCAGACCAACTATTTTCTTCATATTCTAGAGTACAAGATGTAAGAGCATTAGCTAAAGTTTTAGGAGAGGCAGATTTATCAGAAACAGATAAAAAATATTTGGAATTTGGTGATGCTTTTGAAAGTAAATTTGTAAATCAAGGTAGATTTGAAAATAGAACAATAAATGAAACTTTAGATATAGCACTTCAAGTTCTAAAAATCTTGCCAAATGAGGAGTTAGATAAAATGTAATAAATTAAGGAGAACAGATGAGTAACAGTTATTTACCAACCAAAACTAATTTAATAAAATTACAAGAAACTTTAAGAATTACAAAACAAGGTCATGAACTTCTTGAAAGAAAAAAATTAATTTTATCAAGAGAATATGAAAAATATGTACAAGATGGAAAAAAATTAAGACAAGAAGTATATGATTTAATGGAAAATGGGAAAGAACTTATTAGAAATGCTAATATAGATATAGGACTTGATAATTTGATTAATATATCTTATGGTGTAAAAATAGATGATTATATAGATATAAAAAATGTTACTCTTATGGGAACTGAAATACCATCAGTAGTTCATAAACAAGAAATTGTAAAAAGAAATTATGGTTTTTTTAACACTACTAATACAGTTGATGAGGCTGTATTTATATTTAATAAAATTCAAGAAAAATTAATAGAACTTGCAATTATCGAAAATACAATATTTAGGCTTGAAAAAAGTATAGAAAAAGTTCGTACTAGATCAAATGCGTTACAAAATATTATTATTCCTGAAAATCAAAAACAACTTAAAGATATTTCAGATAAATTAGATGAGCGTGATAGAGAAGAATTTGCAAGACTTAAAGTTGTTAAGAAAAAAATGAATTAGAAAATTTTAATAAAAAGTAATTAAGAAATAGACATATACACTTCTTAATTACTTTTTATTAATAACAATTTATTTTTTATTTAATAGGAAAGTCCTCTAGACTTCCTATTAAATAAAGGCTTACGCCAACATTTGCACACAAATTTATTTCATAAATTTGGCGCTTCGAACAATGACGTGGACAATTCAGTATAGTTTTGTCTTTTACAGATTATATATTGTCCACTATTGTTCTATTAACTTCTTCAAGTTCAGAAGTACAGTGGGCACATCTAGTAGATTTATAATTTATTTCGCTAAAACAAAATGGGCAAATCTTAACAGTAGGTTCTGTAACGATATCTTCTTTCTTTTTAGATTTTTTTAATTTTTTAGAGAATTTTTCTACTTTTCCTAAACTTATAGCTTCCATTTTTTTATTAAGTTTATTTAAATAAGTAATAGCAAGAAAAATAGAAAAAGCAATAATTAAAAAATTAACAATTGCAGTAATAAAATTTCCATATTTAATAGAAACATCACCAACAGTAAAAACCATATCAGAAAAATCAACTTTACCAGTTATAATTGAAACTATTGGCATAATTATATCAGATACTAATGAATTAATAATAGCTTGAAAAGCTCCACCTATTACAACACCAACTGCTAAATCCATAATATTACCACGAGTAGCAAATTCCTTAAATTCTTTTAACATAAATTTCTCCTTATAGACTCCATTAATTATTAAATTTATATAATACTATAATAAAATGTAAACAAAATCAACTAAAATAAAAATAATAGTTTAAAAGATGCCATTTGTAGTAGTATATATTAAAATATAAACAATGTAGATTGTAACTTTATAAAAAAAGAGTTATAATAAAAAAAGAAAATAAATTTAGGAGGTAATCTATGAAAAAAGTAGCAGTTTTATTAGCAAATGGTTTTGAAGACATAGAAGCTATAGCAACAGTAGATATTTTAAGAAGAGCAGGAATAAAATGTGATACAGTTAGTATTGAAGGAGAATATGTACAAACAGCGCATAATATAATAATAAAAGCAGATGAAATATTAGGAAACAATATAGAAGAATATGATATGATTGTTTTTCCAGGAGGATTACGAGGAGCAGAAAATTTATCTAAAAATGAAAAAGTTTTAGAAATAGTTAGAAAATTTAATAATATGAAAGATAAATATATAGCAGCAATATGTGCTTCACCAGCAATGGTTTTATCAGCAGCAGGAATTCAAAAAGAAAAGTATATAACTTCATATCCAGGAGAAGAATATGAGCAAATGTTAGAAAAAGCTAATTATGTAGATGAATTAGTAGTAGTAGATGGAAACTTAATTACAAGCCGTGGACCTGCAACTACATTTTTATTTGCATATAAATTAGTAGACATATTAGGTGGAGATAGTGAAAAATTAAAAGAAGGAATGTTATGGAACATGCTTGAAGAAGAAAAAGAAGAAGGAGAGATTTAAGATGAATGAGAAAGAATTAGAAGAATGCTATAATAAATGTATTGAATATAGTAATAAAATAAAAAATCCAATATTAAGAGAATGCTGTCAAAAAATATATAGTGATTACAAAGAAAAATTAATAAACAAACCAGCAACACCAGGTAGACATCATTATTTTAGAGGAGGATTATTAGATCACATATATTCTGTAACTAGAAATTCTTATAATATTGTTCAAATGTATCCAAATTTGCATGTAGATGAGGATTTAGTATTATTTGGATCATTATTACATGATTTGGGGAAAGTAGAACAATATTATGATTTTTCTGAGAATGAGGATTATAGTGCTAGAAAAGGAAATACATCAGAATTATTAGGACATACATATGAAGGAACACATATAGTAGACAATTATTTAAGCAAATATGAAATAGATGAGGTTTTTAAAAATCAAGTTCTTCATATGATAGGAAGTCATATGAGAATATTTATGAATGAGGGAGTTCTAGTAAAAATTAAGATGTTAGAAGCAAGAATTATTTCTTTTGGAGATTATATTGATGGTTTTCTTGATCAAGCGGTTAAACCTATTAATGAGGCTAAGTCAGGTGGAGAATATGAATTTCCACTATCAGAAAACCCATATTACAAATCACTAAATCCATATTATAAAGGTTAAAAAATGAGTATTTAAAATATGATACTAATAAACGTAAATAATTAAAAGTATTAAACATATGATAATAGGGAATAACAAATAAATAATATATAAAAGGGGATTATTATGATAGAAAAAGGAAAAATAGTTTTAGTGGGAACAGGTTTTGTTGGAATGAGTATGGCATATGCATTAGTAGCACAAGGATTAAAAAGTGGAGTAAAAGAATTAGTATTAATTGATATACAAAAAGATAAAGTTATAGGAGAAGCTATGGACTTATCTCATGGATTACCATGTACTTCAAGTCATATGAAAATTAAAGCAGGTGAATATAAGGACTGTTCAGATGCAGATATAGTTGTTATTACAGCAGGTTTAAATCAAAAACCTGGTCAAACAAGATTAGAACTTTCAGAAGCAAATGCTAAAATAATGAAAGATATAACAAACCAAGTAATTAATAGTGGATTTAAAGGGATATTTGTAATAGCATCAAATCCAGTTGATTTAATGACTAAAGTAGTACAAGAAGTTTCTAAATTTCCAACTAATAAAGTAATAGGATCAGGAACAGCACTAGACACAGCAAGACTTAGATATATGTTAGGTGGATACTTTAATATATCAGATAAAAATATGCATGCATATATAATGGGAGAACATGGTGATTCTTCTTTTGTACCATGGGAACATGCTTATGTAGGATGTAAAAAAGTTATAGATATATTAAAAGATGCAAAAAAGGATTTATCTGACTTAGATAAAATTTATACAGAAGTTAGAGATGCAGCATATGAGATAATAAATAAGAAAAAAGCTACTTATTATGGTATAGGGTTAGGACTAGCAAGAATAATAACAAATATATTGAATGATACTAATGAGATTTTAACTGTTTCAGCATATTTAAATGGAGAATATGGACATAAAGATATTTATATAGGTGTTCCAGCAGTAATAAATAGTAATGGAGCAAGAGAGATTTTAGAATTAGACTTAGAAAAAGAAAATAAAGAGAAGTTAAATGAAAGTTGTAAAATTCTATGTGAAAATATGAACAATATTAGAAAAATATTAAATTAAGAAATTTTACTCAGTTTTGAAAAAGAGAAATGAGTATAAGGACAATTTAGTAAAATATTTCTATTAAAGATTAAATTTTACTAAATTGTCTATTTTGCTTTTAAGATTAAAATAGTAAATTAAGTAATCCTAAAATAAATCCTATTAAAGCACCTAGATTAACTAAAGCATTTAATTCTTTTTTCATAATAACAAGAATTAATTTTTCTAACTCTAAAACATCCATAGAATTTATTTTATCTGTTACCATTTTAGAAATATTAATAGTATTTAAAATTTGTGGTAGTTTTTCTAAAATAATATTCTCATAAATACTAATAAAAGCATTATTTATATTAGTAGAAATGTCATTAATTTTTTTTGAAGTATATTTATTAATTTCTTTATTAACCATTTCATAAATCAAATCTTGTCCATTATTTAAAATATATTCATCAATTTTACTTGATATATTAGACATTATAGAGGACATAATTGCATTTCCACCTAAAAATCCTAAAATAGGATTTTTCATTTTTTCATTTGCTGATGTTTTTATTTGTTCAGAAATTAGATTTCCCAAATTTGCTTCAACAATAGTATTGTAAATACTATTTGAAATTTTATTTTTAATATGAGTTATTTTATTTTCATATATATCATCTCCAGTAAAAGAACAAATTAATTCTTCGATTGTAGAATAATTATTCAAGTAATTATAAAGGTTATCAGAAAGCTTATTTTTTATAGTGTCAGAAAGCAAATTTTCTTTCAAAGTATCTTCAGAAAGTAAATCTTTACTAATTATATTTCCAATTGTTTCAGCAAGTCTTGGTTTATTTTTTGGAATTAAACCTGGAGTAAAAGGTACAGTAAAATTACCAATTTTAATAGGATTTAATGGCCTAAACATCATTTTAACAGCAATCCAATTAGTAACATAACCAGTAAAAGCACCAATTAAAGGTCGAATAAAAATATAATAATTCATTTTTAAATTCTCCTGTAAATAATTTAAATTACAAAATTTATTATACAAGTTATTTGTAAGATTTGTAAATAAAATTTATAAAATTAAGAATAATAATATTATAACCTAAAATTTATATTTAAGGAGAATTTTATGATTTTAAATATAATATTCATAATTTTGGGATTATTTTTATTAATAAAAGGTGCTGATTTTTTAGTAGATGGATCAAGTGAAATAGCAAAAAAATTTCACATTCCACAAATCATAATAGGACTTACAATAGTATCAATTGGAACATCTCTTCCAGAATTAATGGTAAGTTTAACCTCAGCTTTAAAAAATCATTCAGATATAGCAGTAGGGAATGTGGTTGGAAGTAATATATCTAATTTATTTTTTATATTAGGTGCTTGTGCTGCTATTAGACCACTAAAGTTTAAAGATGAAACTATAAAAATAGAAATACCATTAGTAATATTTTTAACAGCATTATTATATATATTTGGAAATAATGGAAATACAAAAATAATAACAAAGAAAGAAGGATTAATACTTTTAATATTTTGCATTTTGTTTATTTTGTATAATATTATGATGGCAAAGAAAAGTTCTAAGCTAGATTTATATAATAGTGTAGAAGAGGATAAAAAAGATATATTTATATTAAAATCTATTTTAAAAATTATTATAGGAATAATAGGACTAAAATATGGTGGAGATTTTATTGTTAATAATGCATCAAGTATAGCAGCGAATTTAGGAGTAAGTGAAAAAATGATTAGTCTTACAATAGTATCTTTTAGTACAAGTCTTCCTGAATTTATAACTTCAGTAACAGCAACTTTAAAAGATGAAATAGATATGGCAATAGGTAATGTTATGGGATCAAATGTTTTTAATATTGTTTTGATAATAGGAATTACAGCATTTATTAATCCAATTTATTATTCTATATCTTACAATAAAGATATAATAATATTTTTAATAGGCATGATAGCACTAGCAATAATTCCTTTTATAGGTGAAAAAAATAAAATATCTAGATGGAGTGGATTAGGATATGTTTTTGGTTATATATCATATATGATGAGTTTAATTTTTGTAAATTTATTTTAGTATAATATATTATAGGATAGTAAAACTTTATGAAATACCTATAATAAAAAACTTTTGCTAAAATTTTGAATATCGAACAATGAAGTGGACGAATTTATAAAGTTTTGTGTTATGTATATTAGTATAGTCTACTATTGTTCGAAACTATTTTATAATGTAAAAATATTAAAAAAATGTAAATTTAGAAGAAATTTGCAAAAAAGTATTTATTTTCTTTAAAATTTATGTTAAAATAAAATTGGTAATTACGGGTAAATTCTAGAAAATATATAAAATACCCATTACCCATAACTAAAGAAAAATGGCTTAAATGCTTTTAAAAACTATAAATGTGATTACATATATAGGAGGTATTATGGGAAAAACCAATATAAGTTTCACTATTGATAAAATGGCAATTTTAAGTAATATTATAGATGGTGAAATAAAAGCTAGAATGGGGTCTAAAAATGATCCTCAAAAAAGAAAAGAATATAAGGAATTAGGTATAATTAATAGTGCACCAGATGTAAGTAAATTTATGTATTACCATCCTCAAATTTTTAGTAATAAAAAATTCGTAAATTCTAAAGGTAGTAATATTTTCGAAGGAATACTAACAGTATCATCAAAAAATGGTAAGGAAAGTTATGAAAGAGATGCATTTAGAATAATTGAACAAACATATGATTTATCAGAAGAAGAACAAAAGGATATGCATAAATTTTTAAATGATTTTTGGGATTTAAGTACAAAGAAATCAATTACGCCAATTTTTTATGCTACTAAAAGATATAAAGATTCAATTGAAGATATTTGGGATTGCCATTCAGACACAGTAATGAACTTTGTAGAAGAATCGTTAGGATATAAACCAGAAGTTAAAGGAAGTGTTTGTACATATATAATGTACCCTAACTACAATATACATAGAACAACTCAAGTTAGTGCGAAACAAACAAATTTGTATTTTGGTAATAGAAAAGTAAAAGATCCCAATAGAATAGTTGCAAATCTTGCGCATCAAGCTATACATCAACCAATGCTACCATATACAACATCTATGACTAAAGAGGAAAAAGAAATATTTCATGGAATTATAAAATTCTTAGCAGACAAAAATGTTTATAGAAAACTTACAGGAAAAAGCTGGTTAGAAATGATAACTAGAAAAGAAAATCCAGAAATAATGGCAAAAATTTATCCATTTATTGTGGGTTATATATGTAGAAATGAAGAAGATCCATCAAAAGAAATAAGTAAAATATTTAAAATGGATAAGAAGTATTTAGGTAGTTTACCATTGAATTCAAAAGTAAGAAAATTATATGAAGACTATAATATTGAACAATATGATCCAGATTTAATAGCAGACTTTTTCAAAGATAAAAAAGGTATAACACCATATAAATTAGCTGAAATAATACAGATTGAAGATAGAGAGCAATTTGCTAAAGATAGATACAAAAAGAAAGAAGATTCTATAAGATAAATAAAAAAAATAGACATGCTTTAAAATAGTATGTTTATTTTTTTATATAAAGAAATAAAGTACAAATCCAATATTGATAAAAAAATTTTTTATTGTTAAAATTACAAAAAGAAAGAGGAAAAAATGGGAAATAAAAAAAGCAATAAAAAAAATCAATTAAAACAATTAATATTAGCAATACTAATATTAATAATATTAGTAATTCTGTCAAAAACAGAAATAATTGAAAAAACTAATGTAGAAATAAGTCCACAAATAGTTGAAAATATATCAGAAAATATAATTATAGATCAAAATAAATTAAATATACTATATTTTGATGTAGGACAAGCAGACAGTCAATTAATTACATATAAAGAAAAAACATTATTAATAGATGCTGGAAATATTAAAGATGGTGAAAAACTAGTAAATGGAATTAAAAATTTAGGAATAACAAAATTAGATTATGTAATAGGAACACATGTACATGAAGATCATATAGGAGGAATGAGTTATATAATAGACGAATTTAAAATTGGTGAATTTTATTTACCATACAATACAAAAACAACATCAAATTATTATAAAACACTATTAACATCATTAATGAAAAAAGAAGTAGGAATTACAGAAGCAAATATAGGAGATAAAATACAATTAGAAGATATTGTTTGTGAGATAATGAGTGTTGATAATTCAGAGCCAGAAGATGCAAATAATTCTTCAATAGTAGTACAAATAAATTATGGAAATTTAAAATATTTATTTATGGGAGATGCGACATCTAAAAATGAAAAATCAAGAAATTGGGAAGATATAGATGTATTAAAGGTAGGACATCATGGTTCTAATACAAGTAGTTCAGAAGAATTTTTAAATAGTATATTACCAGAAATTGCAATAATTTCAGTAGGTAAAGAAAATAATTATCAATTACCAAAAGATAAAATTATAGAGAGATTACAAAAAAATGGAAGTACAATTTACAGAACTGATAAAGATGGAACAATTCAAATTTCAAGTGATGGAATAACAAATGAAATTACAAAAATAGATATAAGTTTTGATGGGAATTAAAGTAATAAAAAGAATAATTATTTTTTTTTAAATAAATTATCAACTAAATTTTTAATATTATCTTGTTCTTGTTTAGTTTGAAAAATGTCAAAAATATATTTACCATTTTCAAATTTTAATATAGATCCTTCAGAACAACCTTCAGGTAATAGATCTTTGGATATATTGACAAATTCACCAGTTTTCATATTTTCACAAACAGCATAATTTCCTTCAAACCTATCAATTGAAAAAGTTGCATTAGTTTTTTCTAAATGTTTTTTTAAATCATTAGATAAATTACTAGAAATAAAATTTTTAGAATTTTCTATTTCTAAATTCATAAAGTTCACCTCCTTAATATAAAATATTATCTAATATAGCATAAATTGTTTATATTTACAAATATAATTTTTATTGATAAAATAAAACAACTAGATAAATGCTAAGTTTATAAACAAAGGAGGAAAAATGAAAGATAAAAGAAATATTATTTTTTTAATATGTTCAATTACTTTATTTATAATAGCAGTGGGCTTTTGTATATATGTTTTTGTTTTTAGTAATCCAAATAAAAAAATTAAAACAAATGAAGTTTCTACTACAAAAGACATTGATAATGTAAAATATAATGATATAACAATATATAAAGAAGACAATATAGAAGTAAAACTTTCAGATTATAAAGATTTACCAAAAGTAATGCTATTTTTTAATAAAGAGTCAGAAGAATCAATTCAAGAATTAAAAAAATTTGAAGAAATTTATAAAAAATATGAAGATAAAATAAAATTTTTAGTAATAAATACAACTCAAGAAGTTGATGAGAATTTAAAAAATGAATATTCAATAGAAATATATTATGATTTTTATAAAGAAGCAATAAGAACATATAATATTTCAGAATTACCATCAATAATATATATTGATGAGAATAATGAAGTATTTAATGCAAAGTCTGGATTTACAACAACAGATGCATTAGAGGCAAATTTAGATATATTATCTAATAATATTTAAAATATAAAATAAATTATTATTTATCAATTTTTATAAATAAAATAATATATATTATATAATATATAAAATCACAAATAGGTAAAGAATATAAGGCACCTTTAGTTGAAAATAAATTATATGCAATAAAAATAAATATTAAATTAACAACAATTTTTGATAAAAAAAGAATTGTTGTTTTTTTATCAAATTTATATAAAAAAGCTGGAATTAAGAATTTTATTCCATATAAACTACTACTAATAAAAATAATTTTAGAAGCAAATATAGCATAATTAATAATACCAGATGTATTTGCAAAAATTGAGAATACATATTTAGAAAATAAATAAAGAATTATAGATAATCCTACTTCTAAAATAGTTATAAAAATAAGATTAGTTAATAAAGTTTTTTTATTTTTGTAAATACTTTTTTTAAATAAAACCAAAATTATAGGAAATATCATTATAATATAAATTATGAAGTTAAGAACTATCCCACCAAATTTAGCACTATTCATTTAAACAACCTTTCTAAAAAATTAAATATATTATTTTATTTTAACATATAAATAAGTTACTGTCTAATGCTAGATATACAATTTAAAAATGATTTTAAAATCAAAGAAATTTATAATATAATTAAATACTTTATTTATATAAGTGCTTATGGTAAAATATCAAAAAATAAAAGCTTTAGAATGTTATAAGAATAGGAATAAAATATAGATTGGAGTTAAATATGAGCATTAATGAAAAAAGAAAAATTAAATCAAATGCATATGGAAAATTAAAATTAGTATTTCCAACAAAAGAATATAAAAGTAAAGTAGAAAATTATTTAAATGAATTTTTTGAAAATGGTGAAATGGAATTATATGGTGATGGTGGATTAGATGAAATTAAAGACTTTTACAAATGGTTAGAGATAATAGAAAATGATTTATCCAAAGAAACATTAGAAGATAGATGTAAAGCTACATTTTTTTTAGTAATTAGAAAATCAGATAATAAGATCGTTGGTAATATGCAGATAAGACACTATTTAACAGATAATTTATTATTAAATGGTGGTCATATAGGAGAATCAGTAAGACCATCAGAAAGAAATAAAGGATATGCAACAGAAATGATAAGATTAGCTTTAAAGGAATGTAAAAAGTTAGGTATAAATAGAGTGTTAATGGTATGTGATGAAAATAATATATATTCAAAAAAAAGTATAATAAAAAATGGCGGAATACTGGAAAACAAAATTCTAGAAGAAAATGGAAAATATACAGAGAGATATTGGATAAGTTTAAATAAAAGATATGAAACTGACATAAAAAAGAATTTAAATGTAATAGAAGTTAAAACCAAAAATGAAATAGTTAATGAAAAGAGTTTTAAAGTAGATGTATATTTAAATAATTTTATAAAAATATTAAAACCAGATTTGTTAGCAAATGGGCTATGTATTAAAGATAATAATTATAAATGGTTAGTGTTTTATGATTATAATTCTAGAATTAAATTAACAGCAATATATAATCAAAATAATGAAATAGTGGAATGGTATTTTGATATAGCAAGAACTATAGGAAAGGAAAATAATATACCATATGAAGATGATTTATATTTAGATGTTGTACTAAGGCCTAATGGAGAAATTATTTTATTAGATGAAGATGAATTAAAAGATGCATATGAAAGAAAAGAAATGACAAAAGAAGAGTATGATGAAACATACAAAATAGCAAATGAATTAATTAATAGAATTAAAGGAAATCAAGTACGAGTAAAACATTTTACAGATAAATATTTAAATAAGATGTTATAAGATTAGGAGTAAAAATGAAATTTAGTTTAGAAAAGGTTCAAGAAAAAGATAAAAATACAATATATAATTTAATGCAATTATATACAGGAGAAATACTATAAAAAATTTTACAAATAATAATTTTAAAGAAAAAGTTATTAGAAGTAATTCAAGAGTAGCTTTTTATTTTGAAAGTTAGGGTAGTTATACTACCCTAATTTTTTATGCATTCAATAATATTTAAAATATAAATCTTACTTTTAATATGTACTATATAATAAGAAACTGCTTAGAAATTACTATAATATAAAGCATTTATTAAAAATTACACAAAAAAAATTAATAAAAAATGAAAAAAATTTAAAAAAATACTTGCAAAATGCAATTTTATATATTAAAATTTAATTGAAGTGGAGAGAAGTGGAACAAAGTGGTAAGAAAATGGGAGGAGATGTAACAAGTTGTTAATTGGTGAATATGAACACTCTCTAGATGCAAAAGGCAGACTAATAATGCCAGCAAAACTTAGAGAAGATATAGGTGAAAAGTTCATAATAACTAAAGGATTAGACGGCTGTTTATTTGCTTTCTCATTAGAAGAATGGAAAAACTTTGAACAAAAGTTAAGAACATTACCAATTTCAAATAAGGATGCAAGAGCATTCTCAAGATTTTTCTTCGCTGGAGCCATAGATTGCGAAATAGATAAACAAGGTAGATTTTTGATAACTAGTAACTTAAGAGAATTTGCTAAACTAGAAAAAGAAATAGTAATAGTAGGTATGGATTCAAGAATTGAAATATGGAGCAAAGAGAAATGGCAAAACACAGAAGATGACATCTCAGCAGATGAAATTGCTGCAAAGATGGAAATGTTAGGTATATAACTTGCTAAAGTTTATATAAAAGCCAAAGATAAGATCTAGAAATACGAAAGATAAAAAATTAAAAAACAAAAGATAAAAATAAAATTAGAAATTATACAAAAGATAAAATCTTTAGAAAAAAACTAAAGAAGAATAACCCTAAATTAAGCAGCTAACACTAAAGAAAAAACATATAATTTACTAAAGTAAAAAATATATAATACAAAAGATAGAAAAGAAATTTACAAAAGAAAAATAACAATTTAGCAAGACAGTTGGTATATATTACCAACTGTTTATGCTAATTAAGGAAAAGTTGGTATGAGGGTAACATATTGGAATTTAATCATAAATCAGTAATGCTCAGAGAATGTATAGAAGGACTACAAATAAAAGCAGAAGGAATTTATGTAGATGGAACAATGGGCGGAGCTGGACATAGCAGAGAAATAGCAAATAGAATATCAGAAAAAGGGCTTCTTATAGGAATAGATCGAGATAAAGAGGCTATTTGTGTTGCAAAGGAAAGATTAAGTAAATTTTCAAATATTAAATATATACATGACAATCATGATAATATAAAAGATATTTTACAAGAATTAGAAATAAAAGAAGTTGATGGAATATTATTGGATTTAGGAGTGTCATCATATCAATTAGATGAAAGACAAAGAGGATTTAGTTATATAGGTAATGGAATATTAGATATGAGAATGGACAAAACTCAGAAATTAACAGCTAAAGAAGTAATAAACAGTTATAGTGAGGAAAAGCTAGCAAAAATAATTTTTGAATATGGAGAAGAAAAATTTTCAAGACCTATAGCAAGAAAAATAGTAGAACATAGAAAAGAAAAAGAAATAGAAACAACAGAAGAACTTGTAAAGATAATAGAGGATGTTTTACCACGAAGAAAAGGAGAAGGACACCCAGCCAAAAGAACATTTCAAGCAATTAGAATAGAAGTAAACAATGAAATAAAACCATTATATGATACAGTATTAAATTCTATAAATGTTTTAAAATCAGGTGGAAGGTTATGTATTTTAACATTTCATTCTTTAGAAGATAGAGCAGTTAAAAATGCATTTACATATTCAGTAGGAAAGTGTATTTGCCCACCAGGATTACCGTATTGTGTATGTGGTGTAAAATCAAAAGGAAAAATTATAACAAAAAAACCAATATTACCAAGTGAAAAAGAAATAGAAGAAAACTCAAGAAGCAAAAGTGCAAAACTAAGAATATTTGAAAAAATATAAACTAAAAACAAATAGCAAAGAAGGGAGGAATAAAGATTATGCCAAATAGAAACTATTCTTACCAATATGAAACAAGTCCTAGAAAAATAAAACCAGATTACAATGAATACAAAAAAAAGCCAAAACAAAGTAAGAATAAAAATAATACTAACAGAAAAAATATTAGTAAGAAAAATGTTAAAGTAAATGCTAGAGTTCAAAGGCAAATAAAATCAAATAAAAAACTACAAGCCAAAGCAAGAATGTCTGTTTTTATAAAATGTATAATTATATTTGCAATTTTATTTTTGATAATCTTTAGAAACTCTCAAATTAGTCAATCATTTTCTAAAATACAAGGGCTAAAAAGTGAAATTTCAAAATTACAAAAAGAAAATGACCAATTAGAAATAAATATTCAAAACAGCATAAATTTAAGCACTATAGAACAATCAGCTAGAGAATTACTAGGAATGCAAAAATTAAGCAATAAACAAATAGTTCAAATAAGTCTTCCAAAAAAAGATTATATTGAACCAAGAACAGAGAAAGTTATTATAAATGAAGAACAGAGCTTATTTGACAAGATAGTAGAAAAAATAAAAAATATATTTTAAAATAGATTTTCTTAAAATTGTGAAAATCTATTTTTTTAGGTTGAACAATAAATAAAAATATGATATGGTATAAATAATTTAAGGAGGGATGTTATGAAAGAATTAGAATACCCCTTTGATAGTGATTATATCTTAAAGAAGAAAAAATCATTAAAAAAACAATTACTAGAAAAAGAAAATTTTATAGAAAAAAATATTGCAATACTAGGAGGATCAACTACTAGTGATATAAAATTAATATTAGAATTATTTTTATTAAATCAAGGAATAAAACCTAAATTTTATGAATCAGAATATAATCAATATTATCAAGATGCAATGTTTCCAAACAGTGAACTAGAAGAATTTAAACCAGATATTATATATATTCACACAACAAATAGAAATATTACTACTTATCCAAAAATTAATAATACAAAAGAAGAAGTAGAAAAATTAATAGAAAATGAATATAATAAATTTACAAATATGTGGAATAGACTAAGTAGAATATATAAATGTCCTATTATACAAAATAATTTTGAATTACCATATTATCGTTTAATGGGAAATAAAGAAGCAAGTGATTATAGAGGAAAAGTAAATTTTATAACAAAATTAAATTTAAAATTTTATGAATATGCAGAAAATTATGAAAATTTTTATATTAATGATATAAATTATGTATCAGCATCATATGGGTTAGAGAAATGGGCAGACCAATTTTATTGGCATATGTATAAATATGCATTAGCAGTTCCAGCAATACCAACATTAGCTTTCAATATTTCAAATATTATAAAAGCAATATTCGGAAAAAACAAAAAAGCCTTTGTACTAGATTTAGACAATACACTTTGGGGAGGAATAGTTGGAGATGATGGAGTTGAGAATATAAAAATAGGACCAGAAGTTCCATCAGGACAAGTATTTAGTGAATTTCAAGGATATTTGAAAGAACATAAAGATTTAGGAATTATATTAAATATTAATAGTAAAAATGAGAAAGAAAATGCAATAGCAGGACTAAATCATCCAGATGGATTATTAAAGCCAGAAGACTTCATAATAATAAAAGCAAATTGGGATCCAAAATCTAAAAATATAGTAGAAATAGCAAATGAACTTAGTATTGGAGTAGATAGTTTAGTTTTTGTAGACGACAATCCAGCAGAACGAGAAATAGTAAAACAACAAGTAAATGGAGTTGCAATACCAGAAATTGATATACCAGAATATTACATAAATATATTAGATAAATCAGGATTTTTTGAAGTTACCACAATATCAAAAGATGACATAAAGAAAAATGAAATGTACAAAGAAAATGCAAAAAGAAATGAAATGTTAAATTCATTTAGTAATTATGATGACTACTTAAAATCATTAGAAATGAAAGCGACAATAAAACCTTTTGAAACAATATATATGGCAAGAATAGCACAACTTACAAATAAAAGTAATCAATTTAACTTAACAACACATAGATATACTCAATCAGAAATAGAAGAGGTAGCAAACGATAAAAACTATATAACATTATATGGAAAATTGGAAGATACATTTGGAGATAATGGTGTAGTAACAGTAGTAATTGGACATATAGAAGAAAAAATATTACATATAGACTTATGGCTTATGAGTTGTAGAGTGTTAAAAAGAGATATGGAATTTGCTATGATGGACTCTTTAGTAAAAAAAGCAAAAGAAATAGGAATAACTAGTATAAAAGGATACTATTATCCAACACCTAAAAATGGAATGGTAAAAGAATTCTATGGATTACAGGGTTTCACAAAAGAAAATGAAGATGAACAAGGAAATAGTATTTGGAATTTAAATTTAAAAGAATATAAAAACAAAAATAAATTTATAGAAGTGGAGGAATAAAAAGATGACAATGGAAGATATTTTTGAAGGATTAAATAAAGTATTTAGAGATGTATTTGATGATGAGGATATTATAGTAACAGCAGAAACAACATCTGAAGATATAGAAGATTGGGATAGTTTAGAACATATTAATTTAATAGTTGCTGTTGAAAAAAAATTCGGAATGAAATTTTCTATGGGAGAAGTAACTACAATGAAAAATGTAGGAGAAATGGCAGAAATAATAAAAAGTAGAATATAAATAACTATTCTAGAAGAAGGGAAAGTGAATAAATGAAATTTCATCATATAGGAATAGCTACTGAAAATATAGAAAAAACAATACAAGAATTAAAACAATTATTTAATATAAAAAATATTTCAGAAACAGTATATGATAAAAATCAAGATGCAAATTTATGCATGTTAACATTAGAAGATGGAACAAAATTAGAGTTAGTAAGTGGAAAAGTAGTAGAAAAAATAGTTAAAAAAAGACAGTTTTTATATCATACTTGTTATGAAACAGAAGATATAAATAAGGAAATAGAAAAATTACAAAAGTTAGATAGTTTTTTAGTATCTGAGCCTAAAGAGGCAATATTATTTAAAAATAAAAAAGTAGCTTTTTTAATGACTAATATTGGTCTAATGGAGCTTGTTGAACAATGATTTTAACATCATGTATATATCTAACTTTTTTAGTAGGATTACTATTTTTATACTATATATTTCCAAAAAAAATGCAGTGGTTTTTGCTATTAATATTTAGTTTTATATTTATAATAGCATCTACTAGTGATGTAAAAGTATATTTTTATATACTTAGTGGAGTTCTTATAAGTTATATAGGTTCTAATTTAATTGGAATAGCCAAAAGCGAAAAGAAGAAAAAAACAATACAAGTAGTAACAATTATATTAATGTTTTTACAATTAGTATTTTTAAAATATTTGAATTTTGTAGGTTCTAATACAATAAATTTTATAAATTTATTTGGCACTAATTTATCATGGGAAAATATTTCAATAATTGCTCCAATAGGAGTAACATTTTATACATTAATAGCAATGGGGTACGTAATAGACGTGGGAAGAGGTGTATCAGAAGCACAAACTAATATATTAAAACATACTTTATATGTACTATATTTTCCACAATTAACTTCAGGACCATTTACAAGATATTTAGATATGGAAAAAACTTTATATTCAAAACATAAATTTGAATTACAAAACATATGCTTTGGATTTCAAAGAATAATTTGGGGTATATTTAAAAAACTAGTAATATCTGAAAGAATGGGTGCATTAGTAAACACAGTATTTGACAATTATGGAAATTTTCCAGGAATATATATTATAATAGGAACAATTGCATTTGCAATACAATTATATACAGATTTTTCAGGATGTATGGATATTGTTTTAGGAAGCTCAGAAACTTTAGGTATAAAATTACCAGAAAACTTTGATACACCATATTTCTCAAAAAGTATTTCAGAATATTGGAGAAGATGGCACATTACATTAGGAACATGGTTTAAAGATTACTTTTTCTATCCAATATTAAAATCAAATATATTTCAAAATATACAAAGCATACTAAAAAAGATATTTGGAAAAAAATGGGGAAAAAGAATAACAACATATATAGGAATGTTCTTGTTGTGGTTTACAGTAGGAGTATGGCATGGTGGAGCAAGTAAATATATAATAGGTTCAGGATTATTACACTGGTTTTATATAGTTTCAGGAGAAATTTTCGAACCTCTATTTAATAAAATTTGTAAATTTTTACATATAAATAAAGAAAATGTTTTATTTAAGTTATGGCAAATAATAAGGACTTTTATATTAGTATGTATAGGTGATTTATTCTTTAGATCAACTAGTACACAAGATGCAATAGCAATGATAAAAAGTTTATCTGTAAATAATTATTCTGAAATATTTAAAGGTGCAATATTCAATTTAGGATTAGACCAAAAAGATTTAATTATTGCAGCATTTGGAATAATACTACTATTTATTATATCAATATTAAAACAAAAATATAAAATTAGAGAAGCAATTAGAAACAGAAATATAATAACAAAATATTTTATTTGGATTTTCTTAATTGTATTCATTCTAGTATTTGGTTACTATGGAACTGGATATGATGCAGCTTCATTCATATATCAGAATTTTTAGAATGAAGGAGGTTTAGAATGAAAAATATAATAAAATCGTTAGTTTTTTTAATAATATTGATAATAGTAGTAGATTTAGTAGGTAAAATATTTATACCTAAATGGAATGATGAATGGATAAATACACCAATAATAAAAGATTTTTATGATTTACCAGAAAATAGTATAGATGTATTAGCAGTAGGATCAAGTCAAGTAATAAAAGGATTCTCAGCATTAGAACTATATAAAAACTATGGAATATCATCATATGGAATAGGAATAAGTCAACAATCAATACAAAACTCATATGCATGGATAAAGGAAAGTACAAAAACTCAAAATGAAAAAATAATATGTTTAGAAATAAAAATGTTATTTGAAGATACACCAGAAGCTCAAAACAGAAAAGGATTAGACAACATGAAATTTTCTTTTAATAAATTAGAAAATATGATAAATGATGCAAAAGAACAAAATTCATATGAAAGTTTTATAAGTTATTTATTCCCAATAACCAAGTTTCATTCAAGATGGAAAGAGTATGGAACAGAAGGATTTATTGAAAAATGTGAAACAGTAAATTATAGAGGATATTCTTTAAAAAATGAAGTATCAGGAAATTTAGATTATAAAAATTTAGATGAAACTTCAAGATATGAAGCCCCTATAAAAGAAAATAGATTAAAATGCATAAATCAAATTATAAAATATTGCAAAGAAAACAATATTGAATTAATTTTCTTTAAAATGCTAGATATGGATTGGGATATTGGAAGGCATAATACAGTAAAGAAAATAGCAGAAGCTAATAACATAAAATATTTTGATTTTAATAAAAAAGATTTAATGAAAGAAGCAGATTTACTATATGCAGGAGATACATCAAGAGATAACCATTTAAATATAAATGGAGCACAAAAAACTACAAACTATTTAGGAAAATATATAAAATCGAATTATGAAATTACAGATAAAAGAAATAAAATAGAATATTCATATTATTTAGACAAACAGTTAGATCAGTATAATTGTGCAGTACAAAATGCGAAATTAGTAAATATATTTGATCCTAGTGAATATATAGATGCACTAAAAAGTGAAAATTTTACAGTAATATTAGTAAAAAACAAATTAATAAATGATTATAGTCAAAACTATAAAGAAATAATAGAACACATAGGATTAGACATTAATAAAGTAAATAAACAAAATTATTATGCAATAATAGAAAACGGAAAAATAAAACAAGAACAAGGTAGTGATGGAAATATACATTTAGAAACAATAATAAATACTAATAAAAAATTAGTAATAAATACACAAAATGCTTCAATGATTTTTGAAGGAGCAGAAAGATCAAACTTTCATCCAGGTCTTGATTTGATAGTATATAATAATAAGACAAACACAGTAGTAGAAAGTAGTTATATAGACTATAAAAATGGAGCAGCAATAATGGGAAGATAAAGTCCTTTTGGAGACATTGATAGGGTTGTAATAAGTAGAGTTACAAGCCTATCAATGTTTTCAAAGGGACTTTTAAGTTCTATTTTTAAATTTTTATAATAAAATTTATTAAATATAAAATGACTGGAGGAGCAAATGCAAAATAGTAATTTAGATTCTAAGAAAAGAATAATAATACTTTTATATGCTGTTACTGTGTTTTGGATTATTTTATTTGTTAGAGTTGGAATAATTCAATTTGTTGAAGGAGAGAGTTGGAAAAGAAAGTCAGAAAATCAGCAATTTGTTAGTAGAAGTATTACAGCAGGAAGAGGAACTATATATGATTCAAGTGGAGAAATTGTTTTGGCACAAAGTAGCAGTGTTGAAACAGTAACTGTAAATCCTGTTAATATATCTAAGGAAAATAAAGAAAAAGTTGCAAAGGCACTTTCAGATATATTTGAGTTGGATTATGATAAAGTATTAAAAAAAGTAAATAGAAATAGTTCCATTGAAACTGTTATTAAAAGAATTGATAAGGATAAAACTGATAAATTAAGAAGATGGATAGAAGAAAATAATATGTATTCTGGAATAAATATAGATGAAGATACTAAAAGGTATTATCCATATGCTACACTTGCTTCACATATTATTGGATTTGTTGGAAGTGATAATCAAGGGTTAGATGGAATTGAGGCCAAATATGATGAAATATTAAGAGGTGAAAATGGTAGTATAAGTAAGATGCTTGATGCTAAGGGGAATATAATAGGAGATACAGGAGAATCTTATAATGAATCAATTAAAGGAAATGATTTAATTCTTACAATTGATATGAATATTCAAGCTATTGTTGAAAAATATTTAGAAGATGCTTGTATAGAAAATGTTTGTACAGATGGTGGAAATGTTG
Source organism: uncultured Clostridium sp. (assembly GCA_948436975.1). Classification (GTDB taxonomy): domain Bacteria; phylum Bacillota; class Clostridia; order TANB77; family CAG-508; genus Scatovivens. Next base: position 13,678 of record CAOJJB010000015.1, on the reverse strand, counting down.
TTATTATGAATCCTAAAAATGGAGATATATTAGCAATGGCTACATATCCTTTTTATGATTTAAATAATCCATATCAAGTAACAGATGGAGAACTATTAAATATGTGGTCTGAATTAGATAGTACACAAAAGTCAACATATTTACAAGGAATGTGGAGGAATAAAGCAATTGCAGATACATATGAGCCAGGATCTACTTTTAAATTATTAACAACATCAGCAGCAGTAGAGGAAGGAATAGCAGAGCCAGATAAATCAGGAAGTTTTGCTTGCACAGGAAGTATTGAAATTGCTGGAACTAGAATAAAATGTTGGAGATATTATAGACCACATGGTTCACAGAGTTTAAGACAAGGATTAATGAATTCATGCAATCCAGTTTTTATTGGATTAGGTCAGAAGATAGGAGTACATAAATATTATGAGTATTTAGAAAAATTTGGGTTTTTGCAAAAAACAGGAATAGACTTAATAGGAGAGGCAAACTCTATTTTTCTTAAAGAAGATAAAGTAGGACCAGTAGAACTTGCAACAATAAGTTTTGGTCAAAGATTTGAGGTAACTCCTATTCAAATGATAACTATGGTATCTACAATAGCAAATAATGGTAAATATGTAAAACCAAGAGTAGTAAAAAAAATAGTTAATTCAAGTACAGGAGAAATTCAAGAAATAGAACCAGAATATAAAAATCAGGTAATTTCAGAAGAAACATCAAAAAATGTTTTAAGTATGATGACTTCTGTTGTTGCAGAAGGTACAGGAAAAAATGCTAGAGTACAGGGATATAATGTAGGTGGAAAAACAGGAACTTCTGAAGATGGTGTAAATACAGGGAAATATGTAACTTCTTTTATAGGAGTAGCACCTACTGATGATCCACAATTATGTATTTTAGTAACTTTATATAATCCAACAGGAGAATCAGGGCATCAAGGAGGAACTGTTGCAGCTCCAGTTGCTGGTAAAATTTTAAATGAAGTTATAAATTATTTAGATATTGAACCAACAAGTTAAATAGAAAGATGGCGAGCCTATTTGAAATATAAAATAGCTCGCCAGGAACGGATATAAAAGAATTTACGGCAAGAAACTAAGAAGCATAGACTTAAACGAGAAATCTGGCAGTTCCCAGTCGTTTGGAAGGTCATACTCAATTAACCACATACGTAAGTGTGGTGTGTAGTATGTTTCACCAGATCTGTTGTATGTACTGTAATTTGGCATAGAAGGCAGATTCTCGTTTTGTGCAATTTTTTTTGCAGGGATTTCCGCCAAATCGAACATTTTGCACACAATATTGCTATGATCTTCTCTAAACTTAGTGTTTCCACTACATCTTATATAAATTTTGTAGAGAAACATCTGTGTACGTGCTAAATCTTCTTTACTTAAGGACTCTAAAAGTTCAAAGTCCCGTTTGTTAAATTGTAATTTCATGAAGCATCCGTCCTTCCCATAAATTTATTGTATAGAGTATAGCATGTTTGTCGAAAAATGTAAATAATATAAGATTATTAATATAAAACAAAACATAATTTTAATAAATAATTTAAGATTTTCTGTACAAAAAATGTTTTTTACTATATAATAGCATAGAATAAATGTAGGAAACTAAATGAAAATAAATAATAATGTAAAAGTTTACACTATTAAAATAAAAATTTCGGAGGTAAGAAATTAAATGGAACTTAAAAAATTATTAACAGGAATTGAAAATCTAAAATCAAGGGGAGATTTAGAAATAGATATAAAAAAAATAGAATGTAACTCCAAAAAAGTTATACCTAATTCTTTATTTATAGCAATAAAAGGATATGACTTTGATGGTCATGAATATATAGAAGAAGCAATACAAAATGGGGCAATAGCAGTAATGCTAGATATGTCAGCAGACTTTAAAAAAATAAAACTACCTAAAGATATTACAGTAATAATAACAGATGATACAAGAAAAGCATTAGCAAGGGTATCATGTAATTATTTTGGTAACCCATCAAGATATTTCAAACTAATAGGAGTAACAGGAACAAAAGGGAAAACAACAACAACATATATGATAAAATCAATATTAGAATCAGCAGGGTATAAAGTAGGATTAATAGGAACAATTGCTAATTATATAGGAGATGAATGTTTAGGATATAGTAACAGAACAACACCAGAAAGCTTAGAATTGCAAGGGTTATTTTATAAAATGGCAAAAGAAAAAGTAGATTATGTAGTTATGGAAGTTTCGTCGCAAAGTTTAAAATTATCAAGAGTAGAAGGTAGTTATTTTGATTATGGAATTTTCACAAATTTATATAAAGACCATATAAGCTTAAAAGAACATGCAGATATGAACGAATATTTTGAAACAAAATTAAAATTATTTTCAATGTGTGCAAAAGGGTTTGTAAATAGTGATGATTTTAAATGCAATAAAATAATAAAATCATCACCACAATGTGATATAAAAACATATGCAGTAGACAATAAAGCAGATTTATTAGCAAAAGATATAACAATAACAAATATAAGTGTAGATTTTAAAGTAAAAATAGAAACAAGAAATGAAAGAATAAAAGTTAATATACCTGGAAGATATAGCGTATATAATGCACTAGCAGCAATCTCATTAGCAATAAATCTAGGAATAAATGCAGAAAAAATAAAAGAAGGTTTAGACAATATTGTAGTACCTGGAAGAAATGAGTTAGTACCAAATAAAGAAGATTTGGCAATAATGATAGATTATGCACATACAGCAGAAAGTTTAGAAAATATATTACAAGCAACAAAAACATATACACCAGGAAGAGTAATATGTGTATTTGGATGTGGAGGAGATAGAGATACAGAAAAAAGGCCAAAAATGGGAGAAGTATCAGGAAGATTGGCTGACTATACAATAGTTACAACAGATAATCCAAGAACAGAAGAACCAGAAAAAATTATTACAGAAATAGAAGCAGGAATATCAAAAACAAAAGGAAAATATGAAATTATAGTAGACAGAAAAGAAGCAATAAAAAAAGCAATTAAAATGATGAATAAAAGGGATATAGTAATTTTAGCAGGAAAAGGACATGAAACATATCAAGAGATAAATGGAAAAAAGAATCCATTTGATGAGAGAATAATTGTTAAAGATATAATAGGAGAAAAGAAAAATGACTAAACAAATAATTTGTCTAATTTCATCTTTCATTTTAACAGCAATATTAGGAAAAATTATTATACCTATACTAAAAAGGTTAAAAGTAGGTCAAAGTGAAAGACTAGATGGACCAAGAGCTCACTTGAAAAAACAAGGAACACCTACAATGGGTGGAATAATGATAATAATATCAATTATTATTATAACCTTAGGATATTGTATACTAAATAATGAAGACACAATTCCAATATTAGCAATTGCAATAGCAAGTATAGGATTTGGAATTGTTGGTTTTATAGATGATTTTAAAAAAGTAGTTTTAAAAAATACAGAAGGATTAAATCCTAAACTAAAAATGTTTGGACTTTTAATTATTTCTGTTATATATACAATGTATTTAATAAATTATGTTAAAATTGGAACAGACATAATAATACCATTTATAAATTATAATATAATATTGCCAGTATGGCTATATATACCATTTACAATATTTGTTATGTTAGCAGCAACCAATGCGGTAAACTTAACAGATGGTGTTGATGGATTAGCAGGTTCTGTAAGTGCAATAATGACTACAGCAATTTCAATAATTGCAATAAAAATGGGATATGAAAGTATATCAGTATTCGGAGCAATAGTAGTGGGCTGTTGTGCAGGATTTCTAATATATAATTTTCATAAAGCAAAAGTAATGATGGGAGATACAGGTTCATTATTGCTAGGAGGTGTAATATCTAGTATGGCAATATATCTAAAACAACCATTAATATTATTAATAATAGCAATTATACCAGTATTTGAAACTTTATCAGTAATTCTGCAAGTTTTATATTTTAGAAAAACAGGAAAAAGATTATTTAGAATGTCTCCATTACATCATCATTTTGAATTAAGTGGTTGGAGAGAGAACAAAGTAGTTGCAGTTTTTTCAGGAATAACCTTAATTGCAGCAACAGTTGCAATTTTAATAGTATAGGTTTATAGATTACCTTAAAAATCTAAATTTATAGAGGACTATATAGAGCAAATGGCACATAAATCTAAAAAATTTAGTTTATTTCTTAATAAGAAATTTGATTATTCAATATTAATAGTAACAGTATTGCTTTTATGTTTAGGACTAATAATGTTATTATCTGCTAGTGCACCAACATCACTTTCAGAAAGTGGAAATAGTTATAAATATGTAGTAAAACAAGGGATAGTTGCAGCAGCAGGTATATTTATGATGTTTACATTATCAAAAGTTGATTATAGAATTTATAAAAATTTTAAGTGGATAATATATATAGGACTTCTAGTTTTACTTGTAGCGGTTGGATTTGCCGGAACTGATGCAGGAGGGGCTAGAAGATGGATAAATATATTAGGATTTTCTTTCCAACCATCAGAATTTGCAAAAGTAGGATTTGTAATTTTTTATGCTGCAATATTAAGTGATATGAAAGAGAAAAATAAAATAAAAAAATTAGTACCAGGATATTTATTTCCACTAGTATTTTTAGGACCAATAGTTTTTTCTATATTTATATTACAAAACCATTTTAGTGCTACATTTATAATTTGCGCTATTACTGTTGTACAAATGTTTGTAGCTGGATCAGCTTTTAGATATTTTTTAGGAACAGGAGTATTAGGTGTAATAGGCGCATTGGGAATTCTATTGAAAACTTCAACAGGAGGTGGAGGAGAAAACTTTAGATTTTCTAGAATTCAAACATGGCTTGATTTAGAATCAGCAGATTTAACAGGAGAAGCATGGCAAATAACAAATAGTTTATATGCAATTGGATCAGGAGGATTGTTTGGAGCAGGCTTAGGTAATAGTAAACAGAAATATTTATATTTACCAGAACCGCAAAATGATTTTATATTTGCTGTTTTAGCAGAAGAATTAGGATTTTTTGGATGTGTATTAGTAATTTTACTATTTGCATTATTTGTATGGAGAGGAATTGTTATATCAATAAAATCACAAGATACATTTGGTACATTAATAGCAATTGGTTTAACCACAATGATAGGGCTACAAGCATTAATAAATATAGCGGTTGTTACAAATACAATACCAGTAACAGGAATGCCATTACCATTTTTCAGTTATGGTGGATCAGCAATGCTAGCAGATCTTATAGCAGTAGGAGTTTTATTAAGTGTTTCTAGAAATAGTAAATAAAATTACATAAATTTTAAAAATATTATAAATTTAGCTTATGGAAAGCTTAAAATTCCAAATTTTAATAAAAGGATATATCAATGAAAGTTATAATTTCAGCAGCAGGAACAGGAGGTCATATAAACCCTGGGATTGCAATAGCTAATAAAATAAAAGAAAAAGAACCAAAATCAGAAATACTATTTATAGGTACAAATAGAGGACTAGAAAATGATTTAGTTCCAAGAGCAGGTTATGAACTTAAAATAATTGAAGCATTTGGATTAAAAAAAGAATTTTCTATACAAAATTTAAAACATATATACCAAACAATATCAAGTAGAAAAGATGTAGAGAAAATATTTGATGAATTTAATCCAGATATTGTACTAGGAACAGGAGGATATATATGTGGACCTGTTTTTAGTGTAGCGATAAAAAGAAAAATACCAACAGTATTTCATGAAAGTAATGCTTATCCAGGAAGAGCAGTAAAAATGTATTCTAAAAAAGTAAATAAAATATTGGTAGGATTTGAAGAAACAAAATCTAAATTAGAAGGGTGCAAAAGTGTTATACTAACAGGAACACCAACAAAAATAAAAAAAATAAATATATCAGCCCAAAGAAAAAAAGAAATATTAGAGCAAATTGGAATAAAAAATCAATTACCAATTGTTTTAGTATTTGGAGGAAGTCAGGGGGCTCAAAAAATAAATGATGCAGTTACAGAATTAATAAAATTAAAGAAAAATGAAAAATATCAAATAATATGGGCAACTGGAACAAAACAATATGACATAGTAAAAGAAAATTTAGAAAAAAATGGTATTTCGATAAATGGTTTAAAAAATGTAAAAATAATGCCATACATATATAATATGGAAGAATTAATGAATATAGCTGATTTATTTGTATGTAGAAGTGGAGCAATGACTATAACAGAAATATCAATAGTAGGAAAACCATCAATATTTGTACCATTACCATCAATATCAGCTAATAGACAAGAAGATAATGCATTAGTATTAAAAAAGATTGGTGCTGCAAAAATAATTTTAAATGATGCAGTAAATGGAGAAAATTTGTCCATAGAAATAAATGATATAATAGAAAATGAATCAGAATTAAAAGAAATGGGAAATTTGGCCAATACAATAGCTCCATCAAATGTTGAAGAAAAAATATATAATGAATTAGTAGAATTATTAAAGTAAAAAATAAAAACTATTGTTTTAATGTGAAAGTTTAGCATATTATTTTTGTAATACCATGTAAGTAACTAAATGAAATATGACAAGTATGATTTTAATTAACAGGCAAGTTAAGGTTTATTCTATAGGTTACAACACAAAAGGTAAAAAATAGTATACTAAACTTTTATATTAAAATGTATATATTTGAATTTTAAATTTTGCTTGCATAAATATAAATAATGAAATAAAATACATAAGTAATAAAAATATTGAAAAAATATTAATATTAAATTTTAGGAGAGAATAAATGATAGATAAATTAGTTATTGTCGAATCACCAGCAAAAGCAAATACAATAAAAAAATTCTTAGGAGGAAAAAGCAAAGTAGTTGCTTCAATGGGGCATATAAGGGATTTACCTAAATCTAAAATGGGAATAAACATTGAAAATAATTTTGAACCAGAATATATAAATATACGTGGAAAAGCTAGTTTAATAAATTCATTAAAAAAAGAAGCAAAAAATGCAAAACATGTTTATCTTGCAACTGACCCTGATCGTGAAGGAGAAGCAATAGCATGGCATTTAGCATATATATTAGGTATAGAAGAAGATAGAGTATGTAGAGTAACTTTCAATGAAATAACAAAAGAAGCAGTAAAAAGTGGAATAAGTAATCCAAGAAAAATAGATTTAAATTTAACTAATGCTCAACAGGCAAGACGTGTATTAGACAGAATAGTAGGTTATAAAATAAGTCCAGTATTATGGAAAAAAGTAAAAAGAGGACTTTCAGCAGGTAGAGTTCAATCAGTAGCAGTGAAGTTAATAGTGGAAAGAGAAGAAGAAATTGAAAATTTTATACCAGAGGAATATTGGAACATAAATTTAAAAGTATCAGATAAAAAAACAAAAACAAAATTTAATTGTAAATTTATAGGAAAAGACGGGAAGAAAATAGAACTTCATTCAAAAGAGGAAGTAGACGAAATATTAAAAAATTTAGAAAAAGCTGAATATAAAGTAACAGACGTAAAAAAAGGACAAAGAAAAAGAAATCCAGCCCCACCATTTACAACAAGTACAATGCAACAAGATGCATCAAGGAAACTAAATTTTGCTATCAAGAAAACAATGTCAGTAGCTCAAACTTTATATGAAGGAGTAAAATTACCAGATTATGGAGTAACAGGTTTGATTACTTATATGAGAACAGATTCTACTAGAATTTCAAATGAAGCAAGAGCAGCAGCAAAAGAACATATAGAGAAAAAATACGGAGAAAATTATTATGAAAATAGATTTTATAAAACAAAATCAGAAGCACAAGATGCACATGAGGCAATTAGACCAGCACATATAGAACTTGCCCCAGAAGATATAAAAGATAGTTTAACAGCAGATCAATATAAATTATATAGACTAATATATAATAGGTTTATGGCAAGTCAAATGGCAGCAGCATTATATGATACAGTAGCAGTTAGTATAGATGGAAACAATTATAATTTTAAAGCAAATGGTCAAACAATGAAATTTAAAGGATATATGACTTTATATGTTGAAAATGAAGAAAAAGAAGAATTAGAAACTTTACCAGAATTAGAAAAAGGTGAAATAGTAAAAAAAGAAGATATAGAAGCAAAGCAAAGTTTTACAGAGCCACCACCAAGATATACAGAAGCAAGTTTAGTAAAAACTTTAGAAGAAAAGGGAATAGGTAGGCCAAGCACTTATGCACCAACAATAACAACAATCCTAACAAGAAGATATATTGAAAAAGTACAAAAGCAATTAATACCAACAGACTTAGGAAAAATTGTAAACAAATTATTAATAGAAAATTTTAGTGATATAATAAATGTAGAATTTACAGCAAATATGGAAGAAGAATTTGACAAAATAGCAGAAGGGAATGAAGAATGGAAAAAAGTAATATCAGAATTTTACACACCATTTGAACAAGTTGTGGAAAAAGTAGAAAAAGAATTAGAACATGTAAAATTAGAATATGAAGAATCAGACGTTCCATGTGAAAAATGTGGAAGAATGATGGTAATAAAATATGGAAGATATGGAAAATTCTTAGCTTGTCCAGGATATCCAGAATGCCAAAATGCGAAACCAATAATAGAAACAATAGATGTTCCATGTCCAGTATGTGGAGGAGTAGTTCAGGTTAGAAAAACTAAAAAAAGACGTAATTATTATATTTGTGAAAATAATAAAGGCGAAAATGAAGGCTGTGAATATATTTCTTGGAATAAGCCTAAGCCAGGAGAAAAATTTATTCCAGCAAAAGAAGATTTATCAGAAATAAAAAAAGAAGAGAAGAAAACAACAAAGAAAACTACTACAACAAAAAAGAAATCTACAGTGTCTAAGAAAAAATCAACTTCTAATAAGAAAGCTACTAAAAAGAAAACAACTAAATAAATTTGAGTAAATGTATAATAGAACAACGAGATGGTGTGATAATGTTCACCATCTCATTGTTGCTTTTACCAGTACACTGGTATTACATGACTTTTTTAAAAGATAAAGAACCTCAAAAATGAGTCCATTAAGCTAGTTTAATAATGCTGTAAAAGTTCTTTGAATTTCTTGAAATATCATTGCTAGTATTCATTTTTTAATATGGTTAAATGATGATAGCCACAAAAATGACTACTATGATTATAGACAATACGTTACTTAGCAATGTGTTAATACCGAGTTCATTGAAAATCCGCATACTTCCATTAAATATATGTGGTATCATTCTGAAAGTATTGCGAATAATCCACCCAAGAGCCATAATAATGGTATGACAGAGATAACCGATAGCTCTGAATATTGCAGAAACAATTGTTGCCCCCAAATTATTAGAAATTGTCATCCCAACTGATCCAAAGAGCATAACAATTCCTGAAAAGATAATAACAATTTAACATAAAATTGTTATTTTTGCAACTCTAATGTTTTTACGGTAAAGTAAGTGTAGAAAGTTATATAATAGAATATGATAAAGTATAGTAATACTAGTAAATATAGAAATTTTGAAATTAAAAAATCTGATAAAATATTGTTAATTAAATGTAATTATTTTGTTATTGCAAAATATATATTTAGAAACTATAATGAACACAAAAAACAATAATTAAAGTTGTTAAAAAATAAATAATGTAGGAAAAGTTATGGAAGAAATAATAGTAATAGGAGGAGGGCTAGCTGGAACTGAAGCAGCACTTCAAATAGCTAAAAGAAAAATTAAAGTTAAGTTATATGAGATGAAACCAAATAAATTTTCTGAAGCACATACAAATAAAAATTTAGCAGAAATAGTATGTAGTAATTCTTTTAAATCAAATTTATTAACAAATGCATGTGGGCTACTAAAAGAAGAACTAAGACAATTAGGAAACTTTTTAATTCCAATCGCAGATAGTGTAAATGTACCAGCAGGTCAAGCTTTAGCAGTAGATAGAGAACAATTTGCTAAACTAGTAACAGATAAAATAAATGAAAATACATATATAGAATTAATAAGAGAAGAAATTACAGAAATTCCAAAGGATAAAATAGTTATTATTGCAACAGGACCTTTAACATCAGATAAACTATCTGATGAGATTTCAAAACTTACAGGAAGTGATAAATTATTTTTTTATGATGCAGCAGCACCAATAGTAGAAAGAGATTCTATAAATATGAATATAGGATTTTATGGTGATAGATATTCACAAGAACGAGAAAAAGACGAGGATGTAGAAGATTGGAAGAAAAGAATAAAAAATCAGAAAGCAAGTTACATAAATCTTCCTATGAATAAAGAAGAATATGAGAAATTTTATGAAGAACTTATAAAAGCAGAAGTAGTTACTTTGCATGAGTTTGAAAAAAGAGAAATATTTGAAGGATGTATGCCATTAGAAGTAATGGCAAAAAGGGGAATAAACACTTTAAGATTTGGGCCATTAAAACCAGTAGGATTTACTGATCCAAGAACAGGAAAAAGACCATATGCAATTGTTCAGTTAAGGCAAGATAATTTAGAAGGAAACATATATAATATAGTAGGATTTCAAACAAATTTAAAATATGGTGAGCAAAAAAGAATTTTTTCATTGATACCAGGTTTAGAAAAAGCAGATTTTGTAAAGTATGGAGTAATGCATAGAAACACATATATAAATTCTACTCAAATTTTAGATGATACATATAATATGGAAGAAAATAATAATATTTATTTTGCAGGACAAATAACAGGAGTAGAAGGATATGTAGAATCAATATCTTCTGGATTTATAGCAGGAATTAATGCAGTAGAAAGATATAAAATTGTTAAAGAAAACATTAATAATGATTATGAATATAAAAAAAGGAAAAAAGTATTTTCAGAAAAAACTATTATAGGAGCATTAGCAAAATATATATCTACTGAAAATAAAAGATTTCAGCCAATGAATGCAAATTTTGGTATTGTACCACAGTTAGAAGAACGAATAAAAGATAAGAAAAAGAAATATCAAATTTTGGCAGAGAGATCACTAGAGGACATAAAAATACATAAAAAAACAATATTGGAATAAATAGTCAAATTTTTATGTAAAACTATTGAAAAAAATGTTGACTTGTGTTAAAATGATAATAGTTGTAGTTATGCATTTTTCAAAACATGCAAACGAAAGGAGAATTTATATGGATAAAAGTGAAATAGAAAAATACAAAAGAGAATTAGCTAAAATAGAAGCTAAATTAACAGAGGATGCAGTGAAAGAATTAACTAGAGAACAAGTAGAAGAATACATTGTCTTAGTATCAAAAATAAAAGCAAGATTAGAATTATTAGAAAATTTATAAAGATAGGAGAATAAAATATGAGTGATGAAAATAAAATGAAAAATTTAGAAGTAGAGTCTGAATTTAAATCGATAACAAAGTATTTAAGTAATGTTTTAGAAAAAGTAGAAAAAGAATGTTTATATCGAGTAGGTGAAGTTAATGCATATGGTAGTAAATTTGATACAACACAACTGAAGTATTTATTAGATGGTATAGACAATTATATTGAAAAAAATCCCATAATTAAAAAAGCGAGAATTGAAGGAAAAGAAGATGTTCAAAAAATTATTGATCTTTTAAACCAAGAAGTTAAAGGAAAATTGAAAATTATAGAAGATAATCTAGTTGAAGCTGATAGAGTGGGTTTTGAAGATGTTTGGGAAGACTTTGAAAATAATGAAACAAATAAAAAGCAAAAAGAATTAAAAAAATTTGCATCAAGAAATATATCAACTAAAAATATGGAAGAACGTAAGGAAGCAGCTAAAAAACTTATAAGAGATAAAAAACAAGAATTAACAAATCTAGAAAGTTTTGAAAAATTATTTAAAGAAGCAAAAAGTGCAGATCAAACAGGAAAAAAAGATGATGCAACAATATTAGCTGAGTTACAAAGCAGACTAAAAAGTGAAGCAGAGGATGTTACAAAAACATCTAAGCAATTAAATAAAAATCAAGCATCTTATAATAAAATTTTAGAAGCAAATGAATATAAAACAATATTTAAAGAAATTTATGATAAAATAAAAGATGATGAATCTAATGTAAAAGAACTAACTAAAGAAGATTTAAAAAGTATAACTGAAAAAATGAAAATTTTAGACAGTTTAATGGACAACACTACAATTAATAATTTACTTTCTCAAATGAGAAATAAAAATATTATGACTATAGACAATAAAACAAAAGAAATAACTAAGATTGATACAGATAAATTAATGCCTATTTTAAATGATGATAAATATCTAGATTTTGATTGGGAAGCTGAAGTTCAAAACACTAAATCAAATTATGAAGATATAAGTAAAAAAGAAATTCGAAGAATAGTAAAATCAGATATATTTAAACTATATCCAGAAAAATTAGATGAAATAAAGAATGCATTATCAAGTGGAGTTTCTATTTGGCAAATAAATAATCTTGTAAGATCAATAACACAAGAAAATTTAGATAAAAAAGTTATTGATTTAGGTAAAAATTTAAAATCCAAACCTGGAATAAAACTTCAAATTTTAGAAGCTCAAACAGCAATTAAGAATTTTGAAAATATTGATAAAAAAGTAGGGGAAATAAATTCAGAAATAAATAGCCGTCAATCAACAACAAGAGCTAGATTATTTGAACAAAATTTTGAGTTAGAAAATACAGATGCTACAGCTATAGATTTTTCTGACATTCAATATGACACTAGAGAAGAAGCAATAGAAAAAACTTATTCTGCTTATGGAAATAATGATGAGTTTACTGAAAAATTTAATAATGAAGCATCTAAAAAAGATAAAAAACCAGGATTAGTAGCTAGAGCGTTGCACAATGTTATACATCCAGTAAGAAGATTTAAAGACAAAGAAACATTAGCAAGTCTAAGAAAAGAAAAATGGATAAAAGAAGAAATAGGCAAAAATCATATTGCAAAAACTAAAGAAGATGTTCTAGAAGAATTATACGACCAAGTTCGTGCAGGAAATCAAGATGAACTTAATAGACAATATGATTTAGCATATCCAGTGAAATATAGAAATCCAGGAAAAATTAGAAAATTTATATATAAATTAATGCCAAAAAATTGGCGTACAGGAAAAGGATTAGCTGACGAAAGAAAAGAAAACTGGGTAAAAGAGCAAATTAAAAAACAAATAGAAGATATAGAACATGATGCTAAAGGAGAAAAATCTTGGACACTAACTCCAGATGAAGAAGAAAATTTTAGAAATGCAGAACAAGGAATATTAGAACAAGTAAAAGCTATAGAAGAAGAAGCACAAAAAGAAGCAAGAAAAAAAGGAAGAGAGAATATTGTTAATCAAGGTGGAAATGCTAATAATGCATCTAAAATTACTAAAAAAGAATATGAAAAAATACAATTAGATAAAGATGCAGAACTTGATATATAACTGGGTATAACCTTACGGAAAACAGCAATACAAAATAATTTTAAAAGTATTGACAATACATAACAGAAATGATAAAATATATACGCTATTATATAGGGAAACTTATATTTTAGCGTATTATTTTGTTTATAGAATAATATACAAAAATTGTAAATAAGGAAATGAGGTGAAAAAGAAGAATGCCAACAATTAATCAATTAGTAAGAAAAGGTAGAAAAACATCAACAACAAAATCAACAGCTCC
>CAOJJB010000014.1 GCA_948436975.1 uncultured Clostridium sp. | reverse complement strand
GCATGTTCTGGTGAAAAGTAATGTACTGATCCTATTGTTGTTCCAAATGCTGTTATTGTAGAATTTGATACTGCTTTTGCTATTCCAAAATCAGTTACTTTTGCTATTCCATCTTCTGTTATTATAATATTATGTGGTTTTATATCTCTATGTATTATATTGTTTTTATGAGCTGTTTCTAATGCAGATGCAATTTGAATTGCTATATTTACTGACCATTTCCATGAAAGAACTCCATCTTCTGTTATTATTTCTTTTAGTGTTTTTCCTTGAATAAGTTCCATTACTATATAATATAAATTATCTTCATTACATACATCATATATTTGGACTATATTTGGATGTGTAAGACTTGCTGCTGATTGAGCTTCTGTATTGAATTTTTTTATGAAATCACTATCTGTTGTAAATTCGTCTTTTAATATTTTTATTGCTACATATCTGTTTAATACATGGCATTTAGCTTTATATACTACTGCCATCCCACCATTACCTATTTTTTCTAAAATTTCATATCTGTTATTTAACATTTTTCCTATAAGATTCATATCTAACTCTCCTTAGTTTCTTCGCTCATATCTATATTGTCTATAATAATTGCTGTTATATTATCATATCCACCTAAATCATTTGCGCTTTGTATTAATGCTTCTTCTGGATTTTCTGGATTATTAAGTAATATATTGTATATTTCATTTTCTCTTAACATATTTGTTAATCCATCTGAACACATTAATAATATATCATCTTTTAAAAAGCCTTCACATATAATATCTGGTTCAACAAGTGAGTTACATCCTAATGCTTTCATTAACATATTTTTTTTAGGATGGTTAAAAGCTTCTTCTCTTGTTATTGTTCCTTCTTTTACTAATTTTTCTACATAACTATGGTCTGTTGTAATTTTTCTCATTACATTTTCTCTAATTCTATATACTCTACTATCTCCAACATGACCTATAAATACCTTATTATTATATATTAAACATATATCTAAAGTAGTACCCATATCTTTTAAATCTTCATCTTCTTGCGATTTTTCATATATTACTTTATTTGTATATTCAATAGCATTTTTTATTAATTTTAAGATACTTTCTTTATCCTTTTTGTATTTATTAAAATTATTAATAACATAATTTTTAACATTTGCTATTGCAAGTGAACTTGCAATTTCTCCTCCTTTATAGCCCCCCATTCCATCTGCTAATATATATAGTTTGGGTTCTTCTTCTAAATCTGATATATAGTAACTATCTTGATTCATTTCTCTAGATTTTCCTATATCAGATTTTGCTAAAATTCTCACTTACCTCACCTCTTTACTTCTTTAAGTTTTGCTTTCTTAATTGACCACAAGCTGCTGATATATCTGATCCCAATTCTCTTCTTATTGTTGCTACTATTCCATGATCATTTAGGTAATCTCTAAATTTGATTATATTTTCATTTGTACTTTTTGTATATTTTCCATCTTCAATTTTATTTATAGGTATTAAGTTTACATGTGCTAACATTCCATGTAATAATTTTACAAGTTTTTTTGCATCTTCTAAATTATCATTATTGTTCTTTGCTAATGCATATTCAAAAGATACTCTTTTATTTGTTTTTTCTATGTAATATTTACATGATTTAATTAATTCTTCTATTGGATAAGTGTTGTTTATTGGCATCATAGAACTTCTTGTTTTGTTATTACTACTATGTAATGATACTGATAATGTACATTGCATTTGTTTATCTGCTAATTCATATATTTTTGGAACTATACCACTAGTTGATATGCTTATATGCCTTGCTCCTATATTCAAACCTTTTGGGTTATTTATTAATTTTATAGATTCCATTACATTTTCATAGTTATCTAATGGCTCTCCAATTCCCATAAATACTATATTAGATATTTTTATGTTTTCTTCTTTTTCTATTGCTAATATTTGTTCAACTATTTCTCCTGTTTCTAAGTTTCTCGAAAACGGTATTCCTGTTGAAGCACAAAATTTACATCCCATTTTACATCCAATTTGACTTGAAACACATATTGTATATCCATGATGATATTGCATTAATACACTTTCTATTAAATTTCCTACTTCATCTTGAACATTAAATAAATATTTTTTTGTTCCATCAATAGATTCTAGTTTTTTTTCTATTTTGAATAACCCAAAAGTATAATTTTCCTCTAGTTTTTTTCTAAGTTCTAATGATATATTTGTCATTTCATTAAAAGAAGTAATTTTATCTTTATATATCCATTTAAATATTTGTTCTGCTCTAAATGGTTTTTCATTCATTGATTTTAACTCTTCTTTTAATTTGTCTAAATCATAATTTTTTATATTTTTCTTCAACTTTTCCCCCAGTTTTTTATATGGTTTTGTTATATCATATAAACTTTTTTTTTACAATATATTTAATAAACTTTTAACATAAACGTAAACTTTTATTTTATAACATTGTTTAAGGGCTGGAAAAAATATCTTTCCAGCCCCTTTCTTACTTTCTTATTTCCACTAATCCATGTGCCATAGCATTTCGCAGCACCGCATCCATTTCTTCTAAATCTGTACAGAATTCTTTAAATTGTAATACATATTCAAAATCTAATGGAAATATAGCATCTTTTAAGTCTATTATTATATTTCCTGTCATATCCCGGCCACCACAACTAAATTCTAACTCCTCTTCTCTAATATTCTCAATGCTATACAATGGTGAAAATGGGAATGGTATTGTAGCTATATCATATACAGTTTTAGCATAGAATATTTGATACTCATTTCCTTCAAAATACCCTACTATTTTGTCATCTGTAATTATACCTGCAAAATTATAGGTATCTACATCTATGACCACTTTGCCAGTATTAAAAAACGTCCTATTCCGAAAGCAAACATCTGCAATGCAGTAGTTTGTTAACACTATTTTATGATTTTTCATATTAAAGCCTCCCTCTTATTGTCTGTTATCTTTATATATTAATATATTAACATAATATATATAAATATTCAAGTTATTATTTTTTATCTATATTTATTCAAATTCAATGTCTTCTTTTTTATATTCTTCTGGTTTTAATCCCAATCTAGGTTTCATATATGATATAACTATAATTGTCATAATTCCAAACATAATGCCAATTACTATAATAGCATTTGAAGTATTTGTTATATCTAATAAATATGATCCTATAAGTCCAATAGCTACTCTAAATATATTTTCACTTATTGAACTTACTGCATAAACCTTTGGTAATATTTTATCATTTGAAAAATTTTGCAAATATCTTGAAGCTAGAACATTATGTATTCCTTTTACAAAATTCAAACAAATAACTGCAACTAATATTATACTTATTGATATTAATAAATCCATTTTTAGCATTCCTGCAATTCCTATTACAAAAATACTTGTTAATGTAATAATTAAAATTGTTGTTAAAGATTTATTTTTTAATTTATTATGAAAATCTAATTGTTTTTTAGATCCTATTCCTGAACAAATTTCATTTATAGCTGAAACAATAGCAATTATTAATGCTGTCATTCCTTTATCTTTTAATAAACTATTTATATATGTACTCATTAAACATATTGTTCCCCAAAATATTCCTATATACATTAACATAGCTTTTAATCTTTTTGATTTTAGTATAAATTTAAATGATTTTTTTAATTCCTTTAAATATGTTTGCACATTTTCAATTTCAACAGAATTTTTACTATCTTCTGTTTCTTCAAATGCTAATGACATAAATAGTGAAATTATAGATATACTAAATGAAAATACCATTGGTATATAAGGATTAATTTCATATATTAATCCTGCTAAAACAGATGTAATAGCTGCTAAATAATAATAGTTTTTAAGACCTTTACCTTCTAATTTAGAAAATATTTCTCCTTGTTTAGAAGATTTTGGAATAGAATTTCTTATTAAACTTTTATCAGCTGTATTTTTAAGTGCAAATCCTATAGCATCTGTAAATTGTGCTAATATAAGAATTCCTAAATTACTACAATTCATAATTAACAAAACATATATTGCTAAAAATAAATTTCCTAAAATCGTGCACTTTTTCTTTCCTATTTTGTCTATTGCTATTACTACTAAAATTTGTAAAACAACCATAAATAATGCAAAAAATGACTGTCCTAAAACAACCTCTGATGGACTTATGTTTTTTACTTGTGTTAAAAACATAAAATCTATTGCATAATAAAAAATATGATCAATTGATAGCATTCTATATAAAGAATAAATTTTCATATTTTGTTTTCGAATTCTAGTATCTGATTTTTTCATATGTATTCCCCTTTTTTATTTATTCAATAATTTTCTTAGTGGTACTTCTATTAATAATTCTATTTTTCTAAAAATATTTAATATATGAAAAATAAATACTTGTAAACTATTTATTTTATTATAGGTTTTATGATAATACATTTTACTTTTGTATAATTGCTTCATTTTTCTATAGTAACTAAAGGTTTTTCCAATAGTTTGACTCTCATAATGTATAAATTTTTCACTATTTAAACTCACTGTTTTATATTTTTTTTCATATAACTTCTTAGCTAAAATATCTTCTTCATAAAATAAAAATACATTTTCATCAAAAAGGTCTATGGCTTCTAAAATACTATTTCTTATAATTAAAAATGCACCTGAAATGGCCTCTACTTCTAGAATTTTCTTTTCGTAATCTTTCTCACAATATTCACCTTTTCTTAATTTTTTATAAAAAATTATTTCTAATAGTCTTGTTGAATGAATTACATCTAAAGCAAAAGTTCTCATTTTCCAACTACTTCTTCTAATTGGTTTATTATATTTATTAAACATTCTTGGTGCAATAACAGCTATTCTATCATCATTACTAATTACATCTAAACAATTATTTATAGCTTTTTCTGTAATATCTATATCTGGATTTGAAATAATAATATAATCATATACTTCATTCAAACTTCTTAAATATTTAATCCCAAAATTATTACCATAACCATATCCACCATTTTTATCTGACCTAATTACTTTTATCTTATCATTTTCTAATTCTCTTAGAGTATTAAAAGCATTAGGTATAGAAGACATGTTATCTACTATAACTATTCTATCTATAACTTTATATTTAGATATACAATTTACATATTCTACTGTATCTACTACATCATTATAGTTTACTATAATAACTGCTATCTTCATGTCCCTTTTGGGACATTTATCAAGGGACATTTTCTTCCTCCTTTTTGCATATTTTAGTTTCTAAATGGACTTTAAAATTACTCCTGCTTTATTACTAAATACTACTTCATATTCTGATGTTGTTTCATATTCATCTTCTGTAAATAATACAAAATATTTTTTGTTTTCTGTTTCCAACCAGTCTTTTACTGTTGTTTCTACTACTGCTTTTTGTAAGTCATTTATGCTTTCTCCTCCTGACGATATTCTTGATATTACATATATCCATGCTTTACAGTTTGTGTTCATTCCTCCTACTAACATATTTTTTAGTGTAATATCTTCTATCTCTCCCATTGCTTCTGCTAATTTTACTCTATTTTCATCTACTATACATGATACATTTATATTTGCTGTAGCTGCAATATTAGTATCATAATATATTCCAGCTATTCTTTGTAGTTTACAATCTTCTATTAATGTTGGTGATTTTTGTTGTAATTTTACTTCTATTCCTGATATCGCTCCATATACTATAAAGCACCACATAGCTAAGTATGCTATTAACATAACTTTAAGCTCTTTGTTCTCTTCTAAGCTACACATAACTTCAATAGCTATATCTATTACTAATATCCATAATATATAATATATTTTATAATAGTAATATGCTGAAACTATTCCTGCCACTACTCCTATAAATGATACTAGAACTTGTCCTAATATTATAATTAATGCTACTGACTGATAATTAATTTTTTTAGTTTTTATTGTTCTATAGATAAATATTACTAATAATGGTATATAAAATAAAAAGTCTTGATATAATGCTTTATATATTCCTCCATCAAATCCTATTGCATCTGTTAATTTATTTTGATCACTATCTGTAAAAGTTGGAATTACTAAATAACATATTGCTAAAATTGTTAATATAAAAAGTGTTCCTGTTATTAATATAGTTTCCTTTTTAAAAAATTTTAAATATGCTTTTCCTTCTTTTTTTGCTAAATCTTTTATAAATACATAAATACATATAAAAGCAAATAACGCTGGAACAAATAGACAGTATGAAAAAATTATGCCAACTCCCATTAATAATATAAGACCTAACATCATTGAGAAATTCATTTCATTTTTATCATATATTTTTGCTAAATAAAATAATCCTGTTGCAAAAACTATTGATACACTTAAATATGAAAATCCATATAATAAACTAGTATATGGATATGCAAAAGCATATAATATTAAAAATATAATTCCTATTATATAATTGGTTTTTGTTTTTAATTTGCTAGATACTAACATATATATTGATAATATACTTAGTAACATTATTCCCATTTCAAATATTTTAAATGTTACAAAATCTTTAACACTTGGAACTATACTTCTTACAATACTTATAAATATTCCTGTATTTATATATGCTCCTGTTTGCATTGTTTTAAAATTATATCCTGTTGTATTATCTATTTTTGAAAGCACTTTCATATTATCTGCAAAGTTTGTTGCTGCACTATAATGCATACATGCATCTACTGAAGCATTTGCCATTGTTTTTGAAAGTGGAGCATATTGTGAAACTGCCATATAACAAGTAATTCCTACTGCTACTATAACAGCCATTATGTCTATTATTCTTATTTCAAAAGTTTGTACTTTTTTATCTTTACATATTTTAAATCCAAATCCTGCTGTTACAATTAAATTTACTATTAATAAAAATAATAAATTTGTTGTTATATTTAAAACTCCAAATATCATACATACTAGAATATTAAATCCTAAATATGCAATTAGAGATAATACGCTCCAATTAATTAAATTTAATTTTTTTTCACTTTTCTTTACTAATATAAAAGTAATTAGCATTGATATTACTGTTAAACAATAGAAAATCCCCATACTACTTCTTCCTTAACATTTATTTAGATTTTTGATAAAATCTATAAACTTATACTTTCAAATATTATTATTAACTAGAGAAACATAAAAAATTTCTAGTTAACTAATTATCTGTTTATTTTAGCCACATACCCATTTTCGTTTTCATATAATATTTCTATTTTATTATTTTCTTTTACTTCTTTTAATTCTTCTTTATATTCATTTATTTTAGTTAAATCTTTTGACACTAATTTTACAATATATTTTTTATCATTATCTTTCATTGCATCATTCATATTATAAATTTTGGTATCTTGTATAACTTTTTGGTATGGCTTTGTATTACTTGAAAATTCTAACATTGCTGTTGCCCAAATTCTACAAAAATACCCCTCTGTCATTAGTTCTGTATTTTCAACTGTCATATCTTCAAAGTTTTCTCTAGCATATTTTACTAATTTAATCTCATTTGAATTAAAGTTTTGTGTTAAATCTATTAGTTTTCTATATTCACAATTTTCACTATAATAAATTCCTACTAAATTTGGAAGTGCATGCTTTTGTTCTTCTCCTATCACATGTCCTGCTTTTATCCAAACCCAACTACAAACAAATACTCCCCATATTATTACATAAGTATATCCAGTAATCAATGGTTGGAAATCTCTTAATTTATGTGATGAATTTTTTCTATTTTTTTCAAAGTTTATTTTTCTAGCTACTTCTGGTAATACAATATATATACTTAAAATTACAAATAGATAAACTTTAGCAATTGATATTCCTGATATTCCTTTTACTAATAAAATTACATATAATAAAGCTAATAATATTATATCTAATCTAAATACTTTCCAGTTTATATATTGATTTACTAAATCTATTGTTACAGAAAATACAACAATCCAAATTACAGAATATATCTTTAGCATGTAATATTGTGCTACTTTTCCAGCTAACATTCCTAAATATAGTAATGCTAGAAATCCCATAATGTATATCGAAAATACATCCATATATCTTAATTCTCTGTTTTTTATTCTTTTTATAACTTCTACAAAATACATTATTGCAAATGGTATATATGGTAAAAAGTTTTGATATTTTTCAGAATATATTGCTCCATCTATTTTTAATGCACTTACTAAATTGGTTTGTCCCTCTATAAAAAATGTTGGTATAAATAAATATCCTATTCCAGCAATTGTAACAAGCAAAAGAACTCCTGTTACTATTAAAGTATCTTTCTTAAATATTTTTAAATAGGTTTTTCCTTCACTTCTTGAAAGATCTTTTAAGAAACAATATATACATATTGCAGCAAAGATCGCTGGTACAAATAAACAATATGAGAATATTAAACCTGTTCCTAATATTCCAATTAAAGATATTATAAATGCTTTATTAAAGTTGTCTTTTGAATATAGTTCTTCTACAACAGCCAAAAGCATTACTACCATTGCAATTCCAACTGCTAGATATGAAAATCCATATATCCATGCATTATAAGGATAACCATATAAATACAATGTAAATAATACTATACTTGCTAATAATCCTCTTTTTGTTTGTATTTTATCTACAAATGTTGCATAAAATGCTAATGCTCCTAAAAACATAACAATTGTTTCAAATAATTGATAAATATATCCATAGTCTAGTCCTGTAATTTCATTTATTACATTCATAAATATACCATCATTAATATATGCTCCTGTTTGCATTACATTAAAATTAAAAAATGATTTATCTTCTACATTTATAAATACTTTTAAATTATCTGAATAATGTTTTGCTGCTCTATAATGAATTGCTGAATCTACAGCAAAATGTGAAATATCTCCATTAAATATGTATAAATCTTTTACAAACATTACTGCGAATATTATTAAGATTATAACTATTCCTAAAATGTCTAATTTTCTAACAAAATACTTTTGTACTTTTTTGTGTCTTATTGTTTTATAAGATAAAGCTAATGCAACTATTATATTTATTATTGATAATAACCATATTTGTGAAGTAATATTTAGTATTCCCAGTATCATTCCTATAAATATGTTATATCCCAATAGTGATACTATATAAATTATTAGCCATTTTATAAAGTTTATTTTTTCATTCGATTTTTGAAATGTCATAAAGCTTATTCCTAAAATTATTAGTGTTAGTATGTATAAAATTCCCATTTCTTTCTCCTTTTTATCAGTCTTACATTTTCAATTATTAAAATATAGTTTTGTCTTTTACAGATTATATATTGTCCACTATTGTTCTTTATATTTTTATTATATATTATGACTACATTTTAATAATTGAAAATTAAATATTATTTTCTTTTGTAGCTTCTAATTTTATTTTTTCTTTATGTATAATAATTTTAGTTATTATAAAATACATTATAAATTGTATTGCTAAAGTTGTTGTACATGAGAAAGTAGCTCCATTTATTCCAAGTTCTAAATTTCCAACTAAAATATTTGAACCTGCAAAAGCTATAATCATTGAAATAACATATATTACAAATTGTACAAAAGTATGTCTTATAGTTGTTAATGTTACTAAATTTATATATGATATTGCATAGAAAATATATGATCCAATAATTACACATAAATTCATTCTATATTCTTTTAAGTCTAATCCATATATTAATCCTAAAAATTCAGGGCCAAGTAATAAAGCCGCTAAAACTGCAAATCCTCCAAATGCTATTACTATTAATTTAATTTTCAAAGTAACTTTTTCTATTTCTTTTAATTGCTTTTTTTCATACATATCTTTTAAATTTCCTAAAAATGGCATTACTATAAATTGTGTAAATAATGTCATTACTGTTGCTGGCATCATTATATATCCATATATTGCTTGTATATCTTCTGTTAAATACCTATCTATTGCATATTTAGGTGCATTTAATATGTATATTCCTGCAAATGAATTTACAAATACAAAAAATTCACTTTTTAAAATTGATAGTACATTTTTTAAATCTATTTTTGTGTTTTTATCTATTAGTTTTCTAGTAATTATAAAATAATCATATAATATTAAAATTACTAAATTTACAATTATAACCGATAAACATGCAAGCCTTAAATCTCTAGTTATTAAATCTACTATTAAAAATAAAACTATTCCTATAAAACCTTTTAATGTTAATGATTGTCCTGATTTGTATAAAATATCATTTTTCTGCATTACTCCATAAAGAATATCTGAAAAGGCTTCTAATTCTTTAAATATAGCAAGTAATGCAAATATGGTTGTTTTAAAACTTGTATATTTTTTTAAAACTAAAAATATTGTTGCACCTATTAACATTATAAAACATGTTAATGCTCTATTTGCTATGTAATCTTTATCTTTTATTTTATTTTCTATATCTGTTACTTGACATAGTCTTCCTGAATACATTGCTAATGTATATAGTATAGTTGCTGTTGCATATGCTATGGAAAATATTCCAGCTGTTTGTATATCATTAACCCTTGTTACTATTATTAAGAAAAATAATGAGTTAAAAGAATTTATTCCAGTTCCTAAACTATTCCAAATAAAATTTTTCAAAAATGCTTTTTTTTCTAAATCCATTTTTTATAAAACTCCTATTAAAAATATTATTCTAATCATAAAATCATCTATTAGATTATTTCTTATTTTTTTAGGATAGAATACTTTTTTTAAAGCAATAAGAAAATTATAATCTTCATTTGAAAATAATTTTAAAATTTCTTTATTTTCATCTGATAATTGATAATAATAATAATCTTTAAAATTTATCATTTGTTGTTTTATATCTCTCATTCCATCTTTAAATAAAAGATTTTTTATTCTCCAAATAAGTAATCTAAAATATCCTTGTCCTTCTGATGTAGCATTTTCTTTTCTTCTTCTATATTTTACTACTGTTTGATCATCATATGCTACATTTCCAAGCCCTATACATAATAGATATGTCCACCAATCATGAAAAAAACATGATTTTGGCATATTTTCTATTATCATATTCCTTGTAGTTTTATTTACAGTCATTGTCATTCCTTGTGTTACACAAGCAAATAAGGCTGTTAAAAAAGTAAACTTTTTATTTTTTGATCCACTTGATAAAAATTTCATATTTTCATCATAATAATCTGAATTTCCAAATGCCATATTGGGTTTATTATCATCTAGTTTGTTTAATGATTTAACAGCTAATTCTATTTTATTTGCCATCCATATATCATCTTGATCTGCATAGGCATAATAATCTGCATCTGCTAATTTAAGTAATTCAAAAAAACTTTGAATAAATCCTAAATTTTCCCCTTCATACAGTTTTATATTAGAATATTTTTTCATATACTCTTTTATTATATTTATTGTATTGTCTTTTGAACCATCATCTCTAACTATTATTTCAATATTTTTATATGTTTGATTTAATATAGAATCTAATTGCTCTTTTACAAACTTTTCTCCATTATATGTTGACATTACTACTGCAACTTTTTTATTGTCCATTTTTAATCAATACCTTCCATTACCTTATATATATACATACCATCTTCATTATATATTTCTTCAAATTTATTTGAAAAAGTTTCTTTACTAAAGTCTTTTGTAGATAGTATATATTCTATATTAAGTTTTTCTAAATCTTTATAATTTAATTTTATTGCAACATTATCTGCAAATAATAATTCTACATCTGATTTCTTATCTGTAACTTCAAAATTAACATGTGCATATCTATTATAAATTTTTTTATACTCTTCTTTTTTGTTTCCTAATATTGTTTCAAATAATTCTAAGTTTGGATATACTCCAGTTGAATTTAAAGTTCTTATTCCACTTGCTACTGCATAATCATTTATATACCATCCACCATCATTTACTACCCATAAAGCTGATGGATTACTTTGTTTTATTTCTTGCATTTTTATAGCAACTGGTTTTGTGTAAAAAATATCTGTAGTTCTTATTACTGGATTTACCCTTAATCCACTAATTAAAGCAATTGCTATTAATCCATAAATTGTATAATTTTTAATTTTTTTATTACTTAAATTTAATATTCCCCAAATAGTTACTAAGAAAATTTCTCCTCCTAATAATATTTTAAATTTATCTAAATAATGAAATTCTTCTGCATATCCTATTGTTGTTTTTGCTTTATAAATTATATATATAATTGAAAATACTGATAAGTAATATGTTAATTTTTTATTTATTAATTTATCATCTTTTTCAAAATTTCCCATTAAATAAATTAATGTATATATACAAACTGTTCCTAGTGGAATTGTAACTCTTTCTGCTGTAGTCATAGACATTTTAGTTATTTTAGCTATAATTTCTGGAAAACCGAAAACACACCAAATACTTAAAAAACCTCCAACTATTAGCATTGGTATCCAAAAGTGTAAGTCTTTTTGGTTTCTTATTACATATATTAATCCTAGTATTAATGGTATTGGATAAAAAGATAGCATACTTGAATATTCACATGGATTTAAGTATTCTTCAAAAGTAAAGAAAATATTATAAAAATACGAATATAAGTTAACTGCTCCTCCTCCTACTTCACATCTTTCTCCTGGATAGTCTGTGTTCATTGTTGCTACTAATGTATTTCCTGAAAAATTATACCATCTTACAAGTAAAAGA
The DNA here is from genome assembly GCA_948436975.1 of uncultured Clostridium sp. Taxonomy (GTDB): domain Bacteria; phylum Bacillota; class Clostridia; order TANB77; family CAG-508; genus Scatovivens. Next base: position 37,603 of record CAOJJB010000014.1, on the reverse strand, counting down.
ACTAAACATATTAGAGTAACTACTACTACTGCAATATCATGTTTTGTAAATCTGTAACTTCCATATTTAATATTTTTTAATAATAACCATACTATCATTGCTAAAAATACATATCCAAAAGATATTTGCCATGCTGGATAAAATACAAAAACATAGGATAATCCTGATATTAATATTCCTAAAGCACATAAATATTTATTTCTTTTTTTATCTGTATTCATGAATTTATCTATAAGAACAATTGCTATTTGTCCCCATAAAAGTGTATCCATACAATACCACCATTGTACTGCTGATGAAAAGGTTATTACTATCATTCCACATAAAGATATTTTTTTATTTCTTTTTGTAAGGATTAAGCATAATTCATAAGATCCTAATAACATTGCTGTTAATCTTGCATACCAATAGAAACTTAATCCCACATCATTTCCAAATAACATAAATCCTATTTGAAAAGGTCTTCCTAACATTAATATATCTGCTACTGGAGCATTAGAAACAGTAAACATATCTGTTTCTGTTCCTCTTAATACATTAGAAAAATATGAAAATGGTTTTTCACTTCTATCTTGAGATAATATATATGTGGTAGATGTTGCCCACTCATCTGTTCTAATCATTCTTGGTCTTCCAAGTAATGTATGATATCTTGTATCATCATTATGTGATTGTATCAAACTATTAAAATTTACTATTGATGAACCTGAATATTTAAATATCATTACAAACAACAAAAAGGCACAAGCAATTTTGTACCTATGTCTGTGTATAAATTCATACATTTGTGAAAGTTTAAATACAAAATGTATTCCTATGAATGCAAACATTAGTGAAACTAACATGATTCTATTTTTAGAAATAAATTCTGGATACCATCTTCTAAAAATTGTATATTCACATGTAATTGCTAGTAACCCTGATAATATTATTACTAATAGCACTTTAGTTTTTGTAAAGTTTTCTTTACTAATAAAAAATTCAAATTTATTAATAATTTTTTCATAAATTGTTTTCATTTTATCAAACATCTTTCATATCCTTTTTTAAAAATTATAAATTATTAAATTTTTACCATTTTACCTCTAACTTAATTACATCTAGTAAAAATCTATTTACCCAAATATATACAATGGGTAAATGAAGTTTATAAAATAAATGAACTCCCCATATACAAATATGTTTAAATCCTTTTGAAAAACAATGTGCCATTTTAAAGTTTTTATTATTTCTCCATTCTGGAAAATTTTCATTTAAATATTTTGTAATTCCTTTTAAAGCTTCTGTCATTTTAACTGATTTATCATATGAAAGCATAAAAGCCCATGATATAGCTAAATGAAGAAATGCCATTGTAGATAAGTTATTTTTATATTCTTCATATTTTCCTATTTTAATTGCATGTTCTTTTGTTACTAAGAAATATTTTTTTAAATTTTCAATATCTTTTTCATTCATACTATGTATTTGAGAGCTTGAACGTAAATAATAGTGATATAAAACATCTGGTATGAATGTCAATTTTTTTGCTCCATCCATATATGAGTGTATTAAAAATAAAGTATCATTGCATCCTCTAAATGGTAAAAATTCTAAGTGTTTCACTTTTTCTAACTTATATATTTTATTCCACAAAGATGGGTTAGCATAAACAATAAAGTCATCATTCCAGTCTACTTCTTTATTCATTTTTCCATATTGTGTCATTTCTGTTGAAACAGTTTTTCCTGTATCTAAATCTATTCTGTCATACCCACTAAAAGCTATATCTGCATCATTTTCTTTTGCTGCATTATATAATTTTTCTGCCCAAGTAATTTCTGGAATATCATCACTATCTATAAATCCTACATATTCTCCTGTCGCCTGTTTTAGTCCATATGTTCTTGCTGACCATTCTCCTCCATTTTCTTTATGAAATGTTTTTACTTTATTAGGATATCTTTTTTTATAGTCTTCTATTATTTCTGGTGCTGAGTCTTTTGACCCATCATTTACACAAAGTATTTCTATGTCTTCTAATGTTTGATTTACTAATGCATCTAAACATCTTGGAATATATTTTTCAAGATTATATATAGGTACTACTATTGATACTTTTACTAAGCTCATTTCTATTTTTCCTTTCTGTCTTTTAATTCTCTTTCACAATCTATTAATCTCATTTCAAATGTCTGCTTTGAGTTTTTTATAATATTATCTAAAATCATTCCAGCAAAAAATGCTTGTACTGCAAATAAGAAAAATAATACAGATACTACAAGTGTAGGAATTTTTACTACTCCTCTGTGCAAAAAGTCTACAAATACTGGTATAAAAAATACTAACCCTATAATGCCCAATATAAAAGCAAATAATGTAAAAAATGCCATTGGTTTATAATTTTTATAAAATCCAAATATTGTTTTCATAACTTTTATTCCATCTGGTATAGTATTAAGTTTTGATGGACTATCTATTGGTCTATCTCTATATTCTATGATTACATTTTTAGTTTTCATATTTTTATCTAAACAATGTATTGTCATTTCTGTTTCTAATTCAAATCCTTTTGACATAACAGGAAATGTTTTTACAAATTTATAGCTAAATGCTCTAAGTCCTGTCATTACATCTCTTATATCACTTTTATATATTCTATTTATTAATGCTCTTACTGTTACATTTCCTATATTATGAAATGGTCTTTTGTTTTCTGTAAAATATGTTGATGATAGTCTATCACCTATTACCATATCTACATCTTCTTCTAAAACTGCTTTTACCATCTCTTTTGCGCTTTCTGCTGGATAAGTATCATCTCCATCAACCATTATGTAGCTTTCAGCATCTATTTCTCTGAACATAGTTCTTATAACATTTCCTTTTCCTTGTCTTGTTTCATATCTAACTATTGCTCCTGCTTCTTTTGCAATTTTATCTGTTCCATCTTTTGAGTTATTGTCATATACATATATTGTTGCTTCTGGTAATTCTCTTTTAAAGTCTTCTACTACTTTTTTTACTGTTTTTGCTTCATTATAACAAGGTATTAAAACAGCTATTTTGTCCATTTTTTTCTATTTCCTTTCAATTTCTCATTTTTTTGTGTTTATTCTATCATATTTTTTTATTTTTGTGTAGCATATTTTAAGATTTTTTAATTTTATTTGTCTTTTTATATCTTTTTCTTTTTCATTATAAAATATATACAAACACAAAAAAATAATAAGCAAAAAAGTATTTTATAAATATCTTCTTTAACTTATTTTTCTATTTTTAATTAACTTTCTTAAAAATTATCAATTTACTTAAAATAAAATTCAAAATAATAACAACTATATTAGCAATTATTTTCATAATAATTTCATTCATATGTATAACTACAGCAAAATTCATCATTCCTAAACTTATAATTTGTGTAAAAATTCTACATGATGTAAAAGAAAAGATCTCTTTTGCTAATGCTTTAACATTTTTGCATTTACTATCAAATACTATTGTTTTATTTACCCAATACGCAAAAATTAATGCAACAATAAATGCAAAAGTATCACTTATTGTAACTCTTAAAGAAAAAGATAAAGATAAGTTACCTATAATAGTAAGTTTAACTATTCTCTCTGGTATTGCCATAAAAAATATATATGCTCCTAATGCATAAGCTACTATGTTTACCAAAGTTGATAATCCGCCACAAATTAAATATCTCATTCCTTCTAAATGATTTCTATACAAATCTGCTAATTTTTTTAAATAAATTTTTTCTAAAATCCATAATCCAAAACTTTCAAGTGCTTCAAATACTCTTAAAGTTATATTCTTTTTTCCATCTTGCATTCTAATTTTTCCTCCATTTATTGTTCTTCTTTTTTGTTTAATATATCATATCTAAGTATTGCAATTAAAGTAGAAATAAATACAAAAGCTGAAGATATTGAAGCTGTATATGCTTTTACTAATAAATCATATATTGTCCACAATAATGATTGTATAATATTTAGTTTTCTTATATTTCTCATATTTTTTGAAGTCATTATTAGTGCATATGTAATTCCACAACCAATTGCCATAAAACTGTATATATTGTTATATGTAAATATTCCTCCAATTATAGTTACTATAATAAATATAATAGTCAACCACCTAGGAACATTTAAATTTTTTCTAGCATATATATAAGCTACTATTGTTATAATTAATCCTATTATTTGTGTTACAGTTGCTGAATAAGCACTTAATAAAATAAAATTAATTCCATAAAATATTTTTGCAAATAAATTTAATATTAAATACAAGTTCTTTTTGTCTTTTACTTGAATAGATGTAATCATCATTATAGAAGCTATTAGTCCTATTATTTGTGCTAACATATTTATATCCTCCAACATTTATTTTAGTAATTAATAAATAGTCAAATATATTTATAATAATGCAATAATTATATCTCAGCATAATTAATTTAGTTATTCTGTTACTATATCAAAATTACATGTTTTTCTAGTAAAGTTTTTATTATAGTATGGATCTCCTTGTTTTAAAAAATCTTTCCACTCTTCTTTAAAATTATTTGCTTCATTATTAAATCTTTCTTCTTTTTCTTTTGAATATTCATATCCTCTTGTTTTTGATTCAAAGTGCATTAATTCTATGTAAGGATTATATATATTCCTATATCCTTTTTCTAATAACTTCAAACAAAAATCTACATCATTAAATGCAACTTTAAATTTATCTTCATTCATATATCCAACTTCTTCATAAAGTTCTTTTCTACAAAACAAACATGCTCCTGTAACTGCTGATGTATTTCTTGTTGCTGCTTCTCTTCCAAAATATGCATGTTTTCCATATGGTAAATTTACTAATGCGTTTCCTGCTATTCCATCAATTCCTATTATTATTCCAGCATGTTGTATTGATTTATCTTCAAAATATAGTCTTGCTCCGACAAGCACCTATTTCTTTATTCTGTCCATATCCTATAAAAAGTTCTAACCAATCTTTTGTTAGTAATTTGGTATCATTATTTAATTGTAAAATATATTCTCCATCAACATTTTTTACACCAAAATTTATCAAACTAGAATAATTAAATTCATTTTCATCAACTAAGTTAATTTTATTTAATACTTCCTTTTGTCCTAAATTAGTTAATAATGTATTTTTATTGTAATTTAATACTTTTATTTTATCATTTTTTACAATCTTTTTATAATATTCAAACGTTTCTTGTTTTTCACTATTGTTTTCAATAATTACTATTTCATAATTTTCATATGTGGTAAGTTTTACTATAGAATTAATACAATTTTTAAGTAAGTCTATATGATCTTTATTAGGTATAAGTATTGATACTTTAGGACTTCCTATTACATCATATTTTATTTTATAAATTCCTGGAACATCTTGTCCATACTCTACTTTTCCAGCTTTTTTTGTTCTTTCTAAATGTTCTTTTATTACTTCTAATCCTATTTCATAAGCATATGTTTTAGCATCTGCTGTATCTGCTGTTGAGTTTCTATGTGCCCTCCAATGATATAAAATTTTAGGTATATGTATAATTTGTTTGGCTTTTTCTGTTGCCCTTAATATAAAATCAAAATCTTGTGCTCCATTAAATTTAGTTTCTAATAGTCCGACTTCGTTTAATAATTCTCTTTTTACAATTACAAAATGTGTTATGTAGTTATTACACTCTAAAGTTTCTGGTGAATAATTTGGTTTAAAATAAGGTTCAAACCTTTCTCTATCTTCATCTATTTTATCTTCATCTGTATAAATAAAATCTACTTCATTATTTTCATTTATAATCTTTACTATTTCATATAATGCATCTTTTGGTAATAAATCATCATGATCTAAAAATGCAATAAATTCCCCTGTTGATTGTTTTATAGCTTCATTTGTGTTTTCTGAAATTCCTTTATTACAATCTAAAAATTTATATTTTATTCTTTCATCATTTTCATAATATTGTTTTAAATTTTCATTATAGTTTTCACTGCCATCAGCTAAAAGTAGTTCCCAGTTTGAATATGTTTGAGTTTGTAGTGATTGAATTAATTCTTTTAAAAAAATTTCATTTGTATTATACATTGGAACTACAATACTTATTTTAGGTTCATATTGGAATTTTATATTTTCTTGAAATTCAAAGTCTTTTGCTATTGGAAGATTATTTTTCATCCAAATCTCATATTGTTCTTGGTTTGTTCTTCTAATTTCTTTTATATGTAATATCTTTTTAAAAATTTTCTTTATTGTTTCTATAATTCCATATCTTTTAAAATAATATATTACTTTTCTAAAATTATTTTTTATATTCATTAATTTCCATCACTTTCTATAACTTATAATACTTTATTCTATATTTAGGCTGTAGTAACTAAAATTCGACATTAATATGAAACTTTTATGTTTTTCATGTGATATACTTCTGTATCTAAGCTTAGGTTAATATTATAATATGGATCTCCTTGTTCTAATATTTCTCCCCATCTTTGTTCAAAGGTACTAATTTCTCCTTGAAATCTTTTAATTTTTGCTGGTGTATTTTCTTGACCTCTTGATTTTGATTCATAATGCCAAAATTCTATAAATGGGTTATATACTACCAAATATCCTTTTTCTCTTATTTTTAAACAAAAATCTACGTCATTGAAAGCTACTGCTAATTTTTCGTCCATCCACCCTACTTCTTCATATATTGATTTTGGTGTTATTATACATGCTGCCGTTACTGCACTTAAATTTTCTATCATACTTTCTTTTGCAAAATATCCATGTCCATCTTTTGGTATACTTTTAAATCTGTTTCCTGCTATTCCTCCTATTCCTACTATTATTCCTGCATGTTGAATTGTTTCGTCTGGAAAATATAATTTTACTCCAACAGCTCCTACATCTTCTCTTTGTACAAATCCTAGCATTATTTCAAGCCAATTTTGTGTTATTAATTCTGTGTCATTATTTAGCTGTACTATATATTCTCCTTCTGATTCTTTTACTCCATAATTTATAATTGCTGAATAGTTAAAACCTTTATTTGGGTATTTGACTACTTTTATTTTTTCATTTTGCTCTATTTGTTTATAATATTCAAATATTTCTTCTGTTTCACTATTATTTTCTACTATAACAATTTCATAATTTTTATAAGTTGTTTTTTCTAAAATAGAATCTACACAAACTTTTAGAATATCTCTTCCATCTTTATTTGGTATTACTATTGATACTTTTGGTTCTCCTTTTACTTTGTAATCTATTCTATAAATTCCTTCTATACATCCTTCTGATACAGTACCTTCTAATCCAATTCTTTTTAAATGGTCTTCTATTGCTTTTTTCCCAGCTTCAAATGCATAATTCTTTGCATTACTATTCAATTTAGCTGTTGATTCACTATGTACTCTCCAATGATATAAAATCTTTGGAATATGTTTTATGTTTTCTGTTTTTGTTAATTCTGACATTCTTAAGAAAATATCATAATCTTGTGCTCCATCATAATCTACTTTAAATCCTTGTAATTTATCCATTAATTCTTTTTTGAAAATACTAAAATGACATATATAATTTTGGCATCTTAATGTATCTGGTGCAAAATCTGGTTTAAAATATGCATCATATCTATTATCATTTTCATCAATTTTGTCTTCATCTGAATATATAAATTCTGCATTTGGATATTTATTTATACAATTTATTACTTCAAATAATGCATAATCTGCTAATATATCATCATGATCTAAAAGTGCTATATATTCACCTGTTGTCATTTCTATTGCTGAATTAGTGTTTCCAGCAATTCCTTTATTTTCACCTAAAAATTTATATTTAATTCTTTCATCTTGTTCATAATATTTTTTCAAATTTTCGTTTGGTTCTGGACTTCCATCTGCTAGACAAAGTTCCCAATTTGAATATGTTTGATTTATCATACATTTTACTAAATCCTTGAAAAATTTCTCTTTTGTTTTGTACATTGGAACTATTACACTAATTTTAGGCGAATTTTTAAATTGTTTTTTCATTTGTAATTTTAAGTCAGCATCTTTTAGTTCATTATATTTTATCCATCCACCATAATCACCATATTGTAAATCTTTTTCACCTTTTAAAAATCTTATAATTTTTCTTAGTATAGTTTTTATACATTTTTTTAGTGTTTTTATAAAACCATATTTTCCAATATAAAATTTAATTTGATTAATTCTATGTTTTATAATGTTCATTTTATTTTCCTTTCATTTACAATAACTTATACATTTTAATCAATCTTATCTGTTCTAATTTCATATTGATCTGAATCTAATCTAAAATTCTTATTATAATATTCATCACCTTTATCTAATTTATCTTTCCATGTTTTTAAGAAAAGATTTATCTCTTCCTGAAATCTCTCTATTTTATCTGGAGCGTTATCATCTCCTCTGCTTTTAGATTCATAATGCCATAATTCTACAAAAGGATTATAAACTACAAGCTTCCCCATATCTCTAATTCTTAAACAAAAATCTACATCATTAAATGCAACCGCAAAACTTTCATTCATATATCCAATTTTATCATAAATAGATCTTTTTGTCATAATACATGCTGCTGTTACTGCATTCATATTTTGAATTAAGTTTTCTCTTCCAAAATATCCTTGATCCTCTTTGGCTATTCCTCTGAATACGTGTGCTGCAACAGTTCTTGCTCCTACTATAATACCTGCATGTTGTATTGTTTCATCTGGATAATAAAGTTTCGCTCCAACTACTCCAACATCATCTCTTTGACAAAATCCTACCATTTTTTCTATCCAATTTTCTGTTATTACTTCTGTATCATTATTTAATTGAACTATAAATTCTCCATCTGTATTCTTTACTCCATAATTTATTATTCTAGAATAGTTAAAACCTATTCTATAACTATCTCTATTATCAAATTTCTTTTCACCATCTATTGTTAAAATTGAATTTTTATTATAATTTAAAACTTTAATTTTTGGATTTTGTACTATTTCTTCATAATAATTAAAAATTTCTTTTGTCTTACTATTATTTTCTACAATAACAACTTCATAATTTTTATAAGTTGTTTTCTCTACTATTGAATCTATACACATTTTTAAAGTATTCATTTCATCTCTATTTGGTATTACAATAGTAACTTTAGGATTTCCTATTATTTCATAATCTATTTGATATGTTCCTGAATTTACACCTTCTGTTACTTTTCCTTTTAATCCTATCCTAGTTAAATGTTCTTCAATGGCTCTTTTTCCAGCTTGTATTGCATATGGTTTTGCCTCTGATGTCATTGCTGTAGAATTTTTATGAATTCTCCAATGATATAATACTTTTGGTATATGAACTATTTTTTTAGCTTGTTCTGTTGCTCTTAAAATAATATCATAATCTTGTGCCCCATCAAACTCTGATTTAAAACCACCTATTTTCTTTAATAAACTTCTTTTGAAAACACTATAATGACAAATATAGTTATTTGCCCTTAAGGTATCTGGTGCATAATCTGGTTTAAAATGTGGTTCAAATCTTGATTCATCAATAAAATGAAATTTATCTTCATCTGTATATATAAAATCTACATCTTTTATAGTATTTATAACTTTTACTACCTCATATAATGCACTTTTATTTAACATATCATCATGATCTACTAATGAAATATAACTTCCTGTTGCCATTTCTATTGCTGCATTTGTATTACCTGAAATTCCTTTGTTCTCACCCAAAAATTTATATTTTATTCTCTTATCTTTAGAACACATTTCTTTTATTTCTGTAAGTTCTTTTTCGCTTCCATCTGCTAAACAAAGTTCCCAATTTGAATATGTTTGACAATGTATTGTATATAAAAGTTCTCTAAAAAACTCTATATTTGTATTATAAAGTGGTATTACAATACTTATTTTAGGTCTTTTTCTAAAAATTGTTTTCTCTTGTTTTTCTAATTCTAAATTATTTGGTGTATTTGATAAAATCCATTTTTCATAATCTGTATATTGATTTTCTTTTTCTTTCTCTAAATCCTTTTCATATTTTAGATATTCTCTATGATCTATTCCTTTCCAATATTCTGCTGTTTTTAAATCTGTTAATTTAAAATAATTTTTTACTTTTTTATTATATTTTTTTTCTGTTTGTTTTCTATCAAATTCTATTCTTCTTTTTCCACCTGGTGGTAAAATTCTATCTACTAAAGTTGCCCCACTTTTTGGATTAAGCATCCATGCAATAATTCTTAGTGGTTTAGTTAATCTCCAGGATAATGAATTTGATATTCCTCTTATTTGATTAGCATAATTAACAAGTTCTATATCTTTATTTTCTATAAGTTTTGTTAAATCTTGTATTCCTTGCTTGTATTCTTCTACATTTTTTTCTAAATCTTCAATATGTTCATTAGCATCACTTAATTTATTTTTATAATTATATAAAATTTCTCTAGTATTTCCAATTTCTCTAACACATTCTAAATGTAAATTCCATACATCTTGGTCAACAATTTTTTCTTGTATTTTGTTTTCTAATATTTCAAAATATTCTATATATTCACTTAAACCTAATAATTCAAATATTTTTTCTATATTTTCTTTATTCCTTAATTCTGTAAAATAAATAATTGCTCTATATAATATAAATTCTATTGGTACATTTTCTTCTGACCATTCTTGATCATAAGCATAAATCTTATTTTCTTTTACTAGACAATTTTGAAAAATTAAGTCTAATATTCCTTTTTTTGCAAAATGTAATTTCTCTTTTAATTTTACTGGTATTTTTATTTCATACTTATTAAAAACATTTTTACCTTCTATTTTTTCACTTACTAATTTTTCTAATATATCTTTTTTGAATTCTTCTATTTTTTGTATTAATTCTTCTAATCCATTTTTATAATATACCTCCATCATTACTTTATCAAGAGATTTTGCCTGATTTAAAAATTCACTTTTTATACAATCTTCCTTATATTCTCCCAATACTTCAATATTACATTCTTTTAGTGAGTTTATATTATCTGATACATGTTCTATATGTGCTATAGCTTTTTTATTATTTGGATATTTATATACAAAATCGTCTTTTATAATAGTTTTTATTTGATATTGTTCTTTACGAGTAATTCCAAAACTTACAAAATTTATATTCTCAAAATTTTCTTTTAGTGAAATTTCTATAAAAAACGAGTTTGCGAAAAATCGAAATTGTTCTTTATTACTACTTAATATTTGTTTATAAGCATCTCTTTCAGAAAAATTTAATGTACTTTCACTATCACAAAATGTTAAATCTCTTGCATCTATACTTTCATTATCTGGCATAAAATTATCTGTGAAAATTACATTTGTTAATTTATAGTCTGGTAGTGGATAGTAAAATTTATATTTGAATTTTAAGCTTGTTAAAATATTTTCTATTTGATTTATACCTAATATATTTCCTTCTGCACTTATAATTGAAGAATATGCTTTTAGGTTTTCATTTACATTTTCTCCTGCCCAATATTTCATTCCAAATTTATTTTGCATTGCTAAAAGTATTTTTCCATCTTCTTTTAAAAATTTTTTTGATCCTTCTAATACTTTTATAATATCTTTTTCATTTCTTAATTTTTCTAAAGTTCCAATTAAAACTACAAAATCAAATTTTTTTTCTGTATTATAACTACCTATTATTTCTGGTGTAATTGAAACAACATTTGCTACTTTCTCTAATTCTGAAACTATTTGTTTATCATTTCCAATTTCTAAAATTGATTGATTATATTTGATTGGATACCAAGAAATTATATTTTTTTTAAAATGTGATAAATCCATTTTCATTTACTTGCCTCTGTATCAATTTAAAATTTAGATTTTTTAGGAATCTATAAAACCTTAATTTACTTTATTTATGTTAATTTTAGAATCTAGTCTTATAATTCCAACAGTGCTTTTTGTTGTAATTATTTCTACTAGTAAAGCATCATATTTTCTATTCATAGCTTCTAATTCACCTTTTGAATTATATTTGGTACAACTAAATGATACTGTATATTTTCCTGGGGCTACAGGTATTTTTTGTGTAAATTCTGCTACTACTGTTTCTCCCTTTTTATATGTTCCTGTTGCTATTTTTTCTATATTTGAATTAGTTCCTGTAATATCTTTACCTGTAAAATCTTTTAATGTTACTGTAAATATAGGTTCTTTTATTTCTTTATTAAATCTAACTTTTGATTTAAAAGTAACATAATCTCCATTATCAAATATATTTATAGTATTACCATCTTTATCAAAAATTCCATAATCTATAACTTCTGCTTCTTTATTTCCATATTCTATCATATTTGGATTTTGATTAAGTTTATCTTTCCAACATTCTGTATCTTGTACAATTTCTTTTGTATTATTGACTTTATGTATTTGAGTATCTTCATTTTCTTCTTTGTTTTGCTCATCTTGCTCATTTGGTGATAATCCTACTATTATTTTTTTATATCTATTTACTCCATCTTTTACAGAACCATCAAAGGTTTTTTTACCATTCTCTAAAATTATTACTCTATTACAATTTGTCATAACATCATTTATATTATGTGTAACAAATATTATTGTTTTACCATTATTTTTAAACTGTTCAAATTTTTTGAAACATTTCAATTGAAAAGCCATATCACCAACTGATAAAACTTCATCAACAATTAAAATATCTGGATCAACATTTATTGCACAAGCAAAAGCTAATCTTGCAAACATCCCTGATGAATAAGTTTTTACAGGTTGTGATAAATGTTCTCCAATATCTGCAAAATCAATTATCTCTTTTTCTTTTTCTTTTATTTCTTTATCTGTTAAACCCATAACTTGTCCATGTTGATATATATTTTCATAACCTGTTAAATCTGGATTAAAAGCTGCACCTAATTCTAATAAAGAACTTATTTTACCATTTACTTCTAATTTTCCAGATGTAGGACTAACTACTCCTGTAATCATTTTTAATAAAGTAGATTTACCAGCACCATTTTTTCCTAAAATTCCTAAAACTTCACCTTTTCTTATTTCTAAGTTCAAATTATCCATTGCCTTAAAATTAGAATGTTTTTTATAATTAGGAAGAAGTGCCTCTAATAATCTATCTTTTTTATTTGTATACATTTTATATTCTTTTACTAAATCTGTAATTTTAATTACTATATCAGTATCACTCATATTATTTTCCTTTCGATTTTCTGTATTAGATGTTAATCAAAATATGATGTATTTTATTTCATTTTAAATGAAAGACATTTTTAGGTACATATTTTTAAACTATGCTTACCTTTTTACTATCTTTTTTAACTTAAATAATAATCTTGTTATTATTGGTATATTTAAAATTAGAAAGTTTTCCATCTTATAAATAAATCCTTCATATTTATAAAGTTTAAAAAATAAATTCCAATTTTTAAAGTTAATACTTTTTTTAGTTTCTAACATTTCATAATATTTTAAAGAAACCTTATTTAAATCTTTTATATTTTCATTAATAAATTTATTTTCATTTTCTATAAATACTTTAAAATGCTCCTTTTTTACATTTATAAATAACTTTCTTATTTTATCAAATTCAGATATTTCATCAGATCTTTTTTTAGAACCTATTTCATTATTTTTGTGTTGTCTATATTTTATTAGTGGTTCTTCTATATAACCTATTTTTCCTTTTTGACTTATTATTAATGGGATCCAATAATCATGTAATACATATTTGCTTGTATTTGGTAAAGGCAAAACTTTATTTATTAAAGTCTTTTTAGAAATTATTGTACATCCTGTTACAAAATTATTTAAGTATAAACTTTCAAAATTATTATATTTTTTTATTTTTCTATAAATTCCTTTTAATTTCCAATATGAGTTATATATTATATTTAAATTTTCATCTACTACTTCTAGGTCTGAATAAACTAAATCACTTTTAGTTTCTTCTATTTTCTTTAATGATTTTTCTATCTTTTCTTTTTTCCATATATCATCTTGGTCTGAAAACATATAATATGTGCTTTCTACTTTTTGTAATAAATATTCAAAATTTTTTACTACTCCAAGATTTTCTTTTTGAAAGTATAAAAATATTCTATTATCTTTTTTCTTGTATTCTTCTAGGATTTTTCTTGTATTATCTGAAGAACAATCATCAGAGATTAATAATCTAAAATTACTATATGTTTGTGATAAAATACTGTCCAATTGTAATTCTAAATATTTTTCTCCATTATATGTAGCAAGTAAAATATCTACATTTTGGGTTTCCATTTAAATTCCTCACTTTTTAATATATACACTATTTTCCTTCTAATTCTAACTTGATAGATTTACTTTTTCATTTATAAAATTTTCCCATAAACTACAATATATTAATGTTTTAAATATCAATTGTTTTTGCTCTTTTTATTATAAAACATCTGCAAAATCTTTTTTTGTTTTATTAAATACTCTATTTCCCCATATAAATATTATTATTGTTACTATCCAAAATACTAAAGTAAATATTCCATTATTTTCTGTAATAATATTTGAATTATCCATAAATGCTTGTCTAAATCCTTCTACTAAATAAGTAAATGGCATACACTTAAATGTATTTACTAATTTAGAACTAGATATAAAACCTAAGTTCCAAACTATTGGTGTAAACCACATACATAGTTGAATTAATATTGATAATAGTTGTGCAAAATCTGGTACTATTGTTGTTAATGCTGATGTAAGCCTAGTTATTGCTATTATAAAGCATATTGCACAAAATAATATGTATATCACATTAAAAAAGTTTGGCATAAATCCAAATAATGATGATACTATTACTGCTATTAATATTAAAAATAATCCTATAAAACTAGCTGATGTTAAAGATATAACTGGTATAAGATCTACTGGAAATACCACCTTTTTTACTAAATAACTGTAATTTCTTATTGAATTACTTGCTGTTAAAATTGCTTCACTACAAAACATCCACATTGACATTCCTGGTAAAAACCATACTACATATGGATATTCTCCAGAACTGTTTGATTTTAATATATACTGAAATACTATTACATATGTTATCATAAATATAAATGGTTGTATAAATCCCCAAATTGCTCCTAAACTAGTATTTGCAAATCTATTTCTAAAATCATTTTTTCCTAGTTTTATTGCTATTTTTTTGTTTTTGAAAAGTATTTTAAAAAATTCCATTTTTCTTCCTTTTTTACCTATTAGTTTCTTGCTTATTATATCACTAACATATTTAAATATCAATATTTTAATACATCTTATTTATGCACATTCATTATACAATTTATTATAATATATTTTATTAACCAAAAAAGAAATATGAACTATATTCCAAGTTCAATCACTGGACAGCCCCTCATTCTTTAAATTAATACTTATTTTGTCTAATATAAATGTGTATTAAAAATAAATAAGAAAGCAAACACTATTAAGCATTTGCCTTCTTACCATTTACCATTACCACTTTTATTTTTTGTCTTTCAATTCATCTCTTTTTTCTTTTTCACAACGAACTATATCAACTAATACTGAAATTACGAACAATGAAACAAATAGAATTGCAAATAATGTATTATCTATCATATAGTGGCCACCTCCATTTTTATTTATCGCGCTTATATAATAATCTTAACACAATTTACATAATTTTGCAATCTAGATAATTTGTTTAACAATTATTTTTTTCAAAATTCCAAGCATCTCTACAAATATCCTCTAATGTTTTCTCTGTTCTCCAATCTAGTTCTACTAAAGCCTTTCTTTCATCTGCATAATATTCTGGTAAATCTCCCAGTCTTCTATCTACTATTTTATAATTTATTTTCACATTATTTACCTTTTCAAAAGTATTTACAAGTTCTAAAACACTTACTCCTTTTCCAGAACCAAGATTATATATATCTAATCCTTTATTCAATTTTTTTAATGCTTTTACATGTCCTTTTGCAACATCTACAACATGAATATAATCTCTTATACCCGTTCCATCTGGAGTTGGATAATCATTTCCAAATATACTTAATTGTTCTAATTTTCCTGATGCGACTCTCATAATATATGGCATTAAATTATTTGGTATTCCATTTGGTTCTTCTCCAATTAAACCACTACTATGAGCACCAACTGGATTAAAGTATCTAAGAATTGTAATATTCCAAGTATTATCAGAAATATATAAATCTTCTAATATTTTCTCTATCATAGCCTTTGTTGTTCCATATGGGCTACTAGTTTTTCCTCTTTCCATATTTTCTGTATATTTTGGCACTCCTGGATCTCCATATACACATGCTGAAGAACTAAATACTATATCTTTTACATTATATTCTTGCATTACTTCTAAAAGATTAATTGTACTCATTAAGTTGTTAGAATAATACATTAAAGGCTTTTTTACTGATTCTCCAACAGCTTTATAACCTGCAAAATGTATTACACTATCTATTTTATTTTCTTTAAATATTTCTACTATTTTCTCTTTATCCATTAAATCATATTTGTACAATTTTATCTTTTTTCCTGTAATAATTTCTAACTTTTCTAGTACCTCTTCTCTACTATTATAAAGATTATCAACTATAATAACCTCATTATTTTCATTTAATAATTCTACTACTGTATGTGAACCAATAAAACCTAATCCACCTGTTACTAATATTTTCATTTTTATTACTCCTATTTACTTAGCTTTTATATTTGAATTTTTTTATTTTGTCTTATATATTGCATAATTTTCTGTTTCATTTAATTTAACATATCCATAATTTTCCATTTTATCTGTTAATACAACTGCTTTTTTAAATACTACATAATTACAATTATTTGTTTTGGCAATTATATCAACCCACTCTACATTTCCAGAATTTAGTGCTTGTACCATTTGATTATCTTCATATCCTCCTTTAGGATCTCTTCTATAAGCTAATTCTATAGTAGCATCTATTTGTCTTATATGTGCAACTAATGTTTCTGGTACAAGTGCTTTTTTATTTTCCTTTTCATCTGCACCTATTAATTGAGCTACTAAAACATTTTCGTCAGGTAGCCTGTATAAATTTCCAACTTTATTATAATTACTATTTGTATAAATATATTTTCCACTTATAATTATTATAATACAAATACTAATACTTGCTAATATTTGACTTAATTTTGTTTTATGTTCAATTATAAATTTAGTCCCCGCATAAGCTATTGTTATTCCTAAAGGAAACACCCAATAAACTCTCCAATATACTGAATCTGTAAATATTGGACTTACCACTTTATTAAATATTGGATTTAAAGTTATAAATATTGTAATAATAGAATAATATATAAAAAAACTTTTTACTTTTTTATTTTCCTCTTTTTCCAAAATATATATCATTGATACTAAAAATAATGCTATATACATACCAGTCCCTTTAAATTCTAAAAATGTATTTTTTATTACTTCTAAATTTTCAGTAAACATATCTAACTCCCTTTTCGTCTTAATAACTATAACATAAAATATATTCCTCCATAAACTATTGCTGGAATACAACAAGCTAAGCATTTTAATATATTTGTTATTCTAAATTTATTTTCTTTATCTATTATTTTTGGAATTTCATAAGCTAATGATAAACTCATTAATACTATTGGTGGTAAAGCAATTCCCATAGTAGTTGTTAATATTCCACCTAATATAGTTATAAATATTAATACACAACTTCCAAATTTAAATTTATCTTCTTCTCCTATAACAAATAGTAACCATATTAAAGGTATTATAATATTAGCAAGAATTGCTTTCCCTTGCCATATACGGAATAGAAGAAAAGTAAAGTTGGTTCTTATAGAATAACTTCCCCATATATGAGCTATAGATAATAAAATTAGAAATATAAAAACATTTTTTTTATTTCCATTAAATAATTTATTTGCTAACATTCCATATATCATATAAGCCATTGGTATAAATATAATTGGAAAAATTGTATGTGCAACTATTGCTGGATGCATATTTATTGAAACTGCTATAATTGCAATATATAATGGAAATGGACCTAATCTATATCTAGGCGCTAATTGTTCACCACCTGTAGTTTGTCCAGTTTGTGCAGAATACTTATATAAAGTATCAGTTTGGACAGACACTGTCGCTCCCGCAACATAAGTTGCATCATCTGCATCTTCATGCATATATCCAGCTAGTACCAAAGCTTGTACTCCTACTAATATTATCACTAGAATAAATAACAATTTAGGACTTTGTTTTAAAAATTTAAAACTATTTTTTATAATTTCTTTAAAACTTTTTACATTAATTATAAAAGATATAATAACTAAAATACCAATTATTATATTATGCAAGTTTACTAATTCTTGTAAACTTTTTTCTAGATAAATCATTGGTACAGCTATAATTTCACAAATTGCAAATTCAAGTATTATTCCTAATACAAAAGATAGTATAATATTATCTTTTTGTTTTTTTAAAAATAATTTTATAAGTAGTAATCCTAACATTATTGGTATTATAAATAAAAATACTAATATATTTATTCCTTTAAAAATCATTTTTCTTCCTCTCCATCCTTTTCTTTAGCACTTTCAATAGTTTTTATATTTTCCTTTATACTATTAGCATGTAAAAGTGGTATACTTATAAAAGCAATTAGACATACTGTATCTGCACATCCAATTGAAAATCTACTTAAACTTTCACATGAACAATAAATTGCATAACTAATAAAAATACTTATATATAGAGATTTATATTTTTTATCCATTGATGATTTTATAATTCTTCTCACAACCACCATATATATTGATAACAAGTATAATAATTCCATTAATCCACCTGTAACTAACATATCTATATAAAAGCTATGGAATTGTGTTATTTTCTCATATATATATACATTTTCGTCTAATGCTTTTATTCCTATAAACCTTCCAACTCCAAAAATAAGACTTTTAATATCTTTATTTACTAAATCAATTCCTGTTTTCCAAATAACAGTTCTTCCTGTCAAATTTTTCAAGCTTTGTGATCTTATAAATACTTTATCTATACTTTCTGCTAACTTAGGAACATATTTATACACTATTATGAAAGATAATACAGCTAAAATTACACATATAACTAAAATTAATAGTTTATATCTTATTTTTATTTTTGGTGTAGTAACAAAAAATAAAAATATAAAAATTACTGTACATAATATTCCTGTTCTTGATGCTGTAAAAATTAAATTAATTCCAAATACTATTATAGTTAAAATATATATCTTTTTTCCTGTTTTTAATATCATAAATATGTTAGATATAATTGATATGTATAAAAAAATTGCAAACTGATTTCTATGTGCAAAAAAACTTTTTATACTAAAAAAACTTACATCTCTATTTATGCCAAACAGTCCTAAAATCTCTTGATGATATAAAACTATATTCACTATACAAGATAAAATTCCAAGCCCAATTATACCTTTAAAAAAACTATATATATTATCCTCATTTACTTGTATATTTAATAATAAAATAAATAATAAAAATATGTTTATTGCTATACATATAATATTAGCAAAATCCATTATTTCATAATTTCCAGATTTGTAATTTGGTATTTGTATTATAAACATAATAATTGTTGTTATTAACAACAAAACAAATTGTATTATTATATTTTTATTAATCTTAATTTTCTTAAATAAAAATACTATTAGAACAAAACATTCAATTCCAAAACAAATTGTCATTTCTTTTACTCCAACAGCATTTGAAGTTTTTGTATTATAATTTATAAGAAAAAGTGGTATATAATTTAAAAATAATATAAAAAATAATAGAATTGGTAATTCATTTTGCTTTCGTATATTTTTTGGAATCATTCATTAATCTCCTCTTTTTTAGAAATTATCAATAATAATATAAATAGCCCCCATAAAGTAATTCTTGAAATCATGTTTGCAATTGTAAATCCAAGTAATCCAGCTGTTTTACTAAAAAAATATCCTAATAGTATAAAAATACAAAAATAAATAACATAAGTTATAAGCAATTTATTAGTATTACTAAATTTTAACAAAACTGATTTTATTAAAGTTGATGCTGTTCCAAAACCTGATGTAATTGCTATTGGTATTATTAGTATCATTGCATCAGAAACATATTGACTATATAAAATTTTTAATGCTATATATGTAAATGGTATTGTTAAAAAACTTACTAATAATATTATAGGTATATTAGATATTAGTGTTGCTTTTAATATTTTTACTTTACTATTTTGTGTATTACTATTAGATACCCATGACAGTATTACATTTGACATTGGGTTAGTTATTAAACTTGTTATTTTAGACATTGAGTTAACTGCATAATATACCGCAACAGATGTTGCTCCAAACATTGGATATATTAAAAATTTGTCAAAATAGTTCATTAAATTTGTTAATAATGAAACAAATCCTAATTTAAAAAATTTTTTTATTGTATTTATTAGTTCCTCTGTTTTTTTTAGTTTCATTTTTAGTAAATCAGAATTCTTTAGAGCATATAATAAAGATATAAATTCTGGTATAAATAACAATATATAAATATTATTATTAAATTTAAATAGTATTAAACTTATTATTATACCAGTTAAATAACATATATTTTGAAATATTACTTTTTTATATTTCTGTTCTAATCTATAAAAACAAGTAGAATATAATCTAATATTCGCCATTAAAATAGTTATAACTAACAATAAACTTCCTAATATTGTATATTTTAAATAAATTAAAATTGGAAAAACTATAATTGCTATAATTGGTGAAATAGTAATTAAAATTGATGTAAAATCTCCAATAATATTTTTTTCTTTATATTTGCTATCTCTTACTAATCTTACATTTCCAAGTTCTCCACCTGTTACATTACAAATTACATTTAAAATAGATATATATAGTACTATACTTGAATACATATCATCATTTACTTGTTTAGCAAGTATTGGTAATAATAATATTTGTTGTGCTATTATATATATTCCAAATCCAATCATATTTAAAATCATATCAGAAAAAAAGTTTTTATATTTTTTTATAAAATTCATTTTAAACCTTTCCTACTATTTTTCTAATAAATTCTTTATTTCCAAATATGCCTTTTTTCTATCAAATTTTTCTTCTGCAAGCTTCCTATTATTAGAACCTAGTCTTTTTCTTAACTCTTTATCTTTATAAAGTATTTCTATTTTATCTGCTAATTCTTCACCTGCTTCTACATTATATCCTATTGCATAATCTTCAACAAGTTTTTTATATTCAATACACTCTTGTGTACTAACAACAGGTAGTCCTGCTGCTGCATAATCCCCTACTTTATTAATTATACTTTGAGCTGCTCCTTTTGTTATAGGATTTACTGCAATATCACATGACGCTAATTTTCCTACCATTTCTTCATAATTTAATCTTCCTGTAAATTCACAATTTATTTCATTTTCTCTTGCATATCTTTCAAATTCTTGTTTTAGTGGTCCATTTCCCATTATTACAAATAATAAATTTTTTATTCCTTTTTCTTTAAGCTTTTTTAATGCATCTATTACACATTTTATATTATAACTATGACCTAAAGTTCCTATATAAGCTACTCTTACAACATCATCATTATATATAATTTCATTTTCTTTTTTACATTTATCAAAATATTCTAAATCTGTTCCTAAAAATACACTTATTTTATTTTTATATTTTTTATTTATTATTCCTGCTCTATCTGCATATGTATTAGAAACTGCAACTATGTCATCTGCTAAACTATAAATTTTGTTTGCTTGTTTTGTCATTGGGTAAAATATTATATCACTAATTACTGGTATATTAAATACCATTTTAAAAGCTTCTGGCCATAAATCTTGAATATCTATAATAAATCTTATATTATTTTTATTTGCATATTTAGAAGCTACACTTGCTACATCTAATGATGGTATTGCACAATATATAATGTCTGGCTTTTCTATTGTTTGTAAATATTTTTTTACATTTTGTGCAAATATATAATGACTATAAAATCTTTTTAAAGATATATTTTTCTTGTATCCTGGTTCATTAATAATAGTTATTTTATAATCTCTTTTTTCATTTTTACTTAAATCTTTACGTTGTTGTTTTTCTCCATGAGAAAAACTTGATGCTATCAATTCTACATTAAATTCCTCTTTATTTAATAAATTTATTATGTATGGAAATCTACTATTTCCATTTTCCCAAGGAAGTTTAGTAAAATTTGATATTACAATTATTTTCTTTTTCATAATACTACTTATCCTTTCAAAGCAAATTATTTTTTTCTATATGCTGGAAAAAATTCGTCATTTTTATCTACTTTTTTTAAATCACATAATTTGTCATATATTTCTTCATTCCAAATTTTTTTTCCTATATAAAAATCAAAATCTGTATTTTTAGCAAATTTTCTTTTAAAAGAATATAAAGAATCTGTTTCTGAATTAGATAATCCACCACCATAATGTATTAATTTATAATTATTTTCTTTTCCCCATAAAACTGTTCCATATTTTAAAATGTATGCTGGTGATAAACTTAAATACTCTGTATCTGTTCCAGATAAATGTACATGAATTATATTATTATAAATAAAATATAATCCTGCTGCAATTGTTTTTTCTTCAAATATAGCCTCTACTAAAATAATATTATTGCTATAAAATTTTAAAATATTATTAAAATATTCATCATCAAAAAAATAGTATTCTGATGCATTTTTTCTTTCCATATTCAAATAATATATTCTTTTAAATTCTTCAAGATTTTTTGGTTTTTCTGTAATTCTATAGGTTACTCCTGCTTTTAATATTCTTTTAATTTCTTTTCTACAACTTTTAGAAAATTCATCCTGCACAGGTTCTTCATATTTTTCTAAACTAGTTCCTAAAGTTTTTCTCATATATTTTGCATTATAGATTTTTTCAAAATCTTTATAATTTTTAATTATAGGATGAAAACGTATAAATTCACTTACTATATTGTTTTTAAGACAATATTCTGAAAAGGCTTTTTCAAATTCTTGTATAAGTTCTTCTTTATTACCTTCTATTTTTTTTATTAGTGGCCCACCATATCCATATGGCGTAACTATATCGAAATAAGATTTTTCTTCAATTTTTTCTTGTATTTCTCTTATGATAAACTGATTTATAATTTCACCATTTTTACTCTTAAATTCAAATATTTTAGCTTTTCCATTTTCTATTTTTTCATAAAGCTTTCCATAGTTTTTATCAAAATATAAATCTATACTTTCTCCCAACATTATCTCCTTGTCTAAAATAACCTTTATTTTAAAAATTCTAATATTTTATTTATATATGTTTCAATCTGCACTTTTGTATATCTTTGATCACATATTAATGATAATTCCTGTTCTACTACATTATTTTTATTTACTTCTGAAGGCCAATGTATTGGTAAATATACTTGATTGTCTATCAAATATTTTCGTAAATCATTTCTAATCTCTTTTTTTAACATTATAGGAACAAATAATAATCCATCTTTTTCATTAAATTCATTAATTAAAAATTTTATTTCTGATTTATTTTTTAGTTTTTCATAAATTACTTTTGCATTTTCAATTCTTGTTTTAATGATTTCCCCAATATCAATTCCCATAAGTATTTTAAGTGATGCTTCATCTATACTATAATTTTTATAATCCTTTTCTAAAATTTTACCACTTTCAGAATACTGATTTAAAAATTCTGACTTGTTATCTATCTTCTGATTTATATAGTCCTTTTTATTTTCCATAGCTTTACTTTTTATATCTATCATTTCTTTGTTAGGGTTTTTGTTTAAATCTAATGAAAATTTTGAGTTTAAATTTACTGCAATTCCACCACTAGCAATTGGAAACCATTTTCTTAAACTTCCAATTAAATAATCTGAATTTTCACTATATTTTTTTTCTGATAAAATACTATGTGTTATATCTTCTATTATAATTTTACCTTTTTGCTTAAAATGTTTTATACATTTATCCATATTTGTAGATGAATATCCAAAATAATTCATTGCAAAAAATATATCACATTCTTCTTCTAAGTTTATATTATATTTTAATCCATTATTATAGTAAACATCATAATATTCTATTTCTATCCCTAAGTCTATAAATGGCTGTTCCATTGATGTACAACTATATGATGGAAAATAAACTTTTTGTATATTGTTATTTAAACATATATTTTTTAAGACATAATATATAGCTGTTCTTCCTAATAATACAAATTTATTATCTTTTCCAAAATTCCAAAAATTTGAGTTATTACAATTTAAATTTCCTTCATATTTCCAATATTCACTACCTATTTCCATTTTTAAGATCTCCAATCTATTAATGCTTCTATTATATTATTAGAAAAGCAACAATAATTTTTATTTTTCTTTCTAATTTCATTTTTTAAATTATCATCATTTGATAGTAATATGCTTTTTTCTTTTAATACATCTTTTATTTCATTTCTTGATATTTCTATAATTTCTTTAAATAGACTTTTTGCAATTTTATTTTCTTCTAAATATTTTAAGGTATTATTTGTGTTTTCTGTTAATAAATTAATTTTTATATTTTTGTTTGAACATTGATATAAATATAACATTACTAATGGATTTATATTATTTAAACTTTCAAAACAGGTTTTAAAGTCTATATAAATTTCATCATATTCTATTGATAATGCATATTTTCCAAAAAATTGTTTATCTGCTTCTATATTAATATCATTAAATGTTAAGTCTACATCTTGTCCATCAAAATCTTTTAAAGCCATTTCTAATAAATTAATATCTAAACATCTACTTAGACTAAATGCTCCTGGCATTCTTGTTGATATTTCTAATAACTTAAATTTTCCATTTATATCTTTCTTTATTTGGAAAAACCAAAATCCTCTAAATTCAATTTCTTTATTTAAACTTTCTGCAATATATTTTATTTCTTCTGATAATTCTATTCTTCTAGCATGAACATCTATTCCTGCAAGCATTCTATCTGATGCTCTCGGATTGCAAAATAATAATTTATGGTCTTTATTAGTAAAGCAATCTACTGTAACCTCTTCTCCTGGTAAGTATTCACATATTAGCATTTCTAGTTTACTTGTATAAAATTCTAATTGTTCTTGATTTTGTACTTTATATGCATTTCTTGCTCCTTGATCAGTATCTTTTTTTACAAAAACTGGAAATTCTTTTACTTCTTCTTTTTGAAAAATTTTAGGTACAAAGTCATACTTTTTCATTTTTTCATATGTTTTACTTTTATATCTACATAAAAGTGCTGTATCATAATTTGAATGCACTATAATAGCATTAATTTTTTTATCGTTTGCTTGTAAATATAAACAAATATCTTCATGTGTACATACCAAAAATTTTATATTATATTCTGCTATTTTTTCATTTAATATTTTTATAAAGTTTTCATCTTTAATTTGAGGAATATCTGATATATAGTTTTTATATACATAAACACCATGGTTTTTATATACAGAACTACCAAAGATTTCAAATTCTTCATTATCTTTTAAAGACATGTTCATATCTGTTGCTGCTAAAGATCCACACGATAAGATTAATACCCTTTTTTTCATGTTACTATTTCCTTTTATTTTTATAAATATTAAAAATATTATACTATTTATTTGTATCAGTTTTATTTTGTTGTTTTCTATATTCATCAAAAGCTATTACTTTACCTGTTCCTGCAGTTATAACACTATCTTTTTTTATTACTTTATAAAATGTTTTAAAAAGAATTTTTACATCATTTATAAAAGTAATATTATTTACATATTCAATATCATACTTAAATCTATCTTCCCAGTTTAAAGCATTTCTTCCATTAACCTGAGCAAGTCCTGTTAATCCTGGTCTTACATCATGTCTATGTTTTTCTTTATCATTATAATAAGGTAAATAACGTACTAATAATGGCCTTGGACCTATTAAACTCATATCTCCTTTTAAAATATTTATTAATTCTGGTAATTCATCTAAACTTGTGGCTCTCATTAATTTACCAAATTTTGTAAGTCTATCTTTATCTGGTAATAAGTTTCCATTTTCATCCTTTTTATTATTCATACTTCTAAATTTGTATAATTTAAAAATCTTTTCATCTTTTCCTGGTCGTTCCTGTTTAAAAATTACTGGACTTCCTAATTTTATTCTAACTAAAATTGCTAATATTAATATTATAGGTGATAGAATAATTAATCCTACTAAACTTATTATAATATCTAATAATCTTTTAATAAATTTTTTATACATTTTTTTCTCCAATTTAAAATTATAATATATATACTAAATTAATTTTAAATATTCATTCACTATTTTCCCTATTTGTATATTCTCATCTTGAGTCATTTTTGTATCTGATGGAAGACAAATCCCTCTATTGAATAAGTCTTCTGATACACTTATTTTATTATTTTCTTCATTTATACTTATAAGTTTATATTTTTTGAATACTGGTTGCAAATGCATTGGTTTCCAAACACGTCTTGCTTCTATATTCTCTTTTTCTAAAGTTTCTATTATATCTAATGGTTTTATTTTTGAATTTTGTTTTAATAATATAGTTGTTAACCAACGATTTGACCTTTCTTCTTTTTCTTCATCAGTTATTTCTATTTCTTCTATATTTTCAAATACTCTTTTATAGGTTTCAAATATTTCTCTTTTTTTAGCTATTCTGTCTTCTAACACTCTCATTTGTCCTCTACCAATTCCTGCTAATACATTACTCATTCTATAATTGTATCCTAATTCTTTATGTTCATAATGTTTTTCTGGTTCTTTGCTTTGGGTAGACCAAAATCTTACTTTTTCTATTATTTTTTCATCATCTGATATCAACATCCCTCCTCCTGTTGTTGTTATTATTTTATTACCATTAAATGATAGTGCTGCACATTTCCCATATGTTCCTAAATATTTTCCTTTATATGTTGTTCCTAATGCTTCTGCTGTATCTTCTAATACTGGTACATTATGTTTTTTACATATTTTCATTATTTCTTCTATTTGAGCTGTTCTGCCATATAAGTATACCAATATTACAGCTTTTGGATTTGGATATTTTTCAAATGCTTTTTCTAATGCTTTTGGACACATATTCCATGTTTCATATTCTGAATCTATAAATACTGGTGTTGCATTTTCATATATTATTGGATTTACACTTGCTGAAAATGTTAAATCTGATACAAATACTATATCATCTTTTTTTACTTCTAATGCTTTTAATCCTAAGTGTATTGCTGATGTTCCACTAGATAGCGCCACTGCTGATTTTATATTCAAGTATTTTTTTACACTTTCTTCAAATTCATTTATATTCTTTCCAACTGTTGATAA
Source organism: uncultured Clostridium sp. (assembly GCA_948436975.1). Classification (GTDB taxonomy): domain Bacteria; phylum Bacillota; class Clostridia; order TANB77; family CAG-508; genus Scatovivens. Next base: position 10,162 of record CAOJJB010000014.1, on the reverse strand, counting down.
CCAATTTGTATCAAATGCTTCTTTTACATACTTTTCTTCATATTTTTGATCAGACATGTGTGGTGATGCTAAATAAATCCTTTTCATAAATTTTCCTTTCTAGTATTTATATTTTATAATCTTTGTTTTCTATCAATTTATTTATTAATTTTTTCTGGCTCATTATATGTAGGTATGATTTCTTTCATTGTTTTTTTTGCATCTTCTTTGTTAGCATTTTCTTTATTTAATAGTTTATCAAGCTTTTCTAGTTTTTCTGTTATATTATCTATTGTAATATCCATTGGTTCTGCTACAAATATTTTATCATGTGATGTTTTTTGAAGTCCTTCTTCTCCCATTAATAATTCTTCATATAGTTTTTCTCCTGGTCTTAATCCTGTTATTTTTATTTCTATATCTTCATTTGGTATATATCCAGATAGTTTTATTAAACTTACTGCTAGATCATATATTTTTACTGGTTCTCCCATATCTAATACAAATATTTCTCCTCCATTTGCATATGTTATAGCTTGCAAAATTAATTCAACAGCTTCAGGAATTGTCATAAAAAATCTTGTTATTTCCTTGTGTGTAACTGTTACTGGCCCACCTTCTAATATTTGTTTTTTAAATAATGGAACTACTGATCCATTACTCCCTAATACATTTCCAAATCTTACAGCTACAAATTCTGTTTTACTTATTTTGTTTTTAGCTTGTACTATCATTTCACACATTCTTTTTGTTGCTCCCATTATGTTTGTTGGATTTACAGCTTTATCTGTTGATATTAAAATAAATTTCTTTACTTCATATTTATCACATATGTTTACAACATTGTATGTTCCAAATATATTATTTTTTATAGCTTCTAAAGGACTATGTTCCATTAATGGAACATGTTTATGTGCTGCTGCATGAAATACTAAATATGGACGATATTTTTCAAAAATTTCTTCTAATCTTTTTTTATCTCTTATACTTGCTATTACTGCTTCAATTTTTGCTTTTGGATATTTGGTTTTTAATTCAATTTCTATATTATACAAACTATTTTCATATATATCTAACATTATTAGTTTTTCTGGTTTGTATTTTATGATTTGTCTACATAACTCTGAACCTATAGAACCTCCTCCTCCTGTAACTAATATTGTTTTATTTTTTATTAGTGATTCTATATTATTATTATCTAGTTTTATTGGATCTCTTCCTAATATGTCCTCAATTTCAACATCTCTTAAATTTTCAAATAATTTTTTGTTTTTAATTATTTCTTTCATTCCTGGTAAAATTCGTACTTTTGCTTTTGTTTGTTGACATATATTTAATATTTGCTTTTTATTTTCATTATCAATGTTTGCTATTGAAAAAAATATTAAATCAACTTTGTTTTCTTTGCATATTCTTACTATATCATTTCTGTTACCTATTATTTTTACTCCTGATACATTATAGTTTAATCTTTTTTTATTGTCATCTATTATTCCTATAATGTTATATGTTGCTGACATTCGTGTATGAATTGTTTTTATTATTTCATGTGCTGCATTTCCTGCTCCTATTATAAGTAACTTCTTCTTTTCTTCTTTGTTTATATTTTTATTTTTGTTTATAATATCATTTACTAATATGTATTTTATTACCACTCTATAAGATATCATCATTAACGATATAAAAATTCCTGCTAATAATATTAACTTTGTTCTCTCTAACATAAATATATGGAAAACTTTTCTTACTATTGATATTATTATAGATGATACCATACATAATATAAAATACATAAAATAATCTTTTCCATCTTCATATTTTATTATATTTTTATATCTTTTAGTTATATGAAATACTAATTGATATACAATTACTGATACTATTATTGTTTTACTTAGCCTTTCAGTATAATATGGTTTTAATTTAAATACTGTATCTGTTATTAATACAACTCCTAAATAGTAAGCAAATGCTATACAAAATATGTCCATTAATACTAACATTATATTTCTGTATTTACCTAGCTTTTTTATTTTTTCCAATTTTTATACCTCTTATTATTTTTTCCTACATATTGTATCATTTTACTTGCTATTCTTCAAGTTAATATAAATTTTTTTTGTATTACATTTTATATATTTACATTTTATGTAAATTGTGATATAATATTACAAATTTTGCACTGTGTGCTATAGGAGGTGTCATAATATAATGGACAAAAATAATTTTTTTCCTGATCCAATCTCTCAGACTTGTATTCAATATCGGATTCCTGAGGGTGTAACAAAAATTGCCGATAAAGCTTTTTACAATTTCCGACACTTGGAAAGCGTTGTTTTTCCTGAAAGCTTATGTTCTATTGGAAGGTATGCTTTTTCGGGATGTACAGCTTTAAATAACGTTGTCATTCCAAGTAACGTATCAAACATCGATAGTGGAGCATTTCAAAACTGTTTATATTTAGAAGAATTCACTATTTCTCCAAATATAAGAGAAATTTCACCTTCTCTTTTTGAAGGATGTGCTTCACTAAAACAGATAACGTTAAAAAACATTTTAAAAATCGGAGAGGCAGCATTTAGTCGGTGTCTTCTTCTAACAGAGGTCAATTTAGCAGAAGGATTAAAAGAAATTGGGGATGAGGCATTTAGCGAATGCTATAATCTTTGTCTTTCTATACCGCATTCTTGTGTCAGCATAGGTGATTATGCGTTCACCGAATGCCCAGGGGTAATATTCCGATAATGAAGTCCCCTCACCCTCGCTCTAAAAGCTAGGGTGGGGGGACTTCACTATATATTACTTTTTTAACAAAATAAAACATTCCCTAATCAATAAATCAAAAAGAGAATGTCCCATATATTTATTATTTCATTAAATATTCTGGATTTGATAAATACCAATCAATAGTTTTAACAATTCCATCTTTAAACATTGTTTTTGGTTCCCAACCAAATTCATTTTTTAATTTAGTAGGATCTATTGCATATCTATAATCATGTCCTTTTCTATCTTCTACATAAGAAATTAGAGTTTCTGATTTTCCTAATCTTTCTAGTATTAGTTTAACTATTTCTATATTTCTTTTTTCATTGTGCCCCCCTATATTGTATCTTTCACCTTTTTTACCTTGATGTAAAATTATATCTATTGCTTCACAATGATCTTCTACAAATAACCAATCTCTTATATTTAACCCTTCACCATATACTGGTAATTTTTCATCTTTTAAAGCTAAAGATATCATATGTGGTATTAATTTTTCATGATGTTGATATGGGCCATAATTATTTGAACAGTTTGTTACACTAACATTCATTTTATATGTTTCTGCATATGCAAATGCTATTAAATCTGATGATGCCTTTGATGCAGAATATGGACTATTGGGCTGTATTGGTGAAATTTCTGTAAAGTATCCTGTTTCTCCAAGTGTTCCATATACTTCATCTGTTGAAACATGGACAAATTTATTTAAGCTCCCTTCTCTCCAAAATTGTTTTGCTGCTTCTAATAGTGTATGTGTTCCTATTACATTTGTTTGTGTAAATATAAATGGTGTTTTTATACTATTATCTACATGTGATTCTGCTGCAAAATGAACTATTGCATCTACATTGTATTTTTTATATGTTTCTAATACAAAATCAAAATCACAAATATCTCCTTGTACAAATGTTATTTTATCTTTTATATTATCTAAATTATGAATATTTCCTGCATATGTTAATTTATCATATACTATTATATTATATTTCCCTTCGTATTTTTTTACCATTAATTCTGCAAAATTTGCACCTATAAATCCTGCTGCTCCTGTTACTAATATATTTTTCATATTTTAAATTCCTTTCACTCTTATTTTTGTAATATTAAAATTAATAACCATTTTTTAATTTTTCTATTTCATTTTCTAATTCTGAGATTTTTTTATTTAATTCATATTTTTCTTCAGCTGTTTTTAATGTTGCTTCTAATTCTTTTTTACTATTTTTTATATGATATGAATAAAAAATAATACCATAAATAATTGTTAATAATAATATTATTATAGCTACTGTTGATTTTTTCACTTTGTAATTCTGTTCCTTTCTATTATTTTGTGTTACTATAGTTTATCATTATTTTAAATTTTTAAATAAATCTGTTTTTCTAAGTTCTGATAAACTTGGCCACTTTTCATCTTTTTCAGAGGTTAAATACTCTTCTACTTTAATTCCTTGGACTTTTGGCCATACTATACCAATTTCAGGATCATCCCATTTTAATCCACCTTCTGCTGAATAATTATATATATCATCACATTTATAGCTAAATTCTGCTTCCTCTGATAATACTAAAAATCCATGAGCAAATCCTCTAGGTATCATAAACATTTTTTTATTTTCTTCTGATATTATTACACCTTCCCATTTTCCATAAGTTTTACTCCCTGGTCTTAAGTCAACAGCTACATCAAATACTTCTCCTTTTATACATCTAACAAGTTTAGCTTGTGTATTTTCTTTTTGAAAATGTAATCCTCTTAATACTCCCTTTTTTGATTTTGATTGATTATCTTGTACAAACTCATTTGTTATTCCTATTTCAGCAAAATCTGGTTTACTATAAGTTTCCATAAAATATCCTCTAGTATCTCCAAATACTGTTGGTTCTATTATATATACTCCTTCTATTGAAGTATCTATTCTAGTAAATTTACCCATTTTATTTTTCCTTCCTTATATAAAATTTCATTAAATTATGTTTTACAAATAATATACATTAACTAATAATTGATTAGTTTGCATTAAATAAATCACTTTCATATATTGCTTTGAATTCTTTAAAATCTTGTTCTGCTATTCTTTTTAAGTATCTTCCATATTCTGTTTTTTTGTATTTTTCTGCTTCTACTAAAAGTGTTTCTTTTGAAATCCATTCATTTCTATATGCAATTTCTTCTAAACATGCTATTTGTGTTCCTTGCCTTAATTCAATTGCTTTTACATAATCTGATGCATCAGATAGTCTGTCTGCTGATCCTGTATCAAACCATGCATATCCATTTCCTAATGGTATAACTTGTAATTTTCCTTGTTCCATATAGACCTTGTTTACATCTGTTATTTCCAATTCTCCTCTTTTAGATGGTTTAATTGATTTTGCAATTTTTACTACATTATTATCATAAAAATAAATTCCTGGTACAGCAAAATGAGATTTTGGATTTTCTGGTTTTTCTTCTATTGATAGTGCTTTTCCTGTTTTGTCAATCTCAACTACTCCATACGATGTTGGATCTGCCACTTGATATCCAAATATAATTCCACCCTCTTTTAAATTACTTGCTGCTTTTAGAACTCTTTCCACTCTTGAACCATATATCATATTATCTCCTAATATTAATGATACATTATCATCTCCTATAAATTCTTCTCCTAATATAAAAGCATCTGCTAGTCCTACTGGTTTTTCTTGTATTTTATATTCTAATTTCATACCAAATCTAGATCCATCACCTAATAAATTTTTAAATGCTGGTAAATGTACTGGTGTAGATATTATTAAAACTTCTCTAATTCCTGCCATCATTAATGTTGATAATGGATAATAAATCATTGGTTTATCATATACTGGTAACATTTGCTTTGATACAGCAATAGTTATTGGATATAATCTTGTGGCACTACCACCTGCTAAAATAATTCCTTTCATGATTTTATTCCTCCTTTTTATTTAAATCACATTATATATTTTATTTTAATTCTTCTTTTAAATAATCTTTTAGTGCATCTTCCCAATTTGCTGGTACTATTCCAACATTTTTTAATTTTTCTTTAGATAACTGACTATTTGTTGGTCTATCACTTGATTGTGGGTACATTTCTTTATATTCTTTTGAGGTTATTGCTTTTACTTTTGTATTTATATTTGCAAATTCAAATATTTTTCTTGTAAATTTGCACCATGTAGTAAATCCTTCATTTGTTGAGTGATATATACCATATTCAGGTTCTTTCTCCATTATTTTTTCTATTATTTCACAAAGTGTTGTTGTTGATGTTGGACTCCCATGTTGATCATCTACAACAGATATTTCATTTTTGTCTTGTGATAATTTAAGCATTGTTTTTACAAAGTTTTTTCCACCTAATCCATAAAGCCATGCTGTTCTTAATATATAATATTTTTCTGCTTTTTTAGCATTGTTTTCTCCCACTAATTTTGTTCTTCCGTATGCACTTACTGGATTTGGCTCCATATCTTCTGTATAAACTTCTTCAACTGGTTTATTTCCCGCAAAAACATAATCTGTACTTATATGTATAAGAGTTGCATTTTCTTGTTTTGCTGCTTCAGCTATATTCTCTAATGCTGTTCCATTAACTGATAATGCTAATTCTTCTTTAACTTCACATGCATCTACATTTGTAAATGCAGCACAATTTATAATAAAATATGGTTTTACTTCTTTTGCTTTAGTAAGAATAGCTTCTTTATCACAAATATCTAAAGTTTCAATAGTAGTTCCTACAACTTCATATTTTTTTTCTAATCTTTCTTTTAATTCACCACCTAGCATTCCATCTGCTCCAATTAAAAACACTTTTTTCATTCTTCCACTCTCCCTATTTGATATTAAAATAATATCCTTCATTTATAATGCACTCATTATATCATAGCATATTTTGTTGTCAAAGTTTTTTACACACTTTCCACATTTAACACAAAACTTTCACACAAATACTTAAATTATTCAAGTTTAATTACACTTATATAAGTAAATTTACTGGTACTCCACTAATTAAAGTAATTAAAATTAAAAAAAACATCAATACCTTTTGATACTTTTTATCAGAAAAATTTAATAATAAAAATGATAATAAACTTAATTCACAAACAAACATATATAAAAATTGTTTATTGGAAAAATATACTGGAAATCTCACAAATACTAATAAACAAACAATTACAATTGTTATTCTCATAGCATATTTAATTTTAAATAATTCTTCTTTTATATTTCCTAAAAAGTAAAACATTATAAATAAATTTGCTATTTGAACACATGACACAGCTCTTATAGCAGAAACCTCTGAAAATAATGTAATATTATTTATAAAGTTTGGAAAACCAGACATACAAAATACTATTTCTAAGACTGTTACAATTGTTATTGGTAATAAAAAACATATATGTTTTTCTTTAGTATATATATAATATAATGACATTATAATAGGAACTGGAAAAATAGATATAATACCAGATACTAGCTCTTGTCCCTTAAAATCGAAAAAAGGTAATAAAGGACTATATAAATAAGAAAATAAAACTGATACTCCACTCATTTCTAAATCATAATATTCTATATTATGATTATTAAAAAATAATGCTGATATAATCATTCCTAATATACTTAGTACACATGTTACTAATCCTAATATTTTATTATCTTTTAACTTATCTTTATTTTCAAGTATAATCCATATAATTAATGCTAAAAATAAATATCCAAAAGCTACTGCATATGATCTAAAAGTCCAAACATAAATTATTGAGAATATAGTTATTAATGATGATATTAATACTTGTGATTTGAATTTATCTTTTTCAAAAAACTTTTGTACTAATACTGTTATAAATTCTCCAATTATTAATGCATCTATATTATTTAAATTCCATTGAATCGTTCCAGATAAAGCTAATATAATTGTTCCACTTAATGCTAGTTTTTCATTTTTATTTGTTATTATAAAAAATAACTCATAACTTATTAAACATAAAGCAAAAAATTTTATATTCCACCACAAACAAAATGCTTTATCTGTGATAAAAAAAGCATTTTGCAATTCTGTTTTATTTATAAAAAAACCTATTATAGTTAGAACACAAATCATTATAAAAGAAATTTTAAATCTATTATTTATAATTTTTTTATATAGTTTATTATTTTCACTATTATTCATATTTCTATTAAATAATTATTTGTATTTTTATAATTATTTTACTCCTTTACTATTTAGATTTTTTATCTTTATTTATTTGTCTTTCTCTTGCTATTCCCATTTTTCCTGTTGGAACATCTTCTGTAATTGTTGAACCTGCTGCTATTAACACATCATCTCCTAAAGTTACTGGTGCTACTAAATTTACATTTGAACCTATAAATGCTCTATCTCCTATTTTTGTTTCGTTTTTATTTTTACCATCATAATTACATGTTATTGTTCCACATCCCACATTACAATCACTACCTATTTCTGTATTTCCTAAATATATGAAATGAGGTACTTTTGTTCTATCTCCTATTTTTGTTTTCTTAATTTCAACACAATTTCCTATTTTTACATTATTACCTATAACAGAACCTTCTCTTATATATGCATTCGGACCTATTTCACAATTATTTCCAATTATTACTCCTGATTTTATTGTTGTGTTTGGATGAATAATTGTATCTATCCCAATTTCTACATTATCATGAATATATGTTGCATTTGCATCTTCTATTGTTACTCCTTTTCTCATATGTTCTGCATTTATTCTCATTCTTAAAACTCTTGTTAATAGTTCTAATTGCGCTCTATCATTTACTCCTAATATTTCTGTATTATCTTCTACTATAACAGCCCCTGTCTTTAACCCCTTGTCGTTCATTATTTTTATAACATCTGTTAAATAATATTCTCCTTGTACATTGTTTGGTTTTAATTGTTTTAAAGCTGATAATAGTTCTTCTATATCAAAACAGTATATTCCTGAGTTTATTTCTTTTATTTCTTTTTCAAACATATTTGCATCTTTTTCTTCAACAATTGCTTTTATATTTCCACCTTCATCACGAATAATTCTTCCATATCCTGTAGGATTTTCATATATTGCTGTTAAAAGTGTTGCATATTCTTTATTCTTAAAACTCTTTGTTACTAAATTTTCAAGTGTATTTTTTCTTAATATTGGTACATCTCCATATAATATAATTACTTTTCCTTTTTTTCCTTCTAAATATTTACTTGCTTGCATTACTGCATGACCTGTGCCTAGAAGTTCTTCTTGATATGCATATTTTACTGTATCTCCTAATACTTCTTCTACTTGTTCTTTTAAATGCCCTACTACTGCTATCACTTCGTCTGATCCTATTGATTTTGCAACTTCTGTTACTCTTTTTACAAGTTCTTTATCATAAATCTTATGAACTAATTTAGATTTATTTGATTTCATTCTTGTACCTTTACCAGCTGCCATAATAACTGTAATTACTGTTTTTTCTTCATCTTCAATAATCATATAAATAACACCTTTCAAAATATTTATTTTCTTATTATATTTATATTCTTTAGTTTTATTTAAATGTTTAAATTATTTTATTACATTATATGAATTTAGTCAACGAAAAGAAAATTTTATTTATTTCTCAAATTTGATTTTTTATGTAAATAATAGTATAATATGCTATAGAGCATTGATTTTTAGGAGTTTATATTACAATTGGGAGGTAGATTATGAAGTACCATGAATTCTTCTCTGATTTGGCTTTACAATATGGTTCTACTACCATTTCAGACAATGATGCAACTGTAATCGCTGATGTTTTAGACACAAACAGTGGTTTAACACCTTTAGCATGTCCCAAGATATTCGTTGATTTTTGGATTATGATTATCCATGGTAGAACAAACTATAAGTTTGTACAAAACGGAAAACTTTTATCAAATTTTACGGATATTGATGTAGCTAATGATTTTTGGGGAATTGAATATACAAGATACGCTATAAAAATTTATCCTGTTAATTCTGAAGACCCAAAAGCTTACAAAAAGACTCCTGAGGAGAGTTATTTTATTTAACTGCTAAATCCTCAAACACCCCACCAATAAGACTTTTACTTTGTTTTATTGGTGGGGTTAATCATATTATACGGATCAAGCGTTTATAAAATCTCAACCCCTTTAAAAAAATAGCACTAGAGCCCTACTAATAAAAACTTATAATTCAGTTTTATTAGCAGGGCTCACCCATTTATATCTTATTTTCTACTCTTGTTATAGCTAATCCATCACCTATCTCTAAAATTTCAGTTTTTAAATTTGGATTTTCAGTAACCTCTTTTATATATTCTCTTAAATGTCTTACTGCTGTTCTTTGTTTATGTTTATTATAATCACTCATAACATAACCTTTATATAAAATATTGTCT